>NZ_JBHEZX010000030.1:0-48709 GCF_042511045.1 Streptacidiphilus alkalitolerans
CGCCCCGGCTTCTTGCCCACCGGCAACAACGGCTCCAGTCTGGCCCATTGCTCACTCGTCAGATCCCCACGCCCCACGAGTGGATCATTGCAGACCTTGATCCACTTATGAAACAGACCCTAGTACCGTCCCGGTGGCAGGGCTACCCGGACGAGGCCGCGGCCAAGGGGACGCGACCGCCCACCGGCACTACTGGGAGCTGTGCACGCTGCTCGCGCTGCGCGATGGCCTGCGCTCGGAGGACATGTTCGTGCCCGGCTCGCGCCGCTACGACAACTCGGCCGCCTACCTGTTCACCCCCGCCCAGTGGGGCGAACACCGTGCGGAGTTCTGCCGCCTGGTCGGCAAGAGCCTTGACGTCTCTGAGGCTCTGCCGCTGGTGATGGACGAACGCGACGACGTGAGCGACCTACGATCTAGGGGGCGAAGTTCCTGTCGGACGAGGGCTGCCGGCGCAGGATCGCCCGGCAGCTGAACAAGGGCGAGTGCATCCACGCCCCGCGCCGCCAGCTTCACTATGCCTGCGAGGGCAAGATCACCTGCCGCTAGCCCGAGCGGCAGAACGAGCAGGCGTGGTGCCTGACCGTCGTCACGAACGCGGTCATCTGCTGGCACACGGAGTGCATGGGCCTGGCCGTCGACCAGCTGCACGGGGCCGGCCGCGAGGTGGACGCCGAGGTCTTGGCGCACATCTCCCCGGACCGCAGCTCAGCGGTGAACTACTACGGCTCCATCACCGCCGACTACGAGCGCGAACTCGCCCAGCTCGACGACAAGGGCCACCGGCCGCTGCAGACCGTGGCCGCCGACGATCCGGCCGCTGGGGTGAAGGGCGGCCAGCCAAAGCGGGTCGCTTTCAGCCGAGGGTGGTGGAACTGACCCTGACGACAACCCTGTTCGACATGGGGCACTTGGTGCTACTCTTCTCGGCTAGTTGCATCATCGTCAGTTCATCTTTCCAGTACGGCGGTTGCCAGCTAGGTGACCAGGTCGTACCAAGGCAACGCTCGTCAGTAACCGGCGAGTGCCCTGAAGGAACGGTGAGTTGGGCGGTGGTGCGCCACAACCCTGGACGGCCACCCGGCCGGGAGGGCAGGTGGGGGCAACGGTGCCGAGTCAGGTCCCAGCCCTCGCCCTCTGTCGCCACATCGGCGAGCAGATCGAGAGACTGAGGAAGACTCCCGTGTCCCACGTACCCACGTCTGCGGCCGAGCCGCCACTCCCCTTCTCCACCGAGTCGGACACTGTCGACCACCGACTCATCGGTGCGCGTCTGCGTCCGCCTGCCTCGCAGGCGGTGATCGACAAGAGCGTCGCCGCAGGTGTCGCGATCGGGCTGAGCCCCGAGATGGCCGAGGTGCTGGCTGCGGCCGCCGCCGACCAGCAGCAGCTTCGCCGGGCTCTGCGCTCGCCGAAGATCCAGCGCTTCGGCTCCGAGGAGTTCACGTACATCGAGTTCGACGTCGTGACCTGGCGCATCCTGCCGTCGCCGGACAACATCCGGTTCGAGGACGAGCGCGCCCGCGGCACGATCCCCATGCCTCGATTCGGAGCTGTCGAGGGGGAGGCGCTGCTCACCTTCGAGATGGACTCGGCCGACAAGATGATCGACGCGATGGCCCCGCGGATCACCGACATGGTGAACAACAACCCGCACATCGGCTCCATCCTGGACCGCGGTATCGAAACGCCGGGATGGCTGAGCGCCGTCCGGCTGACCACGGACCTTGGCACGGTGACACGACTGGAGTCCACGGACGCCTTCGGCCGTACTGTCGCCAGCCACCAGGGACTCGGCATCACGTTCAAGGACGCTGCCTGGAACCTGCGGCCCGGCAGCCGTCGCGCGAGCCTCCTGCTCCGCGACCTCGTGGAGTGGGCTGGAAGCGACATCGTCACGGACGACCAGGCACGCATGGTCCGCTGCTCGATCATGCCCAACGCCCGGGTGATCATCGGCTACTCCGCCCCGCGGGGGTTCGACCGGGCTCGCCGGCGGTTCGTGGCGCACCTGCACATGGCGCCGCCCATGACCTTCTCCATCGCCACCACCCTGAACGCCAAGGCGAACGCCGCGGTGGACAACCTCTACGAACGCGGCCTGCTGATCATCCCCTCCGGGATGACCGCCGAAAGCGTCCGGGACATCCTCGATGGCACGGACCGCAAGCACGGCCTCCTCCCTGACCAGGTCGCTGTTCTGGCCTGCGGGACTCTCAACCCCCACCCGAACAAGCGCCAGGCCCGCGCGGTCAACGACGCCATCGCCGACCTCACTGGTGCGAAGCCCAAGCTGGAGGAGCGCACCCAGCTGGCCGCCGAGGTCGCCTTGCGGGGCTTCCCCGCGGACAAGCGGCTCACGGCCCTGCGATCCGCGCTCGACCGGGCCTGGCGCTGGTCGGTCCTGCGCGGCGTCGAGCTGACTTGCGGCCACCCGCTCGACCTGCTGGCCGAGGCGCTCCGCGAACTCGTACAGGCCGGTGACGCTGCTGGTCCCGCCACCGCCGAGCTCGCTGCGCTTGCCAGCTACCACCTGGTCGGAGGCCGCACCCAGCTGCTGACCCGTTCCGAGTTCGGCGGCCGCGGCAGTAACGCCGAGCCCCAGCAGATCATGCGGCAGCTGACCAAGTCCGACGTCGGCCTGCGCCAGCTGTGCCAGGTTGTGCTGGACGGCCGGGCCGGACGGGACCCGCAGGAGCTGGCCGACGGCACCATGCCACAGGACACCCTCATCCCGGCCGCCGAGATCCTCACCCCAGGGCGTCTGCGCGAACTCGCCGACCTGTCCGAGGGAGAGGGCATCACCCACGAAACCCCCGAAGACCGATTTGCTGCGGCGCTCAAGGACTTCCAGGAGCGCATCGACGACCTGCTCTCCGCGGCCCAGAGGGTCGGCAACGTGACCGGCGAGGATGGCGTGGCGCTGGTGGACACGTTGGGATTCAGCAACTCCAACGTGCGGGACACGCTCGTCGAGATCACTGACCTCGTCTCGGAGTGGCGAGGCGCGCGCCGCCGAGCCGACCGGATGCGGGCTGACCTGGACGAGATCAGTGACGCCCGATGAAGCGCTCCGCGTACACGCTGACCCCGGAGAACTACGGCACCGCGTGCGATCTCGCCGGCTCCGCGCTGCTGCGGCGCGTTCCGGCTGCCTCGACGGTCCTGCAGATCACCGAGGGTGGGGCTTGGAAAGAGTTCTCGACGGGCGTCTACATCGCCGCCGACTTTGAGAACGTAATCCGCTACACCGGGAGCGCGATCCGCGAGGGGTCGGTCGGTGACCGCGTCCACGAGCACGTACTGCGCGGACGCGCCGCTCGGTGGACCCGCCTGATGGTGGTCCCGCTGGCCCCGGACACCGAGGAAGACCTCGTGCGCAGGATCGAGGGCCGGATCGGAACGGTCCTGCGGCCCCTCGACACCAAGCGGCTCCCCACGCTCGGCACGCCCCGGCGAGCCGCCTCGCGCAGGGCTTCCCGGTAACGCACGAAGAGAGCACAGAGATGACCCCCACCGCTCAGCGGTGGGGGTCATCTCTTGCTGGACAGCCAGGCCTGCGTGCGCCGCCCGCCGTGGCGGCCGCGAAGACCGCCGACGTACGCACCTCGTACCTGGAAGGCCACTCCATCGCGGCCCTCGCCCGAGACCACCGGGTCAGGCGCGGCGCGATCCGAACCGTCGTCGCTGACCTCCTGCCCGACCACACCGCCATCGAGGAGGACGCGCCCGCCCCGGAGCTGCCGGTCACGCTCGACATGCCGGGCAAGGTCGCCGACTTCCTCCGCACTGCCGAACTGGAGCCCGCCGAGCGGGCCGCGCTCGAACACGGGACATCCGCAGGGCCTCTGACCAGCCGGGCCGCATCGCCTCCGGGGTGACGTTGCGGGCCAGTAGCGCGGAAGCGTCCGCGGCCTTGGTAGTTGGCAGCCGCAGCACTGCCGCCGTGATCGACCTCGTCACGATTTCGACCATCGCCGTCAGCTTGAACTTCTCCGCGATCCCGTCGTCCGGCCGCACCAGCACATCCAGCGGGATCGAGTCGATCTGCATCAGCTCGCCCGGCGCACTGGTCGGAATTTCCCCGAACGGGCCGGACGGCCGTGCCTTGACCGACCGGCGTGTGCGTGCCCATCGCCAGCTTGCTGTAGAGCCAGTACAGAGTGGCCCGGGAAGGGCCCTTAACACCTGCGGCGTCCTCACGGCCGACCAGGATCTCCTTGGTCCGCCAGGCGAGGAATCCGATCGTCTTCAAGGAGTCCTCGGCCGTCAAGTCGATCGCCTGCCGCATCGCCCCCCGCCACTGCCGCATCGACCTTGCCGAAGGCTGGCATCTGCTTGGCCGACCGGCCGTCGGCCAGTCCGACCAGGCCGTCACGCTGGTAGCGCTGGCGCCGCTGCTTGATCCCGCTGGCTGTCACCTTGTGCCTGGCCGCCGTCAACGCGGCCGCCTTGGACCGCTCGCGCTCAGCCAACGAGTGCTGCCCGGGGTCGAACTCAGGCCGAGGCACTGTCTCATCCGACGGCCCCAGCGGCAGCCCGTGCAGCACCTCCAAGATGTGGCCCTCCCACCAAAATTCCTGTTCAGCCGCCGTCCCGGGGAACTCTGCGAGCCGCCCTTTCCCGCTCATCGAGCATCCCTCCCGACCACGCCCACGATCGTGCGTGGGCCCGTCAGATGGATCGACAGATCCTCGGCGACCAGTTCCTGGCGCCAGAGCAGATGGAACAGCGCGGGCAGTGTCGCGAGCCGGTCACCCGCCGCGTCGGCCCCCGACAGCAGCGGCCCCGGGTTCGCGAAAACCTCCCGCAGGCGGTTCGCAGCCGTGCGGTCCAGGCATCGTGGATGCCGGTAGCGCGACAGCCACCGAGCACTCGCCATCAGCGCCGCCTTCGGCGTTCCGGCCCGCTCTAACCCCCACTCCGCCTGAGCACAAGCCATCCGCGTTGCCTCGAACGCCTCCATGTCCTTCGGCTCGATCCGCTCGTCCGCGCGGACATCGATCACCACTGCCGAGCCGTCCACGCGGCGTACGAAGTAGTCCGGGGCGTGGTCGGCGCTCCCGCTGGCCGACATGCCAGTGCAGCCAGAAAGGTTGCGAGGCGATCCCGGCCACCCTCAGATCGAAGTCCAGGAGCAGAAGCCGGTCGCGCTCCAGCCAGGACTCGAAGCCGACGTGCTGCCCGGTCGTTGCTGCCCAGGTACCAGCCCGCGAAGTGACGCTCACCACGAGACCAGCGAAACGGCCGCACCGGCCCCACGTCCTCGAACCGGGCCGTCACGCAATCCAGCAGTGGACGGCGTTGCGGCTCGTGTACCGCGTCCACGTACGACAGCTCGATGTACGGCTCTGCAAGATCCACCCCAACCGGTACAGCCGCCCAGACCCCCAGTGTGATCACCCGCACGACTAGGTTCACTGAGACGGAGGGTGGAACGAATGGTTTCGCTGGGTAAACGCCTCGATTGGATGACAGCGGTCGCGCGTCGGGGAGCGGCATGCACTATGGTTATCTCGACATCAAGATATCCTCGGTAAGACACTCAGGGAGACAGTCGTGTCCGCCAACAGCTTCGACGCCCGCAGCTCGCTGCAGGTGGGCGACGAGTCGTATGAGATCTTCAAGCTGGACAAGGTCGAGGGCGCCGCGCGCCTCCCCTACAGCCTGAAGGTGCTCCTGGAGAACCTGCTCCGCACGGAGGACGGCGCGAACATCACCGCCGACCACATCCGGGCGCTGGGTGGATGGGACGCCACCGCGCAGCCCAACCAGGAGATCCAGTTCACGCCCGCCCGCGTGATCATGCAGGACTTCACCGGCGTCCCCTGCGTCGTCGACCTGGCGACCATGCGTGAGGCCGTCAAGGAACTGGGCGGCGACCCGGCGAAGATCAACCCGCTGGCCCCGGCCGAGCTGGTCATCGACCACTCGGTCATCGCCGACAAGTTCGGCACCAGGGACTCCTTCTCGCAGAACGTCGAGATCGAGTACGGCCGCAACCGCGAGCGCTACCAGTTCCTGCGCTGGGGCCAGACCGCGTTCGACGAGTTCAAGGTCGTCCCGCCGGGCACGGGCATCGTGCACCAGGTCAACATCGAGCACCTGGCCCGCACGGTCATGGTCCGCAACGGCCAGGCCTACCCCGACACCTGTGTCGGCACCGACTCGCACACCACCATGGTCAACGGCCTGGGCGTGCTGGGCTGGGGCGTCGGCGGCATCGAGGCCGAGGCCGCGATGCTGGGCCAGCCGGTCTCGATGCTGATCCCGCGCGTGGTCGGCTTCAAGCTGAACGGCGCGCTGCCGGCCGGGGCCACCGCCACCGACCTGGTGCTGACCATCACCGAGATGCTGCGCAAGCACGGCGTGGTCGGCAAGTTCGTCGAGTTCTACGGGGCGGGCGTCAGCTCGATCCCGCTGGCGAACCGGGCCACCATCGGCAACATGTCGCCGGAGTTCGGCTCCACCTGCGCCATCTTCCCGATCGACGCCGAGACCATCACCTACCTCAAGCTGACCGGCCGCAGCGAGCAGCAGCTCGCCCTGGTCGAGGCGTACGCCAAGGCCCAGGGCCTGTGGCACGACCCCGAGGTCGAGCCGGTCTACTCCGAGTACATCGAGCTGGACCTGGCCACCGTGGTCCCGTCCATCGCTGGGCCGAAGCGCCCGCAGGACCGGGTGATCCTGGCCGAGGCCGCCGAGCGCTTCCGCCACGCGGTGCGCGACTACATCGCGGTGGACGACGAGTCCGGCAAGGAGTCCTTCCCGGCCTCCGACTCCCCGGCCGTCACCAACGGCTTCCACCAGCCGACGCTGGTCACCGCGGCCGACGGTTCGACCTACGAGATCGACAACGGCGCGGTGGTGATCGCCTCGATCACCTCCTGCACCAACACCTCCAACCCCTCGGTGATGCTGGGCGCGGCCCTGCTCGCCAAGAAGGCCGTGGAGCGGGGCCTGCACGCCAAGCCCTGGGTCAAGACCACCCTGGCCCCCGGGTCCAAGGTCGTCATGGACTACTACGAGAAGGCCGGCCTGATCCCCTACATGGAGAAGCTGGGCTTCGACCTGGTCGGCTACGGCTGCGTCACCTGCATCGGCAACTCCGGCCCGCTGATCGAGGAGGTCTCGGCCGCGATCAACGAGCACGACCTGGCCGCGGTCTCGGTGCTCTCCGGCAACCGCAACTTCGAGGGCCGGATCAACCCCGACGTCAAGATGAACTACCTGGCCTCGCCGCCGCTGGTGGTCGCCTACGCCATCGCCGGCAACATGAACGTCGACATCACCCGCGACGCGCTGGGCACCGACGCCGAGGGCAAGCCGGTCTACCTGGCCGACATCTGGCCGTCGGAGCAGGAGATCGCCGAGGTCGTGGCCTCGTCGATCGACCAGGACATGTTCACCAAGGACTACGCGGACGTCTTCGCCGGCGACCAGCGCTGGCAGTCGCTGCCGATCCCCACCGGCAACACCTTCGAGTGGGACAGCGAGTCCACCTACGTCCGGAAGCCCCCGTACTTCGAGGGCATGGCGCACGAGCCGAGCCCGGTGGTGGACTTCGCCGGCGCCCGGGTGCTGGCCAAGCTGGGCGACTCGGTCACCACCGACCACATCTCCCCGGCCGGCAACATCAAGCCGGGCACCCCGGCGGCGCAGTACCTCACCGAGCACGGCGTGGAGAAGCGCGACTTCAACTCGTACGGCTCGCGCCGCGGCAACCACGAGGTGATGATCCGCGGAACGTTCGCCAACATCCGCCTGCGCAACCAGATCGCGCCGGGGACCGAGGGCGGGTACACCCGCGACTTCAGCCAGGCCGACGCGCCGGTGTCGTTCATCTACGACGCCGCGCAGAACTACCAGGCGGCGGGCACCCCGCTGGTGATCCTGGCCGGTAAGGAGTACGGCTCCGGCTCCTCCCGCGACTGGGCCGCGAAGGGCACGGCGCTGCTGGGCGTCAAGGCCGTCGTCGCCGAGTCCTACGAGCGGATCCACCGCTCCAACCTGATCGGCATGGGCGTGCTCCCGCTGCAGTTCCCGGAGGGCGCCAGCGCCGACTCGCTGGGCCTGACCGGCGAGGAGACCTTCTCCATCACCGGCGTGACCGCGCTGAACGACGGCGGCATCCCGGAGACCGTGAAGGTCAAGGCGGGTGACGTGGAGTTCGACGCCAAGGTGCGGATCGACACCCCCGGTGAGGCGGACTACTACCGCAACGGCGGCATCCTGCAGTACGTGCTGCGGTCGCTGATCGCCAAGTAGTTCTCCAGGAGACACCAAAACAGCTGTGCCCCCGAATCGGGGGCACAGCTGTTTCCTATTCACCTCTTGTGCTGAGTGGCGCAATTGGCCTATACCTGTTCTTCACCTGGTCCAGACCAATTTTGCGCTGCTCACCCCCCGAGAGGGTCGCTCATGCGTTCGTCCGTTTCCGGCCGTAAGGCCACCGGGCTGATCTCCGTCCTCGCGCTCGCCACCGGCACGGTTCTCGCCGCGGGCCCGAGCGCCTCCGCACACGGCCTCCCCGGCCACTCCGCCCGCCCGCTGGTCGGCCAGCGGGTCGGCTTCTTCACCCAGTGGTCGATCTACAGCGGCTTCTCCGCCAAGAAGGTCGACACCAGCGGCCAGGCCGCCAAGCTCACCACCCTCAACTACGCCTTCGGCAACGTCGGCGCGGACGGCACCTGCTTCGAGGCCAACGCGGCCGGCCAGGGCGACGCCTGGGCCGACTACCAGCGCCCGGTCGGCGCCGACGAGGCCGTCAACGGCGTTGCCGACACCGCCGACCAGCCGCTCAAGGGCAACTTCAACCAGCTCCGCGAGCTGAAGGCGAAGTACCCGCAGCTGCACCCGATCATCACCCTGGGCGGGTGGACCTGGTCCACCTACTTCTCCAGCGCGGCGGCCACCCCGGCCTCCCGGCAGAAGCTGGTCTCCTCCTGCATCGACCAGTTCATCAAGGGCGACCTGCCCGTGCTGGACGGCGTCAACGGCGGCCAGGGCGCGGCGGCCGGGATCTTCGACGGCATCGACATCGACTGGGAGTACCCGGGCGGCGGCGGCGCGGACGGCAACCAGGTCAGCCCGCAGGACGGCCACAACTACACGCTGCTGCTCCAGGAGTTCCGCAAGCAGCTGGACGCGCTGGGCAAGCAGACCCACAAGCACTACCTGCTCACCGCGGACACCTCGGCCGGCCGGCCGAAGATCGCCCAGCTCGAACTGTCCAAGGCCGCAAAGGCGGTGGACTGGTTCAATGTGATGGCCTACGACTTCCACGGCAACTGGGAGACCACCGGCCCGACCAACAACGCGGCCAACCTGCACGGCGACCCCAAGGACCCGGCCAAGGCCGCGGACCTGAACTACAACGTCGACGGCGTGCTGTACGACTACCTGAAGCACGGCGTCCCGGCGAAGAAGATCGTCCTCGGCACGCCGCTGTACGGCTACGGCTGGAGCGGGGTGGGCCCGACGAACAACGGCCTGTACCAGCCCGCCACCGGCACCCTCGGCAGCATCCCGTACAACGTGCTGGTGGGCACCCCGGGCACGGTCCACTTCGACCGGACCACCGGCGCCACCACCAAGTACGACGCCGCCACCCAGTCCTTCTACACCTACGACACCCCGCAGGTGCTCCGCGACAAGGGCGCCTACGCCCGCGACCTCGGGCTCGGCGGCGTGATGGCCTGGTCCCTGGACAACGACACCGCCACCGGCGACGAGGTCGCCGCCCTGGACAAGGGCCTCAACACCGGCTTCTAGCCTGCCCCGTGACACCGCGTGACCCAGCCCGACGCCGACGCCCGCCGCGCCCCTCGCGGCGGGCGTCGGCGCGTGCGCGGTCGGCTGTGCGCGGTCAGCCGGACGGGGCCAGATAGCCGCGCAGCAGCCGCTTGCACTCGGCGACCAGCACCGGGTCGCCGTCCGGGTCGGTGCGGAAGGCGAGCCGCAGGACGGCGTCGGCGCACTCCAGCGCGATCCGCAGGGCGAGCCGCGGATCGGGCCCGGAGGAGTCGGTGAGCAGGTCGGCGGCGAAGGTCCAGAGCCGGTCCGCGACAGCGGTGTTGTTGTCGAGCACCGCGTCCAGCATGTGGGTGCTTTCGGCGTCCTCCCAGCCGACCGCGCCGAAGTCGACCACCCCGAAGCCGGGGGTGGCCCGGTGCATCAGCACGTACTCGTCGACCGCGAGGTCGACCAGCGCGCCGACGTCGACCGGGCGTTCGGCCTCGACCCGGCCGGACAGCCGCTCGGTGAAGTGCTCCAGGTTGCGCTGGGCCAGCGCGCCGAGCAGCCCCTCGATCCCGGGGAAGAACTGGTAGAGCGTGCCGATCGGCACCTGGGCCCGGCGGGCGACCTCCTTGGTGGTGAGGCCGGTGTAGCCGACCTCGTCCAGGAGTTCCCCGCAGGAGTCGAGGATCCGTTCGAAGCGCTCCAGGCTGCGGCGTTGGACCGGGCGACGGCGTACTGCGGTGTGCATGGGCCTACTCTGCCGGATCGGTTGTTGCGTTGGCGAGCAGATAACGCGAGCATTGCTCATATTAATGGGCGAGCAGCGACTGGAGTACTCACCGATGGCCGAGCCGACGCCGAAGCCGACTCCGACGCCGACCACGCCGCTGCCGCCCGGGTTCAGCTGGGGCGCGTCCACCGCGGCCTACCAGATCGAGGGCGCCGCCGCCGAGGACGGCAAGGGGCCCTCGATCTGGGACACCTTCACCGCCCGCCCCGGCGCGGTCCGCGACGGCCACACCGGCCACACCGCCTGCGACCACTACCACCGCTACCGCGAGGACGTCGCGCTGATGCGCGGCCTCGGCCTGGACGCCTACCGCTTCTCGCTCTCCTGGCCCCGGATCCTGCCCACCGGCTCGGGCCCGGTGAACCAGGCCGGCCTGGACTTCTACGACCGGCTGGTGGACGAGCTGCTCGCGAACGGGATCGCCCCCGTCCCCACCCTGTTCCACTGGGACCTCCCGCAGGCCCTCGAAGACGCAGATGGCTGGCTGAACCGCGACACCGCCCACCGCTTCGCGGAGTACGCGGCCGTCGCCGCCGACCGGCTCGGCGACCGGGTGACCCGCTGGATCACCCTGAACGAGCCCTTTGTGCACATGGCCTACGGCTACGCCTTCGGCATCCACGCCCCCGGCCGGGCACTGCTGCTGGACGCCCTGCCGGTGGCGCACCACCAGCTGCTCGGGCACGGCCTGGCCACCGCCGCGCTGCGGGCCCACGGCGCCGCGCAGGTGATGATCGCCAACAACTGCTCGCCGGTCCGCCCCGGCGGGCGCTCGGCCGAGGACCTGGCCGCCGTCGAGGCTTACGACATCCTGCACAACCGGCTGTTCAACGACCCGCTGCTGCTCGGGAGCTACCCGGACCTCTCCGGCTACGGCGCGCCCGAGCCGACCTGGGGCGGCCTGGTCAGGGACGGCGACCTGGCGGCCATCGCCGCCCCGCTGGACGGCCTCGGCCTGAACTACTACAACCCCACCTGGGTGGTCGCCCCAGCCGCCCCGACGGCCCCGGCCGGCCCCGCAGCCCCTTCCGCAGGCATCCTGCCGTTCGACCTGGCCGAGCCCGGCCCCGGGTACGCCCGCACCGGCTTCGGCTGGCCGGTGGTCCCGGACGGGCTGACCGAGCTGCTGCTGCAGATGAGGCAGCGCTACGGCGACGCCCTGCCACCGGTGTGGATCACCGAGAACGGCTGCTCCCAGCCGGACCGCCCGGTCGACGGCGAGATCAGGGACCAGGACCGGATCGACTACCTCGACGCGCACATCGACGCCGTCGCCGCGGCCGTCGCGCAGGGGGTGGACGTCCGCGGTTACTTCACCTGGTCACTGCTGGACAACTTCGAGTGGGCCGAGGGGTACCACCAGCGCTTCGGACTGGTCCATGTGGACTTCGAGACCCAGGTCCGCACCCCCAAGGCCTCCTACGGCTGGTACCGGGACCGGATCGCCGCGCACCGGGGAGCGCGCTGAGCCGTCCGATTCATCCCCGTCTGCGGCATAGGTTTCGCAACAATCAGTCTTCAGTCTTGACGGGACTGGGCCCTATTGGTTGAGCTTAGGCTTCACAAGTTGTACTGAGCTTGGCCGCAACGACGCGGCGGAGCCCTGGTGGACGGTCGGGTTGCCAGGACTCGGGAGGGTGGAACATGTCCGCGGACACGCCAGGATCACAGTCCTCGCTTCATCGAGCCAACCTGGAGCGGGTGCTCAGAGCGGTCCGGATGGCCGGGTCGCTCACCCAGGCGGAGATCGCCAGGACCACCGGACTCTCCGCCGCGACGGTGTCGAACATCGTCCGGGAGCTCAAAGAGGTCGGCACGGTGGTGGTCACCCCGACCTCCTCCGGCGGCCGACGGGCCCGCAGCGTCTCGCTCAGCGCCGACGCCGGGATCGTGGTGGGCGTCGACTTCGGACACTCCCACCTCAGGGTCGCGGTCGGCAACCTGGCGCACCGGGTGCTGGCCGAGGAGAGCGAGCCGATAGACACCGACGCCTCGGCGGACCAGGGCTTCGGCCGGGCCGAGACGCTGGTGGCCCGGCTGCTGGAGCAGACCGGCTTCCGCACCGACAAGGTGATCGGCGTCGGCCTCGGCGTCCCCGGGCCGATCGACGGGGAGACCGGCGCGCTGGGCTCCACCGCGATCCTCCCCGGCTGGACCGGCATCGCCCCCGGGCGGGAGCTCTCCAGCCGGCTGGGGATGCCCGTCTACGTCGACAACGACGCCAACCTGGGCGCCCTCGGCGAGCTGGTCTGGGGGGCCGGCCGCGGCCTGTCCGACCTCGCGTACATCAAGGTCGCCAGCGGTGTCGGGGCCGGTCTGGTGATCTCCGGTCAGATCTACCGCGGGCCCGGCGGCACGGCCGGTGAGATCGGACACATCACCCTGGACGAGTCCGGCCCGGTGTGCCGCTGCGGCAACCGCGGCTGCCTGGAGACCTTCGTCGGGTCTCGCCACGTCCTGAACCTGCTCGCAAGCAGCCACGGGACCGATCTGACGCTGTCCCGGGTGGTCCAGCTGGCCCAGCGCGGGGACCTCGGCTGCCGGCGGGTGCTGGCCGACGTGGGGCGGCAGATCGGCACCGGCGTGGCCAATCTCTGCAACCTGCTGAACCCGCGCCGGGTGATCCTCGGCGGCGATCTGGCCGAGGCGGGAGACCTGGTCCTGGACCCGATCCGGGAGTCGGTGGCCCGGTACGCCATCCCCAGCGCCGCGCGGCAGTTGTCGGTGGTCCCGGGCACCCTGGGCGGCCGGGCCGAGGTGCTTGGAGCCTTGGCGCTGGTGATGTCCGAGATGGGTGACTCTGGGGCATTGTCGAGCACTGAGGGTAGGGACTCCGGACGTTCGGTTGCAGTCGTGCCTTCAGGAAGATAACGAAAAGGTTCGGATTCGGGGTGTTGAGGATTTACTTATTGACGTCAGCCTCACCTGCGATGTTGACTCCGTGACACCTCGGTCGCAAAGTGGCGACCGCGTCAGGGAGGCACCCCCAAGATGAACACTTCTCTTCGCCGTACCGTGGTCGCGACCGCTGCGATCTCGATGGCGCTCGGTATGGCTGCTTGCGGCAAGGCCGGCAGCAGCAGCTCTTCCTCTTCCGCCTCGGCCTCGTCCTCGGCCGGCGGCTCGCAGGTCATCGGCCTGCTCCTGCCGGAGACGACCACCACCCGGTACGAGCAGTTCGACAAGCCGCTGATCGAGGCCAAGATCAAGGCGCTGGCGCCCAGCGCGGTCGTGAAGTACTACAACGCCAACGGCCAGGCCGCGACCCAGGCCCAGCAGGTCACCACCGCGATCAACCAGGGCGCGAAGGTCCTGATCATCGACGCGGTCGACTCCGCCCAGATCAAGTCCTCGGTGCAGGCCGCCAAGGACAAGGGCATCAAGGTCGTCGCCTACGACCGCCTCGCCAGCGGCCCGGTCTCGGCCTACGTCTCCTTCGACAACGAGGCTGTCGGCAAGCTGCAGGGCCAGGGCCTGCTGGACGCCCTCGGCTCCAAGGCCACCCCGACCGCCAAGATCGTCGAGATCGACGGCGACTCGGCCGACCCGAACGCCGCGGACTTCAAGAAGGGCTTCACCGAGGCCATCGCCGGCAAGCTCACCGTCGGCTACGACGCCTCGGGCCTGTGGAAGCCCGACGTCGCGGCGCAGAAGGCGACCGCCGGTATCGCCGCGGTCGGTGCCAAGAACATCGTCGGCTTCTACTCGGCCAACGACGGCATGGCCGTCGGTATCATCTCCTCGATGAAGACCGCGGGCCTGGAGAAGCTGCCGATCGGTGGCCAGGACGCTCAGCTGGACGCCGTGCAGCGGATCATCGCGGGCACCCAGGCCTACACCATCTACAAGGCCTACGCCCCCGAGGCCGACGCGGCCGGCACCCTTGCGGTGGACCTGCTGAACGGGACCGACATCTCCTCCGTCGCGACCGCCACCAAGACCAACGCCTCGGGTGACAGCGTCCCGTCGCAGCTGCTGACGCCGGTCCTGATCACCAAGGCCAACGTCGAGTCGACGATCGTCGCGGACAAGTTCTACACCGTCGCGCAGATCTGCACCGCGGACTTCGCCGCCGCCTGCACCGCGGCCGGCATCAAGTAGTCCTCGAAGCGGCCCGGCCCCATCAGGCCGGGCCGCTTCGGTTCGCCCCGCGCCGGGTATCTGTTCCGGAACACAGCCGGAGGGATTCCCGCGCGGGGCGCGGCGCGGGACCATGACTGCTGATCGAGCCGTGGTCCCCGCCCCGTAGGGAAGTCATCTGTGCCGTCCCACACGGCTGCAGCAGCATCTTCATCTTTACCCGCACGAGTCTGCGCCCGGGACGGCGCGGCAACCCACCCGAGGCACCGGGTGGTTAAGGAGTTGGTTCACGTGACAAGCGCACCCGTACTGGCGTTGCGCGGGGTCTCCAAGCGGTTCGGCGCCGTCCAGGCGCTGTCCGATGTCGAGCTCGAGGTCCACGCCGGCGAGGTGGTCGCGCTGGTCGGCGACAACGGCGCGGGAAAGTCGACCCTGGTCAAGACGATCGCCGGCGTCCACCCCATCGATGACGGTGTCATCGAGTGGGAGGGCCAGCCGGTCAGCATCACCCGCCCGCAGGACGCCCAGCACCTCGGCATCGCGACCGTCTACCAGGACCTGGCGCTCTGCGACAACCTGGACGTCGTCGCCAACCTCTTCCTGGGACGCGAGCTGATGCACCGCGGCACCCTGGACGAGGTCAGCATGGAGCAGAAGGCGCGGGAGCTGCTCAGCACCCTCTCCATCCGCATCCCCAGCGTCCGCATCCCGGTCGCCAGCCTCTCCGGCGGCCAGCGTCAGGTGGTGGCCATCGCCCGCTCCCTGATCGGCGACCCCAAGGTCGTCATCCTCGACGAGCCCACCGCGGCCCTCGGCGTCGAGCAGACCGCCCAGGTCCTCGACCTGGTCGAGCGGCTCCGCGAGCGCGGCCTCGCCGTCATCCTGATCAGCCACAACATGGCCGATGTGCGCGCCGTCGCGGACACCGTCGCGGTGCTGCGCCTCGGCAGCAACAACGGGACGTTCACGGTCCAGCAGAGCACCCAGGAAACCATCATCGCCGCGATCACCGGTGCCACCGAGAACGCGGTGACCCGACGCCAGGCACGTACGGCGGAGGCCACCCAGTGAGCAAGCACAGCATCGACACTCCCGCGCCCGCGGTGGCCCCCGCCATCGACCCGCGCCTGCTGGTCCGCGAAGAGGGCTTCAAGGGCTACGCCACCGAGTTCAAGCGCAAGGTGCGCGGCGGCGAGCTCGGCTCGCTGCCGGTCGTCATCGGCCTGATCATCATCTGGCTCGCCTTCAGCCTCAACGACAGCACCTACCTCAAGGCCAGCACCGCCACCTACGTGGCCTACTACGGGGTCGGCATCGGCCTGCTCTCCGTCGGCCTGGTCTTCGTGCTGCTGCTCGGCGAGATCGACCTCTCGGTCGGCTCGCTCAGCGGCCTGTCCGCCGCGGTCTTCGCGGTGCTCGCGGTCAACCACGGGATCAACCCATGGGTGGCCGTGCTGGTCACCCTGCTCACCGGGGCCGTGATCGGCGCGCTGCAGGGCACGGTCTTCGCCAAGCTCGGCGTCCCGGCCTTCGTGGTCACCCTGGCCGGCTTCCTGGGCTGGCAGGGCGTCATGCTCTGGCTGCTCGGCACCACCGGCACCATCAACCTGCCCGACACCGGGCTGAACCACTACCTGCAGGGCAGCTCGTTCTTCCTGAACGGCGACATCGCCGGGGCGTACATCCTGGCGGCGCTCGGTGTGGCTTCCATGCTGATCGGCAACATCATCGAGCAGGGCCGCCGCCGCAAGGCCGGCGTCCCGTTCCGCCCCACCAGTGAGATCGGCCTGCGGGTCGGCCTGCTGGCGGTCGGCGCCTTCGGCATCGCCTACATCCTGAACCAGGACCGGGGCATCCCGGACGCCACGGTGCTGTTCCTGGCGCTGCTGATCATCACCGACTTCGTGCTCCGCCGTACCTCCTACGGCCGCAAGGTCTTCGCGGTCGGCGGAAACATCGAGGCCAGCCGTCGCGCCGGTATCAACGTCGCCGCGATCCGGATCTCGGTCTTCGCGATCTCCGGTGCCTTCGCTGCGCTGGCCGGCATGGCGATCGCCGGTACCACCAACGCGGCCGGCCAGGGCGGCGCCGACCCCAACAACCTGATGATGGCCATCGCGGCCGCGGTCATCGGTGGCACCAGCCTCTTCGGCGGCCGGGGCCGGGTCTGGTCCGCCCTGCTCGGTGTGCTGGTGATCGAGTCCATCCAGTACGGCCTGAACCTGCTGGGCCTGACCCAGGACGCCAACTACATGATCATGGGTGCGGTGCTCCTCGCCGCCGTGATCGTCGACTCGCTGGCGCGCCGCACCCAGAAGTCGGCCGGCCGCGCCTGACCCGGCGTCCGACCCGCACCGCGTTCGTGCACCGAACCTCCGGCCGTGACGGCCGGGCCGGACCTCCGAGGGGGAGGTCCGCCCCGGCCGGGCCGGTGGAAAAACCGACTGCCCGGCACCGTACCGCTCCGGTGCCGGGCAGTCGTATGTCCTAGACTCAGCTCTCCTGGCTCAAAGACGGAGTCAACTACGAAGGAGGAACGGGTGGCCCTGCTGACCCGCATCCGGGGACCCCGCGACCTGGACCCGCTCACCCCAGGCCAGCTCACTGTGCTGGCCGAGGAGATCAGGGGATTCCTGGTCGAGGAGGTGTCCAAGACGGGCGGCCACCTCGGTCCCAACCTCGGCGTGGTCGAGCTCACCCTCGCGCTGCACCGGGTGTTCGACTCCCCGAAGGACCGGATCCTCTTCGACACCGGCCACCAGAGCTATGTGCACAAGCTGCTCACCGGCCGCCAGGACTTCTCGCAGCTCCGGGTCAGGGGCGGCCTGTCCGGCTACCCGTCCCGGGCCGAGTCCGACCACGACGTGATCGAGAACTCGCACGCCTCCACCGTGCTCGGCTACGCCGACGGCCTGGCCAAGGCCAACGAGCTGCACGGGCACGAGGACCGCCACGTGGTCGCGGTGATCGGCGACGGCGCGCTCACCGGCGGCATGGCCTGGGAGGCGCTGAACAACATCGCCGAGGCCCAGGACCGCCCGCTGATCATCGTGGTCAACGACAACGAGCGCTCCTACTCGCCCACCATCGGCGGTATGGCGAACCACCTGGCCACCCTGCGCACCACCCAGGGCTACGAGCGCTTCCTCTCCTGGGGCAAGGCCTCGCTGCAGCGCACCCCGGTGGTCGGCCAGCAGATCTTCGAGACCCTGCACGGCGCCAAGAAGGGCCTCAAGGACTTCATCGCCCCGCAGGGCATGTTCGAGGACCTCGGCCTCAAGTACATCGGCCCGATCGACGGCCACGACGAGCAGGCGCTGGAGTCCGCGCTGAAGCGGGCCAAGGGCTTCGGCGGCCCGGTCATCGTGCACTGCCTGACCCAGAAGGGCCGCGGCTACCGCGCCGCCGAGCAGAACGAGGAGGACCGCTTCCACGCCGTGGGAGTGATCCACCCCGACACCGGCCTGCCGGTGCTGCGACCTGATGGCAAGGCCGCCGGCCAGGACTGGACCTCGGTCTTCGGCGAGGAGATGGTGGCCCTCGGCCGCGAGCGCCGCGACCTGGTCGCCATCACCGCGGCCATGCTGCACCCGGTCGGCCTGGCCCCGTTCGCCAAGGAGTTCCCCGACCGGATCTTCGACGTCGGCATCGCCGAGCAGCACGCCGCGGTCAGCGCGGCCGGCCTGGCCACCGGCGGGCTGCATCCGGTCGTCGCGGTGTACGCGACCTTCCTGAACCGGGCCTTCGACCAGGTGCTGATGGATGTGGCGCTGCACAGGTGCGGGGTCACCTTCGTGCTGGACCGGGCCGGTGTCACCGGTACCGACGGGGCCAGCCACAACGGCATGTGGGACATGTCGATCCTGCAGGTGGTCCCCGGGCTGCGACTGGCCGCCCCGCGCGACGCCGACCAGCTCAGGGCCCAGCTGCGGGAGGCCGTCGCGGTCGAGGACGCCCCCACCGTGGTCCGCTACTCCAAGGGCACCGTCGGCCCGGCCATCCCCGCGGTGGGACGGATCGGCGGCATGGACGTGCTCCGCGACAGCGGCGAGGCGGTGGGACCGGTCCGCGCGGACGTGCTGCTGGTGGCCGTCGGCGCGATGGCCGCGACCTGCCTGCAGGCGGCCGAGCTGCTCGCCGCCCAGGGCGTCAGCAGCACCGTGGTGGACCCGCGCTGGGTCAAGCCGGTCGACCCGGCGCTGCCCGGCCTGGCCTCCGAGCACCGGGTGGTGGTCACGGTCGAGGACAACGGCCGGGTCGGCGGCGTCGGCGCGACCATCGCCCAGGCCCTGCGCGACGCCGGGGTGGACGTCCCGCTGCGGGACTTCGGCATCCCGCAGGAGTTCCTGGACCACGCCAGCCGCGACCAGATCCTGGAGCAGATCGGGCTGACCGCCCCCGCGATCGCCGAGCGGGTGGCCGCCCTGGTGGCCAAGCTGGGCGCCGGCGACCTGGCGCTCTGAGTCCCGTCACCGGCCCTGAGCTGCGGTTTCCCGCCGCAGGCAGGGCCGGGTGATAACCCGCCTGCGTGGGCCGGGGGTCACGGGGTAGCGTGACCTCTGTGTCCACCGAGCCGTCAGACCGCAGGGAGCCGCTGATCCGGATGGGCAGCAGCTCCGCCGCGCTGCCCCTGGCCCAGCCCACGCTGGGTGAGCTGGCGGCGCGCGCCCGCGAGCGGCTGCGCACCGGCTACTGGGCCCGTCTGGTCCCGCTGCTGGGCACGCTGGCGGTGCTCACCCACCTGCCCTCGTTCGCCCGTACCGTGTGGAGCCCGGACGAGGGCTACCTCGCCACCCAGGCCCGGATGCTGGCCGGCGGCGGCGTGCTCTACGACACCGTGGTGGACCGCAAGCCCCCGCTGCTCCCTTGGCTCTACGAGGGGGCGTTCTGGCTGTTCGGCTCAGCCTCGCTGTGGCCGCTGCGGGTGCTCGCCATCGGCGCGCACCTCGGCACCGCGGTGCTGCTCGCGGCCATCGCCCGGCAGCGCTGGGGCAACCGGGCCGGCGCCGCCGCCGGGGTGCTCTACCTGCTGGTCTCGGTCGGCCTCTCCCCGGAGGACACCCAGGCCGCCACCTTCGAGGTGTTCATGCTGCCGGCCACGGCAGCCGCCTTCTGGTTCGCCCAGAACCGCCGCTGGGCCCAGGCGGGCGCGGCCACCGCGGTCGCCGCGCTCACCAAGCAGACCGGCGGCGCGGTGCTGCTCGCCGTGCTCTGGATGCTCCGCCGGGAGGCCCGCAGGGACGGCGGCCAGCCGGCCCGCGGCTCGCTGCCCGCGCTGGCCTTCGGCTTCGGGCTGCCGGTGCTGGTGATCGCGCTGTCCACCGGGGTGAAGAACTTCCTGTTCTGGGTGGTCACCGGGAGCAGCGACTACGCCTCGCTCGACGGCGCCTGGCTGACCATGCTGGAACGGGCCCTCGGCAACGCCGCGATCCTGGCCGCCGCCGCGCTCGGCCTGCTGGTCCCGCTGGCCCGCCGCTGGCGCCGGGCCCGCGAGGACGCCGACCTGTGGATCTGGCTCGCGGCCTCGGCCCTCGGCGTGATCACCGGCTTCCACTTCTTCGGCCACTACTACCTGCAGCTGGTCCCGCCGCTGGTGCTGCTCGGGGTCGGCGCGGTGGCCAGGGGCTCGCTGAACTGGCGGCCGGTCCTGCTCTACACCGCGCTGGCGGGCACGGTCTTCGTCGGCCTCGGCTTCGTCTGGCCGCACCAGCCGCTGCAGCACTCCGTCTCGGTGGCCACCGACGTCTCCGAGGAGACCGCGCCGCAGGACACGGTGCTGGTCTGGGGCATGAACCCGGAGGTCTACTGGCTCTCCGGGCGGACCCCGGCCACCCGCTACCTCACCGCCGGGCTGCTGACCAACTTCGCCGGCGGGCGGGAACCGGACAGCGTGGGCGTGAACCAGGGCGTCTCCGACTCCTGGAAGGTCTTCGGCAAGGAGATGGCCAAGCGGCTGCCGGTGGTGATCGTCGACGAGTCCGGCAACGCACCGTACTCGCCCCGCTACATCCAGCCGATGCGGGCCCTGCTCGCGGCCCACTACATCAGGATCGGCAGCGACGGCACCGCCGTGTTCTACCGGCTGCGGCACCAGTAGCGCCTGTCCGGCCGAAGCACAGTAAGAACCCCGGGTCCGCAGCTCCTGCCGGAACATGGCATTCTGTCGCAGGCACAGCAGCAGGATTCCTGAGGAGATTTCGAGTGAAGCGCTCCGTCGGCAAGAAGACCAAGAACGCCCCCTCAGGGACGGACACCGCCGCAGCCGCCGGGACGGCCCCGAAGGCCACCCACACCCGGCGCTGGATAGGTGCGGCGGCCATGGTGGTCGTGGTCTTCGCGGCAGCCGGCGCGGTCGGCGCCGTGGTCAGGGACCACTCGGCCAAGAAGCTCACCCCGCCGACCTCGGGCACAGGACCGAGCCACCTCGCCGTGCCGGTCAGCGGCCACACCCCGGTCACGCTGACCCTCTACGAGGACCTGCGCGACCCGGCCTCGGCCACCTTCGAGCAGACCTACCGGCCGACCATGGACCGGCTGCTCGCCTCCGGCACCGTCAAGCTGCTGTACCGCGAGGTGGCCGACGTGGACGCGGCCAAGGGCGGCACCGGGTCGCTGAACGCCGCCAACGCGCTCGGCTGCGCCCAGGACGCCGGGCACTTCAGCGCCTACCGGACCGTGCTGCTGGCCAACCAGCCTTCGGCGGACACCGACGCCTTCGCTGACAAGGCGCAGCTGATCGCCCTGTCCAAGCAGGTCAAGAAGCTGGACACGGATGTGTTCCGCAACTGCGTCGACAGCGGCGCGCACAATGTCTGGGTCAAGGACTCGACCAGCGACTTCGCCTCGGCGAACCTGGGCAGCGTGCCGGTGCTGACCATGCAGGCCACCGGCCAGGACACGGCGCGGACGGTGATCGGCGGCTCGGCGCAGCTGACGCCCGAGAAGCTCTTCTCGCTGGTGATCGACGCCGCCACGACCGCCACCCCCTCGGCCACCCCCTCCGCGAGCTGACCGCGGGCTGGCTAGGCTGCCCGTATGACTGAAGCGCAGGGACGGGTGAAGCCGTCCGGGGTGTGGGCGACGGCTGTCGGTGTGGCACGGGTGCGGGCGCTGGAGACCGGACGGGAGAACCCGCTGTTCCGGGACCCGCTGGCGCTGGCCTTCGCCACCGCGGGAGGGCTGGGGCCGGAATCGCCCCTGCCGGACCTGGACGAGGCCGCCCGGCGGCGCTGGCTGGGCGTGGCCTTCTCGATCATCATCAGAACGAAGTTCCTGGACGACCTGCTGGACCAGGCCGCTGCGGCCGGTGTCCGGCAGGTCGTCCTGCTCGGTGCGGGGATGGACAGCAGGGCCTTCCGGATGGACTGGCCCGAGGGCACCCGGCTGTTCGAGGTCGACACGGCCGAGCCGCTGGAGTTCAAGGACTCGGTGCTGCGCCAGGAGCGGGCCGTCCCGCGCTGCGAGCGGATCACCGTGACCGTGGACCTGCGCGAGGACTGGCCGGCGGCGCTGGCCGCCGCGGGCCACGACCGCTCGCAGCCGACCGTGTGGATCGCCGAGGGCCTGCTCATCTACCTGCCGGAGGAGGCGGTGGAGCGGCTGATCGGACTGATCGGCGAGCAGTCCGCGCCGGGCAGCCGGATGGGCCTGACCCTGGGCTCCCGCGGCGTGGTCTCCCGCTTCGCGGCGGACGCCGCGGCGGGGACGGCGGCGTCGATGTGGGTGTCGGAGATGCCCGACGACCCGATCGGCTGGCTGGCCGCACACGGCTGGGCCGCCGAGGCCCACACCCTCCGTGACCGCGCTGCGGCCTACGGCCGCCCCATCACCACCGAACCCCGGGGCGACGAGGGCCCCGGCGGCCTCATCCACGCGCTGCGAGCCTAGCCCGCGCAGTTCCCCGCGCCCCTGAGGCGGTCACCTGCCGCGAGGCCTCAGCCAGGCAATACAGCAGGGGCGCGGGGAACTGCGCGACAAGCCATGCACTTACGTGCACGTATCGCCGCGCAGCAGCCCCGCGCCCCTGCTCAGAACTGACGGCTACACCGGAACGCTGGCGATCCCCGGGGCCAGGAACGGCTTCCCGTTGACGCGGAGCGAAACGCCGCTGCGGTCCAGGTACGGCGTGATCCCGCCGAGGTGGAACGGCCAGCCCGCGCCGGTGATCAGGCACAGGTCGATGTCCTGAGCCTCGGCGACCACCCCCTCGTCCAGCATCAGCGCGATCTCCTCGGCGACCGCCGTCAGCGCCCGGTCCAGCACCTGCTCCGGCGTCAGCACCACGTCGCCGACCTGCAGCAGCGCCGCGACCTCGGGGTCGATCTCCTGCTGACCCGTCGCCCAGCTGTAGAACCCGCGCTTGCCGGCCTTGACCACCCGGGCCAGGTTCTCGGACACCGAGAACCGCTCAGGGAAGGCCGCGTGGAGGGTCTCCGACACATGCAGCGCGATGGCCGGGCCGACCAGCTCGATCAGCACGATCGGCGACATCGGCAGCCCCAGCGGCTCCACGCCCTTCTCGACCACGTCGATCGGCGTGCCCTCGTCGATGACGTGCTGGATCTCGCCCATGAAGCGGGTCAGGATCCGGTTCACCACAAACGCCGGAGCGTCCTTGACCAGCACGCCGGTCTTCCGCAGCTGCTTGGCCACGCCGAACGCGGTGGCCAGTGAGGCGTCGTCGGTGCGCTCACCGCGGACGATCTCCAGCAGCGGCAGCACCGCCACCGGGTTGAAGAAGTGGAAGCCGACGACCCGCTCGGGGTGCTCCAGCTTGGCGGCCATCTCGGTGACCGACAGCGAGGAGGTGTTGGTGGCCAGGATGCAGGTCGGCGAGACCACGGCCTCGACGTCCGCGAACACCTGCTGCTTGACGCCCAGTTCCTCGAACACCGCCTCGATCACGAAGTCCGCGTCGCCGAACGCCGCGGCCTTGTCGAGCGAGCCGCTGACCAGGCCCTTGAAGCGGTTGGCGGTGTCCTGGTTGATCCTGCCCTTGCCGAGCAGCTTGTCGATCTCCTCGTGGACGTAGCCCACGCCCTTGTCGACCCGCGCCTGGTCGATGTCGGTGAGCACCACCGGCACCTTGAGCTGACGGACGAACAGCAGCGCCAGCTGCGAGGCCATCAGGCCCGCGCCGACCACGCCGACCTTGGTGACCGGACGGGCCAGCGACTTGTCCGGCGCGCCGAACGGGCGCTTGCCGCGCTTCTGCACCAGGTTGAAGGCGTAGATGCCGCTGCGCAGCTCGCCGCCCATGATCAGGTCGGCCAGCGCCGCGTCCTCGGCGTCGAAGCCGGCCTGGTAGTCGCCGTCCTTGGCCGCGGCGATGATGTCCAGCGCCCGGTACGGGGCCGGAGCGGCGCCGTGCACCTTGGAGTCGGCGACGGCCCGCCCGTGCGCCACAGCGGCGTCCCAGGCCTCGCCGCGGTCGATCTCGGGCCGCTCCACCACGGTCTCGCCCTTGAGCACGGTGGCGGCCCAGAGCAGCGACTGCTCCAGGAAGTCGGCCGGGGCGAACACCGCGTCGGCGATGCCCAGGTCGAACACCTGCTTGCCCTTGAGCTGACGGTTCTGTGACAGCGAGTTCTCGATGATGACCGAGATCGCCTTGGCCGGGCCGATCAGGTTCGGCAGGATGGTGCAGCCGCCCCAGCCGGGCACCAGGCCGAGGAAGCACTCGGGCAGCGAGAACGCCGGGACCCCGGTGCTGACGGTGCGGTAGTCGCAGTGCAGGCCGATCTCGACGCCGCCGCCCATCGCCGCACCGTTGTAGAAGGTGAAGGTGGGGACCGGCAGCGCGGCGATCCGCTTGAAGACGTCGTGGCCGCCCTTGCCGATGGCCAGCGCGTCGCTGTGCTCCTTGAGCACCTCGACGCCCTTGAGGTCGGCGCCGACCGCGAAGATGAACGGCTTGCCGGTGATGCCGACGGCGGCGATGGAGCCCGCCGCGGCCTCGGCCTCGACCTGGTCCAGCGCCTCGGACAGCTTGGCCAGCGAGCCGGGCCCGAAGGTGGTCGGCTTGGTGTGGTCGAAGCCGTTGTCCAGGGTGATCAGCGCCAGCCGGCCGGCGCCGAGCGGCAGGTCCAGGTGGCGGACGTGGGCCGAGGTGACGACCTCGTCCGGGAACAGCTCGTGAGCGCGCTTCAGCAGCGCGGTGGTGTCGCTCATCACTTGCCGCCTTCGAAGTTCGGGTTCTCCCAGATGACCGTTCCGCCCATGCCCATGCCGATGCACATGGAGGTCAGGCCGTAGCGGACGTCGGGGCGCTCCTCGAAGCGCCGCGCCAGCTGGGTCATCAGCCGGACGCCGGAGGACGCCAGCGGGTGGCCGTAGGCGATCGCGCCGCCGTACGGGTTGACCCGCTCGTCGTCGTCCGCCAGGCCGAAGTGGTCCAGCATCGAGAGGACCTGGATGGCGAAGGCCTCGTTGATCTCGAACGCGCCGATGTCGGCGATGCCGAGACCGGCCTTGGCCAGCGCCTTCTCGGTCGCCGGGACCGGGCCGATGCCCATCACCTCGGGCTCCACGCCGACGAAGGCGTAGGAGACCATCCGCATCTTGACCGGCAGGCCCAGCTCGCGGGCCACGTCCTCGGCGGCGATCAGCGAGGCCGTCGCGCCGTCGTTCAGGCCGGCCGCGTTGCCCGCCGTGATCCGGCCGTGCGGGCGGAACGGGGTCTTCAGGCCCGCCAGCATCTCCAGGGTGGTGCCCGGGCGCATCGGCTCGTCGACCGTGGCCAGGCCCCAGCCGGTCTCGCCGGCCGCCTCGTTGGTGCGGCGCACGGCGACCGGCACCAGGTCGGGCTGGATCTTGTTGTTGGCGTACGCCTTCGCGGCCTTGTCCTGGCTGCGCACGGCGTAGGCGTCGCAGCGCTCCTTGGTCAGGTGCGGGAAGCGGTCGTGCAGGTTCTCCGCCGTCATGCCCATGAAGAGCGCCGACTCGTCGACGACCTTCTCGGACAGGAAGCGCGGGTTGGGGTCGACGCCCTCGCCCATCGGGTGCCGGCCCATGTGCTCGACGCCGCCGGCGATGGCGATGTCGTAGGCGCCGAAGGCGATGCCGCCGGCCACCGAGGTGGCGGCGGTCATCGCGCCGGCGCACATGCGGTCGATGGAGTAGCCGGGGACCGTCTTGGGCAGGCCCGCGAGCAGCGCGGCGCTGCGGCCCAGGGTCAGCCCCTGGTCGCCGATCTGGGTGGTGGCGGCGATGGCGACCTCGTCCACGCGGGCGGGGTCCAGGCTCGGGTTGCGGCGCAGCAGCTCGCGGATCGCCTTGATCACCAGATCGTCGGCGCGCGTCTCCGCGTAGATGCCCTTCGGTCCGGCCTTGCCGAACGGGGTGCGGACGCCGTCGACGAAGACGACGTCCCTCGCGGTACGAGGCACGGTGGCTCTCCTCCCAAGTCCCCAAGTGGGGGCCCAAATGACGTGGCGGCCCAGCTGGACCGGTGCGGGCAGCCGCAGGCGACCTGCGTCGGCGGCGACACAACGCTGATGCTACCCGCTAGTAACTAGCTTGCCCATACCGGACCGGTCCGGGGCCCCAGGAGTGGCCGGGGTCACGTCCCCGGCTCAGTTGCCGGGCGCCTGGGTACGGTTCGCCGCCACGGCGGCACGGGCCTCGGTGAAGGCGTGGGAGAGCACCGGGGCAGCCAGTTCCACCTGCCAGGCCCGGGCGCCGAGGCCGCGCAGCGCCGTGCCGACCGCCTCGGGGCCGCCGTCGCCGGGCGTGGTCCAGGAGACCCGGCGCACCAGTTCCGGCGAGAGCAGGTTCTCCTGCGGCAGGTTCAGCGACTCGGCCAGCGTGCCGACGGCCGCGCGGGCGGCCGACAGCCTGGCCGCCGCCAGCGGGTCCTTCTCGGCCCAGGAGCGGGGCGGCGGCGGGCCCTCGTGCGGGGCGGACGGCGGCGGGAGCTGCGCCTCGGGGATGGCCCGGGCCGCGTCCAGGGCGGCGAACCACTGCTCCAGCGCCCGGCGGTGCACCCGCGGGCCGAAGCCGGGCAGGGCCTGCAGCGCCTGCAGGTTGACCGGCATGGCCAGGGCGGCGGCCACGATCGCGGCGTCGGAGAGGATCCGGCCGGGGGAGATGTCGCGCTCGCGGGCCACCCGGTCCCTGGTCTGCCACAGTTCCTTGATCGCGGCGAGCTGGCGCCGCCTGCGCACCTTGTGCACCCCTGAGGTGCGGCGCCACGGGTCGACCCGGGGCGGCGGCGGGCCGGCCGCGGCGATGGCGGCGAACTCCTGCTTGGCCCACTCCAGCTTGCCCTGGTCGGCGAGCTCCTGCTCCAGTGCGTCCCGCAGATCCACCAGTACTTCGACGTCCAGTGCCGCGTAGCGGAGCCAGGGCTCGGGCAGCGGGCGGGTGGACCAGTCGACGGCGGAGTGGCCCTTCTCCAGGGTGAAGCCGAGCACCCCCTCGACCATCGGGCCGAGGCCGACCCTCGGGAAGCCGGCGATCCGCCCGGCCAGCTCGGTGTCGAACAGCGAGGTGGGGTGCATGCCCAGCTCGGCCAGGCAGGGCAGGTCCTGGGTGGCGGCGTGCAGCACCCATTCGGTGTCGGCCAGCGCCGCGCCCAGGGAGGACAGGTCGGGGCAGCCGACCGGGTCGATCAGGGTGCTGCCGGCGCCCTCGCGGCGCAGCTGCACCAGGTAGGCGCGCTGGCCGTAGCGGTAGCCCGAGGCGCGTTCCGCGTCGATCGCGACCGGGCCGGTTCCGGCGGCGAAACGGGCCACGATCGCGGCGAGGGCGGCGGCGTCCGCCACCACCGGGGGGATGCCCTCGCGGGGTTCCAGCAGCGGGACCGGACCGACGGCCTCCAGCGCGTCAACCACACCGGTGGTCCCAGCCGCAGGCGGGGGAGTGGTGAGCGCTGGGGTGGCTTCTTGGCTGTCGGTGGTGGTTTCTGGGGCGTCGGTCACGCGCCAAGCCTACGCCCGTGCGCCCCCGCGCCCGCCCGTGCGTGAGCACGTGAACATGGCTGCGCCCCGGCGGTCCGAGGAGGAGGAACGTTCCCTCGGACAACCGGGGCACAGGGCGTACTAGTGGATGATTCCGGTACGCAGCGCGACGGCGACCATGCCGGCCCGGTCGCCGGTGCCCAGCTTGCGGGCGATCCGGGCCAGGTGGCTCTTCACGGTCAGCGCGGACAGGCCCATCGCGACCCCGATGGCCTTGTTGGACTGCCCCTCGGCGACCAGTCGCAGCACCTCGACCTCACGGCCGGACAGCTCGCGGTAGGCGGGCGGCGGGGGAGTGCCGGGGACGCCGGGGGCCGCGCCCGGCGCGGCGCCGGGAGCGCCGGGGATGCCGGGGCGGCGCAGGTGGCCGGGCAGCTGCCGGCCGTTCATGCCCGGCGCGCCGGCCATGCCGGGACGCTGCGGCAGTCCGGCGTTGACCCGGGTGCCGGTGACCACGTAGCCCTTGACGCCGCTGGCCAGGGCGCTGCGGACGGCGCCGATGTCGTCGGCGGCGGAGAGGGCCAGGCCGTTCGGCCAGCCCGCGGCACGGGTCTCGGCGAGGATCGCCAGGCCGGAGCCGTCCGGGAGGTGGACGTCGGCCACGCAGATGTCGCGGGGGGTGCCGACCCGGGGACGGGCCTCGGCGAGGGAGGAAGCCTCGATCACGTCGCGAACGCCCAGTGCCCACAGTTGGCGGGTGACGGTGCTGCGTACCCGGGGGTCGGCAACGACAACCATCGCGGTGGGCTTGGTCGGACGGTAGGCGACCAGGTTTGCGGGGTGCTCCAGAAGAACAGACACCAGGCCTCCTGAGGGGATGGCGCGGGGACCCGGGCGGGTGCTGATGGGGTGGGGTCCTCGTGTGGAAAGGGTCACTGACTGCTTCGGCATGAAACGTGCCCGGCTTTAGCGAAAGATCACGATTGAGTGAGTATCAAATCGGGCACAACGCGCATTTTGACCAGCTCGACCGAGCGTAAGTCACCCTAAAGTGATCAAAAGCGGTCGACACGCCGAACGCCTGACCGAAATCCTCGGTAGTCGGGTCAGCTGTTCATCAGACCGGGCGTCGCCGGGTGGGCATGGGCACCACACCGCCGGAACGCGCCGCCGCCGGCTCCGGCACCCCCGGCGCCGGAGGAAGCCCCGCGCACAGGCACAGCAGCTCGCACCAGGCCCGCAGATGCTCGGCGAAGCCCGCGGCGGAACCGGGGGCCCCGTCCTGCACCGGCGTCCAGGAGGCCCGGATCTCGATCTCGGTCGAGGTCTCCCGCTCGGCCAGCGCGCCGAAGTAGTGCGAGGAGCAGCGGGTGACCGTGCCGCTCGGCTCGGTGAAGCGGGCGCCCTGCTGCTCCAGGGCGTCCATCAGCCAGGACCAGCCGACGTCGGAGAGCAGCGGGTCGTCGGCCATCTCGGCCTCCAGCTCGGCGCGCCCCAGCGAGACCAGCCGGAACTCGCCGTCCCAGGCCTCGTGGCCGCCCGGCTGGTGCAGCAGGACCAGGCGTCCGTCCGCCAGCTCCTCGCCGTCCACCTCGATCGTCGCGGTCAGCGCGAAGGCGTACGGGGCCAGCTTCCGGGGCGCCGGGGTGTCGCCGATCACCACCTCGGGACGCAGCCGCGCGCCGCGCAGTGCCTCGACAGCCTCCCGGAAGGCCGGGGGAACGCCGGGCGCTCCGTCCTCGCTTGGGTCCCTGCTGACGGCTGCCATGTCGGAAGACTAGGACGCTGGCACCTTCCCGTCGCGGAGGCACCACGGGCGCGGCGTGGGCCGGGTTCGCCGCGTGCGAGGATTTGCACCGTGAGCGAGAGTGTGAGTGGGACCGTGACCGAGAACAGCAACCGAAGCACCGGGCCGACCGGGGCGCTTCACGACTCCGCGTTCCTGCGCGCCTGCCGGGGGGAGGCGGTGCCGCATACGCCGGTGTGGTTCATGCGCCAGGCCGGGCGGTCGCTGCCGGAGTACCTGAAGGTCCGTGAGGGCATCGCCATGCTCGACTCCTGCATGATGCCGGAGCTGGTCAAGGAGATCACCCTGCAGCCGGTGCGCCGGCACCAGGTGGACGCGGCCATCTACTTCAGCGACATCGTGGTGCCGCTCAAGGCCATCGGCGTGGACCTGGACATCAAGCCGGGCGTCGGCCCGGTGGTGGCCAACCCGATCCGCGACCGGGCCGGTCTGGCCCAGCTGCGCGCGCTGGAGCCGGACGACGTCTCCTATGTCACCGAGGCCATCGGCCTGCTGGTGGCCGAGCTGGGCGCGACCCCGCTGATCGGCTTCGCCGGGGCCCCGTACACGCTGGCCAGCTACCTGGTCGAGGGCGGCCCCTCGAAGAACCACGAGAACACCAAGGCGCTGATGTACGGCGACCCGGAGCTGTGGCAGGAGCTGCTGGACCGGCTCTCCGGGATCACCGCCGCGTTCCTCAAGGTGCAGATCGAGGCCGGCGCCTCCGCGGTCCAGCTGTTCGACTCCTGGGTCGGCGCGCTGGCCCCGGACGACTACCGCCGCTCGGTGATGCCGGCCAGCGCCAAGGTCTTCGAGGCGGTCGCCGGGTACGGCGTGCCGCGGATCCACTTCGGCGTGGGCACCGGCGAGCTGCTCGGCCTGATGGGCGACGCCGGCGCGGACGTGGTCGGCGTCGACTGGCGGGTGCCGCTGGACGAGGCCGCCCGCCGGGTCGCCCCCGGCAAGGCGCTGCAGGGCAACCTGGACCCGACCCTGCTGTTCGCCCCGGAGGCCGTGGTCCGCGCCAAGGCCGACGAGGTGCTGGCGGCGGCGAAGGCGAGCGGGCGCGGGCACATCTTCAACCTCGGCCACGGGGTGCTGCCGAGCACCGACCCGGACGCGCTGACCAAGCTGGTCGCCCACGTGCACGAGCGCAGCGCGGTCTGACGGTCCGCGCGCAGGGGTGCCGCCGCCCGGTTCCTCCGAGCGGCGGCGCCCGGTCGCCGACGGGTCAGTCCTCCGGCTCCGGCTCCTGGAGCAGCGGCTGCCGCTCCGGCGCCGGCACGGTGCGCCGCCGGAGCAGCAGCCGCACCAGCCAGGCCAGCACGGCCAGCGGCACCAGGAACGGCAGCGAGGCCGCCAGCGCGATCAGCAGGGCCCGTACCGTCTCGTACAGGGCGTGCCAGCCGTCCTTCAGCGCGCCGAGCACCGAGAGCCCGCCGCTCTTCGACCCGGCGGCCGGGGGCGGCACCGCCTTCGAGTACAGCTGCAGGGTCACCGTGGACATCGCGGTCTGCGACTGCAGCGCGGCCAGCTGCGACTCCAGCGACTCCAGGTCCGCCTGACGCTGGGTCAGATCCTGCTCCAGCGCGGTGATGTCGGCGATGCTCTGGGCCCGGTCCATCAGCGCCCGGACCCGGGCCACGCTGGCCTGCTGGGTCTTCACCCGGCTGCTGGTGTCGACCACCTGCTGGGTGACGTCCTGGGCCTGGCGCTGGTGCGCCAGCACCGTGCCCAGCTTCAGCAGCTGCTGGTACACCCGGTCGTAGGAGTCCACCGGGATCCGCAGCACCAGCTGCGCCGACTCGCCGCCGACCGCGTCGGGCTGCGGCAGCGGCCGGGACGCGGCGCTGCCCACCCCGGTGTCCCCGGCCGGCGCCTGGTCGGCGTAGGGCTCGGGCAGCAGGCCGTCGCTGCCGGCCACCTCCGAGTCGATGAACCCGCCCGCCGCGCTCACCAGCTGCTCGGCGCTGGCGACGGCGGCGTCGACACCGTCCGCGCCGCCGCTCCCCCTGGTCCGCAGCTGGATCTCGCCGGTGTAGATGATCGACCGGCCGGTCGGGGCGTTCGGCGTGACCTTGGTCCCGGTCCCGGCCTTGCCGGCGGTGCCGGTGCCGCCCGGAGCCGCGTCGGAGCCGGCCGCGTTCCTCGCCGCGCCGCCGTCCGCCGCCTGCGGCGCGACCGCGGCCTTGCCCCCGGCACTGGAGTTGCTGTGCCCACCCGCGGCACCGCAGCCGCCCAGCGCCAGCCCTGCCGCCAGTACCACCGCCGCCAGTGCCGCGCCCTTCCGTCTGTGCGCGCCCCCTGTGCCCGCCGTAGCGCCCATGGTGTCCCCTCCCGCTGTACGGCCCGCCCCTCGCGGGCCGATCTGCGGATTGGACTCGGCCGGGCGGGGGCGGGTTCCGGACGGTGCGTCACATCAGGGTCTCGATCCGGAGTCGGAATCGCGCTGTGGGAGAGTGAAAGGCATGCACAGCAGCGCTGATGGGACCCCCGCACGCCCCCGGGTGATCGTGATCGGCGGCGGCATCGCCGGTCTCGCCGCCGCCGCCCGCCTCAGCGGCGCGGACGGCAGTACACCGAGCGCCACCGTGGTCCTGCTCGAAGCCGGGGACCGGCCCGGCGGCAAGCTCCGCAGCGGCGAGCTCGCGGGCATCCCGGTGGACCTGGGCGCGGAGTCGATGCTGGCCCGCCGTCCGGAGGCGGTGGCGCTGGCCCGCGCCGTCGGCCTCGGCGAGGCCCTGCAGCCGCCGGCCACGGCCAGGGCCGCGATCTGGACCAGGGGCGAGCTGCGCCCGATGCCCACCGGCCACCTGATGGGCGTCCCCGGCGACCTGGACGCGCTGGCCGCCTCCGGCGTGGTCTCGGCGCAGGGCATGGCCAGGATCGCCGAGGACCTCACCCGCCCCCCGGCCGAGGTCGCCGACGACGTCGCGGTCGGCGCCTACATCGGCGAGCGGCTCGGCCGCGAGGTGGTCGAACGGCTGGTCGAACCGCTGCTCGGCGGGGTCTACGCCGGGCACGCGGACCAGCTCTCGCTGCGCGCCGCCGTCCCGCAGCTGCTGCCGCTGGCCCGCCGCGGCGGCTCGCTGATCGAGGGGGTGCGCGCGCTGCAGGCGGCGGCCCCGGCCAACCCGGCGCCGGTGTTCCAGGGCATCGACGGCGGCATCGGGCGGCTGCCGCTCGCCGTCGCCGAGGCCTGCCGGGCCGCCGGGGTCGAGCTGCGGATGGGCACCGAGGCGCGCGCGCTGCGCCGTACCGCCGAGGGCTGGAGCGTCCGGACGGATACGGCCGAGCTGACCGCCGACGCCGTGGTGCTGGCCGTGCCCGCGCCGGTCGCCGCCCGGCTGCTCGCCGCCGAGGCCCCGGCCGCCGCGGCCGAGCTGGCCGCCGTCGAGTACGCCGGGATGGCCCTGGTCACGCTGGCCTTCCAGCGCTCCGAACTGGGGCGGCTCGAAGGCAGCGGCTTCCTGGTGCCGCCGGTGGACGGCCGGGCGATCAAGGCGTCCACCTTCTCCAGCAACAAGTGGCGCTGGCTCGCCGAGGCCGCCCCGGACAGCTTTGTGCTGCGCACCTCGGTCGGCCGCCACCAGGAGGAGCAGGACCTCGACCTGGACGACGCCGAGCTGGTCGCCCGCTCGCTCCGGGACCTGGGCGCGGCGGCCGGCCTGGCCGCCGTCCCGTACGCGAGCACGGTCACCCGCTGGCGCGGCGGGCTGCCGCAGTACCCGGTGGGCCACCTGGACCGGGTGGCCCGGATCGAGAAGCTGACCGCCGAGCTGCCGGGCCTGGCCCTGTGCGGCGCGGCCTACCAGGGGGTCGGCATCCCGGCCTGTGTGGCCAGCGGCTGGAAGGCGGCGGACCTGGTGCGGGGAGCACTCACGGCGGAGGGGAGAATGTCCGCATGACCGAGAGCACCGAACCCACGAAGAAGGCACGCGACCTCAACAAGGTCATCCGGTACACCCTCTGGTCGGTGTTCCGGCTGAAGGACGTGCTTCCGGACGACCGCGGCGTCCACGCCGCCGAGGTCGAGGAGCTGTTCGCGCAGCTCGCCGAGAAGGACGTCACCGTCCGCGGCACCTACGACGTCTCCGGGCTGCGCGCCGACGCCGACCTGATGATCTGGTGGCACGCCGAGAACAGCGACGACCTGCAGGAGGCGTACAACCGCTTCCGCCGCACCCGGCTCGGCCGCGCGCTGGAGCCGGTCTGGTCGAACATGGCGCTGCACCGCCCGGCCGAGTTCAACAAGTCGCACATCCCGGCGTTCCTGGCCGACGAGACCCCGCGCGACTACATCTGCGTCTACCCCTTCGTCCGCTCGTACGAGTGGTACCTGCTGGAGGACGCCGAGCGCCGCCGGCTGCTGATGGAGCACGGCATGCTGGCCCGCGGCTACCCGGACGTGCGGGCCAACACGGTCGCCTCGTTCGCGCTCGGCGACTACGAGTGGCTGCTGGCGTTCGAGGCGAACGACCTCTACCGGATCGTGGACCTGATGCGCGACCTGCGTGCCTCGGAGACCCGGCTGCACGTCCGCGAGGAGGTGCCCTTCTTCACCGGGCGCCGCAAGCCGATCGCCGACCTGCTGGCCGGCCTGGCCTGACGGCCGGTCACATCGCCGCCAGGAGCAGACCCTAGGCGGCGCGGCGCCGTTCGCGCTCCCGCACACCGCTGTCCCGGAACCGCACCGGGACGGCGGTGCGCACCGGGCCCGCCGCGGGCCCCGGGCGTGCGTTCACCGCGAGCGAGACCACCGCTCCGACCGCGAACAGCGCCAGCGGCCACAGCAGCGGCGGATACGCTCCGGTCTGGGTCCCCTTGATGCTGTCGTCGGCCCAGTCGAGCGTGGCCGCGCCACCGAGCAGCAGGTTCAGCAGCAGCGCCGCCGCCATCATCCGGTTGGCGCCCCGTCGGCGCCGGGTCCTGGCCGCGCACCACAGCTGGCGCACCGCCGCCGCGCCCACCGCCGCGCCGGACACCGCGAACTCGGCGTACTCCAGATCGATGCTCATCCCGCACCTCCGGAAAGCGAGAGGAGCCGGGTCCCCCGCACCCGGCTCCATAACGCTGAGCATGTCTCGCCTTCCGACAGCGGGGAAGAGGCCGCCGCGATTCTCAGAGCTAGATTTGAGCTTTGCCTGAGCCTGTTGTGCCACTTGCCCGCATGGGTCCCATTCGCCCCTCGCGTCGGCGTCGCGGCCTGTGTTTTGCTGGCCCGGTGCCCCGACTCCCGCGCAGCAGCGCCACGGCCCCCGGCGACGCCGCCGTCATCGGTTCCGGCCCGAACGGTCTGGCCGCCGCCGTCACTCTGGCCCGCGCCGGGCTCAGGGTCACCGTGTACGAAGCGGCCGACAGCTACGGCGGCGGACTGCGCTCGGTGCCGCTGTTCGAACCGGACGTGGTCCATGACATCTGCGCCGCGGTCCACCCGATGGCCGCCGCCTCGCCTTTCATGCGCGCCTTCGACCTCCCGGGGCGCGGCGTCCGGCTGCTCACCCCCGAGCTCTCCTACGCCCATCCGCTCGCGGACGGACGTGCGGCCCTGGCCTGGCGCGACCTGGCCGCCACCGCCGAGGGGCTCGGCCCGGACGGGCCCGCCTGGACCCGGCTGATGGCCCCGCTGGCGGCCCGCAGCGGCGAACTGGTCGAGCTGCTGCTCTCCGACCTGCGCCACCCGCCGCGCGGCCCGGCCGCCCCGCTGCTGCTCGCCCCCAGGGTGCTGCGGCACGGGACCCCGCTGGCCCGGCTGCAGTTCCGCGGCGACCTGGCCCCGGCCCTGCTGGCGGGGGTGGCCGCCCATGTCCTCGGCCCGCTGCCCAGCGTCCCGGGCGCGGGGGTCGCCCTGCTGCTCGGGCACCTCGCCCACACCAGCGGCTGGCCGGTGCCCGAGGGCGGCAGCGCGAGCATCGCCCGGGCCCTGGCCGACGACCTGCTGGCCCACGGCGGCAGCATCCGCACGGGGGTCCGGATCCAGCGCCTGGACCAGGTCCGCCCGGCCGGGATCGTGCTGGCCGACCTCGGCCCGCGCGAGTTCCTGCGGATCGCCGGACCGGAACTGCCCGCCCGCTACGCCCGGGCGCTGGCCGCCGTGCGGTACGGCCCCGGCGCCGCCAAGACCGACTTCCTGCTCTCCGAGCGCGTCCCCTGGACCCATCCGGAGCTGCACCGGGCCGGGACCCTGCACCTCGGCGGCACCCGGGCCGAGGTCTTCGCCCAGGAGAGCCGCAACGCCCGGGGGATCCGCTCCGACCGGCCCTTCGTCCTGGTGATGGACCCGGCCGCGGCCGATCCCGGGCGCGGCCGGCCGGGCGCGTACCCGCTGTGGGCCTACGCCCATGTCCCGCACGGCAGCCCGGAGGACGCGGCGGAGACGATCACCGCGCTGATCGAGGAGCACGCCCCCGGCTTCCGCGACACCGTGCTGGCCCGGCGCTCGCTGACCACCGCGCAGCTGGAGCGCTACAACCCCAACTACGTCGGCGGCGACATCGGCGCCGGCGCGATGACGCTCCGTCAGTCCGTGCTCCGCCCGGCCCCCCGCTGGAACCCGTACCGGACCCCGATCCGCGGCGCCTACCTCTGCTCGGCGTCCACCCCGCCGGGGCCCGGGGTGCACGGCATGCCCGGCTACCTCGCCGCCCGCACCGCGCTCCGCGACGAGCTGGGCATCCGCATCCCCCGGGTGCCGTTCAGGGCCTGACCCTCCGGCTTGCTAGCCCTCGGTCGGGCGCAGCTTCAGCGAGATGCTGTTGATGCAGTAGCGCTGGTCGGTGGGGGTGCCGTAGCCCTCACCCTCGAAGACGTGCCCCAGGTGCGAGCCGCACTTGGCGCAGCGCACCTCGACCCGGCGCATGCCCATGGTGGTGTCTTCGATGTACTGCACCCGGTCCTCGGCGAGGGGGGAGAAGTACGAGGGCCAGCCGCAGTGGCTGTCGAACTTGGTCTCCGAGCTGAACAGCTCGTTGCCGCAGGCGCGGCAGGAGTAGACGCCCTCGGTCTTGGTGTCGGTGTACTCACCCACGCCGGCGCGCTCGGTGCCGGCCTGGCGCAGGACGGCGTACTCCTGCGGGGTCAACTGCGCACGCCACTCGGCGTCGGTCTTCTCGATCTCGTAGGACGACATGGCGGGACCTGCCTTTCAGGCGAGGGCGAGACGGGCGAGGATCTCCGGGCCGAGATAGGTCACGTCCCCGGCGCCCATGGTGAGAACAAGGTCCCCCTCCTTGGCGATTCCCGCGATCAGGTCCGGGACGTCCGCCAGGGAGTGGGCGTGGGTGGTGTCCGCGCCGTGGGCGCGGGCGGCGTCGACCACCAGGGCGCTGGTGATGCCGGGCACCGGGTCCTCGCGGGCCGGGTAGATGTCGAGCACGACGACCGCGTCCGCGTGCGACAGCGCCTCGCCCATCTCCGCGCCGAGCTGCTGGGTACGGCTGAACAGGTGGGGCTGGAACACCACCAGGACCCGGCCGCCGCCGGAGGCCTCGTTGATCGCCTCCAGGTCGGCGGCGATCTCGGTGGGGTGGTGCGCGTAGGAGTCGATCACCTGGACGCCGCGCACCTCGCCCTTGAGCTGGAGCCGGCGCCGGACGCCCTGGTAGCTGCCGAGCGCCTCCGCGAGCTCGGCGGCCGGCACGCCCAGGGCGATCCCAGCGGCGAGCGCGGCGACGGCGTTGTGGGCGTAGTGCCGTCCCGGCACGGACACCGTGAAGGCCAGCTCGACGCCCTGGTGCAGCACGGTGACCTCGCTGGTCATCCCGCGCGGGGTGATCCGGAGGATCCGCAGGTCGGCGGCCTCGGACTCGCCCACCCCGACGATCCGCAAGTCCTCGCGCCCGGCGACCTTGGCGGCGAGCTCGGCCGCGCCGGCGTGGTCCACGTCCAGGACCAGGGTGCCGCCGGGGGTGATCCGGGCCACGAAGGCTTCGAAGGCTTCGAAGATCTCGTCCATGGAGGCGAAGTTGGCGTGGTGGTCCAGTTCCACGTTGAGGACGATGGCGACCTCGGGGGAGTACTTCTGGAAGCTGCGGTCGCTCTCGTCCGCCTCGGCCACGAAGATCTCGCCGGTGCCGTGGTGGGCGTTGCTGCCGGGCTCGTTGAGGTCGCCGCCGATGGCGAAGGACGGGTCCAGGCCGAGCGCGGTGAGGCTGACCGCGAGCATGCTGGTGGTCGTGGTCTTGCCATGGGTGCCGGCCACGGCCAGGCCGCGGTGGCCGCTCATCAGCGCCGCCAGCGCGTCGGCGCGGTGCAGCACCGGCAGGCCGCGCTGCTGTGCCGCGACCAGCTCGGGGTTGTCGGCGCGGATGGCGCTGGAGACCACCACGCAGCTGGCCCTGGCCGGGAGGTGCTCGGCGGCGTGCCCGACGAAGACCTCCGCGCCGAGCTGCTTGAGCGCGAGCACGACGGTGGACTCCTTGGCGTCGCTGCCGGAGACCTGGGCCCCGCGCAGCGCCAGGATCTTGGCGAGGCCGGACATGCCCGCGCCGCCGATCCCGATGAAGTGCGGTGCGGCAAGGGGGGCGGAGGCGGGGGACGTCACTGGTGCTCTCCCGTGGTCGGGTGCTGGCGGGGCGGTCAGGCATGATTCTGCCAGTACCGGCCGCACGGACCCGTCCTTCCGGGCCCGACCTCCCGGGCCCGGTTCTGGCAGGCTCAGTCCTGCTGGGCGAAGAGCTGCAGCACCGGCACACCGACCTTGTGCCTGGCCTGCGAGGCCCAGTCGCGGTGGAACAGCCCCTCGATCCAGTGCGGCGCGGCGAGCACGATGACCTCGTCCGCCTCCACGTTCTCCACCAGCGCCTTGAGATCCTCCAGCGGGTTCTCGTCCACCACCCGCCCGGTGGCGGTCGCCCCGGCGGTGCGCAGCCCCTGCAGCGTGTGGTCGAGGCCGGCCGCGGCGGCGCTCACCGCGTCCTCGCCCTGCGGCTCCTCGCGTTCGTGCGCGGCCCGGTCGAGATAGCCGAAGGCCACGTCGTCGACCGCACGCAGGAACTCGTCCTGCTTGCCGCGCGGCTGCATCAGGACGTGGAAGGCGACCTGCTCGTCGCCGTGCAGCGTGGTGATCAGCTCGATGTCGGCATCCGAGAGAGCCTTCTCGATCAACAGTACGGTCGTGAACACGCGCGTCCCTTCTCGTTCCGGTTCCCCCGGCCCCACTGGTTGTCCATCCTGCCCGTTGAGGAGGGAATACACCTGCTACCCGGAAGATCTGCTTCCGCTAGTCGGCGGGGTTCACGCTACGGGCGTAGCGGGCGAAGAGGAAACCTTTCTCCTCAAGCAGCGAAACAAGATCCATCCGCTCCGCCAGTGCCGCGGGGCCATGGGAGATCCTAGGGGCGTCGCCGGCCGCGAGCAGCGGCGCCAGCGAGAGGCACAGCTCGTCCAGCACTCCGGCGGCCGTCAACTGGCCCAGCAGACCCGGGCCGCCCTCGGTCAGCAGCCGGGTCCAGCCGCGCTCGGCCAGTGCCGCGACCGCGGCCGCCGGGTCCACCCGCTCGTCCCCGGCGATCACCACGTCGGCCACCTGCCGGGCCGCCCGCAGCGCGTCGGCGGGGGCGCTCGCGGCGGTGACCACCAGGGTCGGCACCAGCGGCTCGGTGAACAGCGGGGACTTCAGGTCGAGGTCGAGCCGGCCGGTCACCACGGCGATGGCAGGCACCGCGGCCTGGCCGTTCGCCTCCCGGGCCGCGGCGAACTCGGCCCGCGCCCGGGCCGGGCGGTAGCCCTCGGCGCGTACGGTCTCCGCGCCGACCAGCACCACGTCGGCGAGCGCGCGCAGCACGCCGAAGATCCGCTTGTCGGCCTCGGAGGACAGCCCGTCGGACAGCCCGTCCAGCCGGGCCGCGCCGTCCAGGCTGGAGACCATGTTGGCGCGCAGCCAGGGCCGGCCGCGGGTGACCGCCTCGGGGTAGGCGTACGCCTCGGCCAGACCCTGCAGGGTGGTGAGGTCTGTCACATCGGATGCTGTGGGCAGCAGTCGTCGCATAACCAGGAGTCTTCCACGCCCTGCGGGACCGTACGCTTGGGAGCTGTGCCTGCTCCCGCCGACCTCCCCGCCGTCCTCCGCGACGCCGCGACCGAAAGCCAGCCGGACGCCCAGCCGGTCGCGCTGACCTCGCGCCGCCCGGTCGTGCCCGCCGACCGGATGGTCGCCGAAATGGTGCCGCCGCCGCGCTTCCAGGGCGCCCGGTTCAGCAGCTACAACCCGGACCCGGCCCAGCCCAGCCAGGCCGAGGCGGTCCGGGTGCTGGAGGCGTTCGCGGCCACCCTGGACGCGCCGGAGGCGAAGAAGCGCTGGTTCGGCCGCCCCGCCCCGGTCCAGGCCGGCCCGGCCGGGGTCTACCTGGACGGCGGCTACGGCGTCGGCAAGACCCATCTGCTGGCCTCGCTCTGGCACGCCGCACCGGGCCCCAAGGCCTTCGGCACCTTCGTGGAGCTGACCAACCTGGTAGGCGCGCTCGGCTTCCAGCAGGCCGTCGCGGCGCTGTCAGGACACAAGCTGCTCTGCATCGACGAGTTCGAACTGGACGACCCGGGCGACACCGTGCTGGTCTCCACTCTGCTCAGCCGGCTGGCCGAGGCCGGGGTGAAGCTCGCGGCCACCTCCAACACACTGCCGGGCAAGCTCGGCGAGGGGCGTTTCGCCGCCGCCGACTTCCTGCGCGAGATCCAGGGCCTGTCCTCGCGCTTCCGCAGCGTCCGGATCGACGGCCAGGACTACCGCCACCGCGGCCTGCCCGAGGCCCCGGCCCCCTACTCGGACGCCCAGGTCGGGGCGGTGGCCGCCCGGCTGGGCGGCGGAGCCTCGCTGGACGGCTTCGAGGAGCTGCTCGCGCACCTCGCCGCGGTCCACCCGAGCCGCTACGGGGCGCTGCTGGACGGCGTCGGCGCGGTCTGCCTGACCGGGGTCGTCCCGGTCCAGGACCAGAGCACGGCGCTGCGCCTGGTGGTGCTGGCCGACCGGATGTACGACCGGGAGCTGCCGGTGGTGGCCTCCGGGCTGCCGTTCGACCGGATATTCAGCGAGGAGATGCTGAACGGCGGCTACCGCAAGAAGTACCTGCGCGCGGTGTCCCGGCTGGTCGCGCTGGCCCGCGACAGCGCCGCGGTGGCCTGAACCGGGCCCCCGCCCCGGCTTGCGGAGGCCCCCGTCCCGGCCCGGCGGTAGCCCGGCGCAGGGAACCGCCGGGAATTGTCAGTGGCAGGTCGTACGGTTGACTGCGTGAGACCCATCACCGATCTTGAGCGATCCGTGGCGCCCTTCGAGGTCGTCAGTCCCTACCAGCCCAGCGGCGACCAGCCCACCGCCATCGCCGACCTGGAAAAGCGCATCCGTGCAGGTGAGAAGGACATCGTCCTGCTCGGCGCGACCGGCACCGGCAAGTCCGCCACCACCGCGTGGATGATCGAGAAGCTCCAGCGGCCCACCCTGGTGATGGCGCCGAACAAGACCCTGGCCGCGCAGCTCGCCAATGAGTTCCGCGAGCTGTTCCCCAACAACGCGGTCGAGTACTTCGTCTCGTACTACGACTACTACCAGCCCGAGGCGTACATCGCGCAGACGGACACCTACATCGAGAAGGACTCCTCCATCAACGAGGAGGTGGAGCGGCTGCGCCACTCCGCCACCAACTCGCTGCTGACCCGGCGCGACGTCATCGTGGTCGCCTCCGTCTCCTGCATCTACGGCCTCGGCACCCCGCAGGAGTACGTCGACCGGATGGTCCGGCTCAAGGTCGGCGAGGAGGTCGACCGGGACGCCCTGCTGCGCCGCTTCGTCGACATCCAGTACACCCGCAACGACGTCGCCTTCACCCGCGGCACCTTCCGGGTCCGCGGCGACACCATCGAGATCTTCCCGGTGTACGAGGAGCTCGCGGTCCGGATCGAGATGTTCGGCGACGAGATCGAGGCGCTGACCACCCTGCACCCGCTCACCGGCGAGGTGATCACCGAGGACCAGGAGCTCTACGTCTTCCCGGCCTCGCACTACATCGCCGGCCCGGAGCGGATGGAACGCGCCATCAACGGGATCGAGGAGGAGTTGGAGCAGACCCTCGCCACCTTGGACAAGCAGGGCAAGCTGCTGGAGTCCCAGCGGCTGCGGATGCGCACCACCTACGACATCGAGATGATGCGTCAGATCGGCAGCTGCGCGGGCATCGAGAACTACTCCCGGCACATCGACGGCCGTGATTCCGGCACCGCGCCGAACACCCTCATGGACTACTTCCCCGAGGACTTCCTGCTGGTCATCGACGAGTCCCATGTCACCGTCCCGCAGATCGGCGCGATGTACGAGGGCGACGCCTCGCGCAAGCGGGCGCTGGTCGAGAACGGCTTCCGGCTGCCCTCGGCGATGGACAACCGCCCGCTGAAGTGGGAGGAGTTCCTGGAGCGGATCGGACAGACGGTCTACCTCTCCGCCACGCCCGGGAAGTTCGAGCTCTCCCGCGGCGACGGCCAGGTCGACCAGATCATCCGGCCGACCGGCCTGATCGACCCGGAGGTGGTGATCAAGCCCACCGAGGGCCAGATCGACGACCTGATCCACGAGATCCGGCTGCGGGTGGAGAAGGACGAACGGGTCCTGGTCACCACCCTCACCAAGAAGATGTCCGAGGACCTCACCGACTACATGCTCGACCTGGACATCCGGGTCAGGTACCTGCACAGCGACATCGACACGCTGCGCCGGGTCGAGCTGCTGCGCGAGCTGCGGGCCGGGGAGTACGACGTCCTGGTCGGCATCAACCTGCTGCGCGAGGGCCTCGACCTGCCCGAGGTCTCCCTGGTCGCCATCCTGGACGCGGACAAGGAGGGCTTCCTGCGCTCCGGCACCTCGCTGATCCAGACCATCGGCCGCGCCGCCCGCAACGTCTCCGGCCAGGTGCACATGTACGCGGACCGGATCACCCCGGCGATGGAGAAGGCCATCGAGGAGACCAACCGCCGCCGCGACATCCAGATCGCGTACAACACCGAGCACGGCATCGACCCGCAGCCGCTGCGGAAGAAGATCGGCGACATCCTGGACTCGATCGCCCGCGAGGACATCGACACCGGCGAACTGCTGAGCACCGGCTACCGCCAGCCGGGCGGGGTCAAGGGCGGACGGGGCAGCAAGGCGCCGGTCCCCGCGCTGGGCGCGGTCGGCAAGCGCGGCGCGGCCGACGCCAAGGGCCTGCCGGCCGCCGAGCTGGCCGACCTGATCGCCGAACTGACGGAGCGTATGCACAATGCCGCGGCCGAGCTGCAGTTCGAGGTGGCCGCACGGTTGCGCGACGAGGTCAACGAACTGAAGAAGGAGCTCCGCCAAATGCGTGAGGCGGGAATGGCATGACCGCAGTGCCCGCTGTAGCCGGGGAATGCGTAAGGTTTGTCGAGGGACGACCGAGCGACGGCTGAACGTCCGGAACGGGGAGGGTGCGCACCATGTCGGTGAGTCTGAACAAGGGTCAGAGCGTCAGCCTGAAGAAGTCGGGCGGCGGTGAGCTGACGGTCGTGCGGATGGGCCTCGGCTGGCAGGCCGCTCCGCGCAAGGGCCTGTTCGGCCGCCGGGCCCGGTCGATCGACCTGGACGCCTCGGCGGTGATGTTCGGCGAGCAGAACCTGGTCGACGTGGTCTTCTTCCAGCACCTGGTCAGCAATGACGGGTCGGTCCGGCACACCGGCGACAACCTGACCGGCGGTGCGGGCGGCGAGGACGACGAGTCGATCCTGGTGGACCTCTCCCGGGTCCCCGAGAACGTCAAGCAGATCGTCTTCACGGTGAACTCCTACACCGGGCAGACCTTCCAGGAGGTCGAGAACGCCCACTGCCGCCTGGTGGACGAGTCCAACGGGCAGGAGCTCGCCCGCTACAGCCTCAGCGGCGGCGGTGCGCACACCGGCCAGGTGATGGCCAAGGTCCAGCGGGACGCGGCCGGCGGCTGGCAGATGTCGGCCATCGGCGCGCCCGCCCGCGGCCGGACCTTCCAGGACATGCTTCCGGCTATCCAGCCGTACCTCTGACGTTCTCCTGGCGTGCCTCCGGGCATGACCTTTACCGCTGTTTTACCGTCTCTTGGGGAAGATGGGAGCTCGGAGGGGAGTACTCCCTAGAACGGCATCTCCGTCAGCACGGCAGCGGATCTGGTCACTGCCCGGAGATGTCGGCCCACCCGGCCGCTTCTGCGGACCGGTGGGCGGAGGAGACCTCCGGCAGGCCGTCACGACCTCCGGAGGCAATCACTCATGCACGTGTCCGTGGCCATGTGGGCCACCACCATCGGGGTGCTGATCGCACTCATCGCCGCCGACTTCTTCATCGGCGGCCGTAAGCCGCACGACGTCTCGCTCAAGGAGGCGGGGGCCTGGACCGTGGTCTGGGTCCTGCTCGCGATCGCCTTCGGCGGGTTCCTCTGGTGGCACTCGGGATCCGAACCCGCCGGGCAGTTCTTCGCCGGGTACATCACCGAGAAGTCGCTCAGCGTCGACAACCTCTTCGTCTTCGTGCTGATCATGGCGAAGTTCGCGGTGCCCAGCATCTACCAGCAGCGGGTGCTGATGGTGGGCGTACTGATCGCCCTGGTGCTGCGCGCGGTCTTCATCGCCGCCGGCGCCGCCATCATCGCCAGCTTCTCCTGGGTCTTCTTCCTCTTCGGCGCCTTCCTGATCTGGACCGCCTGGAAGCTGATCAAGGAAGCCAGGTCGGACGACGACGAGGAGGAGGAGTTCGAGGAGAACCGCCTGCTCAAGGCGGTTGAGCAGCGCTTCCCCGCGACCGACCGCTACCACGGCACCAAGCTCTTCGTCCGGGAGAACGGGCGGCGGCTGATCACGCCGATGCTGATCGTGATGCTGGCCATCGGCACCACCGACGTGCTCTTCGCGATGGACTCCATCCCGGCGATCTTCGGCCTGACCCAGGACCCGTACATCGTCTTCACCGCGAACGCCTTCGCGCTGATGGGCCTGCGCCAGCTGTACTTCCTGATCGGCGGGCTGCTGAAGAAGCTGGTCCACCTCTCCTACGGCCTGTCGGTGATCCTCGGCTTCATCGGCGTGAAGCTGCTGCTGCACGCCCTGCACGAGGCCGGTGCGCACTGGGCCCCGGAGATCGGCATCCCCTTCTCGCTCGGCTTCATCGTCATCGTGCTCGCGGTCACCACGGTGACCAGCCTGCTCGCCTCCCGCAAGGCCGAGCGGCTGGAGTCGGCGCAGCAGGCGGCTCAGGCCCCGGCCGAGGCGGCGCGGCCGGAGCTCGAGCACCGCTGAGAGGCTGAGAGAAGGTGCGCAAGCACCCTGCCCGCCGCGCGGCTCCGCGCTACGCTCACAGTCGTGGCAGAGCGTAAGTACGCAGCTGAGACCGGGTTGTTGCTGGAACGCGACAGCGAACTCGGGGCCGCGCGACGGGCCTTGGCGGACCTCGCGGCGGGCGCGGGCCCGTCCGACCCGGGCGGGCGGCTGCTGGTCTACACCGGAGCGGCCGGGCTGGGCAAGACCAGCCTGCTGGCCGCCGTCCAACGGACCGCGACCGACAGCGGTCTGCTGGCCCTCTCCGCCCGGGGCGGCGAGCAGGAGCAACTGTCCGCCTTCCACCTGGTGCGCACACTGCTGCGGCCACTGCTGGCCCGGGTGGGCGAGCAGCAGCAGCGGGAACTGCTCGGCGGCTGGAACGACATCGTCGGCCCGGCGCTCGGCCTGACCGCCGCCGCCCCGGTCGCCGGAGCCGCTGCCGCCGTCGCGCCCGACCCGCAGGGCGTCCGCGACGGCCTGGACTGGATCGTCACCAACCTCGCCATCCAGCACGGCCCGCTGGTCCTGGTCGTCGACGACGCGCACTGGGCCGATGCCGAGTCGCTGAGCTGGCTGGCCTCCTTCGCCGGACGGGTCGACGAACTGCCGGTGCTGCTGGTGGTCGCCTACCGGCCGGACGAGCTGCCGGAGGTCCCGGCCGCCTTCCGCACCATCGCCGACAGCAACGGCACCAAACCGCTCGGGCTGGCCGCGCTCACCCCGGACGCGGTCGCTGCCCTGGTCAACCGGATGTTCGGAACCCCCGAGGTGCGGACGGACGACGCCTTCTGCCGCGAGGTGTGGGCGGTCACCGGCGGCAACCCGTTCGAGACGGTCGAGCTGCTGGCCAAGGCCCTGGAACGCGGCATCACCCCGGTCGAGGAGTCCTGCCCGCTGCTGCGCGGGCTGGCCGCCGCCAACCGGGGCAGCGGCCTGGTCGCCAGGCTGGAGCGGCTCGGCCACTCCTCGGTGCGGCTGGCCTGGGCGGTTTCGGTGCTCGGCATCCACACCCCGTTGGAACTGGCCGCCTCGGTCGCCTCGCTCTCGCCGTCCGACGCGGCCGACGCCGCCGACCGGCTGCGCGCGGAACGGATACTGACCGGCCATCAGATCCTGGAGTTCATCCACCCGCTGGTCGCCACCTCGGTCTACCGGGGCATCCCCGAGGAGCTCAGGACCGGAATGCACGCCGAGGCCGGCTGGGCCGTGCTGGGCGCGGGCGGCAGCCCGGTCACCGCGGCCCGGCACTGGCTGGAGGTCCCGCCGCAGGGCGACAGCACCCTGGTCGAGCAACTGCGCTCGGCCGCACGGCTGTTCATGCAGGCCGGTGCACCCGAGACCGCGCAGCGCTGCCTGGCCAGGGCGCTCAAGGAGCCCCCGTCCCCGGCCCAGCGGGCCGAGGTGCTGTTCGAACTGGGCTGCTCCACCCTGCTCTACGACCCGGCCGCCACGGTCGGCCACCTGCGGGCGGCGCTGGAGCAGCCGGTGTGCTCGGAGCAGCTGCACGAGGGCATCACCGTGCGGCTGGCCCAGTCCCTGGCGCACAGCAACCACCTGCTCGAAGCGGCATCGACCACGGCGGACGCGGCCGATGCCGCCGACTCGGCGCAGGCCCGGCTGCGGCTGCTGGTCTGGAACTTCATGTGGTGCGCCTTCGACGCCGAGGAGCAGGGCTCCGGCGACCGCTCCCAGCGGCTCGCCGACCTGGCCCTGCTGCTGGAGCGCGAGGAGGAGCGCATCGGCATCGCCGAGCGCTATGTGTTCGGGCTGCGGGCCTGGGACGCCGTGGTCCGCGGCGAACCGGTGGCGACCGCGGTCCACTATGCCGACCTGGCCCAGCAGCAGGGCGGCCTCAGCTGGACCGACCAGGAGTGGGCCTTCGAGGTACCGACCCTGGCCTCGCTCGTCTACATGTTCGCCGACCTGCCGGAGAAGGCGGAGCGGTTCTTCGCCAAGGGCATCGCCGAGTACGAGGAGGCCGGCTGGCGCGGCGCCCACCTCGCCTTCGGACACACCATCCTGGCTTACATCCGCTACCGCACCGGCAATCTGGCCGAGGCCGAGCAGAGCGCCCGCGAGGGCCTGGCGACCGCCAACCGCGTCGGCGAGGGCATCCCGGTGCACTGGTACGCGGTCGGCACGCTGATCGCCGTCCTGCTCGCCAGGGGCGGCGTGGAAGAGGCACGCGAGCTGGCCGAGCGCTACCACTTCCAGGCCCCCTACTCGGCGGCCGTGGTCTTCCCGGACTCGCAGACCGTGCGCGGTGCACTGCTGCTCACCCTGGGCGACCCGGACGGCGCCGTGGCCGAACTCACAGGGGCCGGGGACCGGCTGGACCGCCGGGAGATGAGCAACCCCGGCTGGTGCGGCTGGCAGCGGACACTGGCCGCGGCCCACGCCGCGCTCGGCCACCCGGACCAGGCCCGAACCCTGGCCGAGGACGCCCTGGCCCGGGCCGAGCGCTACGGCACCGCCTCCGCCATCGGCATGGAGCTCCGCTCCTGCGCCTCGTACGCCGAGGGCGAGCGCAAGCTCGACCTGCTGACCCGCGCGCTGGCCCAGTTCGAACGCTGCACCGCCCCGTACGAGCACACCCGCGCCGCCGTCGACCTCGGCCTGGCGCTGCGCGACGCGGGCCGCCCCGAGGAAGCCGCCGAGCAACTGCGCAGCGCCCTGGTCCTGGCCGGGGCCTGCGCCGCCGACCAGCTCGCGACGCAGGTCAGGACCCTGCTCGCGGAGCTGCCTGTGACCTAGCGCGGTAGAGCGCCGCACTCGGCGCGGCACTTGGCGTGGCATTTGGCGTGGCGCAGCGCTTCGCCCAGGGCGCCCAGCACCGCACACCAGTGCGGCACCGCGCCGCACAACGTGGATCCGACGGGCGCGGGCGTGGCACGCTGGGGCCATGAACGAGACGAGGCGGGGCCAGCAGTACACCGTGCCCACCGGTAGGCCGTTCCTGCTCGGCGAGCTGCGCACCAAGCTCGCCGCCATCGAGGGCTCGGTCCGCGCCCTCTACGCGGACGCGCACCCGGCCGAGTTGGAGACGGTGGCCGACGAGACCTACCTCCTCTTCACCATCGCCCGCAATCTCGCCCCGGCGAAGACCTACACGGGCTGCGACCGCCACCCCAACGGTGCCATCGACCCCGAGCCGCCCCAGGGCTGGACCCGCTGCCTGCTCTGCAACGAGGCCCGCCGCCGCGGCACCACGGCGGCCGGCGTCCCGGGGCCCGCGTCCCGCACCAGCAACCTCGGCTACCCGGTCCCGGAGGGCCCGTACAGCTTCGAGCTGCTCAAGCAGCTGCTTCGCAGGACGACGGAGGTGGCCTACGGCCTGTCGCTGCGTTCCAGCGACGCCGAGTTCACGGAACTGGCCGACACCGTGCACCAGTCCTTCATCGTGGCCCGCGAGCTCTCCCGCCCCCGCAACACCTCCGGCTGCGACATCCACCCGGGGGCGCCGACCGACCCCACCGCCGACAACGCCTGCCTCTTCTGCACCGCGGACCGCCGTCGGCGCCTCAACCAGCGCGACGGCGTACCGGTCATGATCGACCGCCTCCCACGCCGCGGGGGCGTGCGCCCCCGGCGCAGCCTGCCGTAACGACCTCGGTTTGCGGGTGGGTGACGGGTCGCGTAGTGTTCTTCGAGTTGCCCTGCAGACAGTTGTGGCGACGAAACCCCTGATCAGATGGCATGGCTCTGTTTTGCTGTGCCGCTTTTCAGGGAATTAGCGGAATTGGCTTGTACAGCAGGAATCCGCTAAGCTGAGAAACAGAACGAAGCGCCCGGAGGGTCGGTGTGAAAGCCGCCTGAAGGAAGTGTCCGTTCCTTGAGAACTCAACAGCGTGCCAAAAGTCAACGCCAAATGTTGATACCCCGTCCAGCTGCTTTTGTGGTGGTTGGTCGTGGTTCCTTTGGGAAAAAATAGAGTAGTAAACACTAGCGAGGACGCAGTGCACAGGGTCGGCTATTCCGCTGGCTGCTGTGCCGCTCAACGCGGGTGCTTTCCGGATATCCGGATGACATTCACGGAGAGTTTGATCCTGGCTCAGGACGAACGCTGGCGGCGTGCTTAACACATGCAAGTCGAACGGTGAAGCCCTTCGGGGTGGATCAGTGGCGAACGGG
>NZ_JBHEZX010000031.1:0-35767 GCF_042511045.1 Streptacidiphilus alkalitolerans
GACTTTTGGCACGCTGTTGAGTTCTCAAGGAACGGACACTTCCTTCAGGCGGCTTTCACACCGACCCTCCGGGCGCTTCGTTCTGTTCCAAACCTTAGCGGATTCTTGCTGCACAAGCCAATTTCGCCGCTTTCCTGATAAACGGCATGCCAAAGAAGGGCCATGCCATCTGATCAGGGGTTTCGCCGCACCCACACGTGTGTAGGGCAACTCGAAGGACATTACGTGCTCGTTACCGCAGTGTCAAACCAGGACCGTCACACCAGGACCTGGGTGATGAACGCGTCCAGGTTCGTCCTGGTCCTGGCGATCTGCTCGTCCAGGGTCAGCGTCTCCTCGATGCGCTGGGCGAGTCCGGTCCGCTTGAGTCCCCGTACGTACAGCGAACAGGCCAGGTCCGCGCAGATGTAGGCACCGACGGTGTTGCCGTCGCGGCCGGCCGGGCCGGCCTTGCGGGCGGCGAGAAGACTGACGCCGGAACCGGCGTGGGATGTCACGCAGATGGAGCAGATATTGGTCCGCAGAAAGCTCTTCCGCGGGCCGGTGGGGGCGCGGAGGGTGAGGCCGACGAGCCGGCCTTCGTGCTCGGCGACGAGATATCCGCGGTCGGGAGCTCCGGGGTCGCGCCAGCCGAGGAAGTCGAGGTTCGGCCAGGGAGTGGCGTCGAGCGGCTTGGGGAGGGAGAGCCTTCCGGCTTCTCCTTTGGAGCAGTTCACAAAGGACGTGCGGATGTCGTTCTCGTCGAGCGGTCGCATGGTCGAAGAACCTAACAACAGCCCCGGCCCCCTGTCGTGCCATTTACCCGCAGTTGTCCCCCACCCGCATCAGTCCCCCGAACGCGCAGGTGCCCCCGCCGACTGTTGTCGACAGGGGCACCTGCGCGTCACAACCGCGCTCCCAACGGTCGGGGTCAGACCTCGACCACGACCGGGAGGATCATCGGGCGGCGGCGGTAGGTGTCGGACACCCACTTGCCGAGCACCCGGCGGACCAGCTGCTGCACCTGGCGCGGCTCGATGACGCCGTCCTGGGCGGACTTCGACAGGGCGTCCTGCATCTTCTGGATGGCAGGGCCGAAGGCTTCGTCCTCGATGCCGGAGCCGCGGGCCTGGATGTTGGGGCCGCCGACGATCTTGCCGGTGGCGGAGTCCACCACCAGGAAGACCGAGATGATGCCCTCCTCGCCGAGGATCCGACGGTCCTTCAGCGAGCCCTCGGTGATGTCGCCGACCGAGAGGCCGTCGACGTACACGTACCCGGCCTGGACCTTGCCGACGATCTTGGCGACGCCGTCGACCAGGTCGATGACCACGCCGTCCTCGGCGATGACGATGCGGTCCTTGGGGATGCCCGTCTTCTGGCCGAGGTCGGAGGCCGCCCGCAGGTGGCGCCACTCGCCGTGGACCGGCATCAGGTTGCGCGGCTTGCAGATGTTGAAGAAGTAGATCAGCTCGCCGGCCGAGGCGTGGCCGGAGACGTGCACCTTGGCGTTGCCCTTGTGCACGACGTCGGCGCCCCAGCGGGTGAGGCCGTTGATGACCCGGTAGACCGCGTTCTCGTTGCCGGGGATCAGCGACGAGGCGAGGATGATCGTGTCGCCCTCGACGATGCGGATCTGGTGGTCCCGGTTGGCCATCCGCGACAGCGCGGCCATCGGCTCGCCCTGCGAGCCGGTGCAGACCAGCACCACGTCCTCGTCCGGCAGGTCGTCCAGCGTCTTCACGTCGACGACCAGGCCGCCCGGCACCTTGAGGTAGCCGAGGTCACGGGCGATGCCCATGTTGCGGACCATGGAGCGGCCGACGAAGGCGACCTTGCGGCCGAACTCGTGGGCGGTGTCCAGGACCTGCTGGATGCGGTGCACATGGCTGGCGAAGCTGGCCACGATGATCCGCTTGTCGGCGCGGTCGAAGACCTGCTGCAGCACCGGGCCGATGTCGCGCTCCGGTGCGATGAACCCGGGTACCTCGGCGTTGGTGGAGTCCACCAGCAGCAGGTCGATGCCCTCCTCGCCCAGTCGGGCGAAGGTCGGCAGGTCGGTCAGCCGCTTGTCCAGCGGCAGCTGGTCCATCTTGAAGTCGCCGGTGGCGACGACCATGCCCGCGGGGGTGCGGATGGCGACGGCCAGGGCGTCCGGGATGGAGTGGTTGACCGCGATGAACTCGCAGTCGAAGGCGCCGATGCGCTCCCGGTCGCCCTCCTTGACCTCCAGCGTGTAGGGCCGGATGCGGTGCTCGGTGAGCTTGGCCTCGATCAGCGCCAGCGTCAGCTTGGAACCGATCAGCGGCAGGTCCGGCTTCTCGCGGAGCAGGAAGGGGACGGCGCCGATGTGGTCCTCGTGCCCGTGGGTGAGGACGATGCCGTCGATCTTGTCGAGGCGGTCCCTGATGGAGCTGAAGTCCGGCAGGATCAGGTCGACCCCGGGCTGCTGCTCCTCCGGGAACAGGACGCCGCAGTCGACGATGAGCAGGCGGCCGCCGTACTCGAACACCGTCATGTTGCGGCCGATCTCACCGAGACCGCCCAGCGGGGTGACGCGGAGCGCTCCCTCGGCGAGCGGCGGCGGGGTACCGAGGTCAGGATGCGGATGGCTCAAAAGTCTCTCCTCTCCGCGCACGCCGCACACCCCAGGTGGGTCCACAGCGCACACGGCATCGTTACGTCGTTGTTCGTGGTGCAACACGTCACCGCTCGGGCAGGACGTGGAAGTCTGTTGTCAGAGGTGTACCCCGCCTGCGGCGAGATCCTTCCTCAGCTGATCGATCTCTGCCCCCGTGGCCTCGACCAGCGGCAGTCGCAGCGGACCTGCCGGCAGCCCCTGGAGTGCCAGGGCCGCCTTGGTGGTGATCACGCCTTGAGTACGAAACATACCGGTGAAAACAGGAAGCAGTCGCTGGTGTATCTCCGCGGCCTTGGCCGCGTCGCCCGCGAGGTGGGCCTCCAGCATGCTGCGGAGCTCCCCGGCGACCAGGTGCCCGACCACACTGACGAAGCCGACCGCGCCGATCGAGAGCAGCGGCAGGGTGAGCACGTCGTCGCCGGAGTACCAGGCCAGGTTACTGCGGGAGAGCGCCCACGCCGCCGCACCGAGGTCGCCCCTGGCGTCCTTGTTGGCCACGATCCGCGGGTGCTCGCCCAGTCGGACCATGGTCTCGGCCTCGATGGCGACAGCGCTGCGGCCGGGAATGTCGTAGAGCATCACCGGCAGGCCGGTGGCGTCCGCGACCGCGGTGAAGTGCTGGAACAGGCCCTCCTGCGGGGGCTTGTTGTAGTACGGGGTGACCACGAGCAGGCCGTGCGCTCCGACGCGCTCGGCCTGGCGGGCCAGCTCCACGCTGTGCCGGGTGCTGTTGGTGCCGACGCCGGTGATCACGTGGGCCCGGTCGCCGACCGCCTCGAGTACCGCCCTGACCAGGTCGCTCTTCTCAGCGTCCGTGGTGGTCGGCGACTCGCCGGTGGTGCCGTTCAGGACGAGTCCGTCGTTGCCCGCGTCGACCAGATGGGCCGCCAGGCGCTGGGCGCCTTCGAGGTCGAGGGAACCGTCTGCGGTGAACGGGGTCACCATCGCGGTCAGCGCTCTGCCGAAGGGGATCTCAGAGGTGGAGGTCGGAGCCATGAACCCAACGCTACTCGTTGTGGACGTGTGCCAGCACAGGCGGTCCATCAGGAGGAACCGGAAAAGTGAGCCCGGTGCTGCCTGCTCGGGGGTTCAGGCAGCACCGGGGCTCGTGATCTGAGACTAGGGAACACCCCGATATCCCGCAAATGGGACATTCAGTCGATCTGACTCAAAGTGAGATCCGCCGCACGCGTGCCGCCATGTCCTTGGCATGTTCCTTTCTGTTTTATCCTGATCGTCTCGCATGCTGGAGCACCGGAGGGAGTGCCGTGCAGGGACGGCTGGAGCCGCCGAGCGTCCGCGACGCCACCGCCGCGGACATCGGAGCCGTGCGCCGGCTCCGTGCGGCGTCCTGGCGTGCCGCGTACGCGGGGATCCTGCCGCCGGTGTACCTGGAGGCCATGGACACCGGACCGGAGGAGATCGCCTGTGCGGTCCGGCGCTTCCTGCAGAGCCCGCCCGACCGGCATCTGCTGCTCGCCGAGCGGGACGGCCGGATCCTCGCGTTCGCCAGCTGCGGCCCCGAACGGCCGATGCCCGAACACCTGCGCACCGGGGTGCTGCCGGGTGAGGTGTACGCCCTCTACGCCCATCCGGAGGCCTGGTCCACCGGCATCGGCGCGTCGCTGCTCGACGCCGCCCGCGAGCGGCTGCGCGCGGACGGTCGTGAGCAGACGGTGCTGTGGGTGCTGGAGGCCAACGCCCGGGCTCGCTGCTTCTACGAACGGCAGGGGTTTCACCCGACCGGGGAACGCGCCGAGCTGCGGCTCGGCGGGGCGGTGCTGACCGAGCTGCAGTACGCCAGCCGGCAGCCGACGGGACCGGTCCCCGCCGTGGTCGGTCAGCGGCGGGAGCCTTCTATGCGTCGTGGAGCTTGATGGCGTGCTGCATGGCCTTGCGGGCCCGGGGGGTGTCCCTGGCGTCGGCGTAGGCGACGGCCAGCCGGAACCAGCTGCGCCAGTCCTCGGGGGCGGCCTCGGCCTCGGCCTGGCGGCGGGCGAAGACGGAGTCGGCGGAGCCGCGGTCGATCCGGCCGGCCGCGCTGCGGTCCAGCTCGTCCACCGGCAGCGCGCCCTCGGCCTCCAGCTCGCGGGCCAGCGCACCGCTGCGGCGGCCGAACCGGTAGGTCTGCCAGAGGAACCAGACCCCGAGGCCGACCAGGACCTCGGCGCAGATGCCGATGCCGACGGCCAGGCCGTTGCCGGTGGACATCAGCTGGATCCCGGTCGCCACGATGACCAGGAAGCCCAGCAGCAGCGCGGCCGAGACGACGATGTAGGTGATGCGGGCGACCATCGGCTCACTCCCCCGCGAACAGGAAGTTCTCAAGGCCGAAGGTGAGGCCCGGGGCATCCGCCACGCTGCGCACGCCGAGCAGGATGCCGGGCATGAAACTGCTGTGGTGCAGCGAGTCATGACGGATCGTCAGGGTCTCGCCGGTGCCGCCGAACAGCACCTCCTGGTGGGCCAGCAGCCCGCGCAGCCGGACCGAGTGCACCGGCACCCCGTCCACGTCCGCGCCGCGGGCGCCGGGGAGGCCGTGGGTGGTCGGGTCGTCCTGCGGGGGCAGCGCGGCCTCGGCGCGGGCCTCGGCGATGAGCTGCGCGGTCCGGGTGGCGGTGCCGCTGGGGGCGTCGGCCTTGTTGTTGTGGTGCAGCTCGATGACCTCGGCGGACTCGAAGAAGCGGGCCGCCTGCTGAGCGAAGCGCATGGTCAGCACCGCGCCGATGGAGAAGTTCGGGGCGATCAGCACACCGGTGGACGGCGAGGCCGCCAGCCAGCCCCGTACCGAGGCGAGCCGCTCGTCGGTCCAGCCAGTGGTGCCCACCACGGCGTGGATGCCGTGGGCGATGCAGTACTCCAGGTTGCCCAGCACCGCGTCCGGGTGGGTCAGGTCGACCGCGACCTGGGCGCCGGCCTCGGTGAGCGACTCCAGCGTGTCCTCGCGGTCGAGCGCCGCGACCAGCTCCAGGCCGGGAGCGGCTTCGACGGAGCGGGCCGCCTCGGCGCCGATCCGGCCCTTGGCGCCGAGCACGGCGACCCGCAGGGGGGTAGTCATCTTGTCAGAACTCCACTCGGTCTCAGGATCGGTCTCAGGATCGGGATCAGGAGACGGCTTCGGCCAGTCGGGCGGCCTGCTTGCCGCCGACCGGCCCTATCACCGCCAGCGAGGGCCGGTGGGCCCCCAGCACGGACGAGGCGACCTCGCGGACGTCGTCCAGGGTCACCGCGGAGATCTTCGCCAGCAGGTCGTCCACCGACAGGTGGGTGCCGTAGCAGAGCTCGGCCTTGCCGACCCGGGACATCAGCGAGCCGGTGTCCTCCATGCCGAGCACGGTGGAGCCGGAGATCTGACCGATGGCGCGGGACAGCTCCTCCTCGGTGATGCCCTGCCCGGCGACCCGCTGGAGCTCCTCGCGGCAGATCTTCAGCACCTCCTCGACCCGCTTGGGCTGGCAGCCCGCGTAGATCCCGAAGAGGCCGGTGTCGGCGTAGGAGGAGGAGTACGAGTACACCGAGTAGGCCAGGCCGCGCTTCTCCCGCACCTCCTGGAACAGCCGGGAGCTCATGCCGCCGCCCAGGGCGGAGTTGAGCACGCCCAGGGCCCAGCGGCGCTCGTCGTTGCGGGCCAGGCCCGGCAGGCCGAGCACCAGGTGGGCCTGCTCGGTGGGCCGGTCCAGGATCTCGACCTTGCCGGTGGTGCGCAGCGTCCGCGTCCCGCCGCGCGGCTCGGCCGGCAGGACGTCGGTCCTGGACAGCGCGCCGGCCGCGGTGAAGGCCTTCTCGACCTGGCGGACCACCTTGGCGTGGTCGACGTTGCCGGCCGCCGCGACCACCAGGTGCTCGGGGCGGTAGCGGCGCTTGTAGAAGCCGGCCACCTGGTCCCGGGTGAGCGCGTTGATGGTGTCGACGGTGCCGAGCACCGGCCGCCCCAGCGGCGAGGAGCCGTACATCACCTGGGCGAACAGGTCGTGCACCACGTCGCCCGGGTCGTCCTCGGTCATCGCGATCTCTTCGAGGACGACGTCGCGCTCGGTGTCGATGTCCTCCTGCCGGATCAGCGAGCCGGTCAGCATGTCGCTCACCACGTCGATGGCCAGCGGCAGGTCGTTGTCCAGCACCCGCGCGTAGTAGCAGGTGTACTCCTTGGCGGTGAAGGCGTTCATCTCGCCGCCGACCGCGTCCAGCGCGGAGGAGATGTCCAGCGCGCTGCGCCGCTCGGTGCCCTTGAAGAGCAGGTGCTCCAGGTAGTGCGTGGCACCGTTCAGCACCGGGGTCTCGTCGCGCGAACCGACCCCGACCCAGATGCCGAAGGCGGCGGAGCGCACCGTCGGCAGGGTCTCGGTGACGACCCGCAGGCCGCCGGGAAGGACGGTGCGGCGGACCACGCCGGCCCCGTCCACGCCCTTGAGGAGCGTCTTGGTGCTGCCGGGGCGCTGCTGCGCTGCCGTGGGCTGTGCCACGTATTGCCTCCGCGATGCTTACACACGAACAGGGGTGCGGCCCGGTCCTCCGACGTGCGGAGGACCGGGCCGCTTCAAAGCTGGGCCGTTACGGAGCCCGGGACTACTTGGCCTCGGCCTCGGCCGGAGCCTCTTCGCCCTCGACCACGGGGATCAGCGAGAGCTTGCCGCGCGGGTCGATCTCGGCGATCTCGACCTGCACCTTGGCGCCGACCGCGAGCACGTCCTCGACGTTCTCCACGCGCTTGCCGCCGGCCAGCTTGCGGATCTGCGAGATGTGCAGCAGTCCGTCCTTGCCCGGCATCAGCGACACGAACGCTCCGAAGGTCGTGGTCTTCACCACGGTGCCCAGGTAGCGCTCTCCGACCTCCGGCATGGTCGGGTTGGCGATCTGGTTGATCGTCGTACGGGCAGCCTCCGCCGAGGGACCGTCGACCGCACCGATGTAGATGGTGCCGTCGTCCTCGATGGTGATGTCCGCGCCGGTGTCCTCCTGGATCTGGTTGATCATCTTGCCCTTCGGGCCGATGACCTCACCGATCTTGTCGACCGGGATCTTGATGGTGATGATCCGCGGCGCGAACTCGGACATCTCGTCCGGGACGTCGATCGCCTCGTTCATCACGTCCAGGATGTGCAGACGCGCGTCGTGGGCCTGGTTCAGCGCGGCGGCCAGGACCGAGGCGGGGATGCCGTCGAGCTTGGTGTCGAGCTGCAGCGCGGTGACGAAGGTCTTGGTGCCGGCGACCTTGAAGTCCATGTCGCCGAACGCGTCCTCGGCGCCCAGGATGTCGGTCAGCGCGACGTAGTGGGTCTTGCCGTCGATCTCCTGCGAGATCAGGCCCATGGCGATACCGGCGACGGCGGCCTTCAGCGGCACACCGGCGTTCAGCAGCGACATGGTCGAGGCGCAGACCGAGCCCATCGAGGTGGAGCCGTTGGACCCGAGGGCCTCGGACACCTGGCGGATCGCGTAGGGGAACTCCTCGCGGGTCGGCAGCACCGGCACCAGCGCGCGCTCGGCGAGCGCGCCGTGGCCGATCTCGCGGCGCTTGGGCGAGCCCACGCGGCCGGTCTCGCCGACCGAGTACGGCGGGAAGTTGTAGTTGTGCATGTAGCGCTTGCGGGTGACCGGCGCCAGCGTGTCCAGCTGCTGCTCCATCCGGAGCATGTTCAGCGTGGTGACACCCAGGATCTGGGTCTCGCCGCGCTCGAACAGGGCCGAACCGTGCACGCGCGGGATGACCTCGACCTCGGCGGCCAGCGTACGGATGTCGGTGACCCCGCGGCCGTCGATGCGGACCTTGTCCTTGATGACGCGCTGGCGGACCAGCTTCTTCGTCAGCGAGCGGTACGCGGCGGAGATCTCCTTCTCGCGGCCCTCGAACTGCGGGAGCAGCTTGTCGGAGGCGAGGCCCTTGACCCGGTCGATCTCGGTCTCGCGGGCCTGCTTGCCGGCGATGGTGAGCGCCTGGGCGAGCTCCTCGCTGACCGCGGCGCTGAGCGCCTCGAACACGTCGTCCTGGTAGTCCAGGAAGATCGGGAACTCGCCGGTCGGCTTGGCGGCGGAGGCGGCCAGCTCGGACTGCGCCCGGCACAGCTCCTTGATGAAGACCTTGGAGGCTTCGAGGCCGGCGGCCACGACCTCCTCGGTCGGGGCGGTGGCGCCGCCCTTGACCAGCTCGATGGTCTTCTCGGTGGCCTCGGCCTCGACCATCATGATCGCGACGTCGCCGTCGGGCAGGGTGCGGCCGGCGACGACCATGTCGAACACGGCCTCCTCCAGCTCGCTGTGCCGCGGGAAGGCGACCCACTGGCCCTTGATCAGCGCGACCCGGACGCCGCCGATCGGGCCGGAGAACGGCAGGCCGGCGAGCTGGGTGGACGCGGAGGCGGCGTTGATCGCCACGACGTCGTACAGGTCGTCCGGGTTGAGCGCCATGATCGTGCAGACGACCTGGATCTCGTTGCGCAGGCCCTTGACGAAGGACGGGCGCAGCGGGCGGTCGATCAGCCGACAGGTGAGGATCGCGTCCTCGGAGGGGCGGCCCTCACGACGGAAGAACGATCCGGGGATGCGGCCCGCGGCGTACATCCGCTCCTCGACGTCCACCGTGAGGGGGAAGAAGTCGAAGTGCTCCTTGGGCTGCTTCGAGGCGCTGGTCGCCGAGAGGATCATCGTCTCGTCGTCCAGGTAGGCCACGGCGGAGCCGGCGGCCTGACGGGCCAGACGACCGGTCTCGAAGCGGATGGTGCGGGTGCCGAAAGTACCGTTGTCGATCACGGCTACGGCTTCGTACGTGGTGTTGTCTTCCACCTGGAAGATCTCCTTCGTGTTCCTCAGGTGGAGCGTCCCCGCGCTTCGCCCGCGGCGGCCCCGGCTGGGCCGGTCTTCGATCGAAGCCTCCGGACGGGGCGGCGCTCGTGCGCTCGTTCCTCCGGCGGCCACTACCGAGGACCGGCGCCTGGTGGCGCCTGTGGTCGGTGTGCGTGTGGACGCTCCGCGTCTTTGCGGGCGGCGACCGGTCCGGTCGTCCCGCGATGTCGGACCCCCTCTCCTTCACGCGCGGCGCGCGTGCCGGGGCGGTCCTTCACCCTTCGTTCTCACCTTACGCACGCAGTCTTTCCCACGCGTGCGCCCTGCCCAATCCTTCGCTGAAGAAGAGCAGGGCCAGGATGCGCCGAAGGGCGGCCCCCACAGGTGGGAGCCGCCCCCGAGCGACGTACTAGCGAGCGGCGCCGGCGGCACCGCGGCGGATGCCGAGGCGGTCGACCAGCGTACGGAAGCGCTCGATGTCCTTCTTGGCCAGGTACTGCAGCAGGCGGCGGCGCTGGCCGACCAGGAGCAGCAGGCCACGACGCGAGTGGTGGTCGTGCTTGTGCAGCTTGAGGTGCTCGGTCAGGTCCGAGATACGGCGGCTGAGCATGGCGACCTGGACCTCGGGGGAGCCGGTGTCGCCCTCCTTGGTGCCGAACTCGTCCATGATCTGCTTCTTGACAGCGGCGTCGAGGGCCACGGCAACTCCTTTGAGTCATTGGTGCCGGGTGGTCCTGGTCTGCTTCACAGGAACTGGTGGAACCCGGCGGACGGGGCTTGGAGCCCACCTTTGGTTTCCGGCCGGATCAGCGCGCGGCGTCTGGCTCGGTCGATCGCAAGGCGGCGGAGCGCCCTCGTAGCGGAGCTACTTGGGCGTTTCGCCAACGCGGCGAGCGGCCGTGCCAGACGTTGCGCGCCCGGCCGGAAACCAAAGGTGGGCTCCTCAGCCCTGCACCAGCCTACCAGCGCGGAAAGGTACCCCAGGACCGGGGCCTCAGCTGGTGAAGCCGCGGACCGCGGCGTAGACGTCGAGGACGGCGAGGGCCAGCGGGATCAGGGCGAGCAGCATCAGGCTGTCGACCAGGTCCAGGATCCGGCCCCAGAACGGGGACACCCCGCGCCCGGGGACCAGCAGGGCGATGCCGACCAGCAGCGCGGCGCCCAGCGCGACGGACCCGCCGAGCAGCACCGTGCGGACGTCCACCGCAGAGGTGTTGCCCAGGTTCCGGTAGAGGAACAGCTGCATGTGCAGCGCCACCCCGAGCACCAGCAGGCCCAGGCTGAGCAGGCCGGCACCGAGCAGGCTGAGCACCTGGGCGGTGTGCCGGAACAGCCGGGCCCGCAGCATCGTGGTCACGCCGATGACCATGGCCAGCAGCTCCGGCCAGCGGCCGTCGGTGAAGGCCAGCACGGTGGCGCAGCCGACCACGATCGCCGCGCAGCCGCCGACCAGGCCGACCAGCAGCTCGTGGCCGCGGCGGGCCTGCGCGGCGATCCGGCTGTAGTCGGCGGTCTCCTCCTCCTCGGCGGCCTGCTCGGCGCCGGACATCCCGGCGGCCTGCACCGGGGCGTGGAAGGCGACCGGGAGCCGGGCGAACCGGGCGGAGAGCTGGGGCAGGTAGCCGATCAGGGCGATGGCCACCACCGCGGCGACCGCGGCGACCTGACTGGCGGACGCCTCGGTGAGCACGGCGCCGAAGGTGGCCAGGGTGCCGGCCACGGAGAGCAGGGTGGCCGCGACGAAGGGCGCGTCGCCGCTCGGCATCAGCGCGGTGAGCAGCACGGACGCGGCCAGCACGGCGATGCAGCCGACCAGGAACTGGATCCGCCCCGAGCCGCTGCCGGCGTCGGGGGCGACGATGCCGGAGCCGCCGATCAGGGCGTGCGGCAGGGCGGCGAGGCCGAGCGCCAGCGCCGAGCCGCGGTCGGCGTAGACCCGGGCCCGGACGCCGGACAGGGCGATCAGGACCACCGCGGTCACCCCGGAGAGCAGGCCGGGCAGCGAGTGCATGTCGTGCTGGAGGTCGGAGAACCAGAGCGCGAAGCCGAGCAGGGCCAGCAGCACCACGCCGCCGATCAGGCCGGCCCCGCGCATCAGTTCGGGGCCCCACAGGCTGCGGTCGGCGGAGACGGCGGTGGCCACGGCCTCGGCGACGTCGTCGTAGACGGCCGGGGGCAGCGAGTCGGCGAAGGGGCGCAGGCTGAGCAGGTCGCCGTCGCGGACCTGCTGGGCGAGCAGCGGCAGGCTGCTGTCCAGCACGGTGCCGTCCCGGCGGACCAGGTGGAAGCCGGTGGGCGCGCCCTCGGCCAGGGTCTGGCCGGACAGTCGCAGCACCTCGGGGTAGACGTCCGCGAGCGGGACGTCCTCGGGCAGCGCCACATCGATCCGGCTGTCCGGTGCGACGACGGTGACCCGGCAGAATCCGGTTGCGGTACTGGTGCCCACCCGGAGCCCCTCCCCCTGTGAGTGTCTGTGACCTGACAGCGGCTCACCCTACCGGCAGCCCGGGCGGCCGTCGGCGCTGGGCGGCGACGGAGTGCGGGCCCGGGACGGCCCCGGGGTAGGGGCTCGGGGCGTGGGCGAACGATGACCGCCGGCGGGGCAGGGTCTAGGATCGGCCCCTGCGAAGGGCGGTGACACGGGGGGATGCCGCGACATCCCGGACCGTGCCCGACAGGGGACTCGACAGGACGAGGCTGGTACCGAGTTGAGCGTGGTAACCGTCAAGCGACCGCCGCGGGCCTACCCGCCCGCGGTGCCCGGTGAGGACCTCCAACTGGAGTCGCCACCGGAACTGCCCCGCGCGGCCGGGGGCAGCTGGTGGCAGTCGCTGCTGCCGATGATGGCCACCGCCGGCTCCGCCGCCTTCTTCTTCATGCCCGGCATGCAGATGATGATGAAGGTGATGGGCGGGATGATGGTCGCCTCGACCGTCGCCATGGCCCTGGCCCAGCTCAACCAGCAGCGCAAGGGCGGCGGCGGGGAGATCGAGGACGAGCGCCGCGACTACCTCAAGTACCTGGCCCAGCTGCGCAAGCAGGTCCGCCGCACCGCGCTGCGGCAGCGCGACGCCCAGCTCTACCTGCACCCCCAGCCGGACCAGCTGTGGTCCGTGGTCGCCGAGGGCAGCCGGCTCTGGGAGCGCCGCTCCAGCGACGCCGACTTCGCGCAGATACGGCTCGGCACCGGGCCGCAGCAGCTGGCGACCCGTCTGGTCCCGCCGCAGACCGCGCCGGTGGACGAGCTGGAGCCGCTGACCGCCGAGGCGATGAAGAGCTTCCTGGCCGCCCACGGCACCCTGCCCGACCTCCCGCTGGCCGTCTCGCTGCGGGCCTTCTACCACCTGACCGTCTCCGGCGATCCGGAGACCGTGTACGGGACGGTCCGCGCCGCGCTGGCGCAGCTGGCCACCCTGCACTCCCCCGACGACCTGCTGGTCGGCATCGCCGCCGCCCCGGGCGCGGCCCCGGAGTGGGAGTGGACCAAGTGGCTGCCGCACGTCCAGCACCCGACCGACTCCGACGGCGCGGGATCGCTGCGGATGATCTGCCCGTCCCTGGACGAGCTGGAGGACCTGCTCAGCGACCAGCTGGCCGGACGCGCCCGGTTCCACCGCGACGCCACCCCGGTCCCGGAGCAGCCGCACCTGGTGGTGATCCTGGACGGGGCGGCGGTCAGCGCCGACTCGCTGCTCGCCAGCGGCGAGGGGCTGCAGGGGGTGACCGTGATCGAGGTCATCCCGGGCGACCTGGACGAGCCGCGCGGCGCGCTGGCCGTGGTGGTGACACCGGAGCGGATGCGGCTCACCTCGGCCGGCGGCGGGGTGTACCGGGGCCGGCCGGACACCCTCAGCGCCTGGCAGGCCGAGGCGCTGTCCCGGCAGCTGGCCCCGCTCCGGGCCTCGGTCGGCGGGGACGACGAACCGCTGCTGGCGAACCTGGACTTCACCGATCTGATGGGGGTCGGCGACGCCATGTCCGTGGACGTGGCCCGCACCTGGCGGCCTCGGCCGATGCACGAGAAGCTGCGGGTCCCGATCGGCCTGGGCGCCAACGGCGAGCCGGTGATGCTGGACCTCAAGGAGGCGGCGCTCGAAGGCATGGGGCCGCACGGCCTGTGCGTGGGCGCGACCGGTTCCGGCAAGTCGGAGCTGCTGCGCACGCTGGTGCTGGGCCTGGCGATGACCCACTCCTCCGAGGTGCTGAACTTCGTCCTGGCCGACTTCAAGGGCGGTGCGACCTTCGCCGGGATGGCGGACATGCCGCACACCTCCGCGGTGATCACCAACATGGCCGAGGAGCTGACCCTGGTCGACCGGATGCGCGACTCCATCACCGGTGAGCTCAACCGCCGCCAGGAGCTGCTGCGTTCGGCCGGCAACTACGCCAACCTGCACGACTACGAGCGGGCCAGGGCGGCCGGGGCGCCGTTGGAACCGCTGCCCTCGCTGCTGCTGATCATCGACGAGTTCAGCGAACTGCTCACCGCCAAGCCCGACTTCATCGAGATGTTCATCCAGATCGGCCGGATCGGCCGCTCGCTCGGGGTGCACCTGCTGCTGGCCTCGCAGCGTCTGGAGGAGGGCCGGCTGCGCGGCCTCGACACCTATCTCTCCTACCGGATCGGGCTGCGGACCTTCTCCGCCGCCGAGTCCCGGGCGGCGCTCGGCGTCCCCGATGCCTACCACCTGCCGCCGGTGCCCGGCGTGGGCTACCTCAAGTTCGGCACCGATGTGATGGCGCAGTTCAAGGCCGCCTACGTGTCGGGCCCCTACCGGGCCGGGGCGGCGCAGCAGGACACCGGGCGGGTGCGGCGGCGGCACTCGGTGCTGTTCACCGGCGCCCCGGTGGCGATGCCGCTGGTGCCGCTGAACGAGGTCGAGCCGGAGGCTCCGCAGCGGCAGGACGACGCGCTGGCGGACACCGTGCTTGATGTGATCGTGGACCGGCTGGAGGGGCAGGGCCCGCCCGCGCACGCGGTGTGGCTGCCGCCGCTCAGCGAGGCCCCCGCGCTTGACCAGCTGCTGCCGGTGCTCTCCGCCTCGGTGGACCGCGGCCTGGCCGCGACCGACTACGCCGGCAGCGGCCGTCTGGTGGTCCCGGTCGGCCTGGTGGACAAGCCGTTCGAGCAGCGCCGCGACCTGATGTACCTGGACTTCTCCGGGGCGGCCGGGCACGGCATGGTGGTGGGCGGTCCGCGATCGGGCAAGTCCACCCTGATGCGCGCCATGGTGGCCTCGTTCGCGCTCACCCACACCCCCGCCGAGGTGCAGTTCTACCTGCTGGACTTCGGCGGCGGCGGGATGCTGGGGCTGCGCGACCTGCCGCATGTGGGCGGGGTCGCCGGGCGGCTGGACGCCGACAAGGTGCGACGCATGATCAGCGAGGTGTCCGGGCTGCTGACCCAGCGCGAGGAGCTGTTCCGGGCGCAGTCCATCGACTCCATCGCCACCTTCCGCAACCGCCGCCGGGCCGGCACCCTGCCGGGCGAGCAGTACGGCGACGTGTTCCTGGTGGTCGACGGCTGGCTCACCTTCCGGCAGGAGTTCGAGCTGCTGGAGCCGCTGGTCACCGACATCGCCCAGCGCGGTCTGGCCTACGGCGTGCACGTGGTGGTCGGGGCGTCCCGGTACGGGGAGATCCGTCCGGCGCTGAAGGACATGATGCAGACCCGGGTGGAGCTCAAGCTCGGCGACCCGATGGAGTCCGAGATCGACCGCAGGGTCGCCCAGAACGTCCCCGCGGGCGCTCCCGGGCGCGGTCTGACCGCCGACAAGCTGCACTTCCTGGCGGGGCTGCCGCGGATCGACGGGTCCAGCGAGGTCGAGGACCTGGCCGACGGCGTCACCGCGTTCGTCCAGGCCGTCAACGGCTCCTGGACCGGCCCGCGCGCGCCGCAGGTGCGGATGCTGCCGGAGGTCCTGCCGGCCGACAGCCTGCCCAAGGGCTTCGAGACCCCGGAGCTGGGCATCGCCATCGGCGTGGACGAGTCCTCACTGTCGCCGGTGTACCTCAACTTCGACAGCGACTCGCACTTCATCATCTTCGGTGACGGCGAGACCGGTAAGACCGCGCTGCTGCGACTGCTGCTCAAGGGCATCACCGAGCGCTACACCCCGGAGCAGGCCAGGATCGTCATCGGCGACTACCGGCGCTCGCTGCTGGGCGTGGTCACCACCCCGCACCTGCTGGAGTACGCGGCGGCGCAGCCCGCGCTGCAGGCGTTCCTGGGCGACATCAGGGGCTCGATGGAGCGCCGGATCCCGGGCCCGGACGTCACCCAGGAGCAGCTGCGGGACCGCAGCTGGTGGTCCGGGGCGGAACTGTTCCTGGTGGTGGACGACTACGACCTGGTCGCCACCTCCAGTGGCAACCCGCTGCAGCAGCTGCTCGAGGTGCTGCCGTTCGCCAAGGACATCGGGCTGCACATCATCATCGCCCGCCGCTCCGGCGGCGCGGGCCGTGCCCTCTACGAGCCGATGATGCAGCGGCTGAAGGAGCTGGGCGCGCAGGGCATCGTGCTGTCCGGCGAGCGGGACGAGGGCGTGCTGCTGGGCAACGTCAAGCCGCAGCCGATGCCGCCCGGCCGCGGTGTGCTGGTCACCCGGCGCCGGGGCACCTTCACGGTGCAGACCGGGTGGCTGCCCCAGTAACGCTTTCGCTGTCGATGCACGGAGGGGCCGCCGGTGTTTCAGCACCGACGGCCCCTTTGCTCTGTGCGGTCAGAAGCAGCTGTATGCCTTGCAAGTAAAGGCAGTGTTAAGTTTTGATCTTTGAAGCGCAGCTGAATGAACAAAGGGGCTATTTGGTTCATCGGACTGAAACGGCATCAGATTCGTTGCTGTATGGCTACTGCACAACGAAATCCGAAGCAAACTCCACCTTGACGCTTTCATAACCGCAGGGGTTACATGTCGGCATGACCGACACCCTGAGCCGACCCGTCGAGGACGTGGACCCGGCTGCGGCAGCGCCGCCGCAGAAGCTCAAGCGATCCATCGGCGTCGTCGGCGGGACCCTGCTGACACTGTCCTGCGTGACGCCGGCGTCCTCGCTGTTCGTGATCGTGCCGGCGTCGTTCGCCTCACTGGGTACCGGGACCGCGCTCACCCTGGTGATCGCGATCGTGCTCTGCGTCGGAGTGGCCTGGTGCTACTCGGAGCTGGGCACGCTGATCCCCAGCGCGGGCGGCGAGTACGCCATGGCCGGGCACACCATCGGCCGCTTCTCCGGATGGCTGGCGTTCATCCAGGCGCTGATCGTGGTCATGATCGTGCCGCCGATCATCGCCCTGGGCACCGCCGACTACCTGGCGCCGATCATGAGCGTCGATCCGAAGATCATGGGGGCGGCCGTGATGCTGGCGGCCACCGTGGTGGGCCTGCTCGACCTGCGCGCCAACGCCTGGATCACCGGCATCTTCCTGGTCCTGGAGGTCATCGCGGCCACCCTGGTCGCGGTGCTGGGCTTCGCCCACGCCAACCGCCCGGCCTCCGTGCTGATCCACCCGGCGCTCCCCGGCGGCGCGGTCGGCGGAGGCACCATCATCATCGGGCTGGCCGCGGCACTGTTCATCACCCAGGGCTTCTCCACCGCCGTCTACCTGGCCGAGGAGATGGAGCAGCCGAACCGCACCGTGCCGCGCACCGTGCTGTGGACCCTGGCCATCGGCTCCGCCGTGATCCTGGTCCCGGTGGTCGCCATCACCCTGGGCGCTCCCAGCCTGGAGGCGCTGGCCAAGGGCGACATCGGCGCCATGGTGACCGCCTGGAGCAACTCGGTCGTCGGTGACATCGTCAGCCTGTGCGTCGCCCTGGCGATCATCAACGCCGCGATCGTGATGGTGATCCAGAACTCCCGGGTGCTGTACTCCTCGGCCCGCGACAAGGCCTGGCCCGAGCCGCTGAACCGCGCCTTCTCCACGCTGAGCAAGCGCTACGGAGCCCCCTGGATCGCCACCCTCGCGGTCGGCGTCCCCGGCGCCGCGCTCTGCTTCGTCGACCTGACCACGCTGAGCCTGGTCACCGGCGTGGCCGTCACCCTGCTCTACGGCTTCGTCGCGGTCGCCGCGCTGGGAGCCCGGCGCGGAAAGCACAAGGAGTCCGACGCCTGGCGGATGCGGATGTGGCCCACCGTTCCGGTCCTCATTCTGGCCGTCCTGGCCTATGTGATGTTCCAGCAGAGCCACGAGGCCCTGGCCATCACCGGCGGTATCACCGTCGCCGCCGCCCTGTACTGGGTGTTCTACCTCCGGCCCCGGCCCAAGGACCGCTGGGTGATCACCATCCCGGAGGAGGAGAAGGGCACCCTCTGAGCACTCCGCTCCGCTCCGAACGCCGCCGTACGGTTCAGGCCGTGCGGCGGCGCTTCATGTCCCGGAGCACCACGGCGGTGCCGGAGATCAGCAGCACCAGCAGCGCGCCGAGGCCCAGGGCGTAGACGGCGGTGCGCCGGTCCCGGTCGGCCTGGGTCTCGCCGAGGCCCAGCGGGCGCGGGGTGACCGGCGCGGCCGAGCTGTGCTGACGCACCGTCGGAACCGCGGCCGACTCCGCCGGGGCGTCGTCCGAGAGCGCGGCCACCGGGTCCACCACCCCCCAGCCGATGAAGTTGTTGCGGCCCGGGTCGGTGCGCTGCGCGGTCTGCTCGATCCGGGCGATGACCTGCGCCGCGGTCCAGTGCGGGTACTCCTGCTTGAGCAGGGCGGCCACCCCGGCCACATAGGGGGCGGCGAAGCTGGTCCCGCTGTCGACGCAGTGGCCGCCCTTGGGGACGGTGGACACCATGTCCACCCCGGGCGCGGCCACGCCGACCGAGCTGCCGGTCTCCGAGAAGGCGTCCGCCCGCTCGTCGTCGCGGTCCGAGGCCCCGACGCCGAGGACGCCGGGGAAGGAGGCCGGGTAGGTGGGGACCGAGAGGTTCTCGTTGCCGGCCGCCGCGACCACCACGATCCTCGCCCTGACCGCAGCGGCGACCGCCCTGGCCAGATGGCTGTCCGCGGGGACCGCCAGCGGCTTGCCGTCGCTGGACACGTCCTGCGAGATGTTGATGACGTCGACGTGCTTGGCGACCGCCTCGTCCACGGCCTTGGCCATGGTCTCGGCGTCGCCGCTGCCCTGGGCGTCGTTCTGGCGCAGCGAGAGGATGGTGGCGTCCGGGGCGAGGCCGACGAAGCCGGTGCCCGGGGCCGGGCGGGCGGCGATGATGCCCGCCACCATGGTGCCGTGGCCGACCGGGTCGGTGAGCGAGGTGCCGGGCTGGCCGGTGAGGAAGTTCTTCCCGGCCCGGACGGCGCCGCGCAGCTGCGGGTTGGTGTCGTCCACACCGGTGTCGATCACCGCGACGGTGATCCCCGCGCCGGTGGCGTAGTGCCACAACTGCGGCAGCAGCACCCGCTGCAGGGCCCACGGGGTGCTGGGGATCACGGCGGAGGGAAAGACGCAGCTGCCGTTGGACTGGAGCGCGCCGGGCGGGGCGCCGGCCCACGCCTGGGGCGGGACGGACAGCGAGAGGGCCGCGGCGACTGCGGCCGTGGAGAGTAGTGCCCTGCGGCGGTGGTGCCTGCTCACAGCTTTTCGCTTCCCCCACGATGTCCCGACCGGAGCCCTGTGCGGCAGCCGGTGCCGCTACCGCTGCGTCCGCACCGGTCGGCACGGACGCAGCGGGGTGGTTCAGCTGCCGGGTGGTATCAGCTACCCCAGATGCTCGCGTTCTTGTTCTCGGTCGCCTGGTAGTTCTGCGCGGCGTTGTCGAGAGCGCCCGCGATCTGCGTCAGGACCTGGTGCAGGTCGGCGGCGGAGCTGTCCCACTGCGCCTGGCGGGCCTGGTAGCCCTCCTGGGCCTTGCCCTCCCAGCTCTGGGCGATGCGGGTGACGCCGGCCTTCAGGTCGTCGAGCTGCGACTGGACCCGGGCGGCGGTGCTGCGGACCTCGTCCGCCGCGTTGGACACGGTGGCGAAGTTGACCAGGATCTGGCCGGGTGTCGACATGTTGTCTCCTTCTCAGGCGGTGGAGTGGGTCAGCCGAGGGCTGAGGTGATCTTGCTGATCGAGGAGTGCTGCTCCTGCTCGGTGCTGGTGTACTGCGCCGAGCTCGAGTCGATGGCTTCCTTGATCTCGTTGAGCACCTTGTTCAGCTTGGTCGCGTCCTCGCCCCACTGCCGCTGGAGCGCCTGGTACGACGAGGCGGCCTCGCCCTTCCAGCCTCCAGTGATCGACTCCACAAGGCTGTTGAGACGGGTGAGCTCCTGCTGGATCTGGCTGTTCACGTCCGAGATGCGGCTGGAAAAAGCCCGCATCTCATCGGCGGTAGTCTTGAACGAACCTGACATATGCACCGTCCCCCATGAGACAGACCAACGAGACCGGGCGTCCGGTCCTGCGGGACCCGGCCGACATCACAGCAGTGACGTCCCGCTGCACTCTAGCTGTCATGCGCTATACCCCCCAACACCGGGTTGTGGACAACTTTCTGACCCCTGTGCACGCTGCTCGGTGGACGAACCGTCGGCGCAGGTCAACGGCCGTCAGGAGCCCTGCTGCTGAACCGCCGCACCGGGGTTGAGACCGGGGCCGGTGGGCAGCAGCCCGGACCAGGACTCGGGGACGACCGGGATCGGGTCGACCGTCTGGTAGCCGAGCAGGGCCTGAGTGGTGTTCGGCTGTCCGCCCGCGGCGGCCGAGGCGCCGTCGGACGGTGCGGCCGAGGGGTCGGCGGCCGGGGTGGTCGGCGCGGCGGTGGTGTCGGCGTTCATCTGCACCGGGTAGCGCAGGCCGGTGTCCGTCAGCAGGTCGACCGAGCCCGAGGTGGTGCTGGTGCCGGTCACCGCGCGGTAGAGCAGTCCGGTGCCGGGGGTCACATAGACGCCCGCCGAACCGGAGTTGCTGTCGATCGGGTAGTCCGAGCCGGTCCACAGGGCCTGCACCGGAGCGCCGGTCTCCCCGGTGGCGCCGGTGTAGACGCTGCAGGCCACCGCGGGTCCGCTGCCGTTCGCGGCACCGACGTTGGCCTGGCTGACCAGGTTCTGCGGCCAGTCCTTGTCGGCCAGGAACGCCGCGCTGTTGTTGGCGCCGACCGCGGCCAGCGGATCCACCTTGGGCTCCGGCGACTTGTTCTTGTGCAGGGCCACGATCAGCCGGTCGGTGAAGTCGGAGACCTTGTGGATGCCGTCCTTGAGCACGACGTAGTGCCGCACCTGGCCGCTGTTGTCGGTCTCCTGGAACAGGTCGCCGACATTGAACCGGATGTTGTCGAGGGTGATCGGGGTGGGGTCGCCGAAGTCGGCCATCTCCCCCTTGGGCAGGCTGATCGGGTCGCCGGGGCGCAGCGTGTCCAGCCACTCCTTGGTCACGGTCTGCGGCAGGCCGACGTTCCCGCCGAAGGCCGCGGTGGCCAGCAGTTCGGCGGCGGCGGTGGTCGCCGGGTCCTTGGCCGGAGCGGCCTTGGTGACCGGGGTGGCCGGCGAGGACGGGGTCACCGGCTTGCCGGTGGTCGACGAGGACGGCGTGGTGTGCGTCCCCGAGGGGGTGTTCGAGGCCTTGTGGGTGGGGGCCGCGCCGACGGCGGCGCCGTAGCCGTCGAGGGCGGACGGCTGGGAACCGTCGCTGACCAACTGGTGTGCGGTGCCGGTCGAGTCCACCAGGTAGAGCCCACTCGGGGCCTCGACGTAGAGGGCCTCCCTGCTGCCCACCGGGCCGCCGGCGGGCCGGCCGTCGGCGGACTGCGGCGCGCCCGGTGTGGAGGTGGGCGCCACGGCAGCGGTGGTGACCTTCGCCGCGTCGGCGCCGCCGAGGACGAACAGCTTCTGGTCGGTGCCGGACTGCCCGGACGCGGCCGGGCGGTCGCACTCGGCCCAGGTCTTGGGGGTCGCCGCGTCCTTCGCCGTGGGCAGGCTGTCCGGGGCGTAGGGGATGCCGAGGGTCGGACCGTGCGGCACCGAACCGGAGTTCAGCACCGAGTCGTCAACCTCCTCCACCGTGGAGTCCACCCCGAGCAGCAGTCGCGCGGAGGCGATGTTCAGCACCGGGTGCAGTTGGCCGCCGAGCATCACGTAACGGGTCGTCGTCTGCTTGTCGACGATGACCGCGTTGGCCTGGTCCCAGTGCAGCGGCGCCGAGGGCTTGATCATCCCGTAGGCGCCGAAGCCGGCCACCGCCACCGCACCCGCTATCAGGCTCGGCATGAACGCGCGCCGCGGCTTGGGCACGTCCTCCTCGTTGCCTCCGCCGGAGGGCTGGAGGAAGGCGGCAACGGTCCGCCGCCGTGAGAACGTGTAGGCGCTCAGTTCATTCCGGCGTGATGCCATGCTGCTGCTCTCCCCGTTCCGGTTACCACGATGCCGCGCGCGAACGGTACGTACCGTACGGGTACGGTATTGCGATCAGCCAACCGGCCACCGGTTCGCCCGGCTCCTCGCCGTCGGGGACCCGGGCCCATCCAGAGAGGTTGACCCGGGGGATGCCAAGCCAGACCGTACGACCGCGCGCGCCACATCCTGACGGACCGTCCGCCGGACGCGGCTCCAGGCGCGGGGGTCGGGCCCCGGTCCAGGCTCCGGTCCAGGACGCGGTCGCCGTGCGCTCCGGGCCGCGCGGGCCGGTGCAGGTGGCGGTCCGGCCCCGGCCCGGGCTGCTGGGGCCGCTGCGGCTGCCGCAGCTGGTCCTGGTCGAGACTGCCGCGGCGCTGGTGGTGATCGGCCTGGCGACCAACAACATGGTGCTGGCGCCGTGCGGCGCGGTCGCCGTGCTGCTGGTGCTGCTGGCGCTGGTGCGGGTCAACGGACTGTCCGTGCCGCAGCTGCTGCGGGCCCGCGCGGGCCTGCGGGCCCGGCAGCGGCAGGCCGCGGTCGGGGTGGACCCGGAGACGGATCCGGCCATGGCCCCCGCGCTGGAGTGCGAGCCGGCCCTGCGCACCGTGCTGCACACGGTGGAGCTGGAGGGCGGCGCCACCACGGTCCGGCGCGAGCGCCGGGAGATCGGCATGATCGGCGACGGCACCTTCCTCAGCGCGGTGATCCAGGTCGAGGCCCCGGACGGACCGCTGCGTCCGGCCAGGGGCACCCTCGGGCTGACCCTGGACCTGCTCGCGGACGGGCTGCAGGTCGACGATGTGACCGTGGACGCGATCCAGGTGGTGCAGTACAGCCAGACCGCCCCCGCGCCGCACCTGCCCGAGCAGTCGCTGGCCGCGCGCGGCTACCGCGAGCTGCCCTTCGGCTCGACCACCCCGGGCCTGCGGCTGACCTGGGTGGCGGTCCGGCTCGACCCCGAGCTCTGCCGCAGCGCGGTCGCCGCGCGGGGCGGCGGCCAGACCGGCGCCCGCAAGGCGCTGCAGCGCGCGACCGACCAGCTCGCCAGTCGGCTGATCGGCGCGGGGCTGCGGGCCACGGTGCTGGACCCGGCCGGACTGGTGTCGGCGGTCTCCACCGCGACCTGCGGCAACCCGCTGCGGACCGGCGGACCCGGTGGCAGCGCCGGCGGCGCCAACGGCGGCGGCCGGACCCGGCGGACCGCCGAGACCGCCCGGGCCTGGCGCTGCGACGACCGCTGGAACACCACCTACTGGGTCGGCAACTGGCCCAAGCTGGCCGGTCAGGCCGGTCAGGCCGGGCCGGGGAACGGCGGGATCGCCTCGGGCGAGCTGGTCAACCTGCTGACCGGGACGCCCGCGCTGGGCAGCACCTTCAGCCTGACGGTGCGTCAGGCCTCGGCCGGGGCAGTGGCGGTGACCGGGCAGGTCCGGGTGACCGCCCGCGGCGAGAGCGAACTGTCACAGGTGGCACGGCAGTTGGAGACCCGGGCGCGCAGCGCCGGGGTCGGCCTGGTCCGGCTGGACCACGAGCAGGTTCCGGGCGTACTGGCGACACTGCCCCTGGGAGGGACGCGATGAGCGGCGGAACGGTGGCGGTCGACGGACAGCGGCGCGGCGGGGTCGGCCGGGTGCTGGCCGGCTTCGGCCTGCACGGGCCGCGGCGGGAGCAGCATGTGCTCACCCGCGAACAGCTGCGGGCGATGTCGCTCCCGGTCGGTGACGACGGCGTGGTGATCGGCACCGACGGCCGGGGCGCTCCCGCGGTGGTCGGCCTGTTCCGCCCCACGGCCTACGACGTGGTGCTGGTCGGCGGCGTCTGGACCGCGCAGCTGATCGCCCTGCGGGCGGCGGCGACCGGCGCCCGGGTGGCGGTGGAGACCGGACGGCTGCAGAACTGGGCGCCGGTCGCCCAGGCGGCGGGAGGCGGACAGCCCTGTGTGACGGTGCACCCGGTCGGCCGGATCGGCCCGCAGGGCGCGTCCGTGTCCGCCCCGGTGCTGGTGGTGCGGGACTGCGGCGCCAGGCCGACCAGGAGCCGGCTCTCGGCCGGGCCCTGGCAGACCACGCTGACCCTGCTCCCGTTCCTGGGCCCGGGCGCGGAGCGGCTGCTCACCGGCGCGGACCTGGTGGGCGTGCAGCGGGTCTCCCCGCAGGAGGCCGAGCTGGCCGGCCGGGTGCTGGCGCTGCCGGACGGCGAGATCGACGCCCTCTCCGCGCTGGGGGACGGGGTGACCCTGTGGGCGAACCGGCGCCGGCGCGGATTCGTGCAGAGCGGGCCGACCGCGGTGGAGGCGCAAGTCCTCGGCCAGGCCCGGCGGGTGGACTGAGTCGGGATCCGGGTAGGAGGAGGACCTGCCGGTGCCGCGGAACAGGTGACTAGGCTGGGGTGCAATCGAGGCGGACGAGAGGGACAACAGCAGTGACGAGCGATCGCGACGGCGTCTACGTCGGCGACCAAGCGCCGGACGAGGACGAGGAGTGGTCGGACGCGCCTGAATACACGCCTCCGGCCTGGTACACCCAGAACGCCCAGCAGGTGGGGGCGCCTGTTGCCGCGCCTGCGCCGGTGCCGATGCCCGTACCTGTGCAGACGCCGGCGCCGGTGCCCACGCAGACGCCCGCGCCGGTACCCGGGCCAGGCCCGGTGCTGGCGCCACCGGCGGCGGGGACGGACCCGGAGTGGACGGAGCACACGCCCGCGATGGGAGTGCCCCGGGTCACCGAGGCGCCCGCGCCCGGGCCCGCCCCCGCGCCCGCTGCGGAGGCGCATCCGGCACCGGCCTTCGGAACGCCGGCCTCGCCGCAGCCGGAGCAGCAGCCGCAGCCGGACGCCGAGCCGGAGCCCGACTCCGCGGCCGAGGCCGCAGGCGTGCCCGTGGCCGAGCCCGCGGCTGCCGCCGAGCCCGCGTCGGCGGAGCCGGCCGGGCAGCCGATCGCGCAGGCGTACCGTCCGGCGACCGGTGAGGTCCCGGTGCCGCCGCCGGTCCAGGCCCCCGCACCGCAGCCGTGGACTCCCCCGCAGCAGCAACCGGTGGAGCAGCCGCAGTGGGCTCCCCCGCCGGTGCAGCCGCAACCGCAGCCGCAGCCCTGGGGGCAGCCGCAACAGCCGGTGAACCAGCCGCCGTGGGCCGGGCAGCAGCCACCGCCGCCGCAGCAGCAGCAACCGCAGGGCGATCCACAGCAGCAGCCGCAGCAGCCTTGGGCACCGCTGCCGGTGGAGCAGCAGCAGTGGGCGCCGGCCGCGCCGCCGGTGGATCCGCGCCAGGGCGGCTGGCCGCAGCAGCAGCCGCAGCCGGGCGCTCCGCTGGGCTACACCGCCGCGGTGGAGCTCTCCTCGGACCGTCTGCTGCGCCGGCAGCCGGAGGAGCGGCGGCAGCCGTCCAACCGGTTCCGCTTCGGCGGTAAGGCCGCGGAGGCGGACCGGCAGCAGAAGCTGGCGATCATCCGCACCCCGGTGATGAGCTGCTACAAGATCGCGGTGATCAGCCTCAAGGGCGGGGTCGGCAAGACCACCACCACCACCGCCCTGGGCGCGACGCTGGCCTCGGAGCGGCAGGACAAGGTCATCGCGGTGGACGCCAACCCGGACGCCGGCACGCTCGGGCGGCGGGTCCGGCGGGAGACCGGGGCCACCATCAGGGACCTGGTGACCGCCATTCCGCACCTCAGCAGCTACATGGATGTGCGCCGGTACACCTCGCAGGCGCCGAGCGGGCTGGAGATCCTGGCCAACGACGTCGACCCCGCGGTGTCGACCACGTTCAACGACGAGGACTACCGGCAGGTCATCGGCTTCCTCGGGCGGCAGTACCCGATCGTGCTGACCGACTCGGGAACGGGCCTGCTCTACAGCGCCATGCGCGGTGTGCTGGACCTGGCCGACCAGCTGATCGTGGTCTCCACCCCGAGCGTGGACGGGGCCAGCAGCGCCAGCACCACGCTGGACTGGCTGTCCGCGCACGGCTACGCGGATCTGGTGCAGCGCAGCATCACGGTGGTCTCGGGGGTGCGCGAGACCTCGAAGATGATCAAGATCGAGGACATCGTGGCGCACTTCCAGACCCGCTGCCGCGGGGTGGTCGTGGTGCCCTTCGACGAGCACCTGTCGGCCGGCGCCGAGGTCGACCTGGCCCGGATGCGGCCGAAGACCCGGGAGGCGTACTTCGACCTGGCGGCGATGGTGGCCGCGGACTTCCCGCGGACCCAGCCGCAGCCGATGGGCTGGCAGCCCCAGGGCGGGCCGCCGCCGCAGCAGGGGTACCCGCCGGTGCAGCAGCCCCCGCAGCAGCAGCCGCAACAGCCTCAGCAGGGGTGGGGGCCGCCGCCGCCCGGGTACTACCCGCCGCAGCAGTAGCAGGGAGGGAAGGGGAGGGGGCGGAACCGCGCCCCCTCCCCTTTCCGCTCAGTCGGTGAGTTCGCGGGCCCGCTTGACGTCGTCGGCCATCCGGTCGAGCAGGGCGTCGATGGAGTCGAACTTCTCCATGCCGCGCAGGTACGCCAGGAAGTCGACGCTGACGTGCAGTCCGTAGAGGTCGAGGCCGACCCGGTCGATGGCGTACGCCTCCACGGTGCGGGCGGTGCCGTCGAAGGTGGGGTTGGTGCCGACCGAGATCGCGGCGGGCATCAGTTCCTGATCGGCCGTCAGCCAGCCCGCGTAGACGCCGTCGGCGGGGATGGCGGTGTGCGGCAGGGTCTCCACATTGGCGGTGGGGTAGCCGAGTTCGCGTCCGCGCTGGGCGCCGCGGACCACGATCCCCTCGACCCGGTGCGGGCGGCCCAGCACCTCGGCGACGCCGGCCACGTCACCCTCGGCGACCAGGCGGCGGGCCAGGGTGGAGGACAGCGGGGTGCCGTTCGCCGACTCGACGGTGAAGTCCGCGATGTCGACGGTGAAGTCGTAGCGGGCGCCCAGCTCGGCGAGCAGCGCCACATTGCCGGAGGCGCGGTGCCCGAAGCGGAAGTTGGAGCCCTCCACGATCAGCGTGGTGTGCAGCGCGTCCACCAGGATCCGCTGGACGAAGTCCTCCGGCGAGAGCTGCGAGAAGGCCAGGGTGAACGGGATCACCAGGACCGCGTCGACACCCAGGGCCGCCATCAGTTCGGCCCGGCGCGGATGCGGGGCCAGCAGGGCGGGGTGGCTGCCGGGGCGGACCACCTCGCTCGGATGCGGGTCGAACGTCACCACAACAGAGCGTGCGCCCAGCTCACGGGCGTGTTTGATGGTCTTGTTGATGATCAGTTGGTGGCCCCGGTGCACCCCGTCGAAGGAGCCGATGGTGACGACGCTGCGCCCCCAGTCCCCGGGGACTTCCTCCAGGCCATGCCAGCGCTGCACCCTGACCGCTCCTTGTTTCGCTGTAGCTGTTGACCCCTATAGCCTGCCATGCGGCTGATCGCTGCCCTGCATTGGCTCGTGCCGCGGCAGCGCCGAACGGAGTTCCCGGTGCAGCGGGGTGGGGCCGCCGAGGGCTCCGGCGAAGGCGTCGCGGACCGGCCCGGGGTGCTCGGCGAGGTCGTGGACGAACCGGAGCAGGGTGGCGTGCTCGGCCGCTCCGTGCCGGATCCGGGCGTCCAGCCAGGCGGCGACCGGGGCGGCGGCCTCGGGGTGCTGGGCCAGGTAGTCGGTGACCAGCCGGGCCGCCGCGGTACGGGCCCGCGGCGCCTGGGTGCTGCCGAGGGTCTGCAGGATCGCCGCCGCCTCCTCGCCCGGCTGGTGCAGCCGGGTCCGGTAGCCGGAGAGCACCAGCGTGGGATGGCTGTCCAGGGCCGGGGCGAGCGACCGCGGGGTGAGGTGGGGGTCGGCCGCGGCATAGCGGGCCACGGCGGCCGGGAGGTGCCGGGACCGGGTCTCCGGGTCGGCGACCAGCAGGGTGAGGGCCGCGCCGTGCAGCTCCGCCTCGGTGGGACGGGCCAGCAGGGTCTCCGCGGTGAACCGCAGCAGGGCCCGGTCCGGGGCGGTGGCCGGGGTGATCGCCGGGGCGTGCACGGCGGCGGCGACATGGCGTTCCGGGCGCGGATCGTGCGCCCAGCGGTCGACCGCGCGGCAGAGCGCGGAGGGCTCGATCACCGCCAGTTCGCGGAGCAGCGCGTCGGCCCGCGGGTGCGCCGCCGCCACCAGGGCCTCGGCCAGGTCGTCCAGGGCCACCCTGCGGTGGCCGCGCAGCAGGTGCAGCGCGCTCGCGGCGAACTGCTCGTCCTGGAGCCAGCGGCAGAGCGCGGGAAAGGCGGTCGACGGGTCGGCCCGGAGCAGTGCGGCCACGGCGTCCAGCGGCGCCGGGTCGCCGCCCCTGGCCAGCTCGCGCAGCAGGTCGAGCCGGATCTGCGTCGGCAGCGGCAGGGCGCTCCAGAAGGCCAGCGGCACCGGGGGCGCCGGGTGCGCCGACATCCGGGCGGCCAGCGAGTACAGCAGCGGGAGCTGGGCCTCCGGCTCCGGGAGCCGCAGCAGCAGCGAGCAGAGCAGGTTCAGCGCCCACCAGTGGGACGGGCTCTCCGGCGCCGCCGCCTCGGGCCCGTCCAGCCGGAGGACGAGCCGGCTGAGGAACGGTTCGGGGTCGGCCAGGCGCAGCAGCGCCTCCCGGACCGGCCCGATCCGGTGGTGCGGCACCGGGATGCCGGCCGGCGGCGGCTGCGGCGGGGGCACCGGGGTGGTCCGCGGGCCGCCGCGGCGGTGGGACGGCGCCGTCCGCGGCGCGGGCGAGTCGTCCAGCAGGGCGTCCAGGGCGGCCGGCAGGTCCAGGTGCACCCCCTGGATCCACTCGGACAGCTCCTCGTGGGCGAAGCGGTAGCCCTGGCCCGCCGGGACGATCAGCCCCTCGGCGAGCACCGCCGGGCCCCAGGCGTCGGGGAAGATCTCGTCGAAGTCGGCGTACGAGAGCGCCCCGCTGCCGGGTCCCAGCATCCGGCGGGCCGCCTCGTGCACCCGGCCGGCCGCGGCGGTGGCCGTGCGGCGGTCCGGGTGGGCCAGCCGTTCGGCGATCCGCAGGCAGGCGAAGTCGACGGTGGCTTCCAGTAGTTCGGCCCGACTGGGGGCGGCCTCGGGGACCGGGAGCTCGGCCAGCAGGCGCAGCGTGAGCGGATGCCGCGGCCCGGGCCGCAGGCCGAGCCGGCGGGCCAGTTCGGCGGCCGGCTCGGGCGGCAGGTCGCCGAGGCGGTGCGGGGGCTGGACGTCCTCGGCGGAGAACTGCTGCTGCTCCCAGAACTCCGGGCGGCAGCCGATCAGCAGCCGGGCGCCGGTGCGGCGCAGCAGCCGTCCGGTCCCGGCGCTCCAGTCGGCCAGGGTCGGCAGCAGGGCGGCGGGCATCTCCTCCGGGCGGTCCAGCACGATCAGCAGCGGCCGATGACCTGCGGTGGCGAGCCGGCAGGCCCGTTCGGCGTCGGGGAGCACCCGGTTCACCGCGTCCAGCAGCGAGGTGTCGTGCGCCCGCAGCTCGGCGCCGCGCAGCCACACCGTGGGCAGCCGGGTGGCGGAGCCGGCCCGGCGCAGCGCGACGGCGGCCAGCTCGGTGGTGAGGCCGCTGCCGGGTTCGGCCAGCACGGCCTGGATCGGCCGGTCCTGGGTCCAGTCGGCCGGCGGGGCGTCGGCCCGGTCCACCCGCGGTCCGACCAGCGGGGCGAGCGCGGAGGTGGTGGCCGCGGCGAGCTCCAGCACCCCGGCCAGGTTCAGCGCCCGGCCGTAGGCGGGGACCGAGACGGCGTTGCGGGACAGCAGGTCGGCGACGGCCGGGTGCCCGACGGCGGTGCGCAGCGGGACGGCGAGCACCGCGCCGCGCCGGTGGCTGCGCAGCGCGGCGGTGGCGACGGCGACCACCGCGCCGGTCTCGGCGTCCAGCACCGGCGCCCCGGCCAGCTCGACCGGCAGGCCGTGCGGCGCCTGGTCGATCTCCAGCAGCCAGACGTCGGCGACCAGGTGCCAGCGCTCGGCGGCGGCGTAACGGGCGGTCACCAGGCCCGCCACGCCGCCCTGCAGGGTGAAGCCGGGTCCCGGCAGCTGGATCAGCCGGGTGCCCTGGCCGCCGCCGAGCGGCAGCGGCGGCAGCACCGCGTCGGTGCGCAGCAGCGCGAGGCCGTACTCGGGCAGGGCGGTGATGTCGTCGGCGGTGAGCCTGCGGACGGCTCCGCCGGGCCAGGTGAGCAGCAGCGCGGACCGCCCATCCACCACCTCGTGGCTGGTCAGCAGGGTGCCCTGGTGGTCCACCGGCACCGCGAGACCGTGCTGCCGCCCGCTGGTGTCGGACACCCGCACCAGCGCCTCGTCCACCCGCCGCACCGCATACCCCCTCCGGGAGAAGACGGGGAGAGGGTGCCCAGGCGGGGGCGCGGATGACCGGCGGTGCGCTCGTGCACCCCCGGTTCACCCCGCGCGCTCGCCCGGAAGAGTGAACAGGTCAGACGAAGACAGCGAGGGACTTGGCCTTGCCGCCGCGCTCCTCGATCAGGGCGAGGAAGCGGCCGTCCGGGTCGAAGACCGCGATCGGCTCGGTGGCGTCCAGGCCCGGGGCGTCGATGCGGACGCCGTTGACCAGCAGCCGGGCCTGCTCGGCGTCGACGTCCCAGCGCGGGAAGGCCGCCGCGGCGGCGTCGGCGATGGGCAGCACGGCGTCGGCGAAGGAGTCCTCCAGCGCGGCCAGGGTGTGCGATCCGGCGACGGTGTACGGGCCGACCCGGGTGCGCCGCAGCGCGGTGAGGTGGCCGCCGGTGCCGAGCCCCTGGCCCAGGTCCCGGGCCAGCGCCCGGATGTAGGTGCCGGAGGTGCAGTCGACGGTGACGTCCAGGTCGACCAGCGGGGTGCCGCCCTCGGCCAGGGCCTCCCGGCGGGCGTGCACCTCGAACCGGGAGACGGTGACCGGGCGGGCGGCCAGCTCGACCTCCTCGCCCTCGCGGACCCGGGTGTAGGAGCGTTTGCCGTCGATCTTGATGGCGCTGACCGAGGAGGGCACCTGCTGGATGTCCCCGGTCAGCGCGGCGATCCCGGCCGCGATCCGCTCGTCGGTGGCCCCGGCGGTGGAGGCGGTGGCGGTGACCTCGCCCTCGGCGTCGTCGGTGACCGTGGCCTGGCCGAGCCTGATCGTGGCCTCGTAGGTCTTGCTGGTCAGCGCCAGGTGGCCGAGCAGCCGGGTGGCCCGCTCGCAGCCGATCACCAGGACCCCGGTGGCCATCGGGTCCAGCGTCCCGGCGTGCCCCACCTTGCGGGTGCCGGCCAGTCGCCGGATCCGGGACACGACGGTGTGCGAGGTGATGCCCGCGGGCTTGTCCACGATGACCAGCCCGTCGGGGCCGGTTCCCTTGCGCTTCAACGATCAGACCTTCGACTCAGAAGTACGGTCAGTGGGGCGGGAGCGCGTCGCGGAACCGCGCGACGGTGGTGTCGACGGTGCTGTGCGAGGTGAATCCGGCCGCGTAGACGTGGCCGCCGCCGCCCAGGGCCCCGCAGGCCGCGGCGACGTCCACCGCGCCCTTGGAGCGGGAGGAGCCGCGCAGGCTGCCGTCCGGGTCCTCCTTGAGCACCAGGGTGACCTCGGCCTCGGACGCCTTGCGGACCACGTCGATCAGGCCCTCGATCTCCTCCGGGAGCACCCCGTGCGCGGTCAGGTCCGCGTACGGCACCCAGGTCCACACCAGGCCGAGGCCGTCCGCCGCCCCGCGTTCGAGCACGGCCCGGTCCAGGGCCGCGGCCAGCACCTTCAGGTAGCCGAAGGACTGGGTGTCCCAGAGTCGGCGCGAGATCAGGTCGTGCCGCAGGCCGGTGGCCAGCAGCCGGGAGGCCAGCTCATGGGTGGCCGGGGTGGTCGCGGCGTAGCGGAAGGAGCCGGTGTCGGTGGCCACCCCGGTGTAGAGGCAGGTGGCGATGTCCCGGTCCAGCGGGACGCCGAGCCGCCGCAGCAGCTCGTCCACCAGCACCGCGGTGGCCGGCGCGGCCGGGTCGATCAGCTGGTACGTGCCGAAGCCGCCGTTGGACGCGTGGTGGTCGATCACCACGGCCGTGGCGGCGGCCTCGGCCCGGGAGCGGAGCAGGCCGAGCCGCTGCGGGTCCGCGACATCGAAGGTGATCAGCAGTTCCGGCCGCTCGGGCACCGCCGAGGCCGGGACCAGCAGGTCCTGGGCCGGCAGGAACTCCAGCGAGCCGGGCACCACCTGCGGGTCGTCGCCGAAGGAGACCCGCACCTCGATGCCGAGCGAGCGCAGCGCGATGCCCGCGGCCAGCGCGGAGCCCAGCGCGTCGCCGTCCGGCAGGACGTGGCAGACCAGGTCGACCGAGGAGGCGCCGCGGATCGCGGCCAGCACCGGCTGCCAGTCGCCGTCGGTGAGCCCGGGCGCCTGCTCGCTGCGGGGGGACGGCAGTACGGGGGCGCCCGCCGTCATCGTGGCAGGCGCCCCCGCAGCCTGCTGACCGGCCGACACGGTTACTCGTCCTCGGCTTCGTCGTCGGCGTCCAGCCCGTCGTCGTCCTCGCCCGGCTTGCGGTACGGGTCGGCGTCGCCGGCGTAGGTCTTGCCGACCGCGACGCTGCGGACCTCGGCGTCCTGCTGCCTGGCCTTGATCAGCAGGTCGTCCAGCTGCCGCGCGGTGTCCGGGATGGCGTCGGCGATGAAGGCCAGGGACGGGGTGAACCGCACCCCGGTCTGCCGGCCCACCTCGGTGCGCAGCACGCCCTTGGCGCTCTCCAGCGCGGCGGCGGTGGCCGCACGCTCGGTCTCGTCGCCGTAGACCGTGTAGAACACGGTGGCCTCACGCAGGTCACCGGTCACCCGGGTGTCGGTGATGGTCACGAAGCCCAGGCGCGGATCCTTGATCCGACGCTCCAGGGTCTCTGCGACAACCACCCGGATGCGGTCTGCGAGCTTGCGTGCCCTCGCGGTGTCGGTCACTGGTCCTCCTCGTGCTGTGGGCTCGATCGCCCCATGGTCTGGGGCAGCCCCTTGAACCCCGGGCCCGTCCACAAGGTACCCGGGTGCACCCACCTAGGGATGCCATGTCTGATTGTCCTACTCGTCTTCGTCGTCCCGCAGCCGCCGGCGTGCCGCCAGCAGCTGGACCTCGGGACGCCCGGAGACCAGGCGTTCGCAGCTGTCCAGGACCTCGGTGACGTAGGACACGTCACCGGAGACCACGGCCAACCCGATCTCGCTCCGGCGATGGAGCTCCTGGTTTCCGGTCTCGGCAGCACAGACGCTGTACTTGCGCTGCAGTTCGGCCACGATGGGCCGGACGATCGAACGCTTCTCCTTGAGCGAATGGACGTCGCCGAGAAGCAGGTCGAAGGTCAGTGTTCCCACGAACATGTGTGACAGGTCACGCCGACCTGTGAGGCCTCAAAGGTGTGTACGAGGGGCCAACGGTACAGAACGCGGCCGGGGCCGGTCGACACCATTCGTCGACCGGCCCCACCCGTGCGTGCTGAGCCCTACGCGCGCGGCTTCTCGCGCATCTCGAAGGTCTCGATGACGTCGTCCACCTTGATGTCGTTGAACGACCCCAGGGTGACACCGGCCTCGAAGCCCTCGCGGACCTCGGTCGCGTCGTCCTTGAAGCGGCGCAGGCCCTCGATGGTGAGGGACTCCTGCACCACCTTGCCGTCGCGGATGAGACGGGCCTTGGCGTTGCGGCGCAGCAGGCCCTCGCGGACGATGACACCCGCGATGTTGCCGAACTTGCTGGAGCGGAAGACCTCGCGCACCTCCGCGGAACCGAGGCGCACCTCCTCGTACTCCGGCTTGAGCAGGCCCTTGAGCGCCGCCTCGATCTCCTCGATCGCCTGGTAGATGACCGAGTAGTACCGGACGTCCACGCCTTCCTTGTCGGCCGCGACCCGGGCCCGCCCCTCGGCGCGCACGTTGAAGCCGATGATGATGGCGTCGGAGCCCATGGCCAGGTCGACGTCGGACTCGGTGATCGCGCCCACGCCGCGGTGCAGGATGCGGAGCTCGACCTCCTCGCCGACATCCAGCTTGACCAACGCGTCTTCCAGTGCCTCGACGGAACCGGAGACATCGCCCTTGATGATCAGGTTGAGCTGCTGGATACCGCCGGCCGCGATCGCCTTGTCCAGGTTCTCCAGGGAGATCCGCATCGGACGGCGGGCGAACATGGCGTTGCGGTCACGGGCCGAACGCTTCTCCGCGATCTGGCGCGCGGTGCGGTCGTCGTCGACGACGATGAAGCTGTCGCCGGCGCGGGGCACCGAGGTGAGGCCGAGGAGCAGCACCGGACGGGACGGGCCCGCCTCGGTGACGTTCTTGCCGTTCTCGTCCAGCATGGCGCGGACGCGGCCGTGGGCGTCGCCGACGGCGATGGAGTCGCCGACCCGCAGCGTTCCACGCTGGACCAGGACGGTCGCCATGGCGCCGCGGCCCTTGTCCAGGTGGGCCTCGATCGCGATGCCCTGGGCGTCCTGCTCCGGGTTGGCGCGGAGGTCCAGCGAGGCGTCGGCGGTGAGCACGACGGCCTCCAGCAGCGCCTCGATGTTGAGGCCCTGGCGGGCGGAGATGTCGACGAACATGGTGTCGCCGCCGTACTCCTCCGCGACCAGGCCGAACTCGGTCAGCTGACCGCGGACCTTGGTCGGGTCGGCGCCCTCGACGTCGATCTTGTTGACCGCGACCACGATCGGCACACCGGCGGCCTGGGCGTGGTTCAACGCCTCGACCGTCTGCGGCATGACGCCGTCGTTGGCCGCGACCACCAGGATCGCGATGTCGGTGGACTTGGCACCACGGGCACGCATGGCGGAGAACGCCTCGTGGCCGGGGGTGTCGATGAAGGTGATCCGGCGCTCCTCGCCGTTCACCTCCGCCGCCACCTGGTAGGCGCCGATGTGCTGGGTGATGCCGCCGGCCTCGCCCGCGACCACGTTGGTCTTGCGGATCGCGTCGAGCAGGCGGGTCTTGCCGTGGTCGACGTGACCCATGACGGTGACCACCGGCGGACGCGAGACGAGCATGTCCTCGTCGCCCTCGTCCTCGCCGAAGTCGATGTCGAACGACTCCAGCAGCTCGCGGTCCTCGTCGTCACGGCTGACGATCTCCAGGACGAAGCCCATCTCGTCGGCGAGCAGCTGAAGCGTCTCGTCGGGAACGGACTGGGTCGCGGTGACCATCTGCTCGAGGTTGAGCATCACCGAGACGAGCGCGGCCGGGTTGGCGTTGATCTTCTCGGCGAAGTCGGTGAGGGACGCACCGTGCGACAGCCGGACCGTCTGGCCGTTGCCGCGCGGCAGCATCACGCCACCGATCGACGGCGCCTGCATCGACTCGTATTCCTGACGACGCTGGCGCTTCGACTTGCGCCCACGGGCCGGACGGCCGTTCGGGCCGCGGCCGAAGGCGCCCTGCGTGCCGCCACGGGCACCGGGGCCGCCGGGACGACCGCCGAAACCACCGGGACGGGGACCGAAGCCGCCGCCGCCACCGCCACCGCCGCCGCCACCCGGGCGACCGGCGAAGCCGCCGCCGGCCGGACGGGCGCCCGGACCGGCCGGACGGCCCTGGAAGCCGGGACGCGCGCCGCCGGCGCCGCCACCCGGACCGGCCGGACGGGCGCCGGGGCCACCGGGGCCACGGCCGCCGGGGCCGGGACGACCGGCACCGGGGCCGGGAGCCGGACGCTGCGGCATCATGCCCGGGTTCGGGCGCGGCATACCGGACGGGGTCGGCCCACCGGGACGCGAACCGCCCTGCGGACGCGGCATCCCACCGGGAGCCGGACGGTCGCCGCCGGGACGCGGAGCGCCACCGGGACGGTCGCCGGACGGACGGGCCGGACGGTCGCCCGCAGGACGCGGAGCGCCCGGACGGTCGCCACCGGGCCGCGGGGCGCCGCCGGCCGGACGGTCACTGCCCGGACGGGCCGGACGGTCGCCGCCGGGACGCGGGGCACCCGCACCGGGAGCCGGACGGTCGGCGCCGGGCCGCGGAGCGCCGGAGCGCTCGCCGCCGGGGCCGGCCGGCCGGGCGCCGGGGCGCGACATGCCGGTGTTGCTGGACGTGAAGGGGTTGTTGCCCGGACGCGGACCGGCCGGACGGGCGCCCGGGGTCGCGGCGGGACGCGGCGCCGGAGCACCGGGACG
>NZ_JBHEZX010000032.1:0-34263 GCF_042511045.1 Streptacidiphilus alkalitolerans
CGCGCCGCCCTGGCCGCCGAGGCCAAAGCCAGAGCCGAAGCCGCAGCCAAGGCCAAAGCAGAAGCCGCAGCAGCCCACCGCCACTGCTCCTGGTACGACGTCATCTGCCAAGCCGAAGTCCACTCAGCAGCAATCATCGAAGCAGGGCTCATCGTCCTTGCCGCTGCCGCACTGGTCGCGCTCGCTATCGTTGCACCTGAGGTCGTCGCCGCCATGGCCGTCGCTTCCGCAGAGGCAGCAGGCGGAGGAACCACAGTAGCCGTTGTTGCCGGCTTGTCTGCCGGACTCAGCACTGCCGCGGAAGGCGCCGGGCTCACTCAACTCGCGATCGGCTCAGCACTTGTAGCCGACATCGCTGGCGCAAGCCACGCCGTAGGTGGCGGTGCTGGGAGTGGGGGTTCGGCAAGTGTTGACTCGCAAGACTACGATCCTAGTGCATGGCTTCCCACGGTGACGCACGAAGACGGAGCAACGGCCATTGGAAATGATCCTGAAACTGCGAAGGCATTGGCCTTTGCACCGCGTATTCCTGGCGTACATAATTTGGTAATCCACGGTCATCCTAACGGGTTTGCCAATAACACTAGCATGGATTTTGTGGCGGCGGCTATGCGGGCAAATCCTACCTATAAGACGGGTATGCCAATCTGCATGATTGTGTGCTATGGGGCGAATCAGTCCCTGAATCTCTTCAGGGAGATGAAGGCGGATGTTTCAGGGTACAATACGAAGCTAATTGTGAATCCCGATGGAAGCTTTGCAGGTGGCGGCCAATGGCAGGGATTCACTATGGCGAATGATGATTGGGCGCTATGAAGTACTTTGGATTCTATAGGGAAATGCCATATAAGGTTGGCGCGCAGATTCAGGCGAGCGATCTTCCGCGGTCCGGGGCGGCGGGGGAATCCGAAGATGTCGCAGCCTACATGAACGGATGTGAATCTCTGGTGGTGGTGCCTGGGATTGAACAAGATCCGTATGATGAATCGCAGACTGTGCTTGGCGGCTATGGGTTGCGAACTGACGGAAATTGGGTTTGGCCTGTAATGGCTATTCATTTGGTTCGCAAGTATGGCTTGACGGTTCCAGGGGACTTCAAGGCGAGGATGGCATCGCTTAATTATTCTGCGCCGACTTTGGCGCGGGCAGAGATCATCGAAATATTCAAGCAGGCAAAGCCTGAATTGTGGTAAATTCTACCATTGCTCGAAATTCATAGGAAACTAGCATGTTTCAGGATTAGAGTAGAGAGAAAATCATCGTGCATCTAGCTTCCGTGGGCAGCAGCCAGGGCCACACTGTTCTAGCCATTGGTCTGATTGTTATCGCGGCGGGACTCTGCATGGCCACGCAGAATCACCGGGCCTTGAGGGATAGAAGGTCTTTGAGTTCCTATACCCCATTCAGTGCGATCAAGCGACAGATCCTGATGTGGTGTGGGATTGTCTTCGTTGGATGTGGATTGCTCTTCTGTTTCATAGGAATAGTGCAGAGTCTAGCGGGACAGTGATTCATCTGCTGCGAACACCGTCCGCGTGCGCTACTGCGAAGACTGGGGCCTTGGCAAAATCGTGTGATGCCCTGGAACTGCTCAAAGGTGCGATCTCTGGCGTCTAGCAGCAGCTGAAATGCCTCCCCGTCGCCACGGCGGTCGAGTAGCGCGATCGTCGACAGTCCCGGTACATCCGCCGACCGCGGCGATGTACCGCGCGCTGAGTCGCTCGTACTGCGAGCATTCCCACTAGGCCAGGGCTGTGGCCGCCCGCTCCAGGCGGATCTGCTGGAGTTCCGCCTCGATCCCGGCCAGCTCCCGCATCCGCTACTCGACCCCCCGCCGCCCCTGCTCGGTGGCGCCGCCGGTCGACGCGTCCTCGCGCGGACGCACTCTGTGCCGTCCTCGACGGTCCCTGCCAGCCCTTTCATAGCCGACATGGCGCCCTGCTAAAAAACCTATGCAGGGCGCCATGTCGGTGACTACGCCGCAAGTGCGCTAGTCCCTCTTTCTGTCAATCATTCGACGCAGCGCTATCGCAGTTCCGCAGTCAGCAATGATCGCCCATATCCGTCAAGGCAGGCTGCTCCCTGCCAATGCGGGGGTGATCCGGCGCTGGCGGTCGTGCGGTCGGGAGACGACTACTGCTCGGTTCGACAGCTCAAATCTGGTCATTTTGCCCCCGACCGGGCTTGATCGTTTTACATGACGCTTAACCGATCAGCGGTGTCGGCCTGGTGACGACCCGGGGGACTGGCACACCGCCCTATTGGCGGCCGGACTCCTCCGAGGTATTGAGGATGTTGACGCCGCGGAAGAGTGCTGACGGGGCGCCGTGGGAGACCGCTGCGACCTGGCCCGGCTGGGCCTTGCCGCAGTTGAACGCCCCTGCAAGCAGGTAGGTTTGGGGTCCTCCGACGGCCTCCAGGGATCCCCAGAACTGGGTCGTGGTGCCCTGGTACGCGAAGTCCTTCACCTGGCCCGCCAGCCTCCCCGACCGGATCCGGTACGCCCGTTGACCCGTGAACTGGAAGTTGTAGCGCTGCATGTCGATCGACCAGGAGCGGTCGCCGAGGATGTAGACGCCGTCCTCCACGCCGGCGATCAGGCCGGCGGTGTCCGGGCCGCCCTCGGCCGGCTGCAGCGACACATTGGCCATCCGCTGCACCGGGACGTGCGCGGGGGAGTCGGCGAAGGCGCAGCCGTTGGACCGGCCCAGGCCCTTGAGCTTCGCCATTCGCCGGTCCAGCTGGTAGCCGACCAGGGTCCCGTCCTTCACCAGGTCCCAGGACCGGGTCCGTACGCCCTCGTCGTCGTAGCCGATGGTGGACAGGCCGTGCTCGGCGGTGCGGTCCCCGGTGACGTGCATGACCTCGGAGCCGTAGCGCAGGCTGCCCAGCTTGTCGAAGGTGGCGAAGGAGGTGCCGGCGTAGGCGGCCTCGTAGCCGAGCGCCCGGTCCAGCTCGGTGGCGTGCCCGATCGACTCATGGATCGTCAGCCACAGGTTGGACGGGTCGATCACCAGGTCGTAGCGGCCCGCCTCGACGCTCGGCGCCCGCATCTTCTCGGCCAGCAGCACCGGCAGCTCGGCCAGTTCGGACTCCCAGTCCCAGCCGGTGCCCAGCAGGTACTCCCAGCCGCGGCCGACCGGCGGGGCCAGCGTCCGCATCGAGTCGAACGCCCCGGTGGACTCGTCCACCGAGACGGCCTCCAGGCTCGGGCTCAGCCGGATCCGCTGCTGGGTGGTCACGGTTCCCGCGGTGTCCGCGTAGAACTTGTTCTCCTGCACGGCCAGCAGCGAGGCGGTGACGTGGGACACGCCGTCCGCGCCGAGCAGCCGGCTGCTCCAGTCCGCCAGCAGCGCCGTCTTCTCCGCGTCCGACACCTCGAACGGGTTGGTCTCGTACGAGGACACCCAGACGGCGTCCCGGTACACCGGCTCCTCGGCCAGCTCGACCAGGTCCTCGATGCCGGCGGCGGCGCCGATCCCGGCGGAGAGCCGGGCGACGGCCACCGCCTGTTCGGCGACCCGTTCGGCCGCCCCGGGGGTCAGGTCCACCCCGGCCGCGAAGCCCCAGGCGCCGTTGTGCACCACCCGTACCGCGAAGCCGAGTTGCAGGCTGTCCGAGGTCCCGGCGGGACGTGCGTCCCGCAGCCGCAGGGAGGCGCTGCGCACCCGTTCCAGCCGGAAGTCGGCATGGCTCGCCCCGAGCGCGCGGGCCCGGGACAGTGCGGCGTCGGCGAGGGCGTGCAGCGGCAGCGCCAGGAACGTGGGATCGAGGGACGGCGACGTGTCCGGCATCAATCTCCTCCAGAGGGGCGGAATGGTTGTCCCTTCGCATCCTGCCCTACCGCTCAGGTTTACCCATTCGCTTTTTCCCGTACGACCGGGGTACGGTGAAGGCACAACGACGCGGGGTGGAGCAGCTCGGTAGCTCGCTGGGCTCATAACCCAGAGGTCGCAGGTTCAAATCCTGTCCCCGCTACTCGCAAGGCAGAAGGTCCGGCACCCAGGTGCCGGGCCTTCTGTCGTTGGGCTGTCGTCGGGCCGCCGCCGCGGTCGCTCCGCCGGACCGCACTGTGGGAAACCCACAGTTCAGCGCCGATCTCCCTGTCGGCGGCGGATTCGCTCAGGTCCGGCCGGGCCGGATAGCGTCGCCATGCGTCCATCTGTGGCACCGCGACAGCAGCCACTCAAGCCAGCAGAGAGAGGTAGACCTTTGAGCCGCTCGGTACTCGTCACCGGAGGCAACCGGGGCATCGGCCTCGCCATTGCCCGGGCCTTCGCCGAGGCGGGCGACAAGGTCGCCGTCACCTACCGGTCGGGCGAGCCCCCGGCCGACTTCTTCGCTGTGAAGTGCGACATCACCGACGCCGCGCAGGTCGACCAGGCGTTCAAGGAGGTCGAGGCGGAGCACGGACCGGTGGAGATCCTGGTCGCCAACGCCGGCGTCACCCGGGACACCCTGCTGCTGCGGATGTCCGAGGAGGACTTCACCTCGGTCGTGGACACCAACCTGACCGGCGCGTTCCGCGTCGTGAAGCGCGCTTCCAAGCTGATGATGCGGGCCCGCACCGGCCGGGTGGTGCTGATCTCCTCGGTGGTCGGCCTGTCCGGCTCGCCGGGCCAGTCCAACTACGCGGCGTCCAAGGCCGGCCTGGTCGGCTTCGCCCGTTCGCTGGCCCGTGAGCTCGGCCCGCGCAACATCACCGTCAACGTGGTCGCCCCCGGCTTCGTCGACACCGACATGACCGCGGTGCTCAGCGACGAGCGCCGGGCCGAGATCGTCGCCGGCGTGCCGCTCGGCCGCTACGCCGCGCCCGCCGAGATCGCGTCCACCGTGCGCTTCCTCGCCTCGGACGAGGCCGCATACATCACCGGAGCCGTCATTCCTGTCGACGGCGGATTGGGCATGGGTCACTGACCGCTATGAGTGGAATCCTTGAGGGAAAGCGCATCCTCGTCACCGGCCTGCTGATGGAGTCCTCCATCGCGTTCCAGGTGGCGAAGCTGGCACAGGAGCAGGGCGCGGAGATCATCCTCACCGCCTTCCCCCGCCCCACCCTGACCGAGCGCATCGCCAAGAAGCTCCCCAAGCCCACCAAGGTGCTTGAGCTCGACGTCACCAACGAGGAGCACCTGGCCGGCCTCGCGGACAAGGTCAGGGACGAGCTGGGCGGCCTGGACGGCGTGGTCCACTCCATCGGCTTCGCCCCGCAGGACGCCCTGGGCGGCAACTTCCTGAACACCCCGTGGGAGTCCGTGGCGACCGCCGTGCATGTCTCGGCCTTCTCGCTGAAGTCGCTGACCATGGCCTGCCTGCCGCTGATGACCGAGGGCGGCTCGGTGGTCGGCCTGACCTTCGACGCGACCATCGCCTGGCCGCAGTACGACTGGATGGGCCCGGCCAAGGCCGCGCTGGAGGCCACCTCCCGCTACCTGGCCCGCGACCTCGGGAAGCAGAACGTGCGCTGCAACCTGGTCTCGGCCGGACCGATCAAGTCGATGGCGGCCAAGTCCATCCCCGGCTTCGACACCCTGGCCGAGACCTGGGACACCCGTGCCCCGTTGGCCTGGGACGTCACCGACCCGGAGCCGGCCGGCCGCGGTGTGGTCGCGCTGCTCTCGGACTGGTTCCCGAAGACCACCGGCGAGATCGTCCACGTCGACGGCGGCCTGCACGCCATCGGCGCCTGACGCTCCGCCGGCTCGTCTGCTCCGTCTGCACTGCCCGTTCCGCCGCGAGGCCCGTACCCGTCACCGGGTACGGGCCTCGCGGCGGGTTCAGGTCCGGCAGCCGTTGAGGGCCACCACGGTCTCCAGGGTGGCCCGCTCGCCGTCGCGGTCCCGGATCGCCGCCAGGATCCCGGCGTGGCTGACGTAGGAGTCGGGCGCCAGCACCGGGCCGACGGTCTGCCGCAGCTCGGAGCGCAGCACCTCGCCGAGGTCGGCGTAGAGCGCGGCGAGCACCTCGTTGTGGGCGGCGGCCATCACCGCCTGGTGGAAGGCCGCGTCGGTCTGTACGAAGGACTCGACGTCCCCGGACTCCCAGGCGTCCTCGCGGCGTCCGAGCGCGGTGTCGAGCAGCCGCAGGTCGCGGTCGGTGCGCCGGGTCGCGGCCAGCCGCGCCGCGGCGGCCTCCAGCGCCTCCCGCAGTTCCACCACCTGTCCCGGCCCGGCGTCGGCGAAGCGCCGGTGCATCACCCCGGCCAGCTCGCTGGTCGCCAGGACGTAGGTGCCGGACCCCTGCCGGATGTCCAGCAGGCCGTTGTGGGCCAGCGCCCTGACCGCCTCGCGGACGGTGTTCCTGGCGACCCCGAGCTGCTCCACCAACTCGACCTCGGTGGGGATGCGGGAGCCCACCGGCCACTCGCCGGAAGTGATCTGGGTGCGCAGCTGGGCGATCACCTGGTCGGCCAGCGGCTCACGCCGGGGCGAGGTCAGCGCCATCGAACTCTCCTTGTCGTACCTGCGATCCGGGCCTGTGCTGCGGTCTCTGTTGCGGGATGGTCCCATCATCGCCCCTTTGGGTTCCCCCCGGGTTTCCGCAAAGTCATCCCATCATTCTATGATGGCCCCATGCCTGCCGCCGAGACCACTGCCCCGACCACCCGCCAGCCGACGCCACAACCACAGCAGCCCGCCGCCTTCACCCCGGGGCGGGCCCGCTGGCTGCTCGCGGTGGCCATCGCCGTCGCCGCCTTCAACCTCCGCCCGGCCGTGGCCGCGCTCGGCCCGATGCTCGACCAGGTCCGCGGCAGCCTGGGGATGAGCGCCGCGGTGGCCGGCCTGCTCACCGCGCTGCCCTCGCTCTGCTTCGCGCTGCTGGGCCTGCTCGCCCCGACGCTGGCCCGCCGGATCGGCCCCGCCGCCACCGTCTGCGCCGGCATGGGCGCCGTCGCGCTCGGCCTGGCGGCCCGGGCGCTGGCCCCGGACAGCGCGGTGTTCCTGCTGCTCAGCGCGCTGGCCCTGGCGGGCATCGCGGTCTCCAATGTGCTGATGCCGGTGCTGGTGAAGCGCTACTTCCCGGACCGGGTCGGCCCGGTCACCGGCCTGTACTCGATGTCGCTGGCCCTGGGCACCTCCACCGCCGCGGCCGTCGCCGTCCCGCTGACCAGCGCCCTCGGCGGCAACTGGCGGGTCGGCCTGGGCGTCTGGTCGCTGACCGCCGCGGTCGCGCTGGCCCTGTGGCTGGCCCAGCTCGCGGTCACCCGCCGCGGCGACGCCCGCGCGGCCTCGGCCGGCGCCGCCGCCGGTGTCGCAGGCATGACCGCTCCGGCCGCCGCGGCCAGGTTCCGGATCACCCGCAGCCGGACCGCCTGGGCGCTCGCCGTGTTCTTCGGCCTGCAGGCCACCGCCGCCTACGCCACCATGGGCTGGCTGCCGCAGATCTTCCAGGACGCCGGCATCTCGGCCACCGAGTCCGGTGTGCTGCTGGCCGTCACCATGGCCGTCGGCGCCCCGCTGGCCTTCGTCATCCCCTCCTACGCGGCCCGCCGCCCGGACCAGGGCGCCATCGTGATCGCCCTCTCGGTGGCCGGACTGGCCGCCTACGCCGGCCTCGCCTTCGCCCCGGCCGCGGCGCCCTGGGTCTGGGCGGTCCTGGCCGGTCTTGCCAACTGCGCCTTCCCGCTGACCCTGACGATGATCAGCCTGCGCTCCCGCACCAGCGAGGGGGTCACCCGGCTCTCCGCCTTCGCACAGGGCACCGGCTATCTGATCTCGGTGCCCGGGCCGATCCTGATCGGCCTGCTCTACCAGCGCGAGCACGGCTGGTACGCGCCGCTGGCCTTCCTCGCGGTGCTGATGGCGGCCCAGGCGGTGGTCGGCCGCCGGGCGGCGCGTCCGCGCCAGATCGAGGACGAGCTCGGAAGGTAAGAGCGGGCGGACCCCGTTGATCGGCCGCCGGGGGCGGGTGGCAGACTCGGCCGCATGCCCGTTCTCGAACCGAATCCCACCGGCGGCCACAAGAAGCTGCTGCAGTTCTTCGGCCTGATCTTCGCCATCCTGGTGGTCATCGGCGTCCTCGCCAGCTTCGCCACAAAGATGGGCTGACGAGTACCGGCTTTCCCGAATTCTGGGAAGCTGGGAGGTATGAGCGTCGATTCGTCCCGCAGGATCATCGTCCTCCGGCACGCCAAGGCCGACTGGCCCGCCGTGCCCGACCATGAGCGGCCCCTCGCCGACCGTGGCCGCAAGGACGCACCCGTCGCCGGACGCTGGCTCGCCGGCACCGGCATCATCCCCGACCTCGCCCTCTGCTCCACCGCCGAGCGGACCCGTGAGACCTGGAAGCTCTTCGCCCACGAGCTGCCCAGCCGTCCCAGAACCGTGTACGAGGACCGCCTGTACGAGGCGGCCCCCGGGCAGCTGATCGAGGTCCTCCAGGAGGTCCCCGACGAGGTGGAGACGGTGATCCTGGTGGGCCACAACCCGGGGGTGCAGGGCCTCACCGAGGTCCTGGCCGGTGGATCCGAGGCGGACACCCTGACCCGGCTGCGCAGCACCGGGTTCCCCACGGCGGCGATCGCGGTGCTGGCCTTCGAGCAGTCCTGGAAGGCGCTGGAACCGGCTGCCGCCCACCTCACGACCTTCTACACCCCGAAGGACTGACCTCAGGGCCGACCAAGCAGAAGGGGCGCGCGAACTGGGTTCGCGCGCCCCTTCTCTGCTTCCACAAGCCCTACCCCGCGTCGGCGTCCTCGACCTCTTCGCGGGAGATCCCCAGCAGGTAGAGCACGGTGTCCAGGAACGGCACATTGACCGCGGTGTCCGCCGCCTCACGGACCACCGGCTTGGCGTTGAACGCCACCCCGAGCCCGGCCGCGTTCAGCATGTCCAGGTCGTTCGCGCCGTCGCCGATGGCCACGGTCTGCTCCAGCGGCACCCCGGCCGCCTCCGCGAAGCGCTCCAGCATCCGGGCCTTGCCGGCCCGGTCCACGATCTCGCCGACCACCCGTCCGGTGAACTTCCCGTCCGCCACCTCCAGGGTGTTCGCGGCGGCGTAGTCCAGGCCGAGCCGCTGCACCAGGTCGTCGGTCACCTGGGTGAACCCGCCGGAGACGATCGCCACCTGGTAGCCGAGCCGCTTCAGGGTCCGGATCAGGGTCCGCGCGCCCGGCGTCAGCCGGACCTCGGCCCGGACCTTCGCCACCACGTCCTCGTCGAGACCGGCCAGCAGGGCGACCCGGGCCCGCAGCGACTCGGCGAAGTCCAGCTCGCCCGCCATCGCGGCGGCGGTCACCGCGGCGACCTCGGCCTCGCAGCCCGCGTGCGCGGCGAAGAGCTCGATCACCTCGTCCTGGATCAGGGTGGAGTCGACATCCATCACGATCAGCCGCTTGGCCCGCCGCTGCAGTCCGGAGCGGACCACGGCCACGTCCACCCGCTGCACCGCGGCCTCGGCGGCCAGCGCGGACCGCAGCAGCTCCGTGGGCACGCCGGACACGGCCAGTTCCACCGCGGTGACCGGGTACTTGGCCAGCCGGAACACCCGGTCGATATTGCCGCCGCAGTCGGTGACCCGGGCGCTGAGCGCGGCGACCGCGCCGGCCGTGAGCGGGTGGCCGAGCACGGTGACGTGCGAGCGGCCCTCGCCGCGCGGACGGTTGTCGCCGGTCCCGGAGATGACCTCGGCCTGCAGCCGCTGCCCGTCCGCCCAGCGGTGCACCTCGGCCCGCAGCTCGCCCTCCAGCCGGGGCGCGGTGACCAGGGCGCACAGCACGATCCGGCCCCGGGTCACCACCTGCTCGAAGTCGACCACGTCGACCCCGTACGCGGCGAGGGTGGTGAACAGCCCGGTGGTGATACCGGGGCGGTCCTTGCCGAAGACCTTGACCAGCAGGGTCCGGGGCTCGGGTGCGGGGTGGGCCGCAGGGGCCGGGGGCAGTGCGCTCATGGTGCGCCCCACGCTACCCGCCCGCCCCGTGCCCAACGAGCACCGTCCCGCCCACCGGACAGCGCCGGCCGGCCGGGCCCGGTTACCGCCCCGGCGGGGCGGTCGGCGGCGGCGGGGTCTGCGCGGGGCCGCCCGAGTAGGGGTTGTAGCCGCCCTGCCCGGGAGCGGGCGGCGCGGTGGGCGGGCCTGCGGGCGGCGCGGTCGGCGGGCCGGGCGGGATCGGCGGGGCCGCCGGCGGCGGGTTCCCGGTCCGGTAGGGGTTGTTCGGCTGCGGCGCCCGCACCGGTGCGGGCGGCGTCTGCGGCAGCCCGCCGTAGCCCGGCGCCCCGGACGGCTGCGGCGGCAGGTAGGGGGGCTGGTTGGGCGGCTGGGGGCGCAGGTCCACCCTGGTCCGGTCGAGTCCGGCCGCAGCCGGCGGCAGTGACTCCCGCTTGGCCGAGGCGGTGCTGAACTGCGCCACCAGCAGCGAGCCGAGGAAGCCGAACACCAGCCCCTCGACCAGCCCAATCAGCAGCCCCACCAGCACGTTCCCGGTGATGCTCAGCCCGGCCCCGACCGCGTCGAAGCCGAACACCGACAGGTTCGCGTCCACCGACACCGACGCCAGCACCAGCAGCACGGCCGTCACCACCGCCAGCGCCACCCCCAGCCGCAGCCCGGCGCCGAGCGCCTCCCGTCCGGTGCTCTGCGGCAGCACCGGCCGCGGCGTCCGCACCGCGGCCACCACGCCGATCGCCAGTAGCATCAGCGCCACCGCGACCGGCAGCAGCCACACCCGGCCGTCCAGCCGGCCCAGGCTGCTCAGCGTGATGTCCTGTCCGCTGCCGCCCTTGAGCAGGGTGTTCACCGGGGACGGCAGGAAGCCCGCGAGCGGCCCGCTGGCCTTGCCGTTCAGCGGTACCGCCATGCCCAGCAGCACCGCGAGGAACACCCCGTTGGGGGTGGCCAGCAGCGCGCCGCCGACCGTCTTGGCGCCGCCGTTGCCGGTCAGCCCGACCACGATCCCGGCCAGTGCGCCCACCAGCACCGCGCCGACCAGCACCGTCACCACGGCCGAGGCGACCGGGCGCGCGGTGCGGCGCAGCCCGTCCCAGCCGAGCGGCAGCGGGCTGCGCCGGGAGGCGACCAGGGCCAGCGCCAGGACGACCAGCACCCAGAGCAGCCCGAGGCCCAGCGTCGGCGCGAATTCGACCTTGAAGCCGACGTTCGGGTTGGTGCTGCCGCCGAGCACTCCGCCCAGCGTGCTGGTGAGGCCGCCGAGCGGGTCGTCGCCGCTGCCGCCGCCGAGCAGGCCGCCCAGCGGGTCGCTGCCGCCGCCGCTGCCCCCGCTGCTGCCGCCGCCGGTCAGCGATCCGACCTTGATGGCCACCGAGCCGTTGCCGGCCCAGGCCAGGACGGCCAGCAGCACCAGGAAGGCGACGACCGCCCCGCCGGCCCGGGCCAGCAGCGCCGCGGGGTCCAGCACCCTCAGCCGGTGCAGCGGCCTGACGAACAGCCAGCCCAGCACCAGGGCGCCGACCAGGCTCACCCCGAGCGGCATGATCCCGATCGCACCGTGCGCCGCCGCCGCGTCCATCCCGAATACTGAGACGTCACCCGACGGGCTGATTCGGCCGCCGACGGCCATCGCGACCATCGCCGCGGTGAGCGGGCCGATCGAGGCGTAGCTGTCCAGCCCGAGCAGATGGATCCCGAGGGCGGTCACCGCACCCATCGCCACAAATGCCCAACTCGCGGCCACCGCAGCCGAAACCACCCCGTACAGGGCGCCGTCCCGCATCCTGCCGCCGCCCCCGTCCGCCGCCGAACCCTGGTGCCCGTACACCGTCATCGTCTGCCCGCCCCTGTGGAATCTCCTGCTCTGCCGTCAGGTTGCCACACGGTTACGGTCTCGGGGTCCGGTTCTCCCGACGGTGATCGAGCTGGAATGATTCCCCCCATCGTTCAGCATCCCTAAACTGCCCCCTGTCAAGAGTGGGGACTACTCGGGGGACTACATCGTGGGGCAGGCAACAGTGCCGCAGCTGGTACTTGAACTCAATGGACAACGCAGAACTCTGGAGCCGGGGCGCAGTTACACCCTGGGACGCGACCCGCAGTCCGACGTGGCGGTGGACGACGCCCGGGTCTCCTGGCGGCACGCGACCATCGCGTACCACGGCAACGGCTGGGTCCTGGAGGACCTGGGCAGCACCAACGGCACCTACGCCAACGGCCAGCGGACGAACCAGGTCCCGCTCGGGCAGGGGGCCGTGGTCAACCTGGGCAACGCCGAGAGCGGCCCGCGGCTGACCTTCGCCGGGGTGCCGGCTCCGGCGGTCCCCGGCGCGGGGGCGCCGGCCGGCGGCAGCGACTGGCACGAGCAGGGCACCGCGCGCTTCAACCCGGGCGCGAACCCGGCGGCCCAGGGCGGCTTCCCGCAGCAGCAGGCGCCGCAGTCGGTCCCCCAGCAGGGCGGGTACAGCCAGCCGCCCGCGTACGGCGGTCCCGGCAGCGGCGCCAACCAGGGCGGGTACCACCAGCAGCCCTCGCAGCCCACGCCCGAGCCGGTCTACGGCTCGCGCAACCCCACCATGGTCCGCAACCTGGCCGGCGGCGGCCTGGCCACCATCAGGATCGGCCGCGGCCTCGACAACCAGCTGGTCGTCTCCGACCTGTCGGTCTCCCGGCACCACGCGGAACTGCGCCAACTGCAGGACGGCCGCTACGAGATCGTCGACCTGGACAGCCACAACGGCACCTATGTCAACGGCCAGCCGGTCAGCCGCCAGCTGCTCGGCCCGCAGGACATCGTCGGCGTCGGCCACTCCACCTTCCGACTGGTCGGGGACCAGCTGGAGGAGTTCGTCGACACCGGCGAGGTCTCCTTCTCGGCCCGTCACCTGACGGTCGAGGTGGACTTCAAGGGCGGCAAGAAGATCCTGCTTGACAACGTCAGCTTCGGGGTCCCGGAGAAGTCGCTGGTCGCGGTGATCGGCCCGTCCGGCTCCGGCAAGTCGACGCTGCTGCGCGCCCTCACCGGCTACCGCCCGGCCGACCGCGGCGACGTCCTCTACGACGGCCGCAACCTCTACAAGCAGTTCGCCGAACTGCGCCAGCGCATCGGCCTGGTGCCGCAGGACGACATCCTGCACTCCCAGCTGACGGTCCGTACCGCGCTGAAGTACGCGGCCGAGCTGCGGTTCCCCGGCGACACCGAGGCCGCCGAGCGCGCCCGCCGGGTCGACGAGGTGCTGGTGGAGCTGCACCTGGAGAAGCGCGCCGACAACAAGATCACCGCGCTCTCCGGCGGCCAGCGCAAGCGCGTCTCGGTGGCCCTCGAACTGCTCACCAAGCCGTCGCTGATCTTCCTGGACGAGCCCACCTCGGGCCTGGACCCGGGCATGGACCGCGACGTCATGAAGATGCTGCGCGGTCTCGCCGACGAGGGCCGCACGGTCCTGGTGGTGACCCACTCGGTGGCCGAACTCGCGCTCTGCGACCGGCTGCTGGTGATGGCCCCGGGCGGCTCGGTGGCCTACTTCGGCCCGCCGAAGGAGGCGCTGCACTTCTTCGGCTACGAGACCTGGGCCGACGTCTTCCAGGCCTTCGAGAACTACCCGGACCACGACTGGGCCGGCCGGTTCCGCGGCTCGGTGCACTACCAGATGTACTCCGCCGACGTGGAGGCCGTGCAGGCGCAGTCCTCGCAGATACAGCACGAGCAGACCAAGCCGCCGAAGCAGCAGAGCTGGGGCTCCCAGCTGTCCACCCTGATCCGCCGCTACGCCACGGTCATCGGCGCGGACCGCGGCTTCGTCGGCCTGCTGATCGCGCTGCCGCTGATCATGGGCGCGATGAGCCTGGCCCTCGGCTCCTCGGCCGGCCTGGTGGGGACGGGCGATCCGCAGAAGCCCAATACCGACGCCGGCACGCTGCTGCTGGTGATCGCGGTGGGCGTCTGCCTCACCGGCGCGGCCAACTCGGTCCGTGAGCTGATCAAGGAACGGGTGATCTACGAGCGCGAACGCGCGGTCGGCCTGTCCCGCTCGGCGTACATGATGTCCAAGGTGATCGTGCTCGGTGTGATCACCGCGCTGCAGTCGATCGTGCTGTCGGTGATGGGCATCCTGCCCAACAAGCTGCCCGCGCACGGCCTGCTGGTCTCCTCCTCGCCGCTGCCCGAGATGGTCATCGTGTTCACCCTGCTCGGCATCGTCTCGATGATGCTCGGCCTGGTCGTCTCGGCCGTGGTCAAGACCGCGGAGAAGACCATGCCGCTGCTGGTGCTGCTGGCGATCCTGCAGGTGGTCTTCTGCGGGGTGCTGGTCAAGCTGACCCAGCCGGGTATCGCCCAGCTGGTCTGGCTGGTGCCCTCGCGCTGGGCGGTCGCCGCCGAGGCGGCCACCGTCGACCTGGCGCACATCGGCGACCCGGCCCACGCCGACGACAAGCTGTGGACGCACACGCTGACCCAGTGGTCGATCGACACCGGTGCGCTGGTGCTGCTCGGCGTGGTCTGCGCGTTCCTGGTGGTCCGGCTGCTCCGCAAGCACGAGCCGGAGGTCATGCGCCAGCGCTGACCCCGGAGCCTGAACGCACGGTCGAGGCCGCACCCCGCAGCGGGGTGCGGCCTCGTCGCGCACGGCTCCGGCATCGAATCCATAACCGTTCGGCCAGCTTGTCCGAAAGTCGCCATTTGTGTCCCGCCGGGCCTCGTAGCATCTGCATCCTCACTACTTGGCCCGAACATCTGAACGGGATCCACACATATGGCGCATATGAACGGGTTCACCTACGGGTTTGTGAACCCCCTGCTCGCCTACCTCATCGCCGTGATCGGCGCCGCCCTCGGGCTCCGCTGCACCGTCCGCGCGATCTCGCTCCCACCGGAGCGCCGCCGCGGCTGGCTGCTGCTCGCCGCCAGCGCCATCGGCTGCGGCATCTGGACCATGCACTTCATCGCGATGCTCGGCTTCTCCGTCACCGATGCCTCCATCGTCTACAACGTGCCGCTGACCCTGCTCAGCCTCGTCGTCGCCGTGGTCGTGGTCGGCCTGGGCGTCTTCTACGTCGGCTACCGCCCGCAGGGCTGGGGAACCCTGCTCGTCGGCGGCACGCTGACCGGCGTCGGCGTCGCCGGGATGCACTACCTGGGCATGGCCGCGATGAACGTCAACGGCACGGTCGGCTACAAGCCGCTGATCGTCGCCGCCTCGATCGGCATCGCGGTCTTCGCCGCGACCGCCGCGCTCTGGATGACCCTCAACATCCGCGGCCTCTGGGCCTCGGTGGCCTCGGCCCTGATCGCCGGCGTCGCGGTCTGCGCCATGCACTACACCGCCATGGAGGCGGTGACCGTGAAGCTGACCTACGGCCTGTACCCGCACGGCACCCCGGCCGCCCAGTTCATCCTGCCGGTCGCGGTCGGCATCGTGGTCTTCCTGACGGTGGCCGGCATCGTCGTCGCCATGTCCCCGCACGAGGGCGAGGGCGACGGCAAGGGCGGGAACGGCGAGCCCCAGGAGCGGATCCAGGTCACCCTTTTCGACGGCAGGACCCGCGGCCTGTAGCGGTCCCCGGCGCCGGGCCCCGGCGCCGCTAGCGCGCCAGGATCAGGTGCAGGTCGCCGAACTCGTGCCACAGGTAGCGCTCCCGCAGCGCCTCCGCGTAGGACAGGTCGAGCAGCGGGCGTCCCGCGATCGCCTCCAGCATCAGCAGGTGCGAGGCGCGGGGCTCGTGCAGGCCGGTCAGCAGCCCGTCGACCACCCGCACCCCGCGCTCGGGGGTGACCACCAGCTCGGTCCAGCCCGAGGCGGCCCCGAGCGTCCCGTCCGTGCCCACGGCCGACTCCAGGGCCCGGACCGCGGTGGTCCCCACCGCCACCACCCGGGACCCGGCCCGCCGCGCCGACCCGACGGCGCGCGCCGTGGCGGCCGGCACCTCGAACCACTCCGGGTACGGCGGCTCGTGCGACTCCACCGAGGCCACACCGGTGTGCAGGGTGATCGGCACGATCTGCACGCCCCGGCTCACCAGCTGCGCCACCAGCTCGGCGGTGAACGGCCGGGCCGCGCTCGGCATCTCCGCCGAACCCGCCGCGGCCGGCCCCTCCACCTCGGCCAGCGACCGGGCGAACACCGTCTGGTAGGCGGCCAGCGGCCGGTCCGCGTCGGTGTAGCCGTAGCGGATCGCCCGTCCGTGCCGGGCCAGCTGGGCCAGCGGATCGGGCACCGGGAAGTCCGCCGTCCACAGCCGCCCGGCGCCGCCCGGCAGTGGCTCCACCTGGGTCAGCACCGTCCCGCCGGCCAGCCGCACCCGCACCGGGCCGCCGGTCCCGACCCGCTGCCGGGTGCTCCCGCGACCGTCCGGCGTACGCAGTTCGACCACCCAGCGCCGGGCCGAGCGCCGGGTCGAGAAGTGCACCACCACCTGCTCGCCGGTGCCCAGCACCCGGCCGTCCACCGCCGCGGGCAGCGTCGCCGAGGTGTTCACCACCAGCACGTCCCCCGGCTGCAGCAGCCGCGGCAGCTCCCGGAACGCATGGTGCGCCACCAGCGGCCCGCCGCCCTCGGCGAACCGGCCGACCAGCAGCCGTACGTCGTCCCGCCCGGCCCGGCCGCGCTCCTCCGGCGGGGCGCTCGCCTCCAGCCCCTCCGGCAGCTCGAACTCGTCCACCCCGAAGCCGTCCAGCGCCTGCTGCTGTGCGGGGTAGGCCAGATGCCCGGCCCGGTCACCCCGCTTGCGGCTGCGCCCGTCGCCGCTCCAACGGACGATGCCCGGCTCCGCCCCGGACTCCCGCGCCTGCGTCCTCACCGGCCCCACTCCTTCGCGCTCCGCCCTGACACCGCGTAACGTCCGCTGCGCGCACCGCCGTTGACCAGCTCCAGCAGGGCCGGTACGGCGGCCTCCTCCGGCAGCGGGCGTCCGCTGCCGTCGTCCTCGGGCACCGCCGCCGCGTACATCGCGGTCCGCATGTCGCCCGGGTCGACCCACCACACCCGCAGCTCCGGCTCCTCCGCGGCGAGCACCGCCGACCAGTGGTCCAGCGCGGCCTTGCTCGACCCGTAGCCGCCCCAGGTCTCGTACGGCTCCACCGCCGCGTCCGAGCTGATGTTCAGCACCCGGCCGCCGGCTTCGCGCAGCAGCGGCAGCGCCGCCTGCACCAGCGCGAGCGGGGCCACCACATTGACCTCGAGTGCCTGGCGGAAGCCCGCCAACGGGTGCTCGGCCAGCGGGACCAGCGGTTCCGCGCCCAGCACGCTGGCATTGTTGACCAGCAGGTCCACCCCGCCCAGCGACCTGGCCGCGTCGATCAGCCCGGCCCGGTGCTCCGGGTCGGTGACATCCCCTGGCAGCGCCACCACCGGGGAGCGCAGCCCGGCGGCGACCTCCCCGAGCGCCTCCGCGCCACGGGCGTCCAGCACCAGCGACCACCCCTCGGCGGCCAGCGCCCGGGCCAATGCCCGGCCCAGCCCTCGTGACGCTCCGGTGACTACCGCGACAGCCATGACCTGCTCCTCACCTGTTCGTTTCCCACGACTCCGACGGTAGGCAGCGGCGACCGGGACCGGCCTCCGTCGCGGGGGAGCGGACCGCAGGGTCCTTGGACCTAGTCCTGCGGTCCTGGGCCCGCCACCCCGGCTGCCCGATGCCGGGTGGATCACCCGGCGGTACGGTGACCGCATGTCCCCGTGCCCGAACCCCGACCAGCCGAGCGATCCGGCCGCCGAGTCCTGCGACGTCCCCGGCGACCCCTGCCTCGGCGGCATCGAGGCGATCAGCGCGGCCGTCCTCGGGATGAGCCGCCACCTGGAGGTGCGCGAGGTGCTGCAGCGCATCGTCACCTCCGCCCGCACCCTGGTCGGCGCGGAGTACGCGGCCCTGGGCGTCCCCGACGACCACGGCGGCTTCGCCCAGTTCGTGGTGGACGGCATCAGCGACCGGCAGTGGCGGGCGATCGGCCCGCTGCCGCGCCAGCACGGCATCCTCGCGGTGATGATGCAGGACACCGCCCCGCAGCGGCTGGCCGACGTCCGCCAGGACCCGCGCTTCGGCGGCTGGCCGCGGGCCCACCCGGACATGGCCGCCTTCCTCGGCGTCCCGATCCTGGACGGCGACGAGATCCTCGGTGCGCTCTTTCTTGCGAACAAGCACAGCCTGGCCAACAAGCACAGCGCCGCCGCCGACCGGAACGCCCCCTTCACCGCCCACGACGAGCACCTGCTGCGCATCCTCGCCGCGCACGCGGCCATCGCCCTCACCAACGCCCGCCTCTACGAGCGCAGCCGGGAGCTCACCCTGGTCGGCGAGCGGGCCAGGATCGCCCACGACCTGCACGACGCCGTCTCGCAGAAGCTGTTCTCACTGCGCCTCACCGCCCAGGCCGCCTCCGCGCTGGTCTCCCGCGACCCGGACCGGGCCCGCGCCGAGCTCGCCGAGGTCTCCCGGCTCGCCGCCGAGGCCGCCGAGGAGCTGCGGGCCGTGGTGATCGAGCTGCGCCCCGCCGCGCTGGACGAGGACGGCCTGCTGCCGACCCTCAACTCCCAGGTGGAGGTGCTGAACCGGGCCCACGCCGCACAGGTCAGCTTCACCCACAGCCGGATCCACGCGCTGCCCTCGGCGCAGGAGGCGGCGGTGCTGCGGGTAGCCCAGGAGGCGCTGCACAACGCCCTGCGCCACTCCGGGGCCGCGCACGTCCGGGTGGAGCTCGGCCCCGCCGCGAGTGCCCGCGGCGCGCTGCTGACGGTCGCCGACGACGGCCGGGGCTTCGTCCCGGCCGAGGTCCGCCGGGCCGGACGGCACCTGGGCCTGGTGTCCATGCGCGACCGCGCCACCGGCGTCGGCGGCGCGCTGCGGATCGAGTCGGCCCCCGGCCGGGGGACCGTGGTGGAACTGGAGGTCCCCGGTGGCTGAGCAACGAGAAGGCGGACGGGCCCGGATCAGGGTGCTGCTCGTGGACGACCACCAGGTGGTCCGCCGCGGCCTGCGCACCTTCCTGGAGGTCCAGGAGGACATCGAGGTGGTCGGCGAGGCCGCCGACGGGGCCGAGGGCGTGGAGCGGGCCGAGGAACTGCGCCCCGACGTGGTGCTGATGGATGTGAAGATGCCGGGCACCGACGGGATCGAGGCGCTGCGGATCCTGAAGGAGCGCGGCAACCCGGCCCGGGTGCTGGTGGTGACCAGCTTCACCGAGCACCGCACCGTGGTCCCGGCCCTGCGCGCCGGAGCGGCCGGGTACGTCTACAAGGACGTGGACCCGGAGGCGCTGGCCGGGGCGATCCGCTCGGTGCACGCCGGACATGTGCTGCTCCAGCCGGAGTTGGCCGACGCCCTGCTCACCGACGAGTCCCCGCGCAGCCCGCAGGGCCGCGGCGGCTCGCTGACGGAGCGTGAGCAGGAGGTCCTCGGCCATATCGCCGACGGCCGCTCCAACCGCGAGATCGCCCGGGTGCTGCACCTCTCCGAGAAGACGGTGAAGACCCATGTCTCGAACATCCTGATGAAGCTCGACCTCGCGGACCGGACCCAGGCGGCGCTGTGGGCGGTCAGGAACGGAATGGCCCGGGCTTGACCGCCCGGGCCGTCAGCGCCCGCGGGCCGGCTCGACCGGCTCGTCCACCAGCGCGTTGTACGCGGCCACCGTCGCCCGCCGGGCCGACCGCCCCAGCGGGCGCATCGCGGCCTCCCTGGCCGCCATCTCCCCGGCGCTCACCGCGGCGCCCTCGTCGGCCGAGGCCAGCGCCAGCAGCGAGCGCACCTGCCGGGCCGACTGCAGCACCCGTACCGCCCGGGGCTGGTAGCCGGGCGCCAGCAGTTCGGGCTGCCGGCGCTTCCGGTAGGCCTCCAGGGCGCGTTGCACCGAGGGGCCGCCGCCGGCCACATCCAGCTGCAGCAGCAGCGCGGTCGCCTCGCGCAGCGCCTCCGCCAGCTCCCGTTCGGCGTCGCGCAGCTGCGGCACGTCGGCCGGCACCCCCGGGTGCACCGGCAGCGTCCGCCAGGCCACCCGGACCAGCTGGTCCCCGTCCGGGCCGTGCCGGACCACCTCGGGCAGCAGCGCCAGTGCCGGGCCGCCGACGGTCAGCACCGCCTCCCCGGCCAGCAGCGCCTGCTCGTTGAAGCCGGCCGGCCCGGTCAGCCCCAGCGGATGCCCCGGCGCGGGCAGCGCCAGCCGCAGTCCGGTGGCCCCGGCGACCCGCAGCCGACCCAGCGCCAGGGTCAGCCCGTCCCCGTCCACCAGGTGCTGGTCGTCCCTGCCGCGGATCCCCTCCGCCGCGTGGTCGGGCGAGGTGAACCCGTTCAGCCAGGCGTTGCCCCAGGCAACCAGGCGCCCCGATCGGGGCTCGTCGAATACGTCATCAGGACGGCTTCCGCCGGTGTTCTGCACCATGGGGCAAGCCTACGAAGAAGTCGCCCGCACCAGTGGCGTAGGTTTTCCCTCAACGAAGACGAAAAGCCGCGGCAAGCGGCGATCTGCATTGGGGAAGGCGTACGCATGAGCGACGTGCTCGAGCTGGTGGACGTATCCGTGGTCCGGGACGGACGCGCGCTGGTGGAGCAGGTGTCCTGGTCCGTCGCCGAAGGCGAGCGCTGGGTCATCCTCGGTCCCAACGGTGCGGGCAAGACGACCCTGCTCCAGGTCGCCTCCTCCTACCTCTACCCCTCCACCGGCACCGCCGCGATCCTCGGCGAGAAGCTCGGCGGCGTCGACGTCTTCGAACTGCGCCCCCGGATCGGCCTGGCCGGCGCCTCGATGGTCGACAAGCTGCCGCGCCGGCAGACCGTGCTGGACACCGTGCTCACCGCCGCGTACGGGATGACCGCGACCTGGCGCGAGCAGTACGACACCTCCGACGAGTCCCGGGCCCGGCTGCTGCTCGACCTGCTGGGCATGGCCGAGTACACCGAGCGCCGCTTCGGCACCCTCTCCGAGGGCGAGCGCAAGCGCACCCTGATCGCCCGCGCCCTGATGACCGACCCCGAGCTGCTGCTGCTGGACGAGCCGGCCGCCGGCCTCGACCTGGGCGGACGCGAGGACCTGGTCCGCCGGCTCGGCGCGCTGGCCCGCGACCCCCAGGCCCCGGCGATGGTGATGGTGACCCACCACGTCGAGGAGATCCCGCCCGGCTTCACCCACGTGCTGATGATCCGTCAGGGCAAGGTGCTCGCGGCCGGACCGCTGCAGGACACCCTCACCCCCCGCAACCTCTCGCTCTGCTTCGGCCTCCCGCTCACCCTCGAACGCCATGCCGACCGCTGGTCCGCCCGCGGTCTGCCCCTCGGTTAGCCCTCAGTTCACCTTTCACAACGTCAACATCCGGACTACCTGGGCAAACCCCTCTCCACCGACCGGTCCCCGCACCTACCATGGGCCCGTGGAGAACTGGATGTGGTGGTTGATCGTCGCGGCGGTCATCGGCGTGCCACTGGTGGTCACGGCCATGCCGGAATTCGGCATGTTCGCGATCGGGGCCGGAGCGGCAGCGCTCACCGGCGTGCTCGGCGGCGGGACGGTGCTGCAGTTCGTGGTCTTCCTGGCCGTCTCGGTCGCGCTGGTGGTCTTCGTGCGCCCGCTGGCGCTCCGTCAGCTGAACCGGGGACCGCAGGTCAGGACCGGTATCGACGCGCTCACCGGCGCCACCGCGCTGGTCCTGGAACAGGTCGACGAGCACGGCGGACGGATCAAGCTCCAGGGCGAGGTCTGGTCCGCCCGCGCGCTGGACCCCGGCCAGGTCTTCACAGCAGGCCAGCAGGTGAACGTCGCAGAGATCGACGGCGCCACCGCCCTCGTCCTCTAGGTCCTCCAGGCCGACCGACCGACCGACTTATTGGAGTCCCCGTGAATTCCGTGATCATCGTCCTGGTCATCCTGGTCATCCTGGCGTTCGTCGCACTGATCAAGACGATCCAGGTGATCCCCCAGGCGAGCGCGGCGATCGTGGAGCGGTTCGGCCGCTACACCCGCACCCTGAACGCGGGCCTCAACATCGTGGTGCCGTTCATAGACACCATCCGCAACCGGATCGACCTGCGCGAGCAGGTGGTGCCCTTCCCGCCGCAGCCGGTGATCACCCAGGACAACCTGGTGGTCAACATCGACACGGTGATCTACTACCAGGTCACCAACGCCCGGGACGCGACCTACGAGGTCGCCAGCTACATCCAGGCGATCGAGCAGCTGACCGTCACCACCCTGCGCAACATCATCGGCAGCATGGACCTGGAGTCCACCCTGACCTCGCGCGAGACCATCAACGCCGGCCTGCGCGGGGTGCTGGACGAGGCCACCGGCAAGTGGGGCATCCGGGTCAACCGGGTCGAGCTCAAGGCGATCGAGCCGCCGACCTCGATCCAGGACTCGATGGAGAAGCAGATGCGCGCGGACCGCGACAAGCGCGCCGCGATCCTCACCGCCGAGGGCGCCCGGCAGGCCCAGATCCTCACCGCCGAGGGCCAGAAGCAGGCCGAGGTGCTCCGCGCCGAGGGCCAGGCCCAGGCCGCCGTGCTGCGCGCGGACGGTGAGGCCGCGGCCATCCGCACCGTCTTCGAGGCGATCCACGAGGGCGACGCCGACCAGAAGCTGCTCGCCTACCAGTACCTGCAGACGCTCCCGGAGATCGCCAAGGGCGACTCCAACAAGCTCTGGATCATCCCGAGCGAGATCGGCGACGCCCTCAAGGGCCTCGGCGGCGCCTTCACCGGCCTGGCCCCCAAGGACGCGGCGCCGGTCGCGGACGCCAACGGCATCCCGGCCCAGCCGCGGATGGAGAAGCGCCGGGAGTACCCCCCGATCGACCCCGAGTGATCACACGTGGTCCCGAATGATGGGCCGCCGCACCCCTCCACCCACGGTTCGTGCATGATCTGAAGCGCACGAACAGTGAAAGTGAAGGGGTGCGGTCATGTCGCCGTGGGAGGCAGTAGGCGTCTTCGCCGCCGGAATCGGCGCCGGAACCATCAACACCGTGGTCGGCTCCGGGACCCTGATCACCTTCCCGGTCCTGCTCGCGGTCGGCCTCCCCCCGGTCACCGCCAATGTCTCCAACACCCTGGGCCTGGTCCCCGGCTCCGTCAGCGGCGTCCTCGGCTACCGCGAGGAACTGCGCGGCCAGCGGTCCCGGCTGATCCGCCTCGGCAGCGCCTCGCTGACCGGCGGACTGCTCGGCGCGATCCTGCTGATGGTGCTGCCGGCCGGGGCCTTCAAGGCGATCGTCCCGGTGCTGATCGGCATCGCCCTGCTGATGGTGGTGCTGCAGCCCCGGCTGGCGAAGTACCTGGCCACCCACCGCAGCACCCCGGTCACCGCCGAGGGCGGGGTCGCCCTGCTGATCGGGGTGTTCGGCACCGGCGTCTACGGCGGCTACTTCGGCGCCGCGCAGGGCGTGCTGCTGCTCGGCCTGATGGGCCTGCTGCTGGACGACGAGCTGCAGCGGATCAACGCCACCAAGAACGTGCTGGCCCTGCTGGTGAACGGGGTCGCCGCGGTCTTCTTCCTGTTCGTCGCGCACATCGACTGGACCGCCGCCCTGCTCATCGCGGCCGGCTCGGTCATCGGCGGCCAGCTCGGCTCCCGGATCGGCCGCCGGCTCCCGCCGACGGCGCTGCGCGCCCTGATCGTCGCGGTCGGAATCGCCGCAATGGTCAAGCTGCTGCTCTAGGGGGTGTCCGGTGGCGTAGGTTCGTTCGACGTCCTCCGCACCACCCGGCCCCCACCCAGGAGCGCAGCATGAGCAAGCGTCCGGAACGCCTGACCGACGAACAGATAGCCGAAGGCCTCCGCGACGTCCCGCAGTGGCACCGCGAGGGGGACGCCCTGCTGCGCACCCTGCAGGCCCCCGACTTCCCGGCGGGCGTACGCATCGTGGTCGCCGTCGCCGAGGCCGCCGAGGCGATGGACCACCACCCGGACATCGACATCCGCTGGCGCACCCTGCACTTCGCCCTGACCACCCACGACGCCGGCGGCATCACGGTCCTGGACCTCCGACTCGCCGCCGCGGTGGACACCGCCGTCGACACGGTCCTCAGCTCATCGTGAGATGCTGACGGCCGCATCGTGAAGGCGGGAGCTGACGGAACCCATGGAACGCGACCCATCCGGTACGGAGTACGGGCAGTACTGGCAGCCCGAGGCGCAGCAGCCGGAGGGCTACGCCCAGCCCGCGCCGCCGCAGGCCCAGGCCTACGACCAGTCGGCGGGGTACGGCTACCCGCCCGCCTACCCGGAGCAGCCGTACCCGGAGCAGGCGTACCAGGACCCCCAGTACCAGGCCCAGCAGTACGCCGCCTATCCCGAGCAGCAGCAGTACCAGGGCTACTACCAGCCCTCCGCCGACTACACCGGGTACCAGCAGGCCGAGTACCAGCCCACGGAGTACCAGTACGGCGTCCCGGCCCAGCAGGGCTACGACGCCACCGCCCAGTGGTCCTCCACCGAGATGTACCAGGCCGAGCAGTACCCGGCCCCGGAGGCCCAGCCGCAAGCGCAGCCTCCGGTCGAGCCCGAGCCCCCCGCGGAGCCCGACCCGGCGACCGGGCCCGAACCCGAGCCCGCCGGCGAGGACCCGCTGCTGCCGCGCCTCGCCGCCGCCGCGACCGGCCGGGCCCCGGGCACCGACCGCCGCAGCTTCCTGCTCCGGGCCGGCGTCGGCCTGCTCGCCCTGATCGTGGTCGCGGTGGCGGGCTACGCGGTGGCCGGCCAGGGCGGTACCAAGAAGCCCGCCGCCGGCGCCGGCTCCCAGGCCAACCTCAGCGGCACCCACAGCAAGGCCTGGTCCGCCCCGGCGGTCCCGGCTTCGGCCGGCAACGACGGCCTGCTCGGCTCCTGGCTGCTGCCGGACGCCCTGGTCCGCGGCGACGGCACCGCCGTCACCGCCTACGACACCGCCAAGGGCGGCAAGCTGTGGACGGTCGTCCCGCCGAGCCCGGGCGCGGTGCCCTGCGCGATGTCACCCACCGTCAGTTCGACGGGTGTCGGCGCCGTGCTCTTCCAGGCCAAGGCCGGCACCGGCCAGGCCTGCACCCAGCTGGTGGCGGTGGACACGGCGACCGGCAAGCAGAAGTGGACCGCCACGATCAACAAGGCGACCAAGGCGTACAGCGCCTCGGTCATGGTCAATGACACCCGGGCCGTCGCGGTCGGCGACGCGGCGGCGGTCGGCTACGACCTCGGCACCGGCAAGCAGAGCTGGACCTACGCGGGCCCGGGGAAGTTCTGCGGCGCCCTCGGCGGCAGCGGGGTGGCGAGCACCCTGCTGCTGCAGAGCACCTGCGCCGACACCAACCCCAAGCAGCAGGCCATCAACCTGAACGCGGACACCGGCAAGCTCGTCTGGTGGCGCGGCCTGCCGCAGACCGCCGCCTCGTACACGGTGCTCTCGGCCGTCCCGGCCGTGGTCGCGGTGCACATGACCGCCGCGGGCAAGGACACCATCATGTCCTTCAGCGCCAAGGGCGACACCCAGGCCAGCATCCCGGTCACCCAGCCCGCCGGCCTGCTCGACTCGACCCACGGCGCCTTCGACCCGGACCCGGCCCTGTTCTTCCAGGACAGCACCATGATCGCCGAGATCACCCCGGGCGGAGCCGCCAGCGGCACCGCCGGGCTGCTGACCGCGTTCAACCTGGTCGACGGCAAGCAGCTGTGGCAGGCCACCCCGCTGGAGAAGGGCCGCTCCGCCCTGGTCGGCATCGACAGCACCGCCGCCGTGGTGGCCACCGAGGAGCGGATCGGCCAGCAGGCCAGGCTCAGCCACTTCGACCTGACCACCGGCAAGGAGTCCTCGGGCGGAAACTTCCCCCGGGGCACCGGCTCGCTGCTCACCTCGGGCCGGATCCTCTACCGCGGCAGCCTGGTCGCGGTGCTCCCCGAGTTCACCAACCCCTACGGCTCCTCGGCGACGGTCTTCAACGCCACCGGCTGACCATCCGTGGGGGAGTCGTCGGCCCGGACCCCCGTACCGGGCCGACGACAGCTCTCGTCCCCTGTCACACCGCGCCGCTCAGGCGGGCAGCGGCAGCCACTCCGGCAGCTCGCCGTGCTTCGCCCCCAGCGCCAGCATCAGCGACGCCTCCGGGGTCGGCTCGAACGGCGTGACCAGCAGCGCCATCCCGGCCTGCTCCGGCGTCCGGTCCGCCTTGCGCTGGTTGTCGGCGGCGCAGGCCGCGACCGTGTTCAGCCAGGTGTCGCCGCCCCCGCGGGACTTCGGCAGCACGTGGTCGACCGTGCTCGCCCGCCGCCCGCAGTACGCGCAGCGGAACCCGTCCCGCACCAGCACGCCCCGGCGCGACCAGGCCGCCCGTTGTCGGAACGGCACCCGCACGTAGCGCCGGAGCCGCACCACCTTCGGCAGCGGCAGTTCCACCGAGGCCGCCCGGACCAGGGCCAGCGGATGCGCGTGCTCGACCACGGCCTTGTCCTGGAGTACCAGCACGACGGCACGCTGCAGCGACACCGTCGACAGCGGCTCATAGCTCGCGTTGAGCACGAGTGTGTTGCGCATTCCGGCCACCTCCAGGACTCCGGTCCGCCCCCATGGCGGCCTGCGTGACCACTGTGAAGGCGGACCCGCTCCTGGAACAACGCAATTTCCCGCCCGGCTACTCCTGCCGCGCGGGGCTACTCTCCGCTACTCCCCGGGGTTCTCGTACTCGGCGATCACCTGGGCCCGGCCCAGCGCGTGGAAGCGCAGGTTGAAGCCGACCACGGCGGGCGTGGCGTCCGCGTCCGGGCCGAGCTTCTCCTGGTCCACCGCGTAGACCGTGAACACATAGCGGTGCGGGCCGTCCCCGGGCGGCGGCGCGGCGCCGCCGAAGTCCCGGGTCCCGTAGTCGTTGCGTACCTGCACCGCGCCCTCGGGCAGGCCCTTGAAGTCCCGGCTGCCGGCCCCCTCGGGGAGCTCGGTCACCTCGGCCGGGATGTCGAACACGGTCCAGTGCCAGAACCCGCTGCCGGTCGGCGCGTCCGGGTCGTAGCAGGTCACCGCGTAGCTCAGGGTCCCCTCCGGGGCGTCCTCCCAGCTCAGCTGCGGGGAGGTGTTGCCCCCGGCGTACACCTGCGCGTCCGCCAGCGTCCCGCCGGCGTCGAAGTCGGTGCTGCGCACCGTGAAGGCAGCCACCGGCGGGTGGAAGTCATGGGGAAGCGGTCGCCTGGATTCCGACACTGCGTCAACCTCCTGCATCGAGCCTGGTCCTTACGGGTTCAGGCTATCCCCGGCGCCGCGTCTAGGATCGGGCGGAGCGGCCAGGACCACCGGAAGGAGCAGTCAGGACATGTCGGACACCGGTGGCCTGCTGCCCCGTGACTTCTTCGCCCGCGCGGCACACGAGGTCGCCCCCGAACTGCTGGGGCGGCTGCTGCTGCGCCGCGAGCCGGACGGGGACATCCTGCTGCGGATCACCGAGGTGGAGGCGTACGAGGGCGCCACCGACCCGGCCGCCCACGGCTTCCGCGGACGGACCGCCCGCAACGCCACCATGTTCGGCCCGGCGGGCCATCTGTACGTGTACTGGATCTACGGGATGCACCACGCCGCCAACCTGGTGTGCGGCGATCCGGACGAGTCGCACGGGGTGCTGGTCCGCGCCGGCGAGGTGCTGCGGGGGCACCCGTCCGTGCTCAGCCGCCGGCTGACCGCGAAGCGCCCGGCGGAACTGGCGCAGGGCCCGGGCCGGCTCGCCCTGGCGCTCGGGATCGACCGCACCCTCGACGGGACCGATGTCTGCGACCCGGGCTCGGCGGTGCAGGCGCACCGCGGCTCCCCGCTGCCCGGATCCCAGGTCCGCAGCGGACCGCGGACCGGGGTCTCCAGCGCGCACGAGACCCCGTGGCGCTTCTGGGCGGACGGCGATCCGACGGTCAGCGCCTACCGGCGCCACGTCCCGCGCAAGCGCTCGCAGCGCGGCGGCTGACCGGGCCGACACCGCCACCGACGGCGGCTACTCCTGCCACTTGAGGATCTGGTGCAGGGCGTCGAACATGTCCCGGCGCTCGGGGCCGAACCAGTCGTTCACCTGCTGCAGCACCGCCTGCGGCGAGGTGGGGACCGCTTCCCGGGTGAGCGCGGACGCGGAGGCGCTCAGCTCGTCGGCGGCCATCGACAGCGCGCCGGCGGCCTGCGCCAGGCTCGGCCAGTCACCGGAGCCGACCGCGGCTCCGCACTGCCGCACCAGCCCCAGGACGAGCCCGTACTGCTCGGCGAGTTGCCGGCCGGCGTCGGAGAGGACCGGATCAGTGGACATGCCACGACGGTAGGCCCCGACCGCGCGGGCTGCCACTGGGAGCCTCCCGTCCCGGCCGCACTTTCGGGTGATGCGGCCCTGAGCTCAGTGACCCGGTCGGACGAGCTCTCGTTGACCCGCCGTGACAGCAGCCAGAGGGTCGTGGAATTCAGCAGCTGCAGACGCGGAAACGGTTCTGCGGCGGTCATTGGAACCAATTTTCGAGGAGCTCGCCCAGCAGTGGTCCGCCGAGGGCCGCGTCGTCCCGGGCCGGGAGGCGGACCGGAAGACGGCTCCGCCGGCCAGACCCGGACGACGGCGGTTGCCGCCGGTGTGAACCGCTACGGCGCGGCCGGGTCCGGCCGGAAGGCCAGTACGGCGACGTCGTCCCGGCCGTCCGGCGCCTGGCCGAGCAGGCGCTCGCAGAGCTCGTCGACCGGCAGGTGGCGGGCCGCGACCGCCGCCGCGGCGAGTCGGTCCAGCCCCCGCGCCAGATGCTCGCCGGGGATCTCGACCAGTCCGTCGGTGAAGAGCACCAGGGTGTCGCCCGGGTCGATCCGCCGGTGGTGGGTGGTCCGCGGCCGGGCCGGGTCGACGCACAGCGGGATGTCGGCCTCGCCCCCGCTCAGCAGGCACGGGGCGCCGGAGGCCGGCAGCAGCAGCGGTGGCGGATGCCCGGCATTGGACCAGGCCGCCTGCCAGCCGCCGCCGGACGGAACCAGGTGCACGTGGATCACCGTGGCGAAGGCGGCGACGTCGAGACCGGTGGCCGCGAGGTCGAGCTCGGCCAGGATCTCGGCCGGGGCGTGCCGGTCGCTGTGGGCGTAGGCGATGGCGCGCAGCATGCTGCGCAGCTGGCCCATGCCGGTGGCGGCGGCCAGGTCGTGGCCGGCCACGTCCCCGATGGTGAGGGCCAGCGACCCGTCCGGCAGCAGGAAGGCGTCGAACCAGTCGCCGCCGACCTCGGCGGTGCGGCTGCTGGGCTGGTAGCGGGCGGCCAGCCCGGCTCCGGGCACCGGGGGCGTGCTGGTGAGCAGGGCGCGCTGGAGCGCCAGCGCGACCTGGCGGGTGCGCTGCAGTTCGAGCGACTGGCCCAGCGGCACCTGCGCGAGCTGGAGCACCTCGTGCAGCAGCTCGATGTAGGCCCGGTCCGGACGCGGCCGGCCGCCGCAGACCGCCGCCGCGGCCAGGGCCACCACCCGTCCGTCGATGATGACCGGGACCAGGGTCAGCGCGGTCGCCTCCGCCTCGGAGAGCCAGGCGGCCGAGACGGTGGGGACCGCCCCCTGCGGCGGCGCGTGCGGTTCGAAGGTCAGCAGGGTGGGCCGGCGCTCGGCGATCACCCGGCGGGCCCGCGCCCCGAGCAGGTACTCCTGACGCAGCATCGGCGGCAGCGGCGGCAGGCCGGGCCGGGCCACCGAGGCCACCCTGGTGGCGGAGACGCTCCCGCCGGGCGCCCGGTCGGGGTCGGTGAGCAGGAAGATCGCGCAGGCGTCGGCGAGGTCGGGAACCACCACGGCGGCCATCGCCATGAAGGCGTCGTCCATGTGCGGGGTGTCGGTGACCGCGACCGCACGGGCCATCAGCTCCTCGCGGAGCCGGTTGCGCCACTGGTCCTCGATGTCGGAGGTCGCCCCGATCCACTCCACCACCTCGCCCTCGCAGACCACCGGGACGGCCCGGCTCTGCACATGGCGGTAGTCGCCGTCCGTGCTGCGCACCCGGAACACGGCCTCGAACATGCCCCTGTCCGCAGCGGCCCGGCGCCAGGCCTCGACCAGTCCGTCCACGTCCAGCGGGTGGATCACCTCGAACCAGCCCGCGTCCATCGCCGAGCGCCAGGGCTGGCCGGTGAAACTCTCCCAGCCCTCGACGAGTTCGGTCATCGAGCCGTCCGGCCGGGCCACCCACACCATCTGGGACACCGCCGAGACCAGCGCCTCGTAGCGGTGCAGCGTCTCCAGCCGCTGGTCGGACAGCAGTTCGGCACGCCGGGTCGCGCTCACCTCGGCGGTGGCGTCGACCAGGGCCACCAGGACGCCCCGGCCGTAGCGGGAGCGCACGGGCGAGGCGCTGTGGATGAAGTGGCGCTCACCCCCGCCGGGACCCGCCACGACGCGGGGCGCCGCCAGCCGGCGCGCGGTGGTGTCGGCGTAGACCTGGTCGAGCAGGGCGAGGAACGGATCGGCCGGCTCGTCCCCGAACGCCTCCCGGACCGGGACGCCGTGCGGCCGGTCGCCGAAGAGGCCGCGGAACGCCTCGTTGCTGTAGACCAGCCGGTGCTCGGGACCCGCGGTCAGAGCGATCATGAACACGGCCTGGTCGAAGACCTCGGGGGTGAGCTCCGGATTCGGGTGCGCGCCGTCCCCCTCCTCGACGGGAGCACCGAGGGACTCCATCAGGCCATTCTGCGGACCGAGGGCACGGCAGCGGAGAGCAGGCTGCCGATGACCAGGCCCAGCAGCACGCACACCGCGGCGGCGGCGACGGTCACCGAGGTGGCGGCGTCGGTGGTGAAGGGGACCAGCGCGCAGGCCGCGGTGGCCAGCGTCATGATCCAGGCGAAGAAGCTCCCCGGCTGCGGGGTGGTGCACAGCAGCAGGTGCAGCACCGCGGTCGCGGCCAGGGCGGCCGCGGCGGCGCCGAGCGCGACCCCGACGGTGCTCAGCGGGCGGCCGTCGTGGCCGGCATAAGCCGGGATGTCCAGCACACTGCGGATCAGCAGCACGCTGACCAGCGCGGCGAGCGCCGCGGTCAGCGCGGTGGCGGCACCGGCCGCCCAGAGCCGTCCGGCCGCCACCCGGGGCCGCCGCGGCCCCGGCCGCGCGGCCGGAGGCGACAGCGGCGGCCACGGCGGCGGGGTCGCGGGGCGGCTCGGGTCGGTCATGGAGACTGCCTCTCGGGCCGTCGGCGGCGGGGACGCCACCTGGGTCGGCCGGGGTTGGCGCGGCGGTGCTTCGACCCTCCCCAGTCTTGGCGGCAGCCCCGCCCCGCGCCGCCACGGCGGACCGAACGGGTGAGGCCGCCACAGCGCCGCATGACGATTCGTACACACCTGCTGCACAATCAGCGCCGTTCAGCTTGCGGCAGTGGCGGGGGAGTGCCCATGGCGAAACAGCGCGACGACACAGGCGAGGCCGACACCGCGAGGATCCCGCTGCTGGGGGAGACCGCCCTGGTCCGCCCCTATGTCCAGCAGGCCGTGGTGGAGCCGACCGAGGAGATCGACAGTTCCCCTGAGCCGGGCACGCCCGGCAGCGCCGGCAGCCGTCCGCCGGTCGCCCGGCCCGCGCGACCGCAGCCGTCCGACCGCGGCCGGCGGGCGGTCGCGGTGGTCGTCGGAAGCAGCACAGCGGTACGGCGGGACCACCGTCGCCGCACCGCCCTACTGGTCGGCGTCGGCGGTCTCCTCCTCGCCGGACTGGGCCTCGCCGTCGCCGGAGCGGCCCACCTGCTCCCCGGCGGAGCGGACGGCCCGGCCGGACAGAGCGCCCCCATGGTGGACGCGACACTGGCGTCCGCCGACGCCGCGGGCGGGCCCGCGCATCCCGCCACCCCCTCCCACGGAGCGGGAGGGCCGGCCCTGGACTCCGCCTCGGCCCGACCGTCCGCGACGGGCCGCACCAGCGTGGCGCCCAGCGCCTCCTCGTCCGACTCGTCCGACTCGTCCACCCCGGCCTCGGGGCCGGTCGCCCCCGCAGGCAGGACCGGAACCGCCGCCCCGGCCCCTGGCACGGCCGGCGACCCCGACCTGGCCCTGCACGCCTCGGCCCGGGACGACGGCCACACCCAGACCTACACGGCGGCCAACGCGGTGGACGGGGATCCGGACTCCTACTGGGAGAGCACGGACAACGCGTTCCCGCAGAGCCTGACCGTGGACCTGGGCGCGAAGCACACCGTGGGCCGACTGCAACTGAGGCTGCCGCCGCTGGCCGCCTGGGGCGCACGCACCCAGACCCTCGCGGTCCTGGGCAGCGGCGACGGCACGTCCTTCGCCACCCTGAGCGGCCCGGCGGGCTACACCTTCGACCCCCGCGGCGGCAACGCCGTCACCGTCCTGCTGCCCGCCCACTCCCCGGTCCGCTACCTGCGGTTGACCTTCACCGGCAACACCGGCTGGCCGGCCGGGCAGCTCTCGGATCTCCAGGCCTACGCCTCCTGAGCACCGGCACACCTGGAGGAATATCCGGTAGCGAGGACCGCGTAGGCTCGAAGAGGCTGTGCGGGACCATACCGGTGCACGCCCCCGACCAGAGGAGAAGCGAGACCGTGACGGACATCGTCGACGAGCTGAAGTGGCGCGGACTGATCGCCCTGTCCACCGACGAGGACGCACTGCGCAAGGCATTCGCGGACGGTCCGGTCACGTTCTATTGCGGCTTCGACCCGACGGCCTCCAGCCTGCACCTGGGCAACCTGGTGCAGCTGCTCACCATGCGCCGCATCCAGGACGCGGGCAACTTCCCGCTCCCGCTGGCCGGCGGCGCCACGGGTCTGATCGGCGACCCCCGCCCCACCTCCGAGCGCACCCTGAACGACCCGGAGACCGTGGCCGCCTGGGCCCAGCGCTTCCGCGGCCAGTTCGAGCGCTTCCTCGACTTCGAGGGCCCGTACGCGGCACAGATCGTCAACAACCTGGACTGGACCTCGGGCCTGTCGGCGATCAGCCTGCTCCGCGACATCGGCAAGTACTTCCGGGTCAACACCATGATCGCGAAGGAGGCCGTCGCCCGACGCCTCAACTCCGACGCCGGCATCAGCTACACCGAGTTCAGCTACCAGGTGCTCCAGGGCATGGACTACCTCGAACTCAACCGCAGGTACGGCTGCACCCTGCAGACCGGCGGCAGCGACCAGTGGGGCAACCTCACGGCCGGCACCGAGCTGATCCGCAAGGCCGACGGCAAGTCCGTCCACGCCCTGGGCACCCCGCTGATCGTCAAGGCGGACGGCACCAAGTTCGGCAAGACCGAGACCGGCACCATCTGGCTCGATTCCGACCTGACCAGTCCGTACGCCTTCTACCAGTTCTGGCTGAACGCGGACGACCGCGACGTCGCCAACTACCTCCGGATCTTCTCGTTCCGCTCGCGGGAGGAGATCGAGGAACTGGAGCGCCAGACCACCGAGAAGCCGGCCGCCCGCGCCGCCCAGCGCGCTTTGGCGGAGGAGCTGACCGCCCTGGTCCACGGCGAGGAGCAGTTCAACCGCGCGGTCGCGGCCTCCAAGGCGCTCTTCGGCCAGGGCGAGCTCACCGACCTGGACGCCGGCACCCTGGACGCCGCCGTCGCCGAGCTCCCGCAGGCAAAGGTCGACGAACTCCCCAGCGTGGTCGACCTGTTGGCCGCGACGGGCCTGGTCGCCAGCAAGTCCGCAGCCCGCCGCGCGGTCAAGGAGGGCGGCGCCTACCTCAACAACACCAAGGTCACCGACGAGGAGGCGGCCCCTACTCAGGACGACCTGCTGCACGGCCGCTGGCTCGTCCTCCGCCGCGGCAAGCGAAGCCTCGCCGCGGTCGAGTACGCCCCCGCAGCTGTCTGACCTGCGTAGTTGTCCATCGATGGCGAAGATCTAAAAGATCTTCGCCATCGATGTTTGACGGCACCCGAAGAAACGTCTAATGTTGGCCGAGTCGCCTGATTCGGGCTGGTGTGTCGCACGGGGCTTCGCCTCGCCGCACTGACCCTCACGTGACCACGTTGCACAGTTCAGTCCGCCACCTCAATCGATCTCTTCGAGGCCGACGCACGCGTCGAATTCGAATCGGTCGCTTTTGCGTGCGAATTGACAGCCGTGATTTCCGGGTCCCCGGAAAATGCGGTAGCGTAACGCCGGTCGCCAAGCGACACCCCACCTCGGCGGGGAGCAGAAATGAAATTCGGACGGTTCGCCCGGACGAAACGGATCTGCTAGGCTGAGAAACAGAACGAAGCGCCCGGAGGGTCGGTGTGAAAGCCGCCTGAAGGAAGTGTCCGTTCCTTGAGAACTCAACAGCGTGCCAAAAGTCAACGCCAAATGTTGATACCCCGTCCGCCCGCGTCATGTGGGTGGTCGTGGTTCCTTTGGGAAAAAATAGAGTAGTAAACACTAGCGAGGACGCAGTGCACAGGGTCGGCTATTCCGCTGGCTGCTGTGCCGCTCAACGCGGGTGCTTTCCGGATATCCGGATGA
>NZ_JBHEZX010000033.1:0-28771 GCF_042511045.1 Streptacidiphilus alkalitolerans
ACGCGGCGCCCGGGCGCCGGGACGCGGGCCTGCGGCGGCCGGACGCGGGGCGGCCGGAGCCGGCGCGGCGGGTGCCGCGGCAGCAGCGGCGGCGGGCCGCGGCGCTGCGGGGCGCGGAGCGCCCGGACGGGGTGCCGCGGGCGCTGCGCCTGCGGGCTTGGGGGGGGTCGGCTTGCTCGCCGACGCGGGCTTCGCGGGGCTCGCGGCCCCACCGAAGGCAACTTCCAACTTTCGTACCACGGGCGCCTCGATAGTCGAGGACGCCGAACGCACGAACTCACCGAGCTCTTGGAGCTTGGCCATGACGACCTTGCTCTCAACGCCCAAATCCTTGGCGAGTTCGTAAACCCGGACCTTAGCCACTTCGCTCCTTTGAGGTCCGGGTGTTCCGCCGGACCGTCGCTACTGCATGCTCGTACTCATCGCGTACTCATCGAGTGCTCATCGCAATCTCGACCTACTTTCGAACTCGCGAGGTACCTGTTGCTCGGCCCCCGCACATGGGTGCGGCGGCTCCGTGCTCTGTCGTGTCTGCGACCCTCGGCAATGCCTCGACGTACCGCTGGAGTGCCGCGGTGTCGAGCGGGCCCTGCAGGCGGAACGCCCGCGGGAACGCCCGGCGGCGCAGCGCCAGGTCAAGGCATCCCGGCTCGGGGTGGAGGTGCGCTCCCCGGCCGGGCAGCGTGCCTCGGGGATCGGGGACGCAGGCGCCCTCGACCGCCGTCACACGCAGCAGGTCATGTTTGGCCGATCGTTTCCGACACCCGACGCATGTGCGTTCCGGGCATGAACAGTCACGCGTCCGGCCAGACATGTCCAAGTCTACCCCTCTGATGGTCTTCACTCCGACCCAGTTGTGACGAACCCCGCAGCTTGCTGCCGTGTACCGCTCAGTATCAGCGGCCCTCGTCGGAACGCCCGGCGCCGTCCTCGGCCCCGCTGCTGTCGACGTCGGGACGGATGTCGATCCGCCAGCCGGTGAGCCGGGCGGCCAGGCGGGCGTTCTGGCCCTCCTTGCCGATCGCCAGCGACAGCTGGTAGTCCGGCACGGTCACCCGCGCGGAGCGGGTGTCGTAGTCGACGATCTCGACCCGGCTCACCCGGGCCGGGGACAGGGCGTTGGCCACCATCTCGGCCGGGTCGTCGGACCAGTCCACGATGTCGATCTTCTCGCCGAGCAGCTCGGCCATCACCGCGCGCACCCGGCCGCCCATCGGGCCGATGCAGGCGCCCTTGGCGTTCAGCCCGGACTTGCCGGTCCACACCGCGATCTTGCTGCGGAAGCCGGCCTCGCGGGCGATGGCGGCGATCTCCACCGAGCCGTCCGCGATCTCCGGGACCTCCAGCGCGAACAGCTGGCGGACCAGGTTGGGGTGGGTCCGCGACAGCGTCACCGAGGGGCCGCGGACGCCGCGCCGCACCGCGACCACGTAGCACTTGAGCCGCAGCCCGTGCTTGTAGTCCTCGCCCGGCACCTGCTCCTGGGCCGGCAGGATCGCCTCGATCTTGCCGATGTCGACCAGGACGTTCTTGGGGTCCTTGCCCTGCTGCACCACACCGGTGACGATGTCGCCCTCGCGGCCGGCGTACTCGCCGAAGGTCAGCTCCTCCTCGGCGTCGCGCAGGCGCTGCAGGATGACCTGCTTGGCCGTGCTCGCCGCGATCCGGCCGAAGCCGCTCGGGGTGTCGTCGAACTCGCGCGGGGTGCCGCCCTCGGCGACCTCGTCCACGTCCTCCTTGGCCCAGACCGTCACATGGCCGGTCTCCCGGTCCAGCTCCACCCGGGCCTTCTGCCGCGAGCCCTCAGTGCGGTGGTACGCAATGAGGAGGGCCGACTCGATAGCCAGGACCAGCTGCTCGAACTTGATCTCCCGCTCCTGCACCAACCTGCGCAGGGCACTCATGTCGATATCCACGGCTACGCCTCCTCTTCTTCGTCGTCTGCGATGTCGTCTTCGATGTCTTCGTCTTCGAGCTCTACGTCGTCGTCCAGGCCCTTGCGGTTGAACTCGATCTGCACCCGGGCCTTGGCGATCTCGGCGAAGGCGAGGCGGCGCTCGGTGGCCTTGCCCCTGCCCTTGACCGGGGGGATCTCCAGCAGCACGCCGTCCTCGTCGGACTCCAGCACCCGGCCGACCAGCTCCGCGCCGGCCTTGGGCTGCACCTTCACCAGCCGGGTACGGGCCCGGTGCCAGTGCCGGGGCCGGGTCAGCAGCCGCTCGGCGCCGGGCGAGCCCACCTCGAGCCGGTACTCGCCGTCGCCCAGCACCGCGGTGCCCTCGGGGCCGTCCAGCAGCGCGCCGAAGGCGCGGCTCAGCTCGGCCACGGTGTCCAGGTCCACTCCGCCGTCGGCGTCCAGGGTCACGTCGAGAACGCGGCGCCCGCCGACCTTGCTGAGGGCGACCTCCTCCAGATCCACGCCCGCTTCCACGGCGAGCGGCTCCAGCAGAACATGCAGCCGGTCGTTCAGGGTCGTGCTCATCCGGGTGACTCCTCGGCCGCGTCTGCTGTTGTCTGAAGGTCGCAAAGAACAGCCCACAGCCTATCCGCTTCCACCCCGAACTGCCGATTCGGCGACTTCGGGGGGACTTTGCGGGGGTGGCGCCCGAGGGAGTGGATCATTCGGTACCGTCCCTGATCGTGACCACCTCCGCTCCCGGGATCGGGCGACGCTCCCTGCTCAGCGCCGGACTGCTCGGCCTGCTCACCGCCTGCGGCAGCAGCGCCGGCGGCTCCTCGGACGGCCTCGGCGCCAGGGCCGTGCTCGGCCCCGACCCCGACCTGCCGGTCCGGGCCCGGGCGCTGGCCGCCACCCGGACGCTGGCCGCCGGCTACGACGCGGCGCTGGCGGCCTTCCCCGAGCTGGGGGCCCGGCTGACCCCGCTGCGGACCCAGCTGGACCGGCAGCTGACGGTGTTCGGCGCCACCCGCCCCGGTGCCACCGCCACGGCCACCGGCACCCCCGCCGCGAGCGGCGCCCCCGCGCCCGCCCCGGCCTCGGCCGGCGCGGCCGTGCTGACCCTGGACGCCGCCGAGCGCGGCACCGCGGCCGCCAGGAACGCCGACCTGGCCCACGCCTCCCCCGCGCTGGCCCGGCAGCTGGCCTCCGCCGCCGCCTGCGCGGCCCAGCACTCCATGCTGCTGCGGGGCACCGTCCCGGACGGCCCGGCCGACGCCGCCCCCGCCACGACCCCGCTGCCGCCCGCCGCGCTGGCCGCGCTGCAGGCCGCGCTCGCGGCGGAGGACGCCGCCGTCTACGCCTACGGGGTGATCGGGGCCCGGCTCAGCGGCCCGCGGCGGACCCGGGCCACCGCCTCCTACCAGGCGCACCGGGCCCGGCGCGGAGAACTGCAGCAGCGGATAGCGGCCTCGGGGGCCGTCCCGGAGGCCGCCGCGCCCGCGTACCAGCTGCCCGCCGCCGTCACCGGCACGGCGTCGGCGGTCCGGCTGGCCGGACTGGTCGAGGACCGGATCTGCGCCGTCTACGCCAACGCCGTGCAGGCCACGGCGGGTCCGCTGCGGGCCGCCATGGCCGCCGCGCTGCGCCGCTCCGCGCTCGACACCCTGGCCTGGCGCGGCAGCGGCACTGCCTTCCCCGGCCTCCCCGATGACTGACAATGGTGGCGGGCACCACCACGGGGGCGAACAACCGAAAGGCCGGCATGTCAGCAGCGGAGCAGCAGATCAGCGTCCCCGTCAGACTCAGGGAAGCCGTGGCCGCCCGGCGGGACCCGGCCGGGACGGCCTGGCTGGAGTCGCTGCCGCAGCTGGTGCGGGACTGCCTGGACCACTGGAAGCTGACGCTCGAGCGAGTGTTCGAGCCCGGCGGCCGGGCTGGCCTGGTGGCCTACGTCCGCACTGACGACGACTCACCGGCCGTACTGAAGCTGGGAGTTCCGGCCGCCATGCCGGATCTGGAGTACGCCGCCCTGGCGCACTGGGACGGCCGCGGGGCGGTGCGGCTGATCGAGGCCGCGCCCGAGCACCGGGCGATGCTGCTGGAGCGGCTGCACGGCGAGGTCCCGCTGCTGTCGCTGGCCGAGAGCAAGGCCATGCTGGAGGCCGCGGGCACGCTGCAGCGGCTCTGGGTGGCGCCGCCGGAGCCGCACCCCTTCACCCGGGTGCCGGAGCTGGTCGCCGGGCTCTGCGAGGAACTGCGCCGGCACCGGGACCTGGCCGCGGCCGGGGAGCTCCGGCCGCTGCTGGACGAGGCCCTGGCCGTCGCCGACGAACTGCTGGCCGACAGCACCGAGGAGGTGCTGCTGCACGGCGACTTCCACCACGGCAACGTACTCGCCGCGGAGCGCTCGCCCTGGCTGGCCATCGACCCGAGACCGCTGGTCGGCGAACGCGCCTACGACCTGGCCTGGCTGGCACAGGACCGGCTGGAGACCCTGGCCGGGGTGCCGGGGCCCGAGGCCGCCGCCCGGCGCAGGCTGCAGCGGCTGTCGGACGCGGTCGACGTGGACCGGGACCGGCTGCGCGGCTGGACCCTGTTCCGCACGGTGCAGGCGGGTCTCGGCAGCCTGACCGCCGACGACCCCCGGCAGGCGGCGCTGTACCTGGAGTTCGCGGCGATGCTCTGAACGAGCCCGGCGCCGACCGGTCGCAGCGCCGGCCGTTCGTCATGCCACACTCCAGGACGACACACCAGGACCAGAACCCAGGAGAGGACCGCGCCCGTGGCCGGCCGTCCCAGCCCCCGCCGCAAGAGGATCACCGACCAGGAGATCGACAAGATCCGGGGCTTCAACCCGTACACCCTGCTGCCCTGGGTGCTCATCGTCATCAACCCGCTGCGGCACGTACTGGACGGGAGCTACCCGCGCCCGGTGGCCGCGATGGCCGGGCTCGGCCTCTTCAGCCTGCTCTACGTGCTGACCGTGCTGAGCGCCTTCCTGCCCCGGTTCCAGAACGGGCGGGTGCCGATGGCGCTGGCCCTGGTCATGGTCCCGGTCACCGGGGCGCTGGCCGGGTCGCTGCCGAGCGGGCTGAACCTGTACCCGCTGCTGGCCATCGCCTGCGCGGCGGTCGTCCCCAACCGGGGCGGACCGCTGGTGCTGCTCGGCATCCCGGCGCTGGCCGCGCTCACCGCCTACATGCGGGGCCAGACCGGGGGCGTGGTCGACGCCGCCTGGAGCAGCCTGCTGCCCGGGGCGATCGTCTTCGTGATGCTGAAGCTGTTCTCCGTGGTGACCCAGCTCAAGGAGACCCGGCAGGAGCTGGCGCGGGCCGCGGTCGCCGAGGAGCGGCTGCGGTTCAGCCGGGACCTGCACGACCTGCTCGGCCACAGCATGTCGGTGATCGCGCTCAAGTCCGAGCTGGTGCGGCGGCTCGCGCCGACCAACCTGGAGGCCGCGCTGGCCCAGGCCGAGGAGATCGAGCAGGTCAGCCGCAAGGCCCTGGCCGAGATCCGGGAGGCCGTCACCGGCTACCGCGAGACCGGCCTCTCCGAGGAACTGCACCGGGCCCGCTCGCTGCTGAGCGCGGCCAGGATCGAACCCGTGGTCCGGGAGTCGGGGCCGCCGCTGCCGGCCCAGGCCGAGGGCCTGCTCGCCTGGGTGGTCCGCGAGGGGGTCACCAATGTGGTGCGGCACGGCACCGGCGCCCGGCACTGCGAGATCGACCTCGACCGCGGCTCGGACCCGGTGCGGCTGAGCATCAGCAACGACGGCGCCACCTGCCCCGAGGCCGCGGCGGACGGCAGCGGCAACGGACTGCGCGGACTCACCGAGCGGGTGGCCGCGGCCGGCGGGACGCTGACGGCCGAGCCGTCGGAGTCGGGGTTCCGGCTGCTGGCGACCCTCCCGGCGCAGCGCTGACCGCCGGGCCGGGAGCCGGACGGACCGGACGGGCCGTCAGGGCCGCGGCGGGAAGGGCAGCCGCGCGCCCATCACGGCGTAGGGGACGGTGGTGTTCGGGAACATCACCTGGTTGGCCAGATCGCGGTAGCCGAGCGAGCGGTAGAGCACCCGGGCCGGGGTGTCCCGGTCGATCGCCGAGAGGATGGTCCGGGGCAGCCGCGTCCCTCCGCACAGGGTGGTGATCAGCCGGCGGCCGAGGCCGCGGCCCTGGTGGTCCGGGTGCACATGGAGTTCGGTGACCGAGAACGACTGGTCCAGCCAGATCCCGTTGCCGTTCGCCTCAAGGTGCGGTTCGATCACCGAACTCCACCAGTGCGAGCGGTCGTTGGGCATCCCGTAGGCGAAGCCGACCAGCCTGCCCCAGGCGCCAGGATGGCTGCGCTCGACGGCGCCGTAGGCCCGTACCCCGGGGGCGAGGGCGTGACGGCTCACGATCTGCAGCCGCACCGCGACCTCCTCGCGGCTCAGGCCGAAGGCGGCGGCCTGGACCGCGAGAGCCTCGGCGGCCCGGCCGGCGAGGTCGAAGGGCTCGATCGTGACGTCGTTCATGGCCTCGCAGATTACCTGGTCGGACTCGGGTCATCGCGGGCGGCGTGCGGGCTCGCGCCTGCCGACCAGGATGAAGGCGGACAGACCCAGCAGGATCAGCGAGACGGCGAGGCCCAGGTAGGGCATCGGCGAGCCCGCCGCACCGGTGTCGGGGAGGATCGATCCGGCCGGGACCGCCCGCAGCGGGGCGATGCTCGGGGACACCATGGCCGCCGTGCCGACGAAACCCGCGGCGACGGCGGTTGCGGACGTCATGGGGGAAGGGGAAGGGGAAGCGGTGGCCGAGGCCGCGGGGCTGGTGGCCGGCACGCCGATCATGGTCGCCGTCAGCTGCGGCGTCGCCGTCGCGGAGACCGGGGCCGGGGCCGAGGCCGAGGCTGTCGCTGACGCCGTAGCCGTAGCCGTAGCCGTTGGCGTTGCCGTCGCTGACGGCGTCCCTGTCGCCGAGGGCGAGGCGCTGCTGGTCGAAGGGCCTCCCGGCTGCGCGCAGCCGAGGTTGGTGAGGGAGGCTGCCAGCCGCGCCGTCAGGAAGTCGAAGAGGCTGGTGCCGTTGTCCGGGGACACCGCCGGCGCGAAGAACCGCCGGTCGTCATTGATCCGCTGGGCGCCGGTCGTCTCCAGGCTGGTGCAGTAGGCGAGCGGGTCGCCGGTGTCCGTACCGCTCAGCGGGGGCATGTCGACCCCAGCGCGGTAGAGATTGGTCTTGGCGCGGCTGGTGCGGCCGTCGACCTGGACCATCGGATCGTTGACCGGGACCAGGGCGATCGGCGCGGTCTGGAACCTGGCCGCCTGGATCTCGTCCAGACCCAGTGAGGTGACCCGCTGCCCGGGGTCGGCCAGGTCGGGAGCGGTGAAGGGGGTGCAGCCCAGCGCGGGATCGACGAAGGCGATCAGCAGCAGGTTGTCGCTGCCGTTGAGCAGCGGGCTCGCCCCCGCCAGCGCGGCCGTATTGGCGGCGTTCTTCTGTGCGGTCCTGCCGTCGGCGGTGGCCAGGTAGTCGGTGGTGACGTTGTCGCTCTGGTCCTGGTCGATCAGCCCGAAGTCGCGGGTGCTCATGCAGGCCCTGCCGTCCTTGCCGGAACCGAGCGGTGGAACGACCAGCTTCCCCGAGTGCTCGGCGGCATTCGCGGCCCGGAAGAACGCGGGGGCGTTGCAGTAGGCGAACTGGCTGAACAGCGACCGGCCGAGGCCGTTGACGCAGTGCCCGTCGCTCAGGCTGCCGTCGGTCCCGCGCAGGGTGAGGTTGCCGGCGTTGAAGCCGAACCAGATGCCAACCACGGCGTGCCGCGGGAGCTTGGGGCGGACCGGGGGCGCGGCGGGCCTGCTGCCCTTGTCGATCACCAGCGGGTCGTAGACCGAGAGCGCACCGGTGGCCGGGTCGAGCACGGTGGCCTGGACGAAGGCGGACTGGGCGGTGTCGGCCTCGTGGCAGGGGCCCTGGCGGCGGTCGGTGGCGGAGAGCAGGTACGGGGTCGCCAGGCCCTGGGCGCTCAGCGGGTTCGCCGGGACGGTCAGGGTGCAGTCGGCGTTCGGTTCGGGCGGTGCGGCGGCGGGGGTGCCGCCGGTGGCGCCGAGGGCCGTGCCCACCAGCGCGGCCAGTCCGAGGATGCCGGTCAGCACCCCCAGTAGATAGCTGTACCTGGTCCGGCGGTGGCTCAGGGGCATGCGGTACTCCTCGGCCGGAGGACACCTTGGCCTGGTGGCAGCAGAGCCGGTACGGAGACGCCTGTTGTCACTCAAGGTGATGACGGCGCGAGTGTATGCACGGCGCGCAGCCGTGCGAGCGGGTTCCCAGAACATCTGCCCCAGGTATCAATCAACCGCTCAAAAGGTGCGTCGGTTCAGAAGAGGACGCTCATGAAGGTGCCTACTTCGGAGAATCCGACCCGGCGGTACGCGGCCCGCGCGGCGGCGTTGAAGTCGTTCACATAGAGGCTCACCACCGGTGCCACCTCCCGCAGCGCATGCTCCACCACGGTGGCCATACCGCTCTCGGAATGCCCGCGACCGCGGTGCGCGGGAGCGACCCAGACGCCCTGGATCTGGCAGGCGTGCGGGGTGACCGCGCCGATCTCGGCCTTGAAGACCACCTTTCCGGCCTCGAACCGGGCGAAGGCACGGCCGGTGCCCACCAGTTCGGCGATCCGGGCCCGGTAGAGCAGGCCGCCGTCCCCGGCCAGCGGGGAGACCCCGACCTCCTCGGTGAACATGGCGACGCAGGCGGGGATCAGCAGGTCCATCTCGTCCCGGCGCACCCGGCGCACCCGGGGGTCGGGGGCGACCTCGGCGGAGGGCTGCCAGGTGGCCATCAGCGGCTGGACCGGACGCACCTCGCGGGCCGGGCCCCAGTGCGGCTCCAGCAGTGACCAGAGCAGCGCGGTGGGCTCGGCCGGGCCGACGATCGAGGAGCAGCGGCGGCCCTGGCGGCGGGCCCGGTCGGCGAAGGCCCGGACGGCGTCGGGGCCGGCGCTCAGCGGGACCAGATTGGCCCCGGCGTAACACAGGGCCGCCAGTCTGCGGCCCTCGTACCAACCCCACATCTCACCGCCGAGACGCCAGGAGTCGAGCCCGGCGATGGCGACCCGGGCGGCGACGAAGGCATTGGCGATGGGGTCGCGGTCGAGCACCTCCAGGGCAGCCGGGAGGTCGCCGGGTTCCAGCACCCGCGTCGACGTCACCGAACTGCTCAGCACGGAGGCACCCTATCCCGTCAGGCACCGTTAGGCAGAGAGAGGGGCCTGCCGATACCTGCCCGCCCCTCTCCTGCCGTACTGGCTGCCGTACCTGAGCGAACGGCTACTCGCTGACGGCGACGACGGGTTCGCCGGAGGCCACGCCCTCGGCCTGCATCAGCTCCGCCAGCTTCAACGCCTCCTCGATCAGCGTCTCCACGATCTTCGACTCCGGCACCGTCTTGATCACCTCGCCCTTCACGAAGATCTGACCCTTGCCATTGCCCGACGCCACACCGAGGTCGGCCTCACGCGCCTCACCGGGACCGTTGACGACACAGCCCATCACCGCCACCCGCAGCGGCACCTCCATGCCCTCAAGCCCCGCGGTGACCTCCTCCGCCAGCTTGTACACATCCACCTGCGCCCGCCCGCACGAAGGACACGACACAATCTCCAGACCCCGCTGCCGCAGATTCAACGACTCCAGGATCTGGTTCCCGACCTTGATCTCCTCCGCCGGAGGAGCCGACAGGGACACCCGGATCGTGTCCCCGATGCCCTCACTGAGCAGCGCCCCGAACGCCACCGCCGACTTGATCGTCCCCTGGAACGAAGGCCCCGCCTCCGTCACCCCCAAGTGCAACGGGTAGTCACAGGACGCGGCCAGCAGCCGGTAGGCGGCGATCATGACGACCGGGTCGTTGTGCTTCACCGAGATCTTGATGTCCTGGAAGCCGTGCTCCTCGAACAGCGAGCACTCCCACAACGCCGACTCCACCAGCGCCTCCGGCGTCGCCTTGCCGTACTTCGCCAGCAGCCGCGCGTCCAGCGAACCCGCGTTCACCCCGATCCGGATCGGCACCCCAGCCGCCGACGCCGCCTTCGCGATCTCCTTGACCTTGTCGTCGAACTGCCGGATGTTGCCCGGGTTCACCCGCACCGCCGCACACCCCGCGTCGATCGCCGCGAACACGTACTTCGGCTGGAAGTGAATGTCCGCGATCACCGGGATCTGCGACTTGCGCGCAATCGTCGCCAACGCGTCCGCGTCATCCTGCGAAGGACACGCCACCCGCACGATCTGACACCCCGACGCCGTCAACTCCGCGATCTGCTGCAACGTCGCATTCACATCCGACGTCACCGTCGTGGTCATCGACTGCACCGAGATCGGCGCATCCCCACCCACCGGCACACTGCCGACCATGATCTGACGGCTCTTCCGCCGCACAGCGAGCGGCTTGAGCGGAGCGGACGGCATTCCGAGCGAGATCGCGGTCATCTCTTGCAAAGTCCCCAAGGTGAGGTGGCGGTCCGACCGGGGCTCCCGGCGGCCCGGGCCGCTGATGTCGATCCCAGCGCACCCAGCACAACCGTACGCCACGGGGCCGGACCGAATCACATCCAGTCCGGCCCCGAAACCTGGTGTTCGCGTGGAATTCTCCGGTCAGCCGATCTTCACCGGGTTCACCACGTCGGCGATCATCACCAGCACGGTGAAGCAGAGGAAGACCCCCGCCACCACGTAGGCCACCGGCATCAGCTTGGCCACGTCGAAGTGGCCCGGGTCGGGACGGCGGAACACCCGCGCGGCCCGGCGGCGCACCGACTCCCACAGGGCGCCGGCGATGTGGCCGCCGTCCAGCGGGAGCAGCGGCAGCATGTTGAGCAGGAACAGCGAGAGGTTCAGCCCGGCCAGCAGGTTGATCTCCAGCGCGAACTTGTCGATCAGCGGGGCCTTCATGGCGAACACCTCGCCGCCGACCCGGGCCACCCCGACCACGCCGACCGGCTGGTCGGTGGTGCGCGGGGCGCCGTCGAAGGCGGAGTTCCACAGCGCCGGGATCTTGGAGGGCAACGCGGCGATCGAGTGGATGCTGGTGCTCGCCATGTCCCCCATCTGGTTCATGGTGGCGCCGAAGCCCAGCGGGACCAGCGCACTGGTCGGGGTGATGCCGAGGAATCCGGCCTCGACCGTGCCGGTGGTCGGGTCGCCGTTGGAGTCCAGCCCGTAGACCTTGTTCCTGATCGGGGTGGCGGTCAGGGTGACCTGCGCGCCGTCGCGCTTGACCACGATCGGGACGGTCTGCCCGGCCGACTTCCGGATGTCGTCCTGGAGCTGGTCGTAGCTGCTGATCGGGTCGCCGTTGAAGGTGACGATGGTGTCCCCCGGCTTGAGGCCGGCCTGCGCCGCGGGCGAGGGGGTCGCCCCGGGGGCGCAGGTGCCGGTCTTCGCGGCCGGGTCGCCCGCCTGCAGCACGCACTGGGAGACGGTGCTGACCGTCGGCACGCTGGTGGAGATGCCGAAGCCCATGAACAGCGTCAGGAAGAGGCCGAACGCCAGGATCAGGTTCATGAAGGGCCCGGCGAACATCACGATCACCCGCTGCCAGGGCTTGCGGGTGTAGAAGAGCCGGGTCTCGTCGCCGGGCAGCAGTTCCTCGTAGGACTGCGCGCGGGCGTCCTCGATCATGCTGCGCCAGGGCGAGGAGCTGCGGGCGGTGATCCTGCCGTCGGCGCCGGGCGGGAACATGCCGATCATGCGGATGTAGCCACCCATCGGGATGGCCTTGATGCCGTACTCGGTGTCGCCCTTCTTCCGCGACCAGATGGTCGGGCCGAAACCGACCATGTACTGCGGGACGCGGATCTTGAAGAGCTTGGCCCAGCTCAGGTGGCCGAGCTCGTGCCAGGCGATCGAGAACAGCAGCCCCAGCGCGAAGATGGCGATGCCGAGGATTGTCATGAGTGCCGTCATCGGCCACCTTCCTTGTTGCCGGCTGCCGCGATCAGAGCCTGTGCGGTGGCACGCGCCCAGGTCTCCGCAGCCAGGACGTCCGCCAGCGTCAGCGCGGTTCCCTCGCTGGGCCGCCCGTGCTCGGCGACCACCTTGGCCACCGTATCCACGATCCCTGTGAACGGCAGCCGACCGTCCATGAACGCGTCGACGCACTCCTCGTTGGCGGCGTTGAACACGGCGGGGGCGGTGCCGCCGAGGGCGCCGACGTGCCGGGCCAGGCCGACCGAGGGGAACGCCTCGGTGTCCAGCGGGAAGAACTCCCAGGTGGCGGCCTTGGTCCAGTCGCAGCCCGGAGCAGCGTCCGGCACCCGGTCCGGCCAGCCGAGGCCGAGCGAGATGGGCATCCGCATGTCCGGCGGGCTGGCCTGGGCCATGGTCGAGCCGTCGCTGAACTCCACCATCGAGTGAACCACCGACTGCGGGTGGACCACGACCTCGATCCGCTCGAACGGGATGTCGTAGAGCAGGTGCGCCTCGATCACCTCGAGGCCCTTGTTGACCAGGGTGGCCGAGTTGATGGTGATCACCGGTCCCATGTCCCAGTTGGGGTGCGCCAGCGCCTGCTCCCGGGTGACCCCGGCCAGCTGCTCCCGGGTCCGGCCGCGGAACGGGCCGCCGCTCGCGGTGACGACCAGTCGGCGCACCTCCTTGCGGGTGCCGCCCATAAGCCCCTGGAACAGCGCGGTGTGCTCGGAGTCCACCGGGACGATCTGGCCGGGCTTGGCGATGGCCTTGACCAGCGGACCGCCGACGATCAGTGACTCCTTGTTGGCCAGCACCAGCACCCGGCCGGCCTCCAGCGCGGCCAGGGTCGGCGCCAGGCCGATCGAGCCGGTGATGCCGTTCAGCACCGAGTGGCACTCCCGGCCGGCCAGCTCGGTCGCCGCGTCCGGTCCGGCCAGGATCTCCGGCAGCGGCTGCCCCGGGGCGGCCTTGGCCGCCAGCGCGGCCCGCAGCTCCGGCACCGCCTCGGCCCGGGCCAGCGCGACCGTCCGCACCCCGAGCCGCAGCGCCTGCTCGGCCAGCAGCTCGACCCGGCCGCCGGCGGCGGAGAGGCCCACCACCCGGAACCGGTCGGGGTTGCGCAGCACCACGTCGATGGCCTGGGTCCCGATCGAACCGGTGGATCCGAGGATCACCAGCTCCCGGGGGCCGTCGGGGTCGGCGACGCGGGGGACGAAGCGCAGATGCGGATCGGCGAGAGATTCCATGCGGACCATTGTGGCCTGCCCCACGGACAATCCGGCCCGAGGGATGACCCCTCGGGCCGGACCCGCGGCAGCGCTCCGGCTCAGTTGCCCTGGGGGTGGTCCTTGAACCAGGTCAGGAACCCGGGCGAGGGGCTGCCGATACCGGTGACGTCGTCGTAGCCCTGGGCGGTCCGCAACGAGGTGTCGGTGTCGCCGACCGCGAGGATCGGATTGCCGCTGTCGTCCGGGGCGACCTGGAACGGGTCGTGGCCCAGGGCCTTGGGCTGCGGCACCACGTCGTGGAACTGCGGCGACCCGTAGAGCTTGTAGAGCACCGGGTTGGCGTACCCGAGGGTGGACCCGGACGCCTGCGCCGCCAGTGCCTCCATCCCCGCGAACAGCGGGCTGGCCAGGCTGGTGCCGCCGACCGGCATGTAGCCGAAGGTGGTCGCGGACTCGGTGTAGGTGACGCCGTCGCCGCTGGGGTGGGAGGTGACCGTGCCCTGGCTCATCCCGATCACAAAACCGGTGCGCGGGTCGGCGAGCATGGAGACGTCCGGCAGTTCGCGTCCGGCCTGGCTCGGGTTGGCCGCCCGGGTGAGCGCGTCCGGCACGATCCCCTTCTGGTAGTCCGGCTGCGGGAAGACCGCGCTGTTGCCGCCGCCCGCCGCGCCGTCGAACTTGGCCCCGCTGGTGTCCCAGCTGTTGCCGCTGAGCTTCAGCTGCTTGCCGCCCCAGCCGGTCTCCCAGAGGTACTGGCCGTGCGAGCCGATGCCGAGCGAGGTGCCGCCGACCGCGGTGACCCAGGGGTTGTCGGCGGGCGACTGGACCACGGGCCGCTCGGCCGGGTTGTCGCCGACGGTGGAGTCGCCGTCGTCGCCGGTGGAGAAGTTGAAGCTGATGCCCTCGGCCGCGCCCTGCTCGAAGATCTGGGTCTCGGCCGCGAAGTTGTTCTGGTCGCCGGCGTCCTCGGGCGCGCCCCAGGAGCAGCTGACGATGTCGGCCGAGTGCTGCTCCACGATGGTGTGCAGCGGCGCGTCCAGGGCGGCGGCGTCGGTGGACCGGGCAGCGTAGTAGACGATCTTCGCGTCGGGGGCGATGGTGTGCACCGCCTCGATGTCCAGGGTCTCCTCGCCGAACCAGCCCTCGGCGTCGGCCGCGGTGCTGCGCGCGTCGTAGGAGCTGGGCTCGACCACGGTCAGCTGGGCCGGGGGCAGGCCCGCCGCCTCGTCGTACTTGGCCAGGTCCGACTGGATCGTCGGCGAGGAGTAGGCGTCGACGACCGCGATGGTCAGCCCCTTGCCGGTGAGCCCGCTGGCGGTGACCCCGTAGGCGCTGCGCAGCTGGGCCGGTGTGTAGCCGCAGAGGTACATCGGCGGCGTGCCGCTGCTGCCGGGCCCGGCCGGGTAGCCGGTCGCCGGGACCTGGCCGTAGTACTCGCTGCAGTCCTGGCCGCTGCTGGTGTCCGGCTTGACGGTGCTGTGCGGCGCCATCAGCACCGCGTTCTTTTTCTTCTTCTTGGCCTTGCTGGGCGGCGGCGGCTGGTTGACCGGGCTGGTGGTGGTCAGACCGGTGACGCTGGCCACGTAGTCGCCGACATCGGCCGGGTACTTCGGCTGGGAGGTCGGCGACAGGTCCGTCTGCCCGCCGTGCCGGAACCGGTCGATCTTGACGCCGAGGGTCTGCTCCACCTTGGCGATGGTGGTGGAGACCTGGATCGACTCGGAGTCCTGGGAGAGGATCTTCATCCCCTCCTGCTGGACCCACTGCGTCACCGCCTGGCTGGCGTTGGCGTGCACCGCGAACTTGGCGTGGAACTGAGCAGGCGTCAGGAACTTGTGGTACTCCGGGCTGCCCGGAGTACCGACCGACGCCGCGTACTCGGCGGCGCCCTCCTTGCTGGCCTTGGCGAAGTAGACGGTGCCGGTGACCACGGTCGCGGGGTCGGCCGGGCCGATGTCATTGGCCTTGGTCGCCCAGACCGGCGGGGCCCAGGAGGTCCCGCCGTCGTTGCTGGTCCCGCCGTCGGCCGCGGCCGGGGTCTTGGAGCCGCTGTCGTGCACGGCGTAGGCCGTACCGGCCACGACCAGGGCCAGCACCACGCCGACGGCGAGGAAGAGGCCCTTGCGGGAGCGGCGCGGGCGATTGCCCCGGCCACCGCCGCCGTGGCCCTGCGGCCCACCGGGGCCGCCCGGGCCCCCGGGGCCGCCGCCGTAGGGAGGCTGGCCGCCTCCGCCGTACGGAGGCTGCTGCTGCGGGGGCTGCTGCGGCGGCTGCCCGTAGGGATTCGGGTTCTGCGGGTACTGCGGCTGCCCGTACGGGTTCGGCTGCTGCGGTTGCCCGTAAGGATTCGGGTTCTGCGGCGGCTGCCCGTAAGGATTGGGCGGCTGCGGGGGCTGCCCGTACGGGTTGGGGTTCTGCGGCGGCTGCCCGTAGGGATTCGGCGGCTGCGGCTGCCCGTACGGGTTCGGCTGCTGCGGTTGCCCGTAGGGATTCGGGTTCTGCGGGTTCTGCCCGTACGGTGGGTAGCTCACCTGATGACCTGTTCTCGTCGGTGGATGCACCGGGAGCTGGCCCATGACGCCGGGCACGCTGACGCACGCACACACCGACGCGGCGCGCGGGCCCCCGGTTTTCACACGCTTCCGTCGCACGCCTGTCCGGCATCGTACAGAGGATTGCGAGTGACCACGGGTCAGTCCGCGGCTGACCCGGGGTCAGCCGATCGTCCGGTGCACATCGTCGCGCCGACTCGGCCCCGCCGTCGAGTCCGCGATCCAGGGGCCCTCTCCCGAGGGGTCCAGAATGCCTTGTTCCAGCCAGCCGTAGCGCCCTTGGAGCACCCGGCGGGTGACCGTCCGGTCCAGGTCGTCGGTGTTGGTCCAGAGCCGTCCGAACAACTCGTCCACCCGGATCCGGGCCTGACGGCAGAACAGGTCCGCCAGCTCGTAGGCCGCGCGGCCCTGCTCGCGGTCGGCCCCGTCCGCGACCCGCAGCATCTCGGCCCGGACGCAGACCGCGCTCATCGCGAACAGCTCCGCGCCGATGTCGACGATCCGGCCGAGGAAGCCCTGCTTGGTCTCCATCCGGCCCTGCCAGCGGGACATGGCGTAGAAGGTGGAGCGGGCCAGCTTGCGCGCGTCCCGCTCGACGAAGCGCAGGTGGCCGGACAGGTCGGCGTGCCCGCCCGGGTGGAACTCGCGGAAGGAGGTCGGCAGTTGGCCCGCCCCGGCGGCCAGCTTGGGCAGCCACCCGGCGTAGAAGGCCCCGGCCCGCGCCGCCGCGCGCCCCTTGCGCTTCAGGTCCGCCTCCGGCTCGATCAGATCACCGGCCACCTTCAGGTGGGCGTCCACCGCCTCACGGGCGATCAGCAGATGCATGATCTCGGTGGAGCCCTCGAAGATCCGGTTGATCCGCATGTCGCGCAGCACCTGCTCGGCGGGGACCGCCCGCTCGCCGCGCGCGGCCAGCGAATCCGCGGTCTCGTAGCCGCGCCCGCCGCGGATCTGGACCAACTCGTCGGCGATCCGCCAGCCCATCTCCGAGCCGTAGAGCTTGGCGAGCGCCGCCTCGATCCTGATGTCGTTGCGGTCCTCGTCGGCCATCTGGCTGGAGAGGTCGAGCACCGCCTCCAGCGCGAACGCGGTGGCGGCGATGAAGGCGATCTTCTGGGCCACCGCCTCGTGCTCGGCGATCGGCCGGCCCCACTGCTCCCGGGCGGCGGACCACTCGCGGGCGATCTTCAGGCACCACTTCCCGGTCCCCACGCACATCGCGGGCAGCGAGAGCCGACCGGTGTTGAGCGTGGTCAGCGCGATCCGCAGCCCCGCGCCCTCGGCGCCGATCCGGTTCGCGGCCGGCACCCGGACCTGGTGGAACCGGGTGACCCCGTTCTCCAGGCCGCGCAGGCCCATGAAGGCGTTGCGGTGCTCCACGGTGATGCCGGGCGAGTCCGCCTCCACCACGAAGGCGGTGATCCCGCCCTTGTGCCCGTCGCTCCTGGGCACCCGGGCCATCACCACCAGCAGGTCGGCGACCACCCCGTTGGTGGTCCACAGCTTCACCCCGTCCAGGACGTACTCCGCGCCGTCCGCGCTGGGCACGGCCGCTGTCGCCAGCCGGGCCGGGTCGCTGCCCACGTCCGGCTCGGTGAGCAGGAAGGCGCTGATGTCGGTACGGGCGCAGCGCGGCAGGAAGCGCTGCTTCTGCTCCTCGGTGCCGAACTGCTTCAGCGGCTGCGGCACGCCGATGGACTGGTGTGCGGAGACCAGCGCGCTGATCGCCGGGTTGACGCTGCCGAGCAGCACCAGGGCGCGGTTGTAGTACACCTGGGTGAGGCCGAGGCCCTGGTACTCGGTGTCGATCTTCATGCCGAAGATGCCGAGCTCCTGCAGGCCCTTGACCACCTCGTCCGGGATCCTGGCCTCGCGCTCGATCAGGGCGCCGTCGATCTTCGTCTCGCAGAAGGCGGCCAGTCCGGCCAGGAACTCCTCGCCGACCCGCACCGACTCGGCCTCGGGCAGCGGGTGCGGGTGGATCAGGTCGAGCCGGAAGCGGCCGAGGAACAGCTCCTTGGCGAAGCTGGGCTTGCGCCAGTCCTGCTCGCGCGCCTCCTCGGCGACGCGGCGCGCCTCGCGCTCGGTGACCTTGGGTGTGGACATGGGAGCACCACCTCGGATCGGGCTACCGGCCAGTACCAACGACCTTACGCTCCGTCACCGACAGATCACCAGGGCTACGACAGCGGGAGCGGCCACCCGGCCGCTCCCGCTGTCACCCACTGCCGTACGCGTCCGTCCAGCCGCCGGCTACAGCGCCAGCCCGGTCAGCACCATGACCCGCTCGTAGGTGTAGTCCGCCATGGCGAAGGCCACGCCCTCGCGCCCGGTGCCGGAGTCCTTGACCCCGCCGTAGGGCATCTGGTCGGCGCGGTACGAGGGGGCGTCGCCGATGATCACACCGCCCACCTCCAGCACCCGGTGCGCCTTGAACGCGGTCTGCACGTCATGGGTGAAGACACCCGCCTGCAGCCCGAACTTGGAGTCGTTGACCAGCGCGAACGCGGCATCGACGCCCTCAGCCCTGGTCAGCGTCAGCACCGGTCCGAAGACCTCCTCGGTGGCCAGGGTGACCCCGGCCGGGACGTCCGCGAGCACGGTCGGGGCGTAGGACGCGCCGTCGCGCTTGCCGCCCGCGTGCAGGGTGGCGCCGGCCGCGACGGCCTCGTCCACCCAGGACTCGACCCGCTTGGCGGCGTCCTCGTTGACCAGCGGGCCGACGTCCACGGCGTCGTCCGAGGGGTCGCCGGTGACCTGGGCGCCGACCTTCGCGATGACCTTCTCCACCAGCCGGTCGTAGACCGAGCTGTCGGCGATGACCCGCTGCACCGAGATGCAGGACTGGCCGCCCTGGTAGTTGGCGAAGGTCGCGATCCGGGTCGCGGCCCACTCCAGGTCCGCCTCGCTGGACCAGTCGGCCAGTACGACGGCCGCGGCGTTGCCGCCGAGCTCCAGGGTGACGTGCTTGCGCGGCACCGAGTCCAGGATCTGGTAGCCGACCCGGTCCGAGCCGGTGAAGGAGATCACCGGCAGCCGCGGGTCCTGCACCAGCGCGGGCATCCGGTCGTTGGCCACCGGGAGCACGCTCCAGGAGCCGGCCGGGAGCTCGGTCTCGGCCAGGATCTCGCCCAGCGCCAGCGCCGAGAGCGGGGTGGCCGGAGCCGGCTTGAGGATGATCGGCGCACCGACCGCGATCGCCGGGGCGACCTTGTGCGCGACCAGGTTCAGCGGGAAGTTGAACGGCGCGATGCCGAGCACGACCCCGCGCGGGAAGCGGCGGGTGATGGCCAGTCGGCCGGTGCCGCCAGCGTCCGTGTCCAGCCGCTGGCCCTCGCCGCTGTTGAAGCGGCGGGCCTCCTCGGCGGCCCAGCGGAACACCGAGGCGGCGCGGCCGATCTCACCGCGGGCCCACTTGATCGGCTTGCCGTTCTCGGCGGTGATCAGCCGGGCCAGTTCCTCGGTGCGCTCGGTCAGCCTGCGGGCGACATGGTCGAGCGCGGCGGCGCGGACGTACGCGGGAGTCGCGGCGAACTCGTCCTGGACGGCGACGGCGGCGGCCACGGCCTCCTCGACCTGGGCCTCGGTCGGAACGCTGACGGTGCCGACCAAGCTGCCGTCCCACGGGTGGTGGACCTCGAAGGTCTCCGTTCCGCTCTCCTGCCGACCGGCCAGCCAGAATGCGTGGGTGCTGGTCACCGAGGTCACCGGCCTTTCTGCGCGAAGTGGTGAATGCTTCCACGGTAGGACCGGGCGGCGCCGCGGGAGCTTGTCCGTTGCGTAGCAGTCGGCCGGGGCCGACAGGACAGTCCGTAGTCACCGCTAAGGCTCGCCGCGGGTGCGCAGCGCCAGCCACAGCTCCATCCGCACGTCCGTGTCGTCCAGCGAGCGGCCCAGCAGTTCCTCCACCCGGCGCATCCGGTAGCGCAGGGTGTGCCGGTGGACGCCCAGGTCGACCGCCGCCGCGTCCCACTGGCCGTGGTGCGACAGCCAGGCGTGCAGGCTCGCCTCCAGGTCGCCGCGGGAGGTGCGGTCGTGCTCCCTGAGCGGACGCAGCAGCGCGTCGGCGAAGGCCAGCACCGCCTCGTCGGCCAGCAGCGGCAGCAGCGACCCGGTGCCCACCTCGTCGTGGTCCACGCTGCGGCGACCGCTGCGCAGCGCCACCGCCAGGGCCCGTTCGGCCTGCCCGAAGGCCGCGCCCGCCGCCTCCGGGGTGGTCGGCGCGGAGATGCCGAGCGACAGCCCCTCCAGTTCCTGCACCGCGGCGAGGCAGTCGGTGTGCACACTGCCGCCGTCCGGGGCGAGCATCACCAGCCGGTCGCCCTCGGGCGCCAGCAGCAGCGGTTCACCGGTACGGGTGGCGGCCTGCTCGGCCAGATCACCCAGGTCGGACAACGGCTCGCCCTCGGCGAGCAGCACCCGGACCGGGCCCTCGGGCAGCCCGCCCAGCAGCGGCCCGGCCACCTCGCGGGCGGTGGCGATCTCCCCGGCCAGCACCAGCCGCAGCAGCGCCGTACGCATCCGCTCCTCGGCCCGGCGCAGGTCGCGGGATCGCTCCAGGGTCAGCGTCAGCAGGGCCACCGCGGCGTTGACCACATAGCGCTCGGTGGGGGTGAGCCGGTCCTCGGTGCCGACCGCCAGGAAGCCCCGGGCCCGGCGGTCCGCGCCCAGCGACTGCAGCACCACGTAGTCCTGGTCCTTCTGGGCGTTCTGCAGCGCCGCGCTGGACGGCGCCGGGCGGCTGCGCAGCCGGTCCACCTCGGGACGCAGCCGGTTGGCCCGGCGGGCGGCCCAGTCCGGCGCGGCCACCACCACCGCCCCCGAGGTGTCGTACAACGCCGCCCAGCCGCCGAGGCGCCCGGCCAGCCGGCGGACCAGGGCGCCGGTGCCGTCCTTGCCGAGGGCGGCCCGGGTCAGCTCCTCCTGGGCCTCGAAGCTGGTGGTCACCGCCTGGTACTGCTCCGCGGCGAGCGCGGCCGTGACCGCCTTGCTGAGCGCGATGAACGGCGTCGGCTGCGGCACCTCGATCAACGGCAGCTCGCGTTCGGCCGCCGCCTCGACCAGCGCCGCCGGGACCTCGCCGTAGGTGAGCCCGACCCCGAAGCCGAGCCCGGCCACCCCCGCGTCCGCGAGCCGGTGCACATAGCTGCGCTGCTTCTCCTTGCTCCGCCCGAGCTTCAGCCCGGTGGTGAGCAGCAGCTCGCCGCCCTCCAGGTAGGGGGCGGGATCATCCAGCTCACTGGTGTGCACCCAGCGCACCGGACGGCCCAACTGCTGCTCCCCGGCCAGCACGGTCAGGTGCAGCCCGGGTATCCCCACCAGGGCGGACAGGGTGACCGTGGTGGGGGCGGCGGGGTTCTGCGCGGCGCTCTTGGCGGGGCTCTTGGCGGTGCTGTGGACGGTCATGTCACCTTCGGCGGACGGTCCCCGGACGCGACGCTGCGCCCGGGTGCGGGGCGGGGCGGTGTTGGCCAGGTAGGACAACGACCTGTTCCTGATTCTGCCCCACCGTCGCAGTGGTCGGCGCGCGAAGCGTCCGCCGGGGGGTAGCCGGGCTCCCCCCGGCGGCACCCGGCCCGGCCAGCTCCGGCAGCCCTTGGCGGCCGGCAGGCTCCGGCCCGAACTCCGGCAGCTCCCGGCGGCTCCGGCCGGCTGCGGCCCGAACTCCGGCAGCTCTTGGCGGCTCCGGCCGCTCCCGGCGGCTCCGGCCCGGCCAGCCCTGCTCAGCCCTGCAGGTCCAGCAGCAGCGGCGGCACCGGGGTGCCGTCCACCGCTGTCAGTGACAGCACCGCATGGCCGCCCGGCAGTACCTGGGCCAGGTCGGAGGGCGACCAGCGGCGGCGTTCCACCCGGCGGGTGGTGACGCTCTCGGTCTGTGCCCGCTCGCCCGCCAGTATCGTCCGGACCGCGCGCCAGCTCCGCTTGATGATGCCGCCGGAGGTGTCCGGCGCACGGGTGACATCACGCTCGTCCACCCACACCGTCCCCCACGCCTCGGCGAAGAGCTTGCCGTCCCACGGGGCGATCCCGGGGAACGCCATCCGTCCGCCGACCGCGCCGAACAGCGGCGTACGCAGGCTCTCCGGCAGGTCCATCAGCGTGCGCAGCAGCAGCGCCGCCCCCGCGTGCGCCCCGCGCAACCGCTGCAGGCTGCGGACCGAGTGCACGTCGATGACCGCGGAGGCGTCGTCCACGACCAGCCCGGCGAACAGCGAGCGGTCCTGGCGGGTGCTCGCCGCGTAGAGGAACTGGCCCACGGCGAGCCTGGCGATGATCCTGGCCGCCTCCGGGTGGCTGTGCTCGGGCACCGCGATCCGCACCCGCAGCGGGTGGTCCAGCGCGTGCATCGCGAACAGCGGCAGCTCCGCCCCGGGCCGCCCTGCGCCGCGCCCGCCGCCGCGTTCACCACCGCCGCGCTCGCTCGTCCGGTTGAAGCTGGCCGCGAGGGCCGGGCGGTCGAGCAGGCTCAGCCGGTCCGCGAGCAGCGCGCCCGGGTCGTCGACCTGACCGTGCATCCGTTCCCGCTGGGCCAGCTCGTACTGGTGGTCCGTCAGCCCGCCGCCGGCCCGAAGCGCCTCGCGCAGCGCGTCCCAGGCGACCGGCTCGCCGCGCAGCAGCAGCGCCAGCTCCCGCAGCCCCGGTGGCCGCCCGTACGCCTCCGTGTACGGGACGACGACCTGCTGCAGCGCCTGCCGGGCGCTCTCGGCCCGCGGGGCCAGCTCCTCCGGCAGCAGCGCGTCGGCCAGCCGGGCGACCGCCTCCTCCAGCCGGCGGGCGCCTCCGTACAGGTCGAGGCCGTAACGGGAGGCCGGATCGCCGGGCGCGACGACCACGTCGTACCACTCCGCGGGCCCGAGGTCGGCGTCCGCCGCCCCGACCACCACCACAACGGCCGTACCCGCGAGGGCCTGCAGGCACAGCGCCTCGGCCAGCGGCCGGGCCAGCCGCCTGGTCTTGCCGGTCCCGGCCGGACCGACCGCGAGCAGCGAGGTACCGAGCAGCGCGGGGTCGATCGCCAGGTCCACGCCCCGGTAGGCGGCGGGATTCTTCGGCACGTCCTCGGCCGAGCCGAGACGCACCTGACGCAGCAGCAGATCATGCCGCCCGCTGTGCCGTCCCGGCAGGTCACGCGTCCCCGAGGGGTGCGCGCACGCCGCTGCGCCGTGCTCACGCACCGCGTCGAGCAGCGCCGCCAACCGGTCCGGATAGTCCCGCACGCACTCCAGCGCCCGGTTCAACCGCTGATGGTCGACATCCCCCACCCGCCCCGCCGCCGTCTCCTGATCCAGCAGCGCCAACCCCCCATGCCCCACCAACGGCCGAAACGCCCACCACGGATCCACCACCACCTCCCCCTGCGCCTTCGCACCGGTAGGGGCCTTGCCCGGGGTTCCAGCACCGGATCGACTGCCGATGGCGTCAACCACACGGCGCACCAGCGGTCGGCCGTAGCGCCGCCACACCAGCGGCCAGCGGCCCATCCGGCCGAAGAACCAGGCGATCAACAGGGCGACCGGACCGTAGTAGAGCAGGTTCATCACGACATTGACGGTGTCGCTGGACTCCACCGATGTCGCCAGGGACGGCTTGAACTGGACGACGATCCAGGCCATCGGGCCTCGGGCCTCGTCGAACACGAACCAGGCCACCACCAGGTTCAGCACCGCGCGCAGCAGCAGCTTGCTGGCGGGAACGGTGATGGCCTGTTCCTCCTGCTCGCGCAGCGACTTCGCCGCCGGCCCCAACCCAAACACCCCCGGCTTCCCCACCTGCCGCTCCGCGGAAAGCCACCCCACCAGATCGAACCCGTGCCCCCCCGGCTGCTGCCCGGGAATCCGGGCCTGCGGCTCGGGCCCGCCCCCCGGAAGGTACGTCGGATACGGCGGGTATGTCTCCGACATCGCAGTCCGCTCCCTCGCACGCCCACCAAAGCTCCCAATCTAGTGGACCACCGCAGTCCCGAGCAGAGGCGCGCAGGAAACGGCCCGCGAGAAGCCTCCCCGCCAACGGCGATGTCCGGCCAGGACAACTCCCACCCCGGCACCACTCCCCTACGGCGTATGCGACCCCCACCGTCCCGCCGTAGCCTGCGAGAGTACGAGGCGCGTTTGGCGCCCACCCCCGCCCCACCAAGTCCCAGCCCCAGTCCCAGCCCAACCCCCACCCCCCGCCCCCACCTTCTCCGGGAGACCACTCATGAGCGCTGTCACGTCCGGCGCCGGGCAGCTGCCCGGCGGGCCTTCACTCCCCCAGGAGCGCCGCCTCGTCACCGCCATCCCCGGCCCCAAGTCGCAGGAGCTGCAGGCGCGCAAGCTCGCCGCGGTCGCGGCCGGCGTCGGCACCACCCTTCCGGTCTACATCACCCGGGCCGGCGGCGGCGTCGTCGAGGACGTGGACGGCAACTCGCTGATCGACTTCGGCGCGGGCATCGCCGTCACCAACGTGGGCAACAGCGCGCAGGCGGTCGTCGACCGCGCCACCGCCCAGCTCGCGGCGTTCACCCACACCTGTTTCATGGTCACCCCGTACGAGGGCTACGTCGCCGTCGCCGAGCAGCTCAACGAGCTGACCCCGGGCGACCACGAGAAGCGCTCCGCGCTGTTCAACTCGGGCGCCGAGGCCGTCGAGAACGCCGTGAAGATCGCCCGCGCCTACACCAAGCGCACCGCCGTCGTCGTCTTCGACCACGGCTACCACGGCCGCACCAACCTCACCATGGGCATGACGGCGAAGAACATGCCGTACAAGCAGGGCTTCGGGCCGTTCGCCCCCGAGGTTTACCGGGTCCCGGTGGCCTACCCGTACCGCTGGCTGACCGGCGCGGAGAACGCCGCCGCCGAGGCCGCGGCCCAGGCCATCGACATGATCAACAAGCAGGTCGGCGCCGAGAACGTGGCCGCCATCGTGATCGAGCCGATCCTCGGCGAGGGCGGCTTCATCGAGCCCGCCAAGGGCTTCCTGCCCGCGATCGTGGAGTTCGCCAAGGCCAACGGCATCGTCTTCGTCGCCGACGAGATCCAGACCGGCTTCTGCCGCACCGGCCAGTGGTTCGCCTGCGACGACGAGGGCATCGTCCCGGACCTGATCACCACCGCCAAGGGCATCGCCGGCGGCCTCCCGCTCGCCGCCGTCACCGGCCGCGCCGAGATCATGGACGCCGCACACGCGGGCGGCCTCGGCGGCACCTACGGCGGCAACCCGGTCGCCTGCGCCGCCGCCCTCGGCTCGATCGAGACCATGAAGGAACTCGACCTCAATGCTAAGGCCCAGGCCATCGGCGCGACCATGCTGCCGCGCCTGCGGGCCATCCAGGAGAAGTACGACATCGTCGGCGACGTCCGCGGACGCGGCGCGATGATCGCGGTCGAGCTGGTCAAGCCCGGCAGCAAGGACCCGAACCCGGAGGCCACGGCCGCGCTCGCCAAGGCGTGCCACGCCGAGGGCCTGCTGGTGCTGACCGCCGGCACCTACGGCAACGTGCTGCGCTTTCTGCCCCCGCTGGTCATGCCGGAACACCTGCTCAACGAGGGTCTGGACATCCTTGAGGCGGCGTTCGGGGCGATCTGAGGACGCTGCAGGCATTCCACCCGCGCATTCCGGGCAGAGTCCTGGCGTGAAGATGATGTGCGGACCTGATGGCGGGTGGGTGAGGCGTACCTCACAGCCGAGAGCTGTGACGTACTGTCATGGCAGATGGAGAAGCAGAGCACGTCGGTGACTGACCCTCACCGGCGAAACACCGCCGAGGACACCACAGCGAACTCCGGTTCGCACCCCCTCAGCCGATCGACCGTCCGCCGGGCCCAAACCCCCCGGGCCACGCGGACAGGCGATCACCACAGCCGCCCCGGGGCTCTCCCCCCTGCTCCGGGGCGGCCTCCTCATGTCTTCTTCCTGTTGAGTTCGGTGTGGTTCCCCACCGTCCTGCTGGCCGTCCTCGTCGTGGTCACCGAGCAGGTGATCGCGAAGGGCCCCCTGCTCGGCATCGACCGCTGGGTCCGCGGGCAGCTGCTGGCAGGGGCGGCGGCCAACCCGTACCCGATCCTCAACACCTATGCCCGCTGGTGGACCCACTTCGGCAGCCCGAGCGTCGCCGTCTCCGCGCTCACCGTCGTCACGCTGGCCGCCGCGGCCTGGACCCGCTCCTGGAAGCCGATGTTCTCCGCGGCGATCGCCGGGATCGCCCTGTTCGCCACCGTGATCCCGGGCAAGGTGCTGATCGGACGCCCGGGCCCCGAGGGCTGGGTGGTCGGCCCCGGCGACATGGGCTGGTACCCCTCCGGCCACACCAGCACCGCCACCATCTGCTACGGGACCGCCGCCTGGCTGCTGGCCAGCAGCTTCCCCCTGTCCAGCCGGCTCCGCAGCGCCCTGTACGCGGCCACAGCCGCGCTGTGCGCGAGCGTCGGCTTCCTGCTGATGTGGTGCGACTTCCACTGGTTCCTGGACGTGCTGGGCGGCCTGTGCCTGAGCGGCGTCATCCTCTGGTCCCTGGTCCGCTGGGCACCGCGCGCTCAACGGTCGAAGCGACCGGAACCCTCAGAGCGAACGCAGCCGGAAAGCCGATAGCGGCGGGCCGGCATTAGCGTGCGTTGATGACCGCGCACTCCGCCCGTGACTTCTACGACGCCCTCGCAGCCGATTGCCATTACCAGGACGGGGACGCCGCTGTCCGCCGCCAGGGAGCGGCCCTGCACGCGCTGCTCCGAGCAATAGTCAAGAGTTGTGGGTGGGGCCTTGCTGTGTTGCGGTGATCTCGGCTGCTGCGAGCTGGGCTTCCGCGCGCACGTCGGGGTCGGGGTGGTCGAGGTAGAGCTCGATCAGTGGCTGGGCCTGCGTGTCGTGCGTGGCGCCGAAGATGTAGAGGACATGGGCGAGGAGTTCGCCGTCCATGGTCGGCATGGCGGTGGCCAGGGGTTCGACGAGGTCCAGGGGCAGGCTGTGGTGGTTGAACGCTTCGCTGATCGAGTTCAGGGCGGACTCGCGGACCTTGGTCACGGGCTCGTTGACGGTCAGGCTGACGAGGCGTCCGACGAGCAGGCGTGCAGTGGGCTCGGGGAGTGTGCCGCGCAGGAGGTCCCCGAGGGCTGCGGCTGCGAGGTCACGCTGGTGCGGTTCGCGGTCGGTCAGGGCTTCGAGTGCGGTGAACATGTCCTTCACGCGGCTCCCGCCTCGGACCGCTCGGCCAGCAGGCCGTTCTCGAATCTGGCGCCTGCGCGAGCGAGGGCGACCAGGTGGGCGCCGGTGATCGCGCGCCAGCGGTCCTGGGCGGACTCGACCAGCTTGAACACCATCGCCAGCGCGGCGGCCGGGCTGCCGGCGCCGCGGGTGACCTTGGTGCGGAGCTTGACGGTGGAGAACGTGGACTCGATCGGGTTCGTGGTGCGCAGATGGATCCAGTGCTCGGCGGGGAAGTCGTAGAACGCCAGCAGTTCCTCCTGGTCGTCGGTGATCTTCGCGGCGGCCCTGGGCCACTTGGTGCCGTAGGTCTTCGCGAACGCCTCGATCGCCTTCTCGGCGTGCGTCCTGTCCTCGGCGTTGTAGATCTCCTGCATCGCCTTCGTCGCAGCCGGCTGCGCGGACTTGGGCAGGGCATTGTTCACATTTCTGGCTTTGTGAACCCAGCATCGCTGATGGCGGGCCTCGGAGAAGACCTCGGCCAAAGCCTTCCACAGGCCCATCGCGCCGTCGCCGACCACCAGCTCCGGGTCGCGCATGCCGCGGCGCCGGCAGTCCCGCAGCAGGTCGGCCCACGACTCGGTGGACTCGCGCAGCCCCTCCGCGATAGCGATCAGTTCCTTGGTGCCGTCCACGCGCACCCCGAGCAGGACCAGGACGCACGAGTGCGCCTGGCCCAGGCGGACCTTGGGGTGCACGCCGTCGGCCCACACATAGACGAAGTCCCGGTCCGACAGGTCGCGGGCCTGGAAGGCGGCGTGGTCCTCGCCCCACTGCTTGGTCAGCCGGGTCACGGTTGCCGGCGACAGTCCGGCGGCCGAGCCGAGGAACTGCTCCAGCGCGGGCACGAAGTCCCCCGACGACAGTCCGTGCAGGTAGAGCAACGGCAGCACCTCGCTGACCTTCGGCGACTTACGGCACCACGGCGCCAGGATCTTCGAGGAGAACCGCATGCGCTCGCCCGTGGACTCATCGACGCGACGGTCGTTCACCCGGGGCGCGGTGACCTCGATCGCCCCGGCTGCGGTGGCCACGGTCCGGGGCCTGTGGCGGCCGTTGCGGACCACCAGGCGTCGACCAGCTTCGTCGGTCTCGGCCGCCAACTCGGCTATGTACTGGTTGACTTCCGCCTCCAGCGCGGCGGCCAGCATGCGCCGGGCGCCCTCACGGACAATCTCGTCGATCAGGGAGCCGGACTGGGTGGAGCCGTCATTGGTGATTACGCTGAGCACTGGGCGTACCTTCCCGACCCGCGCTGCAACGCGGGCCTACTCGGAGACCTTAAGGATCATTCGGGAAGGTATGCCCTCCGCGCGCCCTCCCGGAACCGATCCACAAGTCTTGAGCATTGCTCCGCTGCTCCGGCGGAAAATCGGCCCGGCGCCGCACCTGTGCGGACTGCGCCTGCGGAATCGGCACCCAGTCCATCGGCCTCGCCGCCCTGGACCACGACTGGTCGGCACCGACCTAGGCCCCAACGCCGTCGCCCGCGCGACTGCGGAAGCAGCAGCCCGCTCCATCCCCTTCCGCGCGGCAGCAGCGGACATGTCCGCTGAGCCTTGGGGGTGGGGGCGGCTTGGGTGTGTGGCTTGGGCTCCCGGGTCGTTGCCGGGTGACGGGGGTGTGCCTGGCCGAGGTTGCTCGGCTCCGCCTCGCGGCCAACAACACGGGAGCGGGGCGGGTGGCCGGGGCGTCGTTTCTGTCCGGCGGCGGGAAAGGAGGCGGCGGACCCCGGCCCGGTGCGGGGCTCCCCTGTCGTTGGCTTCTTTGCGCCGCAGGCGCGAGACGGCGCCGCCACTGTGGCAACGGTGAGGGCCGACCCCGCGGGTGTTCGGTGGTGAACGCAGTGAAGCCCCCTGACGTGTTGTCAGGGGGCTTCGCTGGAATGGTTGTTCGGCGGCGTCCTACTCTCCCACAGGGTCCCCCCTGCAGTACCATCGGCGCTGTGAGGCTTAGCTTC
>NZ_JBHEZX010000034.1:0-20893 GCF_042511045.1 Streptacidiphilus alkalitolerans
CCTGCCGTGGTGCGGTGTGTGGGTCTTCGAGGCCTCCGGCGGCAGGACTCGGCGTTCCGGAGGCATCTGTTCCGCATAAGCGCGGCGCCAGAAACATACGCACACCACACCACAAACCACAACCGACCGTGACGTGCGTCACTAGACATGGTCCTGATCCACAAGCCCCCGGGATCCGACCCTCGCGGGGAACTACCCACCCACGCCCTGCACTTCGCGCCGCTGCCCCCACACCGGGCACGGTCAACCACGTTTGCGAGCGGGCCGCTCTACCGATTGAGCTACAGCCCCACGAGTGGAGCTGGCTGGACTCGAACCAGCAACCTTCCCGCTCTTCCATCACCGTAAGCGGGCTCCGTGGAGCCCGCATCTCAGCGAGAGATACGTCGGAACAGCGACCGCGGAAGGTGCTGCAACACCGGCATGACGGCACCCAGGGGGCCAGGCACCCAGACGGTCTCGCTCTCCCTGCGCAGTCCGGCGACGATGGCGACGGCGACGGCGACGGGCGTGGTGGACATGGGGGCGGCGGGCAAACCCTTGGTCATCCGGCCTCGTACGAAACCGGGACGAACCACCATCACATGGACGCCAGTCCCGTGCAGCGAGTCGCCGAGCCCCTGGGCGAAGGCGTCCAGGCCGGCCTTGGTCGAGCCGTAGATGAAGTTGGCGCGCCGGGCCCGCTGCCCGGCCACCGACGAGAGCACGATCAGCGAGCCGTGTCCCTGTCGCCGCAGCGCGGCGGCCGAGACCAGGCCGCTGGTGACCGCGCCGACGTAGTTGACCTGGGCGACGGCCGCCGCCGCCAGCGGGTTCTGCTCGTCGTGCTGCTGGTTGCCGAGGACGCCGAACGCCAGCAGGACGACGTCGATGTCGCCCTCGGCGAAGATCTTGCCGAGCACGTCCTCGTGGGTCTCCACGGCGCCGGCGTCGAAGTCGTGCACGCTGACCACGGCGCCCAGGGTGGTCAGCTCCTCGGCGGCGGCGGTGAGCGCGGGCGAGGGACGGCCGGCCAGGTGGACCCGCCGGGTGCGCTCGCTCACCAGGCGGCGCGCGGTGGCCAGGGCGATCTCCGAGGAGCCGCCGAGCACGAGCAGGGTCTGGGGTTGTCCCAGGGCATTCTTCACAAGGTGTCCTCAGGTGCTCAGTAATCGGCGGGAGTCGGCGGAGCCCGGAAACCTCAGAGGTCGAGGCGGCGGGCGAGGTCGGAGGTGAAGCGGCGGTCGGGGTCGATCCGGGCCCGCAGCTCCCGGAACTCCCCCAGCCGCGGATACATCTCGGCCAGGGTGTGCGGGCGCAGCCGCGAGTCCTTGGCCAGGTAGATCCGTCCCCCCGCCGCCAGGACGTGCTCGTCCAGCCGGTCCAGCAGTCCGGCGAGGCCGGGCAGGGTGGTCGGAATGTCCAGGGCCAGGGTCCAGCCGGGCATCGGGAAGGAGAGCCAGCCGGGGTCGCCGGGGCCGAAGCGCTTGAGCACGGCCAGGAAGGTCGGACAGCGGTGCCGGCTGATCGTCTCGATGATCCGGCGCAGCGCGCCGTGCTCGCTCGGCGGCACCACGAACTGGTACTGCACAAAGCCGCCCGGCCCGTAGATCCGGTTCCACTCGGGCAGGCCGTCCAGGGGGTGGAAGAAGGTGGAGATCTTCTGCAGTTGTCCGCGTCGCTCCCGTGGTGCCTTGCGGTACCAGAGGGTGTTGAAGGCAGCGACAGTACGGGTGTTGAGCAGGTGCGAGGGAACGCCGCGCGGCACCGGGGGCAGCCGCGGGGTGCGCAGGGCCAGCGGGTCGCGGCGCGAGCGGACGTCGAGTTGGTCAACGGTCGCGTGGTCGCCGCGCGTCAGCACCGCGCGTCCGGTGGCGGCGCCCCGGGCCAACAGGTCGATCCAGGCCACCGAGTAGCGGTAGCGGTGGTCGGCGGACTCCAGACGGTCCATCAGATCGTCGAGGTCGACCGCGCGTTCGGTGTCCACGCTCATCAACGCGCTCTGCACCGGCAGCAGTTGGATCTTCGCGGACAGGATGACACCGGTCAGGCCCATGCCGGAGGCGGTGGCCCAGAAGAGTTCGGGGTCGCCCTCCGGCGTCAGCGTCCGTACCTCGCCGTCGGCGCCGAGCAGGTCCAGGGAGCGGACGTGGCGGCCGAAACTGCCGCTGAGGTGGTGGTTCTTGCCGTGGATGTCGGCGGCGATCGCCCCCCCGACGGTGACATAGCGCGTGCCGGGGGTGACCGGGACGAACCAGCCGAGCGGCATCAGAACGCGCATCAGCGTGTCCAGGCTCACCCCGGCCGCGCAGTCGACCAGGCCGTGTTGGACGTCGATGGAGCGGATCGCGCTGAGCGCGGTCATGTCGAGCACGGTGCCGCCGGCGTTCTGCGCCGCGTCCCCGTAGGAGCGCCCGAGTCCGCGGGCCACGGAGCCGCGGGCGCCGGCCGAGTGCACCGCCTGCGCTGCCTGCGCCTCGGTGGCCGGGGTGCGCAGCCGGGCCCGGGTCGGCGCGGTGCGCCCCCATCCCGACAGGGCGGTCATCGGCTCGCCCGGAACACGGGTCTCGGCGTGGGTGTCGGATCGGACGGGCACGGGGGGAACCTCGGTTCCTGGCATGGGAGGGAACGTACCCGCCGACGTGGCCGCCCGTACCGGCGACACACGCGGGTGTCACCGCAACGGACGCGACGCCGTCAACCGGGAGTGTCGGGAGTCGCGGGTCAGGGGTGCAGCGCCAGCCCGGTGACGAACATGACCAGCCAGGTCAGCTCGAAGCAGAGCATGGGCGCGTCGCGGATCAGCAGGTCCTCGATGTGCTTGGTGCCGCCGGTCGCGGTCAGCCGGTCGAACCGGACCAGCGCGGCGGCCAGCGGCAGCACCGTGGCCAGGTGCCAGTTCGCCGTCCACGGGTCGCTCTCGGTCGCGGCCCAGGTGCAGTAGGCGGCGACCATCGCCAGCGCGGTCAGCCGCTGTGCGGTCCGCAGACCGCGCGGGGTGTAGTGGCGCAGGCTGGGGCGGTGCGCCGCGGCGGGAGCACCCAGCGAGGTTATTTCGGTGAAACGTTTCGCCAGGACCACCAGCAGCGCGCCCAGGCTGCAGACCACCAGGAACCACCCCGAGGGCGGGACCTTGGCCGCACCCGCGCCGCCCACCGCCCGCAGCACGAACCCGGACGCCACCAGGAACAGTTCCAGCACCGGCAGGTGCTTGAACTTGGCGCAGTACAGAAAGGAGATGGCCAGATAGGCGGTGGCGGCCAGCGACAGCCCCACGCCGGGGGTGAACAGCCCCACCACGCCCGCCGCCACCACGCACAGGAAGGCGAGCGACACCGCGTGGGTCTCGCTGAGGTCTCCGCAGGCCACCGGGCGCAGGCACTTGCGTGGATGCTGGCGGTCGCGCTCGGCGTCCAGCGCGTCATTGACGAAGTAGACCGCACTGGAGGCCAGGGTGAAGACCACACAGGCCGCCACCGCTCCGCCCAGCGCCGCGGTGCTGCGGCCCAGCGCGGAACCGGTCAGCGGAGCCGCGAACACCAGCAGGTTCTTCGGCCACTGCCGGGGACGGGCCGTGCGCAGCGCGGCCAGCGGCCAGCGCATCCACACCGGCCGACGCGCCGCTGTGATCAGCGGGACGGCCAGGGCGGCGGAACCGGGCTGGGCCGGCGGCTGGAGGCTCACCTCGCGTACACCGCGGTGAAGTCCCGGCTGGTGGGCTCGTAGTACCGGTTGGCGGGGCGCTCCTGACCCGGCAGCAGCTTGACCGGGGTGGGGTTCTTCGGGTCAGGGGTGGGCCGGTAGTACATGTAGGACATCCAGGCCGGGTTGATGTCCAGTTGCATGGCGCTGGTGCAGCCGGCCCGCTTGAGCAGGTCGGCCAGGGTGCGCACGGACAGGCTCGGCCCGTAGACGTAGACCAGTCGTCCGTCCGCGGTGATTCCCGCGCCCGAGCGCCAGACGAAGTACTTTCCGGCGATCGTCAGACCCCAGCCGCTCTCCACGTTGTCGTCCACGCCGGCCGGGACCTGGCCGTGGTCGACGATCAGCTTGAGGTTCTGCCGCACGCCCACGACCTGCGGCGTCATCGACACCCCGTGGTTCCAGGAGCCGACCGTGACATGGCCGTCGCGGTAGAAGACCAGGGAGGCGGCCGAGTCGGCGAGGGTGCCCTTGGTGATGCCGTTGAGGTAGAAGGCGCCGCGGGCCTCGTCCACCTTGAAGCCGCCGTTGAACGTGGCCATCAGGCCGGTCCGGGAGCCGGGCGGGATCGAGGTCGGCACGCCCCACTTGTCCGGGCCCGGGTCCAACTCGCCCGGGTGCAACTGGAAGCGCAGCAGCCGCTGGTCCATCGAGACCGCACCGGCGACATAGGAGGTGTGCTCGTCGTCGGGCCGCACATAGGCGCCCATCAGCGCCGGAGTGCCGCGCACGCTGCCCAGCACCTGCCAGATCCCCTCCCCCGCCAGCGGCGTGCCGGCCGGGGTGATCAGCCGGGGCAGCGCGATCGGCTTGAGGGCCGGCTTGACCGCCTCGGGCGCGGCAGCGGCGGCGTCGGGCTCGAGCGCCATGCCCGGTGTCCCGCCGACCTTGGGCGGGTTGGCCTTGTACTGCGCGCTCTCCAGGAAGGTGACCAGCGGGCCGAGTTGGTGGTCCCGTCCCCATTCGGCCACCTTGGCCGCCGTGCTGTCGTCGCCGGGCGCGGCCAGCGCGCTGCCCACCGACCAGCTGAGCCAGCCCAGGAACACGGCGGCCACGGCCAGCACCGCGCGGACGCTGCGCCGTGCGAACAGCCGACGCAGCCACCCCGGCCGGGACTTCGCCGCCGGGCCCGGCGGCGACACCTCGTCCGCGTCGGCCACGTCCACGTCCACCGAGCCGGATCCGGGCCCGGATGCGACGGGGCCGAGCACGGGACTGCTTGCATTCGATTCGGGATCCGATGGCGTTCGCACACAAACCTTCTTCCTGGAATCAAACCCGTGAATCGACGGACCGCGAATCGGTGGATCGGTGGATCAGTGGATCAGTGGATCGGCGCGGAGAATCTGGGCCGCGGCGGGAGGAATTCCCGACCCGTCGCCCGGAATACCGGTGGCGAGTTTCACGCTAGGCACCGGCGGCCGGGCCCGCCTGTTCGGCTAGGCAGTACGGGGGACGGCCGGACGTGTCATCAGTTCCGGGCCAGGGCAATGGTTCCCAGCGGCAGGACCAGAGGCCCCGGCGGGGCAACCACCAAACTCGCCGTGCTGGCATCGCCGTTGCAGCTGAGGGTGATCTCGTAGCGGCCGGGCGGGACGTCCTGATCGATCATCAGCGTCCGGCCGCGTCCGTTCGTGTCGAGCACCACCGTGTCGAAGGCCTCGGAGAAGGCCTCGGCCGGAACCGGGCAGCCCTGTGCGCTGAGGGTGATGTGGTCGGTGGGTTTGACGACGGCGGGCGTCACCCGGAGCACCGGTCCGGCGCTCTGCGCCGCCAGCACCATCGGAACGCCGGTGACGGCCGCCGTGAGGACGACCGCGACCAGCCCGGCACCGGCAGCACCGCGGGAAAGACGCACCCGTCCTCCTTGGTTCTCGCTCAGCTGCTGAGCCCTGGTCAGCGCACTCCGTGACGGCGTGCCGTATCCCCAGGGAAACGCCTGCCGCACGGGGGCGCGAGCGCACCTGAGCCGAACGGGAACGGTCCGCCCGTCCCGGCTCGCGCCGGGCACTGCCCGCCGCAAACAATGGGCGTTATGTCGGAAATCACCACCCTGGGCCGAGTGCGCTGTCTGCTGCCCGAAGTGCTCGGCTTCGCCGTGGCGGGTGCCCTCGCCTATGCCACCGACCTGCTGGTCTTCGCCTCGCTGCGGATCTCCCAGCACTGGCCGCCGGTGGAGGCCAAGATCGTGTCCGCGGCAGCCGCCTGCCTGGTGGCCTACCTCGGCAACCGCTTCGGGCCCTACCGGAACCGCAGCCGCCACCGCGGCGCCCGGACCGTGGCCCTGTTCTGCGCGTTGCAACTGGCGGCGGCGCTGGTGCAGGTGGCCTGCCTGCTGACCTCGCACTACCTGCTGGGCTACACCAGCGCACGCGCGGACCTCTGGGCCGGCGGCGTGATCGGCATGACCTTCGCCACGGCGCTGCGTTTCTGGGGCACCCGGAGCCTGGTCTTCCAGCGCAGTCCCTAGAACGGTCGGTTCAGACGTCGCGGTTCAGACGTCGCGGCTCGGACGGCGGCCGGCGGCCGACACCGGGAAGGTGGCGACGGTGCTCCAGCCGGCCTCGCCGTCGGGCCTGGGTCCTGCCTCCAGCGTTCCGCCCAGGGCGGTGGCGCGTTCGCCCATCCCCACCAGCCCGAATCCACCCCCGGCGGCGCGCGGGCGCAGCGGCGCGGCGGTGGTGCCGTTGTCGGTGACGGAGACCTGCACCGCGCCCGGGACGCGGCGCACGGTGACCGCGACCAGGGTGGCGTCGGCGGCGTGCTTGCGGATGTTGGTCAGGGCCTCGCGGGTGATCCGGTGGATCGCCGCCGCCACCTCGGGCGGCAGGGTGTCCGCCAGCGCGGGGTCGACGTCCAGGGTGACCGGTGGGCCGGTGCGCCGGAAGCCCTCGGCCAGGACCTCCAGTTCGGCCAGGCCGGCCACCGGCGCGGTCCCGGCCGGTGCCTCGCGCAGGACCACCACCAGGCGGCGCATGGCCGCCAGTGCCTCGCTGCCCTGCTGGTCGATCTGGGCGAACACCCGCGCGGCGGCCTCGGGGCCGACGCCGGCGAAGCCGGCCGCCTTGGCCTGCACCACGATGCCGGTGATGTGATGGGCCACCAGGTCGTGCAACTCCCGGGCGAGTTCGGTGCGCTCGTCCGCGCGGACCCGCGCCACCTGCTGCACCCGGGCGGCGTCGGCCATCCGCAGTGCCAGGGAGTAGGCGCTCACCGCCGCCGTCAGCGCCGCCACCAGCAGGGTGAACCGGCCGGGGTCGTCGTCGCGCATCGGCACCGCGATCGCGGTGGTGGCCAGCAGCGGTCCCAGCACCACCGCCGTGCCCGCCCCCACCCCGCGAACGACCCCGCCGAGCAGCACCAGCAGGGCCAGCGCCTCGCCGATCCCCCACACCCGCTGCGGGTGCTGACCCACGATCATGGCCAGGGTCACGCCTCCGGACAGCGCCACGGCGGCATAACCGCGCGCCACCAGTGACGGCCTGGCCAGCGGCAGGACGCACAGGGCCACGGCCAGCCCGCAGCCCCACACCACGGCGTGCGGCCACTCCGGCTGATCGTGCAGGACGACGCCCTCCAGGCAGACCAGGAAGAGCAGCAGCAGGACCGCGGCCACCGTCCCGGCCCGCCGCCAGGCAGTGCGGTGCCGGGCCGTGATCCCGGCCGGTCCCAGGGCCGGTCCGGCCGGGATCACGGCGCGGCGGCGGTGGCGACGCCGCTGTCCCAGGCCCAGGCCGCGATCTCCACCCGGTTGCGGGCCTGCAACTTGGCCTGGACATGGCCCAGATGCGCCTTGACTGTCGACAAGGAGATAAAGAGCTGTCCGGCGATCTCGGCGTTGGTCCGTCCCTGCGCCAGCAGTTGGACCACCTCGACCTCCCGGGCTGTCAACGGCTCCGCGGGACGCCGCGCGGCCGTGGGGTTCCGGCCGGAGGAGAGGTCGCGCAGCAGCCGCACGGTGATGGCCGGGGAGATCAGCGTGTCGCCGAGGGCGGCGGCCCGTACCGCCTCGATCAGCAGCTCGGGGCTGGAGTCCTTCAGCAGGAACCCGCTGGCTCCGTGGTGCAGCGCGGTGTGGACGTACTCGTCCAGGTCGAAGGTGGTCACGATGACGATGCGCGGCACATGCGGCTGCCCGGGCCGGTTCAGCCGCCGGGTGACCTCCAGACCGTCCAGGCCCGGCATCCGGATGTCCAGCAGCAGCACGTCCGGACGGAACTCGCCCACGGCCTGGAGCGCCGCGCCGCCGTCGGCGACATCGGCCACGACCCGCAGGTCGGGCTGGCTGTCCAGGATCATACGGAAGCCGGCCCGGATCATGTCCTGGTCGTCGGCGATGACCACGCTGGTCGTCGGCTCAGCCTCCATACGGCCACCATGCGCACCCCCGGCCGACCCCGCAACCGGCCGCCAACGGCAGCGGCCGGCCGCGGACGGTGGGTGCGGGGTCAGCCGGCCGCGCGGTCCAGGGCGGTCAGCAGCGTGGTCGCGTAGAGCGGCGCGCCCTCGGACCGGGGGTGGGTGCGGTCGGGGTACAGGGCGTCAGGATGCCCGGTGGCGGCGGCGTTCCAGGGGACCAGGACGGTGCCGGGGTGGGTCCGGGCGAACCGCGCCAGGGCGGTGTTGACCTGGTTCTGCCACGGGCGCGGCACATGGACGGTGACCAGGGCCAGGGTGCGTCCCGGGCCGGTCAGCTCGGCGATCCGGTCCAGGGTGGACGGGGCGACCGTGCCGTTGGTGCCCAGGGCGACGACCACGACCGGGCGCAGCCCGCCTTCCTCGGCCAGTTGCCGCAGCAGTCCGGGCGCGGTGTCCATCTGCCGCCCGACCACGGCCTCGATGTCGACACCGGGCCGGGCCTGCTGGAGCGCGGGCGCGGCGGCGAGCAGCACCGAGTCCCCGATCGCGGTGATCGCGCTGCCGGGCACCCGGCCGCCGTACCCGGCCGCCGAGCCCGCGGCGGGTGCGCCTCCGGAGCGGGCGGACGCGGTGCGGCCGGCCTGCAGCTGGGCCTGCAGGGCCGTCCCGTCCGGCGCGGTGACCAGGGTGTGCACGGCCAGCAGGGGCAGCAGCGTGGCCGCGACCGCGGCGATATGGGTAATCCTCGGCAGGCGGCGGCGCTGGGCCCGGTGCCGCTCGCGCGCGTGGGCCAGGGCGCCGCGCCACCCCCGCCGGACGACCGGCTGCTGCACCAGGCGGTAGCTGAGCGCGGCCAGGGCGAGCGGCAGCAGCAGTTCGGCGCCCACGACCAGCGGTGCGCCGTCGGCGTCGAGACCGAGGTAGCCGAGGGTCGCGATCAGCGGCCAGTGCCACAGGTACAGGCCGTAGGAGCGGCGTCCCAGCCACACCAGGGCCGGGGCGCCGAGCACAGCGCGCAGCGGTCCGGCCGCGATCGCGGCGGGACACAGCAGCGCGGCGGCGACCGCCGCTGCCGCGATACCGCCCTGGTAGGCGCCCGCTTCGGTGCCCTGCAGCAGCCGGGCCAGCACGGCCAGGACGGTCAGGCCCGCCGCACCGAGAGCGGCCAGCACCCGGCGCGGCGTCCGGGCCAGGGCGTGGACCCGGGCCGGAGGCAGCAGCAGGCCGGTGGCGGCGCCCAGCAGCAGCGGACCGGCGTGGGTGTCGCTGCCGAAGTAGAGGCGCGAGGGGTCCACCCCCGCCCGCGACCAGGCGGCCATCAGCCCGAACGACGCCGCCCCCGCGGCGGCGACCAGGCCGGCGGCGAAGGCCGTGGCCCGGGCGCTCCGGGCCTGCCCACCGGGGCGGAACCGCCGGCAGACGAGCGGCACCACGGCCAGGACCGGCGGCCAGAGCAGGTAGAACTGCTCCTCGATGCCCAGCGACCACAGGTGCTGCAGCATCGGCGGCGGTCCGAACGGGGCGAAGTAGCCGGACCGCAGCTGGATCCGCCACCAGTTGCCGTAGAAGCCGAGCGCGGCCAGTTCGCCGCCGCGCAGCCCCGCCGCCGCCTCGTTGCCGATCAGCGCGGCCACCGCCGCGGTGACCAGCAGCACCAGCAGCAGTTCCGGCAGCAGTCGGCGGGCACGGCGGGACGAGAACCGCAGCAGCCGGATCCGCTCCGTGCTCCGCCGTTCGGCCAGCAGCAGCGCGGTGATCAGATAGCCGCTGAGGACGAAGAACACGTCCACGCCCAGGAAGCCGCCCGGCAGCCAGTCGGCGCGCACATGGAAGACCAGCACCGCCGCCACCGCCAGGGCCCGGACCCCGTCCAGGCCCGGCTCACGGCCGCCTTCGGCCCGCTGCTCAGCCATCCGTACCGCACTTCCCGTCCGCCATGCTCCGTGCTCCTGCTGACCGGCATGGGAAGCCTAGGAAGAACCGCTGGTGGGCGCCCGGCGGGATCACCCGGACGAGGGACCCGGCCTGGTCGAACGGTGCAGCGCGCGGCGGCGCGACTGGCGCCGTCGGCGGATCTGGCTTTGGCTGGTCGGCAGACACCATGCCCGGCAGATACCAGGAGACGAAAGGCGCCGCCCGTATGCTCCCCACGACCCCCGCCGGTGACCGGCCCCGCTTCGGTATATCCCCGCGCCGGACCGCCCGGGCGGCACTGTGACCGCGCGCCGCACCCGGGACAACCGGGCCGTCGCACTGGTCCTCACCGCGGCGCTCGGCACCGGGGCCTGGATGCTCTACGACGGCTCGCAGACCCGGCACCCGCCGCAGCCCTCGCCCAGCGACGCCTTCGCCGCCGCACCGGCCCAGAGCGGCGGGCAGATCCCCGGAACGCCGAGCACCGCCCCGCCGGCGCCTCCGCTGCCGGCCTCGGTCCCGGTCCGGATCAAGATCCCCTCGATCAAGGTGGACGCACCGGTCACCCTGCTGAACCTGGACAAGACCGGGCAGCTGCAGGTCCCCGACGACAACAACCGCAACCTGGCCGGCTGGTACCAGGGCGGACCCGCGCCCGGCGCGGCCGGCAACGCGATCATGGACGGGCACGTCGACACCGAGCAGGGCCCGGCGGTCTTCTACAACCTGGGCTCACTGCACAAGGGCAACACCGTCGAGGTCGACCGCAAGGACGGCACCGCCGCGCTGTTCAGCATCGACGCCATCGAGGTGTACGAGAAGAACGCCTTCCCCTCCTCCCGCGTCTACGGCGCCACCAAGGACGCCCAGCTGCGGCTGATCACCTGCGGCGGCGGCTACAGCAAGGACACCGGCTACCTGGGGAACGTCGTCCTCTACGCGCACCTGACCGGGAGCAAGCACGTCTGATCGGCGCCCCGCACCGGCGCCGGGGCGGAGACCGGCCGGGAGAACGACTGGGAGACCGGCCGGGAGGAGAAGCACCCGTCGGCGTCCAGGGTGAACCACACCCACTTGCCCGCGTCGCCGACCGGGTAGCTGCCCCAGGCCCGGGCCAGGTCGGCGACCAGCTGCAGGCCGCGGCCGCTCTCGGCCGGTTCGACGGCCTCGCCGAGCCGGCGGCAGGGCTCCGGGCCCCGGTCGAGGTCGGGGCCCTGGTCGAAGACCGCGATCGAAAGGCCGTCCCGGCCGCTGGCGGCGGCCAGCAGGACGCAGGAGCCCCGGCCGTGCCGGACCGCGTTGGAGACGACCTCGGTCACCAGCAGCTCGGCGGTGTCCCGCACCTCGCCGCCGGCGGCGGCGATCGCGGTGACCGCGTGTCGGGCCACCCCGGCCGAACGCGCGTCGCGCGGCAGTGACAGCAGCAGTGTCCGGTCGGTCCGAGCAGGCATCAGTGGCTCCCAGCGGTCGTCCGCGAGCCACGATCGACTCACCCCTGTGTTATTTCCGCCCCGGACCGCGGTCAGCCGGGTCATTGGTCCCGTCCTGCCGGGCCCATGGCCCGGCTCTTTACAGACTTCCAGCTTTGTCGACTTCCAGCCTTGTCTACCGCTGACCCCCGACCTTGCGGATCAGCACCAGGGTGCTGCGGGCCTGGAGCCGGACGCTGCCGTCGGCCTTGACCTCGGTCTCGTCGACCCGGTCGGGCTCCGTCGCCGTGTCCACCGCGACCTGCCAGACCTCGCCGAACGGCGCGGGCGGAAGCCGGAACTCCAGCGGCTCGTAGTGGCCGTTCAGCAGCAGCAGGAAGGAGTCGTCCACGATCCGCTCGCCGTGCGGGCCCGGCTCGCTGATGGCCTCGCCGTTGAGGAACACCGTCACCGCCCTGGCCTCGTCCCAGTGCCAGTTGCTGTCCTGCATCTGCTGCCCGTCCGGGCGGAACCAGACCAGGTCGCCGAGGCCCTCGCCCCCGGCCGTGCCCCGGAAGAACCGGCGGCGGCGCAGCACCGGGTGCGCGTGCCGCAGCTGGACCAGCGCGCGGGTGAAGCCGAGCAGCTCCTGCTGGGCGCTGTCGAGGTCCCAGTCGACCCAGGAGAGTGCGTTGTCCTGGCAGTAGGCGTTGTTGTTGCCCTGCTGGGTGCGGCCGAGCTCGTCGCCGTGGGCGATCATCGGGACGCCCTGGGACAGCAGCAGCGTGGTGAGCAGATTGCGCTGCTGGCGGTGGCGCAGGTCCAGCACGGCCGGGTCGTCGGTGGCGCCCTCGGCGCCGCAGTTCCAGGAGCGGTTGCTGCTCTCGCCGTCCCGGCCGTCCTCGCCGTTGGCCTCGTTGTGCTTGTTGTTGTAGGAGACCAGGTCACGCAGGGTGAAGCCGTCGTGGGCGGTGACGAAGTTGATGCTGGCCAGCGGACGCCGCCGGTCGTGCTGGTAGAGGTCCGCGGAGCCGGTCAGCCGGGAGGCGAACTCGGGCAGGGTCGCCTCCTCCCCGCGCCAGAAGTCGCGGACGGTGTCCCGGTACTGGCCGTTCCACTCGGTCCACAGCGGCGGGAAGTTGCCGACCTGGTAGCCGCCGTCGCCGACGTCCCAGGGCTCGGCGATGAGCTTGACCCTGCTGATCACCGGGTCCTGCTGGACCAGGTCGAAGAACGCCGACAGCCGGTCCACCTCGTGGAACTGCCGGGCCAGGGTGGCCGCGAGGTCGAAGCGGAAGCCGTCGACGTGCATCTCGGTGACCCAGTAGCGCAGCGAGTCCATGATCAGCTGCAGTACGGCGGGGTGCCGCATCAGCAGGCTGTTGCCGGTCCCGGTGGTGTCGTAGTAGTGGCCCGCGTCGCCGTCGACCAGCCGGTAGTAGGCGGCGTTGTCGATGCCCCGGAGCGAGAGCGTCGGGCCCTTCTCATTGCCCTCGGCGGTGTGGTTGTAGACCACGTCGAGGATGACCTCGATACCGGCCGCGTGCAGCGCCTTGACCATCTGCTTGAACTCGGTCACCTGCTCGCCGCGGGTGCCCGAGGAGGAGTAGGCGTTGTGCGGGGCGAAGAAGCCGATGGTGTTGTAGCCCCAGTAGTTGGACAGCCCCCGCTCCAACAGGTAGCCGTCCTGGGCGAACTGATGGACCGGCATCAGTTCGATCGCGGTGATCCCGAGCGCGGTCAGGTGCTCGATGATCGCCGGATGCCCGATCCCGGCGTAGCTGCCGCGGATCTCCTCCGGCAGCGCCGGATGGGTCATGGTCAGGCCCCGTACGTGCGCCTCGTAGATCACCGTGTCGTGGTAGGCCCGGTTCGGCGGGCGGTCGCCGCCCCAGTCGAAGGACGGGTCGGTGACCACGGACAGCAGGGTGTGCCCGAGGCTGTCCAGCGTGTTCAGCCGGTCCGGCTGGTCGAAGCGGTAGCTGTACAGCGACTCGTCGCCGTCCACCTGGCCGTCGACGGCCCTCGCGTACGGGTCGAGCAGCAGCTTCGCCGGGTTGCACCGGAGGCCGTCGCCGGGCTCGTACGGCCCGTGCACCCGGTAGCCGTAGCGCTGGCCGGGGCCGACCTCCGGCAGGTAGGCGTGCCAGACGAAGCCGTCGACCTCGGTCAGCGCGACCCGTTCCTCCGTGCCGTCGTCGGCGATCAGCGCCAGTTCCACCTTCTCCGCCGCCTCGGAGAACAGCGCGAAGTTGGTTCCGGAGCCGTCGTAGCGGGCTCCGAGCGGATGGGAACGACCAGGCCATGTGTGCATTCGGCGACAGTACGGTGCGTTGATCCGCAGAGCGCTCAGGCGCGCCACCGCGGCCGGGCAGACCCTGGACGACTCGGGATAACGTGCTGGTACGAATCGGGATCCGGCCACAGCGAAGTTGAGGACATGACGGACAGCAGCGGGTTCCTCGGCGGAGCGGCCGGAGACTTCTACCGGGCCGCACCGGCCCCCGTCACCGCCTGGCGGGCGGCCGTGCTGATGGGCCCGCAGTCCCACACCGGCAGGTTCGCCCTCGCCGGCGCGCTCCTGGAGCTCGCCGCCGAGGGCCGGACCGAGGTCGGCCTGGACGAGCTGGCCGCCCACTACGCCGCCGGCCTGCTGCGGCACCTGCCCGAGGCGCCGCAGGCCGCGGCGGGAGGCTCCCCCGCCGTCGCGGACTTCCTCGCCGTCGTCGCGCGCGAGTCCGAGGCGTCGGCAGCCCTGGGCCGGCCCACCGAGGAACTGCGGCAGGCCGCGGTCCGCGCCCTGCCGGCGCAGGCCCTGCAGAAGTTCCACAGCCCGGGCGGCGGTGGCGCCGACCTGCCGCACCGCTTCTTCGAGCTCCTCCAGAGCGACGGCGAACCGAGCGAACGCGTCCTCCGGCTGGCCCCGGAGCTGCTCGCTCTCGCGACCGGTGAGCAGGCGCCCGGTCTCCGGGCCGAGCTGGACGCCCGGTGGGGCATCGTCGAGAGCTCCTTCGACCCCGCCGCCGGACGCGGCCTCAACGAGCAGGGCCTCAGCGTCGACTGGCACACCGTCAGCCTCACCGACGCCTCAGGGCAGCGTCCCGTGGTCGGACTCACCGCGGCCCTGATCGGCTTCCAGCACGGACGCTGCCAGCTCTGCGACGACACCCTGAGCCCCGACCACGCGACCGCCGTGGCTCGCCTGTTCCCGTGCTCGTTGAGCGACCGTGCCCCCTCCTGGCGCGGCCCCGACCTGGACGGCCTCTGGAACCTCGCCCCGGCCCACGCCGACTGCGTCGAGGCCAAGGGCGACCGCCTGCCGGACGCGGCCGAGCTGCAGCGGCTGGCCCGGCGCAACGAGGCCGTCATGCAGTCGCCGATCCCGTTGCGCCGGACGCTGCAGCGCCCGCTGCAACGGGCCCGCCTCCACGGGGAGCACCAGGACCGGTGGCCCACCTTCCTGCTCCAGGTCTTCACCGCCGGCCGCTGATCCCGGCCGCTGAACCCGTCCGCAGTCCCCCGCCCAGGCGCAAGGAGCAGCCGATGCCCCGTACCCCGTCGGACCCCGCCCCCGGCGCGGACCCGTACCGCGGTTATGCCGCCCTCCGCCAGCGCTGCCCGGTCCAGGCGGTGCCGTCCGCGGCCGGCGGGTTCCCCGGCCACCTGGTCACCGGCCACGCCGAGGCGCGGCAGGCGCTGCTCGATCCGGCCCTGTCCAAGGACACCGCCGCGTTCTTCGCCGACCGGCCCTCCGGCCGCCGGATCCACCCAGTCCTCGCCCAGTCCATGCTGGCCACCGACCCGCCCGCGCACACCCGGCTGCGGCAGCTGGTGGCCGGGGCGTTCAGCAGCGGCACGGTCGACCGCCTGCGCCCCTACATCCACCAGCTGGCCGAGCAGCTGGTGGACGCCTTCGACCCGGCCGGGACCGACCTGGTCGAGGCGCTCGCGGCGCCCCTGCCGGTCACCGTGATCGGCGAGCTGCTGGGGGTGCCGGAAGCCGACCGCGGCCACCTGCGCGACCTGTCCGGCAGGCTGTTCGCCGCCGGTCGGCCGCAGACCGTCGACGACGCCTCGCACGCCCTGGCCGAGTACCTGGACGCCCTGGTCACCGCCAAGCGGACCACGCCGGGCGACGACCTGCTGAGCCGCCTGCTGGAGGCCCGCGACGGCGGCGGATCCCCGCTCACCCAGTTCGAACTCACCTCGCTGGCAAGCCTGTTGCTGGTGGCCGGCCATGAGACCAGCACCAACGCCATCGGCAACGCCGTGCTGGCACTGCTCCAGAACCCCGATGCACTGGCGCGGCTGCGGCAGGATCCCGGCCTGGTCGAGGGCGCCGTCGACGAACTGCTGCGCTACGACTCGGCCGTCGCGCTGGCGACCTTCCGCTGGACCCAGCGGCCGACCCGCCTCGGCGGCCAGGACCTCGACGCCGGCCGGCCCGTCCTGGTCTCCCTCGGCGCGGCCAACCGCGACCCGCTGGCCTTCGCCGACCCCGACCGCCTCGACCTGGACCGGGACGCCAGGGCCCAGCTCGCCTTCGGCCACGGCATCCACCGCTGCCTCGGCGCCCCGCTGGCCCGGGCCGAGCTGGCGATCGCCGTGAGCACACTGCTGCGCCGCCACCCGGACGTGGCCCTGGCCGTGCCCGCGGAGCAGCTGCGGTGGCGGGAGACCCGGCTGATGCGCGGCCTGGTCGCGCTGCCGGTAACGCTGTAGCGGGACCGGCCGTGGTGGCCGCCGACCATTGACAGCGCGCAACGTCCCCGTAATGCTAAGCGAGCGCTTGCTCAGCGGGAATTACCGCTCAGCGCACCCACCCGGTCACCAACAGCGACCGCACCCTTCCTGGAGGACTCGCATGGGCTTCGCCACGCTGGACGACCTGCGCGCGGCCATCGGCACCGAACTCGGCGTCAGCGACTGGATCCGGATCGACCAGCAGCAGGTGGACCAGTTCGCCTCCGCGACCGGCGACCACCAGTGGATCCACACCGATCCTGAGCGCGCCGCCAAGGGCCCCTTCGGCACCACCATCGCGCACGGCTTCCTGACCCTGTCCCTGCTGCCGGTCATCGGCGAGGGGCTGTTCCAGGTGGACGGCGTCCGGATGGGGGTCAACTACGGCACCAACAAGGTCCGCTTCCCGGCGCCGGTCCCGGTCGGCTCCCGGGTGCGCGGGCGGGTCGAACTGCTGGAGGTGGACGACGTCCCGGGCGGGGTCCAGCTCGTCACCAAGGTGACCGTCGAACGCGAGGGCGGCGACAAGCCGGTCTGCGTGGCCGAGTCCGTCTCCCGCCTCTACTTCTGACACGTCCGGATCCAAGGAGGCGGCCGATGGGTGCGGAGCGGATACCAGGACTGCTGGTCGACTGGGGCGGCGTGCTGACCAGCAATGTCTTCGACGCCTTCGCGGCGTTCGGCGAGCGCGAGGGGATCAGCCCGGACGCCGTCGCCCAGCTCTTCCGCACCGACCCGGCGGCCAGGGAGCTGCTGGTGGGGCTGGAGACCGGCCGGCTGCCCGAGCCGGAGTTCGAGCAGGGGTTCGCCGCACTGCTCGGGGTCCCGCCGACCGGGCTGATCGACCGGCTGCTCGGCTCGGTCCAGCCGGAACCGCGGATGTGCGCGGCGGTCGCGGCGGCCAGGAGCCAGGGCGTGGCCACCGGCCTGCTCTCCAACTCATGGGGCCTGTCCGGCTATCCGGCGGCGCTGCTCACCGAGCTGTTCACCGGCGTGGTGATCTCCGGCTCGGTCGGCCTGCGGAAGCCCACCCCGGAGATCTACCGACTCGCGGCCCGCTCCCTGGGACTGCGTCCGGACCAGTGCGTCTTCGTCGACGACCTGCCAGGAAACCTGGCCCCCGCACGGGACTTGGGCATGGCCACGGTGCACCACGTCAGCATCGACCGCACCCTGGCCGAGCTGACGGAGCTGCTCGGCGTCGACTTCGGGAGTCCGTCGACGGCGGTATCCGCAGGACAACCGGCAGAGGAGCGGCAGCCATGAGCTTCAACCTGGCCACCATGCTGCGCGAGTCGGCCCGGTCGCGCCCCGAGCACGCCTGCTGCCGGATCGGCGACCGCACCATCAGCTATGCGGAGTTGGACGAACTGTCGGGCCGGGTCGCCGCGAACCTGCGGGCGACCGGGCTGGTACGGGGCGACAAGGTGGCGGTCCAACTGCCCAACGTCCCCGAGTTCCTGCTCGCGTACTTCGGCATCCTCAAGGCCGGGCTGGTGATGGTCCCGCTGAATCCGCTGCTGAAGGCTGCCGAGATCACGCACCAGCTGCTGGACTCCGAGGCGCGCCTGCTGATCACCTTCGACGCCTGCGCGCCGGAGGCGAGGAAGGCCGCGGCCGGGATCGAGGACCTCGCCCTGTGCCTGGTCACGGTCACCGCCGGCGCCCGCGCGGAAGCGGGCGGGCGTGACACCGAGCGGGAGTCGGCGTTCGAGAGCCTCTGCACGGCCGTCCCCGACGCGGACGCCCGCGACATCGTCGCCACCGACGCGGACGACACCGCGGTGATCATCTACACCAGCGGCACCACCGGCCGCCCCAAGGGGGCCGAGCTGACGCACTTTCAGCTCTTCATGAACTGCACCACCGCCGGCGCGGTCTTCGGCGTGCGCGCGGACGACGTGAGCCTGGCCGTGCTGCCGTTCTTCCACGTCTACGGGCTGTCCAGCGTCATCAACGTCGGTATCCGCTACGGCGGAACCCTGTCGCTGGTGCCGCGCTTCGACATCGCCCTGGTCGTCGAGGCCATGCAGGACCACGGCGTGAGCGTCTTCGTCGGCGTCCCGACCATGTTCCACGCCCTGCTCCAGGCGGACACCGCCGGACGGGACCTGTCCCGGCTCCGGGTCGCCTGCTCGGGCGGCGCGGCCATGCCGGAGGCGCTGATGTCAGCCTTCGAACAGCGCTTCGGCGTGGCCGTGCTGGAAGGCTACGGCCTGTCGGAGACGGCCAGCACCGCCACCATGAACCCCAGTCCGGAGGACCGCCGACTGCTGTCCATCGGCAGGCCGATCTGGGGCGTCGAGGCCAGGATCGTGGACGGAGAAGGCCGTGAACTCCCGCCCGGCGCAGGGCACATCGGCGAGATCCTGCTCCGCGGACACAATGTCATGAAGGGCTACTACCGCAACCCGGAGGCCACCGCCGAGGCGGTTCGCGACGGCTGGCTGCACACCGGCGACCTGGCCCACCAGGACGAGGACGGCTTCCTCTTCGTGGTCGACCGGCTGAAGGACCTGATCATCCGCGGCGGCTACAACGTCTACCCACGCGAGGTGGAGGAGGTCCTCTACACCCACCCCGCCGTCGCCGAGGCGGCGGTGATCGGCCGACCGGACGAGCGGCTCGGCGAGGAAGTGGTGGGCGTGGTGTCGCTCCGGGACGGCGCGACGGCCACGGCCGAGGAGATCGTCGACTTCTGCCGCGACCGCCTGGCCGGCTACAAGTACCCGCGGGAGGTCCGGATCCTCCCCGAACTGCCCAAGAACGCGACCGGGAAGCTGCTCAAGCGTGAGCTACGCCTCGGTTGACCCACAGTCAGAACCGCTACGGCAGCGGCTCGCTGCCCACCATCCGCAGCGCCAGGTCCGCGTAGAGCTGCCCGAGCCGCTCCTCCGAGTGACGGGCGGGCGTGTGGTACCAGCGCGCCACGTCGACCGAGAGCGAGAGCAGCGCCAGGGTCGTGGTCGGCACGTCCGGCACCTCGAAGACGCCCTGGCCCACCCCGTCCTCCAGGATCTGCCGGACCAGGCCGTCGATCTCCCGGCGCAGCGCCAGGATCGCGGTGTGGTGCTCGGGCGAGAGCGAGTGCAGCTCGTACTCGATCACCCGGGTGGTGGTGTGGTGGCGCGCGTGCCAGGTGGTCAAGTCGCGGATCACAGCGTGCAGTTGGCGGGTCGGCCCGCTGACGGACGCGGACACCTCCCGGACCAGCCGGAGGGTGTGCCGATGCCCGATCAGGGTGATCTGGTGCAGCAGCTCCTCCTTGGAGCGGTAGTGCACATACACACCGGCCGGGCTCATCCCCGCGCCGCGGGCGATGTCCCTGGTCGTCGTCGCATGGAAGCCGCGCGCCGCGAAGGCCTCGACCGCGGCGATCAGCAGCCGCCGGGCCGTGTCCGGCTGGATCTCCTGCCAGGCCTCCTCGAGGTCACCGGAGAAGATCCCGGCGAGCAGGACAGTGCCGGTGGCGGTGTCGGTCACGGTGCCAGTCGCGGTGGCGTCGGCGGCTTCGGGGGTCACGTGCACGGCCTTCCGGTCGGTCGATGACGAGCGTGGACACCACGCTTCCATACCCGCATCCTAAGCGCTCGCTTAGTCCTCAGAGAAACGGAACCCCATGAAAGCCTGGCAGGTCACCACCCACGGCGAGCCCGCTTCGGTGCTGCGCCTCGTGGACATCCCCACGCCGCGACCCGCGCCGGGCCAGATCCGGGTCGCCGTACGGGCGGCGGCACTCAACTTCCCTGACGTGCTGCTGTGCCGCGGCACCTACCAGATACGGCCCGAACTGCCGTTCACCCCCGGCGTCGAACTGTGCGGCGTGGTGGACGAACTCGGCGAGGGCGTGACCGGCCTGGCCGTCGGCGACCGGGTGATCGGCAACCCCGCGCTGCCCCACGGCTCGCTCGCGGAGTTCGCACTCGCGGAGGCGGCGGACGTGCTCCCGGCTCCGGAGGCGTTGGACGACGCCCAGGCGTCCGCGCTGCACATCGCCTACCAGACCGGATGGTTCGGCCTGCACCGGCGGGCCCGACTGCAGGCCGGCGAAACACTCCTGGTCCACGCGGCGGCCGGCGGGGTCGGCAGCGCGGCGGTGCAACTGGGCAAGGCGGCCGGCGCCCGGGTGGTCGCCGTGGTCGGCGGCGCCGCAAAGGCCGAGGTCGCCCGGCAACTCGGCGCGGACATCGTGATCGACCGGACCACGGACACCGACATCGTCCGAGCGGTGAAGGAGGCGACGGGCGGACGCGGCGCGGACGTGGTCTTCGACCCGGTCGGCGGAGACGCCTACGCCGCCTCGGCCAAGTGCGTGGCCTTCGAGGGCCGCATCCTGGTCGTCGGCTTCGCCGGCGGTACGGTGCCGGCCCCGGCGCTCAACCACGCCCTGGTGAAGAACTACTCGATCGTCGGCCTGCACTGGGGCCTCTACAAGCAGTACGCACCGGCCGAAATCGCGGTAGCACACGCCGAGTTGGGCAAGCTCGCGACAAGCGGCGCAATCGCCCCACTGGTGGGGGGACGGTTCTCGCTGGACCAAGCGGCAGAAGGACTCACCCGCCTCGGAGCCGGTGACAGCGTGGGGCGACTGGTGGTGCTCCTGCCCTGAAAAAACCGATGGCCCCTCAGGAGCGTTCCTGAGGGGCCATCGGGCGATTGGGCCAGGTCAGTTGATGCGGCCGGCGAAGTCGGGGGCCCAGTTGCTGATGGTGTCGGTTTTGACGCCGGCGCTGGGGTTGGCGGCTTCGACGTAGGTGCCGTTGCCGGTGTAGAGGGCGACGTGGTAG
>NZ_JBHEZX010000035.1:0-12577 GCF_042511045.1 Streptacidiphilus alkalitolerans
CCTCCCGCCCGCGCCGCCTGCGCCCCGCGCCGCCTCCCGCCCGCGCCGCCTGCACCCCGCGCCGCCGGCCGCCCGCGCCGCCCCCGCGCTGGCGCGACCAAAATGTGATCTGCGCAACCCGTTGACGGGATATCTTGTGAGCGCTAACAATGCAGTTGCCGAAACGCCCGGGAAACAGGGGCGCGCATCCGGCAGCTTTTCGATCGCGTTCCCCCCAGACTACCCACAAGAGGATGGCGATGGCTGAAGTACCCCTCGTCGCGCCAGATCGTCAGCCCGTCATGGCGGACGTGGCCCGGCTCGCCGGGGTCTCGCACCAGACGGTGTCGCGGGTCCTCAACGACAGCCCGCACGTCAAGGGCGAGACCAGGGAGCGGGTGCTCGAAGCGATCCGGGAGTTGGACTACCGTCCGAACTCGGCCGCGCGCACCCTGGTCACCCGCAGGTCGCAGACCCTCGGTGTGGTCAGCTTCGACACCACGCTGTACGGGCCCGCCTCGATGCTCTACGGCATCGAGCAGGCCGCCCGCAGCGCCGGCTACTTCGTCAGCATCGCCAGCCTGCGCTCCTTGGACGAACGCTCGGTCCAGGAAGCCGTGGACCGGCTGCGGGACCAGGCGGTGGAGGGCGTGCTGGTGATCGCGCCGCAGACCTCCGCCGTGGGCGCCCTGGCGAAGGTGCGCAGCGTTGTGCCCGTCGTCGCCGTGGGGTCCGGGGCCCAGGCCAAGGTGTCGGGGGTCGCGGTGGACAATGAGGCCGGCGGCGAGGCGGCGACCCGCTACCTGCTGGACCTGGGGCACCACACCGTGCACCATGTCGCGGGTCCCTCCAGCTGGCTGGACGCCCAGGCCCGCCAGGCCGGCTGGCGGACGGCTCTGACCCAGGCCGGGGCCCCGGTGCCGGAGGTCCTGGCGGGGGACTGGAGCGCGCGTTCGGGCTACGAGGCGGGGCTGCAACTGCTGGAGGAGCCCGAGGCATCCGCGGTGTTCTGCGCCAACGACCACATGGCACTGGGGGTGCTGCGGGCGCTGAACCAGGCTGGTCGCACCATCCCGGGCGACATCAGCGTGGTGGGCTTCGACGACATCCCCGAGGCCTCCTACTTCACTCCGCCACTGACCACCGTGCGCCAGGACTTCGGAGAACTCGGCCGACGCGGCCTGGAACTGCTGCTCGACGAAATGACTCACGACAGGTCTCCCGCCGGGCGGCTCCTGATCGCCCCCGAACTCGTTCTGCGCTCCAGCACCAGCGGTCGGCGGAGGCACGCCGGCTGATCCCACGTCCGGGACCTGGGAGATCCACAGGTCCCGGGAATCACCACCGCAAGGTCTCCGCCAGAATGTTAGCGCTAACAAAATCCGGAAGGAAATTCCCGCCATGCTCAGCACTGCAGGTATCAGGCGTCAGAGGTTCGTTGTTGTGGGGACGGCGTTGTTGGTCGTTCTTGGTGTGGCGGGGTGTAGTAAGACGGGTGCGGGTGCGGGTGCTGCTCCGTCGTCGGGGGGTGGGTCGGGGTCTTCGGCCGCGGTGGCGCCGACGTTGCAGGGTGACATCAGTTTCAACGATGACAACCTGAACAAGCTCGACGCTGCGATCAAGTCCGCACTGGCGGGGAAGGACCTGTCGAAGCTGGATGAGGCGATGGTGGTGAACGTCGCGGTGGACTACTGGAATGCGGGGAAGGTGGGGTTCAACAAGGGCCTGTCGGACCTGGGCATCAAGGGCACCTTCCAGGCCCCCGCCAACGGGCGTCTGGACCAGCAGTTGTCGATCATTCAGACGTTGCGGGGCCAGGGCATCACGGGGTTCACGGTGTCGGCGATCGATCCCACCGCGATCAAGGCGCCGATCGCGTTGGCGAACAAGGCGGGGATCCCGGTGGTGGCGATCGACTCGCCGCTGCCGGCCGACGACGGTTCCGCGCTCTACCTCGGCAGTCTGAACGAGCAGTTGGGGGAGAAGGCGGGGGCGGCGATGAAGCAGGTGCTGGGGAACAAGGGGGAGGTGGTGATTCTGACGGGTTCGTTGACGGCGTCGAACTCGTTGGAGCGGATAGCGGGGTTCAAGAAGGCGTTGGAGGGTTCCAATATCAAGATCACGCAGACGTTGAACGATGGGACGGATGCGTCGAAGGCGTTGTCGAACGCGTCGACCTCGTTCCAGACGGACCCCAATGTCACGGGCTTGTACGGGGTGTATTCGTACGATGGTCCGGCTGCGGGGCAGGCGGTGACGTCGGCGGGGAAGGCGGGGAAGATCAAGGTGATTGCCTCGGACAGTGATCCGCAGACGTTGAAGTTCATTCAGAGTGGTGCGGTGCAGGCGACGGTGCTGCAGCAGCCGTACCAGCAGGGGTACACGGGGGCGTATCTGCTGGCGGCGTTCAAGGTGCTGGGCAAGGATGCCACGCTGGCGCTGGTCAAGCCGTACCTGGAGTCGGACGGGACGACGTTGAGCACCGGGGCCGGTGTGGTCACCCAGAGCAACATCAGCGACTACCAGGCCATGCTGACCCAGCTCGGCATCGGCTGACCGGCCCGTGGACACCACCGAGGCCACGCACTCCCGGTCCCAGGACACGGCGGCCCGCGCCGCCGTGTCCCTGCAGGGAGTAACCAAGAGCTACGGACCCGTCAAAGTCCTCGACATCCCCGAACTGGAACTGATCAGTGGTCAGATCGTCGGTGTGGTCGGTGAGAACGGCGCGGGCAAGTCCACCCTGATGGGCGTGCTGTCCGGAACGGTGACCGCGAGCACCGGCAGCATCGTGATCGACGGCCACGAACTGCACAGCGGCCGTCCCGACCACGCCCAGGCCCTGGGGGTGAGCCTGGTCGCCCAGGAGTTCCCCCTGGTCGGCCAGCTCAGCGTCGCCGAGAACCTGCTGCTCGGGCGCCGCCCGGTCGGCAGCGAGAGCCGTTTCGGCAGCTCCTGGCGCTACGACCGGTCCGCCACCCGGGCCGAGGCCCGGGCCCTGCTGGAGGACGTGGGGGTGCGGGGTGTGGACGTGGACCGGCCGGTCGAACGGCTGCCGGTCCCGGTCCGGCAGATGATCGAGATCGCCAAGGCCTGGGGCCACCACCCGCTGGTCCTGATCCTGGACGAACCCACCTCCTCGCTCGGCCCGGTCGAGGCCGACAAGGTGCTCGCGCTGGCCCGCCGCCATGCCGAGGCCGGGGGAGCCGTGCTGTTCATCGGCCACCGCCTGGACGAGGTGCGGGCGCTGTCCGACCGGGTGATCGTGCTGCGCGGCGGCCGACTGGTCGCCGACCTGACGCCGGATCAGGCCACCGAGGAGCGGCTGATCCGGGAGATGGTGGGCAGCGAACTGGCCCACGCCGACGTCTCGCCGCCGCCCTCGGTCGAACAGAAGGTCGTCCTGTCCACCGCGGGCCTGACCGCGGACGGCCTGGGACCGGTCGACCTGGAGGTGCGCGCGGGGGAGATCCTCGGCGTGGCCGGGCTGATGGGCTCCGGGCGCAGCCGCCTGCTGCACACGATCATGGGCGCGCAGCCGCGCACCGGTGGCACCGTGACCCTGCACGGCCAGGACTTCCACCCCCGGCACCCCGCCGACGCCGTCGAAGCCGGCATCGGCCTGGTCCCCGAGGACCGCAAGGAGCAGTCGCTGGTCCTGGGCGCCTCGGTGCGCTGGAACATCACCCTGGCGACGCTGCGCCGGATCAGCAGGCGCGGGGTGCTCACCCCGCGGGCCGACCGGGAGCACGCCGGGCGGCTGGTCCAGGAGTTGGGCGTGCGGCTGCACTCGGCCGAGCAGCCGGTGGGCGACCTGTCCGGCGGCAACCAGCAGAAGGTGGTCTTCGGCCGCTGGTTCGCGGCCGAGCCGCGACTGCTGCTGCTGGACGAGCCCACCCGAGGGGTGGACGTCGGCGCGAAGGCGGAGATCTACGGCCTGATCGACGAGGCCGCCAAGGAGGGCCTCGCGGTGATCGCCGCCTCCTCGGAACTGGAGGAACTGCTGTGGATCTGCCACCGGATCGTGGTGATGGCCCACGGGCGGGTGGTCGCGGACATTCCGCGCGAGCGGTTCAGCAAGGAACTCATCATGACCGCGGCGGCCGGAACGCAGGCCGACGCATCGACCGAGACGCAGCAGCATCCGAAGGAGCCCGGCGCATGAGCACAGACACCGCACCGACGACGGGCGAGGTGAAGCAGGCCGTATCCCTGCGGCCCACGCTGGCTCGCCGCCTGGTCGAGACGCCCGAGGTGGGTGTGGTCGTGGCCTGCGTGGTGGTCTTCGTCGCGCTCGCACTCGACAAGTCGACCTTCGCCAGCGCGGTCAACCTGCAGGGCATGGGCTTCGACCTGGCCCAGTACGGTCTGATCGCCATCGGTGAGTCCCTGGTGATCCTGACCGGCGGGATCGACCTCTCGGTCGGCGCGCTGCTGGGCACCAGCGTGATCCTGGCCTCCTGGTTCAACGTCAGGGCGGGCCTGCCGGCCGGGGTGGCGATCCTCGCCACGCTGGTGATCTGCGGGACGGTGGGCCTGATCCACGGCCTGGCGGTGACCCGGCTGAAGATGCCCCCGTTCGTGACCACCCTGGTCACCTACACCGTCGCCCAGGGCGTGACGCTGGCCATCACCTCCGGTACCTCCATACCCGGCATCTCCGGCTTCTTCGCGGATCTGGGGCAGAGCTACCTGGCCCAGATCCCGGTGCCCCTGGTGCTGTTCGTCATCGTCGCCGTGGCAGCGTGGTTCTTCCTGGAGCGCACCTACCAGGGCCGCCAGGTGTACGCGGTCGGCGGCAACGCCGAGGCGGCCCGGCTGGCCGGCATCCGGGGCAACCGGCGGGTGGTGTCCATGTACGTCACCAGCTCGCTCCTCTCCGGGCTCGCCGGCATGCTGGTGCTGGGCCGGATGGGCGTGGGCTCCGCCAGCGGCGTCGGCGTGGGCTGGGAACTCTCCGCGATCGCCGCCGCTGTCATCGGCGGGGTCAGCCTGATGGGAGGTCAGGGCCGCATCATGGGCATCGTGGCCGGGGCGGTGCTGCTGGAGCTGATCAACAACGGTCTGACCACCCTTCAGATCAACTCCAACTACACCCAGATCGTGCTGGGCGGTGTGCTCGGCATCGCCATCACCGCCGACCGGCTCCGCGCCCGGCGGCTGGCCAAGCGCCGCTGATCGCGGCTGCCCTACGGAGCCCTGGAGCCCCGCCCGCCGGGGCGGTTGAGGTGCCGGAAGGGGTGCCACCCGATTCGGGCGGCACCCCTTCCGGCCGTTCGGGCAAGCCCCCGTCAGTCCGCGGAGAACCGGTACACGGTCGTCGAGCGGTAGGTCCGGCCCGGCTGCAGCACGGTGCTGGGGAAGTCGGGTCGGTTCGGCGAGTCGGGGAAGTGCTGGGTCTCCAGCGCGACACCGGCGAAGGGCAGGTAGGGGCGCCCGCTGGGACCGCGGACGCTGCCGTCGAAGTGGGTACCGGTGTACACCTGCAGCCCTGGCTCCGTGGTCAGGCACTTCAGCCGCCGCCCGGATGCCGGATGCCACAGCGTCGCCGCCGGCCGGGGTATCCGGGTCGTGCCCTCGCGCAGCAGCCAGTTGTGGTCGTAGCTTCCCGCGGTCAGCTGCAGCTGCGGGTCGTCGGACCCGATCGACCGGCCCAGCGGTCGGGGAGCGGTGAAGTCGAACGGGGTGCCCGCCACCCGGGCCGGAGGCCCGGGCAGCGGGATGAGGTCCTGGTCGACAGGGGAGTAGTGGTCGGCCTCGATCCGCAGCAGGTGGTCCAGGACATCGCCGCTGCCCTCGCCGGCGAGGTTGAAGTAGGCGTGGTTGGTGAGGTTGATCACCGTGGGGGCCGTTGCCACGGCCTGGTAGATGATCGCCAGGGCGCCGCCGGGGTCGAGCGCGTAGGTCACGGTGACGTCGAGCTCTCCAGGGAAGCCCTGGTCGTCGTGGGCGCTGTGGAGACGGAACTCGACGCCCGTGCGGTGCGACTCGCGAACGGCCCGGCTCTCCCAGAGGCGGGTGTCGAAGCCCTCCGCTCCGCCGTGCAGGGTGTGGCGCCCGTTTTCGTTGCGGGACAGGCGATGCTCGGTTCCGCCGACCGGCAGTCGACCGCCGGCTATCCGGTTCGCGTAGCGGCCGACGGTTGCTCCGAAGTAGCGGGCCTGCGCCAGCAGTTGGGCAGGGTCCGCAGCCGACAGGACCACATTCGCCGGCCGGCCCCGGCGGTCCGGGACCTGCAGGGCGCTCAGCGTGGCGCCCAGGGTGAGCATCTGCGCGCTCACACCTCCGCCGCTGAACGTCCACCGGTCCACCTGCCTACCGTCGGGCAGGCGGGTCCAGGGCTCGCGGATGGCTTCCAGCATGCGGGGATCCTTAGGTCACGGGAATCGTCGATCCTTGACGCAACATCAGCCCGGCCACGGCGCGCTCAGCCGGCCGTGTGCCGCGGCAGGGCCTTGTGGTGGGGCCGGCGCTGCCGGAGAGGTGCCGGACCGAGGACGGGGCCGCACCGCCGGTACGGCGGTACGGCCCCAGGGGCGGGTGGCGATCAGGACCAGGGAGTGGCGAGAAGCCAGCTGGTGTCGTCGTTCCAGGAGGTGGCACTGTCGAAGGCATTGCTGCCGCCGTTGCTGGCGATGTAGACGGTGTAGCTGTAGTGGCGCAGATAGCGGGTGGGGTAGTTGGCCGACTGGAAGGAGTCGCCCTGGCCGTTGTTGCCGGCCTGCGGGCAGAAGGTCGCGTCCTGGTTGAAGAGCGCGGTGCCGTCACTGGCGGACAGGTGGAGCTGGTAGTTCTGGTGGCGCAGGTACTGGCCGGGCTGGTTGGCGGACTCGAAGGAGACACACGCGCTGTTGGACAGGCCGGCGTGCACGATCCAGGTCGCGTCGCCCTTGTCGGTGGCGCTGCTTGAAGCGGTGATCGGGGAGATGACCACGTTGTTGTCGGCGTCGTCGTGGCGGATGTAGTCGCTGGTGCAGCATGCGGTGGTGGCCTTGAGCGACAGGCGCGATCCGGGGGTCAGCGATCCGCTGCCGCCGCCGGTGGTGGTACCGCCGTAGGCGACGGCGTTGATGTTGGCCTGGACCGCGTTCTCGGTGGCGTCCGACGGGTAGCCGGAGGTCATGACGCCTTCGTAGAAGGTGCCGGCGGAGCCCTTGCTGTTGTCGCCGCCGATGCCCAGGATGATGGCGCCCTGCTTCTTCATCGGGTTGTAGCCGGAGACGTTGGGGCGTGCTCCGCTGTAGTAGGTGGACAGGCCGCCGGACTGGGCGTTGCCGGCCCGGATGGCCCACTGGTTCGCGCCGCCCTTGATGATGGCCGTGGTGTAGCGGTAGTTGACGGTGGGGTCGTTGGCGTTGTAGCCGGCGTTCACGCCGGAGTAGAGGCCGTTCTCCATGTCGGCCATGACCCACGGCCCGGCACCGCTGCCGTAGCCCCAGACCTTGATGGTGCCGAAGTAGATGGCCTCCATCGTGCCGTTGCCGTCGTCGTGGCTGTCGGTCTCGGCGTTGCCGTAGTCGAAGCAGCAGCCGCCATTGGTGTGGCTGCCGTCGAAGATGGCGTACATGCCTTCGGGCTGGTCACCGGTGGCGATGCCGTTGGTGTGGTTGTTGCGGTAGCCGGTGCCGGCCGGGATGTAGACGCCGTAGGCCTCGTGGCCGGCCACCGTGGTGGGCGCGGCGGTGGCGTTGGCCAGGTTGTCGGGGCCCGAGGCGGCGCCGCCGGCGGGGGCCTGGGTGAGGCTGTTGCCCCGGCCGGACTGGTCGTAGATGACGGTGATGACGCAGCTGGTACCGGCGCAGAAGGAGTCCTGGGCGGCGGCGTTGGCGTAGCCGCCGGCGGCCAGCAGGCCGATGTCCTTGGTGGTGTTGTCCGAGGCCCGCCTGACCTGGTAGAGCGAGCCGTTGTAGGCGCCGTAGAGGGCCCGGGTGGTGCTGTGCGCGGCCACACACGGCGTGCCGGCCGCCGCGTAGATGTCACAAGGACCCTGCTGGGCCGCCTGCGAGGTCGACGCGGTACCGGCGAGCATTCCGCAGGCGAGCGCGAGCACCGCACCCGCGGTGAGCAGCGACCGTTTGGTGCGGGACATCCAATGAGCACTCACAGCTGAACTCCCTTGTTCCTGACGAAGAGGCCATGCATGTACCAAACAGACATGTGAGCGCTCACAATGTTTGTTCCCTGTCCCGGACTTGGGTGTGGCGCGGCGTGACGAACAATATGGCCCGGGGAAGTTGTTGCGTCAAGGTTTCGCACAGAGGCTTTGGTAGCGCTCACATCCCAACCAGAACGCGATGTGCGCAACCTGTTGACGCCCCATGTTGTGAGCGCTAACAATGCTGGCGTCTGAGCATCAGTCAAAGTCCAGCATGTGAGCGGAAAACAAGAGAACCGGGAAGGTATCCACATGTCTCTCTCCACCGGTACCAGAGGTATGAGGTTGGTTGTCGTGGGGGCCGTGCTGTCGGTCGCTGTGGGTGTGGCGGGGTGCAGTAAGACGGGTGCGGGTGCGGGTGCTGCTCCGTCGTCGGGGGGTGGGTCGGGGTCTTCGGCTGCTGCTGCGGTGCCGACGTTGCAGGGTGACATCAGTTTCAACGATGACAATCTGAACAAGCTGGATGCTGCGATCAAGGCGGCGTTGGCGGGGAAGGACCTGTCGAAGCTGGATGAGGCGATGGTGGTGAACGTCGCGGTGGACTACTGGAATGCGGGGAAGGTGGGGTTCAACAAGGGCCTGTCGGACCTGGGTATCAAGGGGACGTTCCAGGCCCCCGCCAACGGGCGTCTGGACCAGCAGTTGTCGATCATTCAGACGTTGCGGGGCCAGGGCATCACGGGGTTCACGGTGTCAGCGATCGATCCGACGGCGATCAAGGCGCCGATCGCGTCGGCGAACAGGGCGGGGATCCCGGTGGTGGCGATCGACTCGCCGCTGCCGGCCGACGACGGTTCCGCGCTCTACCTCGGCAGTCTGAACGAGCAGTTGGGGGAGAAGGCGGGGGCGGCGATGAAGCAGGTGCTGGGGAACAAGGGGGAGGTGGTGATTCTGACGGGTTCGTTGACGGCGTCGAACTCGTTGGAGCGGATAGCGGGGTTCAAGAAGGCGTTGGAGGGTTCCAATATCAAGATCACGCAGACGTTGAACGATGGGACGGATGCGTCGAAGGCGTTGTCGAACGCGTCGACCTCGTTCCAGACGGACCCCAATGTCACGGGCTTGTACGGGGTGTATTCGTATGATGGTCCGGCTGCGGGGCAGGCGGTGACGTCGGCGGGGAAGGCGGGGAAGATCAAGGTGATTGCCTCGGACAGTGATCCGCAGACGTTGAAGTTCATTCAGAGTGGTGCGGTGCAGGCGACGGTGTTGCAGCAGCCGTACCAGCAGGGGTACACGGGGGCGTATCTGCTGGCGGCGTTCAAGGTGCTGGGCAAGGATGCCACGCTGGCGCTGGTCAAGCCCTACCTGGAGTCGGACGGGACGACGTTGAGCACCGGGGCCGGTGTGGTCACCCAGGGCAACATCAGCGACTACCAGGCCATGCTGACCCAACTCGGCATCGGCTGACCGCCCCAGCGCTCCTCCTACCGCTGCTCGCCGGCAACGAGCGCCGGAGGCCCACCGCGGTCCGCTCGACGGAGCGGGCCGATGGCGGCGGCCTGCCGGGGCGCGGACCTCGGCGCCGTTGCCGGCGGCGTCCGAGAGACGTCGAACTGCATCGTCAGGACGGCGTCCCCGCCCCGGCCGCATGTAGGTTTCATCGCCATGGCCTCCGGGACTGCGGCTGAGCTGCGCCTTCTCCGGTCCCGGGCGGCCATGGGTTGCGGAGGTGCCGTCCGCGCTCCTATGAACACAGCAACCCGTCGAGCCGCCGCGGGGCCGTTTCGCCAGTGCGAGGAGACCGACCATGCCAGCTCGCCGCCGCTTATCCGCACGGGCCTGGAAGTCATTGGGCGCCGCCGTGTCCGCTTTGGCCCTGGTGCTGTCCTTCCAACTGGCGGCCCGGGCCCTGGACGTGTCGGGCGGGTCGACCGCGGTGACCGGCAACGCCACCTGGTTCTCCTCGCTGGGGGCGCCCTACGGCGGCTGCGGGCTGCCGCAGGCGCAGTTGGACACCCAGAACTTCCTGGCCCTGAATGTGTTCAACACCCCTGGGAACTACGGCGCCTTCACCCGGCCGATCCCGGCGTCCAACGCGAGCACCATGGGCATGTTCGACAATGGACTGAACTGCGGCCGCTATGTCCAGGTCAGCGTCAGCGACTACTGCACCGGCACCAATGACGGTGCGCAGAACCAGGCGTTCTGCCGAAACGGCTCCTGGACCGCCGACGCCTACAACGGGGCGACCCTGACCTTCGTGGTCGCGGACAGCTGTGGCGACTCCAACGCCTGGTGCCGGGACGACCCGTACCACGTGGACCTCGCCCAGGCCTCGCTGAACCAGTTCGTACTGAACGGCCGGCCGGTCGGTGACATGTATCCCAGTCACTGGAACAACCGGCATGTGACCTGGAAGTTCATCCCCGCGCCGAACTACACCGGGGACATCAACATCGGCTTCCTGCAGTCAGCACAGGTCTACTGGCCGGCCATCGCTGTCTCGCACCTGCCGAACGGGATCCACGGGATCCGCTACTACTCGGGCGGCACCTGGCAGAACGCCCAGATGAACAGTGACATGGGCGACGACTACATCATCGCGCCGACCACGGCAGGTGGATCGCAGTACCAGATCCAGGTGGTGGACGCCGCCGACACCCTGCTGAACGGGGGCCGGGTCTACAACTTCTCGCTGCCCGCCTCCTGTGGATCCTCCTGCGGCCAGGCGTACACGGCGGCGAGCTACACCACCAGCGCACCCGTCAGCGCCTCGCCCAGCGCCTCGCCGTCCGCCTCCGCGAGCCCCTCCGCCTCCGCGAGCAGCAGTGCGAGTGCCAGCAGTTCGCCGGGCACCGGCGCCTGCACCGTCAGCACCAGTGTGGTGAGCTACTGGACCGGCGGCTACCAGCTGCAGTTCACCGTCACCGACAGCGGGAGCACGGCGATCAGTGGCTGGAAGGTCGGCTTCTCCTTCGCCGGCACGCAGACCGTCGCCAACTCCTGGAACGCGACCGTCACCCAGTCGGCCGCGGCGGTCACCGCGGTCAACGCCTCCTACAACGGCAGCCTGGCGCCCGGCGCCTCGACCACCTGGGGCATGGTCGTCAACGGGGCCAACCAGCCCCTGATCTCCCCGACCTGCACCTGACCGACTGTCAGCCTCGGTCTGTTGTCCGTCATCCGTCGGGGACTACTGCGGCCATCGTCAGCACGGGCGTTGCGCCGACATTTGTTAGCGCTAACGCGCCCGGCGCGGACCTGGACGAGCCGACCCAATACGAAGGGACCACCACCCATGAACGACCGACCGACACGATTGCCGCGCCACTGGGGTGACCGGGTCAGGCTGCTCGTCACCGGCCTGTGCGTCGTGGCGCTGACCATGCTCGGGGCGATCCTGCCGACGTCCGCGAGCGCGGCTACGACCCAGTGCTCGAGCAGCACCGGCACCAACAACGGCTACTTCTACTCGTTCTGGACCGAGGGCAGCGGCTCGGCCTGCATGACGCTGGGCTCCGGCGGCAACTACAGCACCTCGTGGAGCAACGCCGGCAACTTCGTCGCGGGCGAGGGCTGGAGCACAGGCGGCCGTAGGACGGTCAACTACTCCGGAACCTTCAATCCCTCCGGCAACGGATACCTGTCCCTGTACGGCTGGACCACAAACCCGCTGGTCGAGTACTACATCACCGACAGCTGGGGCAGCTACCGGCCGACCGGCACCTACAAGGGCACGGTGACCAGCGACGGCGGGACCTACGACATCTACGAGACCCAGCGGGTCAATGAGCCCTCCATCATCGGGACGGCCACCTTCAACCAGTACTGGGCCGTCCGGCAGGTCAAGCGCACCGGTGGCACGATCACCACCGGCAACTTCTTCGACGCCTGGGCCAGCCACGGCATGAACCTCGGCAGCTTCAACTACATGATCCTGGCCACCGAGGGCTACCAGAGCAGCGGCAACTCCAACATCACCCTCGACAGCAGCACCGGTGGCGGAGGAGGCGGCGGGGGCGGCGGTGGCGGCACCGCGGGGCCGCTGCACGCGACGGGCGCCGGCAAGTGCCTGGACGTGCCCAACTCATCAACCACACCTGGCACCCAGCCGCAGATCTACACCTGCTCGGGCGGTGCGAACCAGAACTGGACCCGCACGTCCGCCGGCCAGCTGACCGTGACCATGAACGGGACAACGCTGTGCCTGGACGACTACAACAAGCAGACCACACCGGGCACCAAGGTGGACACCTGGCCGTGCAACGGCGGCGCCAACCAGCAGTGGAACGTCAACTCTGACGGCACCGTCACCAGCGTGCAGTCCGGACTCTGCCTCGATGTGACCGGGGCGAGCACCGCCAACGGCGCCCTGGTCGAGCTGTGGACCTGCAACGGGGGCAGCAACCAGAAGTGGAGCCTGGGATGACCGCGCCGCCCGCAGGGTGACCTGCCCCGACGACAGATCGGCCCGTCGGGTGGGGTTCAGCAGAACCCCAC
>NZ_JBHEZX010000036.1:0-6463 GCF_042511045.1 Streptacidiphilus alkalitolerans
GGCGCAGCCCAGGGCCGGGCGCAGCCCAGGGCCGGGCGCAGCCCAGGGCCGGGCGCAGCCCAGGGCCGGGCGCAGCCCAGGGCCGGGCGCAGCCCAGGGCCGGGCGCAGCCCAGGGCCGGGGGGCGGGGGCGGAGCCCCCTGCCCCCCGGGCCCTGGCGAGTCGGCAACCTCCCTGGAGGGGCTACTCGGGTGGGTCCGGGAGGACGGTTGTGCCTGGGGTTGGTCCGTTCGTCTCGGCCACTCCGGCGAGGAGCGCGTGGGGGGAGCGTCCATCGAGGACGCGGACTGCCGCGACGCCGCCGCGGACGGCCCGCAGGCACGCCTCCATCTTCGGGCCCATCCCGCCGGTCAGCCCCGGCAGCAGCCGTTCCAACTCCGCGGCGCGGACCCGCTCCAGGACCTCCCCACCGCGCGGCCAGTCCCGGCAGAGGCCGGGCACGTCGGTGAGCACCACCAGCATCCGCGCCCCGAGCGCCGCGGCCACCGCGCCCGCCGCGGTGTCGGCGTTGACGTTGTAGACCTGCCCGTCCTCGCCCCGGCCGATGGAGGAGACCACCGGGATGTGCCCGTGGTCCAGCAGCAGTTCCAGCACTGCGACGTTCACCCGGGTGACCTCGCCGACCAGGCCGATGTCCACCCGCTCCCCGCCGACCTCGGCGTAGCGCTTGACGGCGGTCAGCGTGTGCGCGTCCTCCCCGCTCAGCCCGACCGCGTACGGGCCGTGCTGGTTGAGCAGCCCGACCAGCTCCCGCTGGACCTTGCCGGCCAGCACCATCCGCACCACGTCCATGGTCTCCGGGGTGGTGACCCGCAGCCCCTGCAGAAAGCGGGCTTCCAGCCCCAGCCGACCCAACTGCGCGCCGATCTGCGGGCCACCGCCGTGCACCACCACCGGCCGGAGCCCGGCCCGGTGCAGCGCGACCACGTCCTCGGCGAAGGCCCGTCCGAGGCCGTCGTCGTTCATCGCGCTGCCGCCGTACTTGACCACGACGGTGCCGCCGCGCAGGTGTTCCAGCGACGCCGGCTCCTCGGCGACCGCGAGCGTCCCGCTCACCCGCGGGCCGTCAGGTAGCCGCCCATGGTGCGGAAGTACTCGGCGGCCGGGTACTCGGCGCCGTCCTCGGTCCGCACCCGGGTGACGGACAGTCCGCGCAGCCGCCCGGTCCTGGCCTCCGCGCCGGCGACGACGACCACGCCGTCGCCCTCCCGGATGAAGATCCGGCCCGGCGTGCCCCCGTAGCAGGCCCGTGAGACCTCGGCCGCGATGATCCGCAGCCGGCGGCCCTGATGGTAGGTGAAAGCGTTGGGGTAGGGGTCGGATTGGGCCCGTACCAGCCGGTCCAGATCCTCCGCGGGCCAGTTCCAGTCGATCCGGCTGTCCTCGACCGACCGCTTGTGGAAGAAGCTGGCCCTGCTCCGGTCCTGCCGGATCCACCGAGCTTCGCCGGAGGCGATCAGGTCGAGCGACTCGCGCACGATCGGCTCGATCAGGTCGACGGTCCGGTGGAACAGGTCGGTCACGGTGTCGGCGGGTCCGACCGGGACCGTCCGCTGCAGCAGGATGTCGCCTGCGTCCAGTTCGGCGTTCATCCGGTGCGCGGTCAGCCCGACCTCCCGCTCGCCGTTGATGAGGGCCCAGATCAGCGGCGAGAACCCGGCGTAGGCCGGCAGCAGCGAGTCGTGCACATTGAGCGTGCCGTGCGGGGGCAGGTCGAAGACCTCCGGCGGCAGCACCGTGCGCCAGTTGTTGGCGACGATGATGTCCGGCGCCGCTTCCCTGAGCGCGGCCAGCAGTTCGGGGTCGTCCGGACGGTTCCGCAGCAGTACCGGGACCCCGTGCTTCTCGGCGAGGTCGGCGACCGAGTCGTCCCAGATCTTCTCGTAGGCGTGCTCGCTCCTGGGATGGGTGACCGCCAGGACCACCTCGTGGCCGGATCCGAGCAGCGCCTGGAGCGTGCGATGGCCCCAGGTCTGGTAACCGAACGTGACGACCCGCATGGTGGATCCTCTCCTTGGAGGGCGTGGTTGCAAGGTAAGGCTAACCTTATCTAGCATGTGGCACGCAAAGGGAGGCGATGCCGCAGTGAACCCACTGCCCAGTGAGCCGGACACCATCTATGACATCCTCGGGATCGGCTTCGGGCCGTCAAACCTGGCGCTGGCCATAGCCATCGACGAGCACAACGCAAGCGCTCCGGCCGAAGGACGGATCCGCGCGGGCTTCCTGGAACGGCAGCAGGGCTTCGGCTGGCACCGGGGCATGCTGATCGACGACGCGACGATGCAGGTCTCCTTCCTCAAGGACCTGGTCACCATGCGCAACCCCACCAGTGACTTCAGCTTCCTGTGCTACCTGCGGGAGCAGGGCCGGCTGGTGGACTTCCTCAACGCCAAGACGCTCTTCCCGCTCCGCATCGAGTTCCACGACTACTTCGCCTGGGCCGCGGCCCGGGTCGGCCACCTGGTCGAGTACGCGGCCGAGGTGCTGGCCGTGGAACCGGTGACGGACCAGGACGGCACGGTCCGCTGGTTCGACGTCCTCAGCCGCGACCCGGCCGCGCCGGACCGCACCCTGGTCCGCCGGGCCCGCAACATCTGCGTGGCGGTCGGCCTGGAACCCCACCTCCCGCCCGGGGCGGTCCGCTCGGACCGGGTCTGGCACACCAGCGAACTGCTGCCACGGGTAGCCGAGTTGGCCGCGGCGGCGGGATCGGACCGAGCCGTGCCGGTGCGCCGGGTCTTTGTCCTGGGAGCCGGGCAGAGCGCCGCCGAGGCAGTGGACTACCTGCACCGCAGCTTCCCCGAGGCCGAGGTCTGCGGCGTCTTCGCCAAGTACGGCTACACCCCGGCGGACGACAGCCCCTTCGCCAACCGGATCTTCGACCCCGAGGCGGTCGACCTGTACTTCCACGCGCCGCCAGCGGTGAAGCAGTCCCTGGACGACTACCACCGCAGCACCAACTACTCGGTGGTCGACCTGGAGCTGATCGAGTCGCTGTACGCGACCATGTACCGGGAGAAGGTCCAGGGCCGCGAACGCCTGCGGATGCTCAATGTCTCCCGCATCCGCGAGGTGGACGACCGGGGCGGGCAGTTGGACGTGACCGTCGAGTTCCTGCCCACCGGCGAGCGCGAGGTCCTCAGCGCCGACCTGCTGGTGTACGCCACCGGCTACCGGCCGCAGGAGCTCGGCCCGCTGCTCGGCGAGGCCGCGAAGCTGTGCGTGCACGAGGACGGCGAGGCCGTCCGCGTCGGCCGGGACCACCGGGTCGAGCTCACCACGGCGGCCGAGGCCGGGCTCTACCTGCAGGGCGGCACCGAGCACACCCACGGGCTCAGCTCCACCCTGCTCTCCACCACCGCGGTCCGAGCGGGCGAGATCCTGGACTCCGTGCTGGCCCGGGCACCCCGTCCGGTGTGACGCACGATCAGCTCAGACCCGGGCGTGGGAGTCGATGTCGGCGGTGAAGGCGTCCACCAGCGCCGGGGTCACCGTCGGCCGGCAGTGGGCGATGGCCGCGAGGTAGTCCTCGGTGGTCGCGCCCGCTGCCTCTGCCGGGTGGGACGGGTCGCGGGTCAGATCCCGTTCGAACGCCGCCTGGGCGGCCGTCCGGGCGGCGTGCTCGATGTCCGCCGGGGTGAACAGCTCGCTTGCGGCCACCAGCGCGGCCGTGTCGACATCGGAGCGGCCGGCGGCGTACCTGGACCAGATGGCCGCCCTGGCCGCCGCGTCCGGCGTCCCGATCGGGATCAGGTAGTCGAAGCGGCCGGGGCGCAGAAAGGCCGGGTCGAGCGAGCGGATCGAGTTGGTGGCGCAGACCAGCAGCCGTTCCTCGCCCTCGCGAAAGCCCGGGATCAGCTTGAGCAGCTCGTTGGTGACCCCGTGCGCCCCGCCGGTCGCGCCCTCCCGTCTGGTCGGCGCGATCTCCTCGACCTCGTCGATGAAGACGAGCACCCGCTCCAGCTCGGCGATCCGGGCGAAGGCGGTGCGCAGCGCGGCGGCGAGGTTGCCCGCGTCCGCGAGCCTGGACGGCAGCAGTTCGACGAAGGGCCAGCCCAGACGTGAGGCGACGGCGCGTGCGAAGGTGGTCTTGCCGGTGCCGGGCGGCCCGAACAGGGCGATGGCACGCGGCGGCCGGACCCCGTGCCGGGCGGCACGCTCGGGGTGGGCCAGCGGCATCACGATCCGACGCTCGATCAGGTTCTTCTCCACCTCCATGCCGGCGACCTTCTCCCACAGGTCACCCGGCAGCAACCGGCCGCCCAGTTCGTCCAGCTGGTTGGCCCCGGGCCCGGTCGGCGGCTCCGCCTTCTCGAAGTAGGCGACCGCGGGGCGCCGGGTGTAGCCGGCGTTGCTGAGCCCTTCGCCGAGCAGTTCCTCCTCCGGCAGCACATAGGCGATGCGGCGCACCCGCTGCGCCAGCAGCCTGCGCTCCAGCTCCCGCAGCAGCGCGCTGGCCAGGCCCTGTCCGCGGCGGCCCGGAGCGATCGCTATCCGCATCACCCAGGCCCGGTCCCCGGCCAGGTGCGCCAGCGCCGCACCGATCGGCACCCCCTGACTGACCGCCACCACGGCGGGTTGACGGGAGGTCAGCGCGGCGATGCACTCGGCGAGCGAGAACACCGACTCCTGCCCGAGCCCGGCGGTGCTGTCGATCAGATGGACGACCGCCGCGAGGTCGTCCTCACGGCAGTCGTGAATGAGCCAGTTCATCGAGGGACCCGCCTACTGGAGCCGATGGGGACGTTGTGGTCCCGGAACGCTAGGGGCGGCCACCGCTCCCCCGCTCTCGCCGGAATGGACAAGCTGCTTGCCTGAACCGTACGAGTCGCTGGTCGCCAGGGGGCCTCGGCGTGTGAAAGCCGTGCGGAGGCGGGTGGCTGTGGTTCGCTCGGTGGTGTCAGTCGGCCGACCGAACCGGGAAGGACGGTGCCGCGAAACACCATGGCGGGTGATGCGATCTCTGTCGTGCCAGCGAACGAGGCGTCCTGGGAGGACCTGCGGACCGTCTTCGGCGCGCGGGGCGAGGCGGCCATGTGCCAGTGCCAGTGGTTCAAGGTCCGGGACGTCGAGTGGCGCGGGGTCCCGGTCGACGAACGCGCCCGGCGGCTGCGTGAACAGACCTCCTGCGACGACCCCGCGGCCCGGACCACGAGCGGGCTGGTCGCCTACCTCGACGGAGAACCCGTCGGCTGGTGCGCGGTGCAACCCCGCACGGCCTATCTGCGCCTGCTGGGCGCCCGGGTCCCGTGGACCGGACGTACCGAGGACAAGGCCGACGACGCCGTCTGGTCGGTGACCTGCTTCGTCACCCGCAAGGGCTTCCGGCACCGCGGCGTCAGCCGCGCGCTGGCAGCCGCTACCGTCGACTTCGCGCGGAAGCGCGGCGCCCGTGCCGTCGAGGGCTACCCGATCGTCACGCAGCCGGGGCAGAAGTTCGGCTGGGGCGAGCTCTACGTCGGCAGCCACGGCATCTTCGCCGACGCCGGCTACACCGAGGTCAGCAGACCCACCCCACGGCGCGCCGTGATGCGCGTCGAGTGCTGAAGGCGCGCTGAAGTGCGCGTTGCGGGGTACGTATGGGGTCACGCGGACGCATCGCACCGCCGGATCCGAGAGGCCGAAACCCTATGACCACGCCCGTCCCCGTGCCGCCCAACGGCGGTCCGTCCGCCGAGATCAGCGTCAGCGAGCTGCTGGCACGGATCCAACGAGCCCACGACTGGGCGCAGTTGGAGTCCGCCAAGAACTACGCCCTGGTCGATGAGCACGTCCAGGAGGGCGTCATGCTGCAGGCCCTGGCCCAGCAGTCCCGCGCCGCGGCCTTCGAGGCGGTACGCGTCGTCCTGGAGGAGATCCTCGCCCCGGGCACCCACACCGCCGTCCTCCCGGGCTGAAGGCTGAACCACTACGACGGCGCGGCGCCCCTGGGTTGGGGCCGCGCCGTCGTGGTTGTTCGGGGGTTAGCCGATGGTGAGGGTCTGGCCGGGGTAGATGGTGTCGGCGTCGGCGCCGATGGTGGTCTGGTTGGCGGCGTACAGGTCCTGCCAGGTGGTGCCGTGGGCGGCGGCGATGGCCCCGAGGGTGTCGCCGGCCTGCACGGTGTAGCTACCGCCGCCGGTGGTCACCGGGGTGGTGGCGGCAGGGGCGGCGGTGTCGGTGGACGTGGTGCTGTCCTGGGTGCTGGTGTTGCTGGTGGTGTCGGTGCTGGCGGGGGTGCCGCCTGCGGTCAGGCCGGCCTGGGGGCCGCAGACGGGCCAGGCGCCGGGGCCCTGGGAGGCCAGGACGTTCTCGGCCACCGCGATCTGCTGGCCCTGGGTGGCCTGGTCGGCCGAGGCCGCGTACGCCGTCCCGCCGTAGGCGGCCCAGGTGGACGGGGTGAACTGCAGACCGCCGTAGAAACCGTTGCCGGTGTTCGCCGACCAGTCGTTGGTGCTCTCACAGGACGCGACCGCGTTCCA
>NZ_JBHEZX010000037.1:0-5874 GCF_042511045.1 Streptacidiphilus alkalitolerans
ATGTACCGCACCGGCGACACCGCACGCTGGACCAACAACACCCTCACCTTCACCGGCCGCACCGACGACCAAGTCAAAATCCGCGGCTACCGCATCGAACTCGCCGAGATCGAGACCACACTCAGCACCCACCCGACCGTCGCCCAGGCCGTGGTCCTCGCCCACCAGCACACCAACGGCAGCAAGCAGCTCATCGCCTACGTCGTCCCCGTCCAGGGCGCCCGTCTCGACACCGGCGCCCTGCGCGCCCACACCGCCGAGCACCTCCCGGACTACATGGTCCCGGGCTGGATCGGGCTCATCGACGCACTGCCGCTGACCCGGAACGGCAAGGTCGACCGAGCCGCGCTGCCCGCGCCCGAGCCGGTGGCCGACCGGGCGGGCCGTCCCGCGGCCGACGACCGTGAGCGGCTGCTGTGCGCGCTGTTCGCCGAGGTGCTGGACCTGCCGACGGTGTTCGCCGACGACAGCTTCTTCTCGCTGGGCGGTGACTCGATCATCTCGATCCAGTTGTCCGCCCGGGCCCGCAAGGAGGGCCTGGCGCTCACTCCGCGCGACGTCTTCACGCACAAGACACCCGAGGCGCTGGCGGCAGCGGTCCCGGACCTGGCGGACGTCCAGGAGCTCCCGTTCACCGCCGACGATCCGGCGCTCGCGCTGGACCAGGACGAACTCGATGAACTCGAAGCCGAGTGGGAGCTCTCACAGTGAAGAAGACGTCGCTGGAAGCGGTCCTGCCGCTGACGCCGCTGCAGGAGGGCATGCTGTTCCACGCCCTCTACGACACCGACGGAGTGGACGTCTACACCGTCCAGAACGTCCTGGAGATCGCCGGGCCGCTGGACGTTCCCGCGCTTCGGGCCGCCTGCACGGCGCTGCTGACCCGGCACGCGTCACTGCGTGCGGCGTTCGTGCAGCGCCGCTCGGGCCAGACGGTGCAGGCCGTCGCCTCCTCGTGCGAGGCCCCGTGGCGTGAGGAGGACGTCCGCGAGGCGGCGACCCCCGAGGAGGCGCAGGCGCGGATCGCCGAAGTGCTGGCCGACGAGCGCACCCGGCGGTTCGACATGGCACGGCCGCCGCTGGTGCGCTTCGCACTGATCGCGCTCGCCCCGGCCGAGCGGTACCTGCTGGCGGTTTCCTACCACCACATCCTGATCGACGCCTGGTCCCTGCCGCTGCTGCTGAACGACCTCTTCCAGCTCTACGCCGGAGACCGCGGCGAGCTGGCACCGGTGGTCCCGTTCAAGAACTACCTCGCCTGGCTGGGAGCACAGGACCAGGCCGCGTCCGAGGCCGCCTGGCAGCAGGCGCTGAAGGGCGTGGACGAGCCGACGCTGCTGGCTCCCCCCGGCCCGGACCCGGCCTCCGGCCCGCAGGCCCTGCCGGAGGCGGTCACGCTGCGGCTGGACGCCGAGCGCACCCTGGCCCTGGCGGCGCTGGCCCAGCGGCGTGGGCTGACCCTGAACACCGTGGTCCAGGTGGCCTGGGCGCTGCTGCTGGCCGCGCAGACCGGCAGGCAGGACGTGGTGTTCGGCGCCACCGTCTCCGGCCGACCTGCGGACCTGCCCGGTGTCGAGAACATCGTCGGCCTGCTGATGAACACCGTCCCGGTCCGGGTGCGGATCGACCCGGCCGAACCGCTGTCAGCGCTGCTGGAGCGGGTCCAGGACGAGCAGGCGGCGCTGGCCGCGCACCAGCACCTGGGCCTGGCCAGCATCCAGCGGCTGGTCGGGTTGCCCGAGCTCTTCGACACCACCACCGTCTTCGAGAACGCACCGGTGATCAACGGACGGGCCAGGACCGACGCCTGGGACTTCCACGAGCTGCGCATCGCCTTCCGGGACGAGGGCGCGCTGCCGGACGGCACCCACTACCCGCTGTCGCTCACGGTCTTCCCCGGCGACACGCTGCAGCTGGAACTCAGCCACCGCCCCGAGTCGGTGGACGCCGACACCGCGCGGGCGCTCGCCGACCGGCTCGACCTGCTGCTGGCCCAGTTCACCGACGCCACCGACCTGCCGGTGGGCCGGATCGCCCTGCTCACCCCCACGGAGAAGAACCGCACGGTGACCGGCTGGAACCGCACCGAGCGCTCCCGGCCCGACGACTGCCTGCCCGCGCTGTTCGAGGCCCAGGCCGCCCGCACCCCGGACGCGACCGCCGTGGTCAGCGGCGGCCGAGCGCTCAGCTACGCCGAACTGGACACGGCCGCGAACCGCCTGGCGCACCGGCTGCTGGCGGCCGGCGCCGCCGCCGACCGGGCGGTGGCCGTGGCACTGCCCCGGTCCACCGACGTGATCGTCGCCATCCTGGCAATCCTCAAGTCCGGCGCAGTCTACCTGCCGATCGACGTCGGCCAGCCCGCCGACCGGGTGTCCGCGATCCTCGACGACTGCCGCCCGCTGCTGATCGTCACGACCGGTAGTACTGCCGGTCAATTGCCGACCGGTGTGCCGCAGTTGCTGGTCGAGGCGGCAGACCCCACGGTTGGTGCCCATACGCCGACCGACGCCGATCGGGTGGTGCCGCTCCGCCCCGACCACCTGGCGTACGCCATCTACACCTCCGGCTCCACCGGGCTTCCCAAGGGCGTCGGCGTCGAGCACCGGGCCCTGGCCAATGTGTTCCACAGCCACCGCGAGTCCGTGTTCACCCCGGAGGCCGAGGCCGCCGGAACCGACCGGCTGCGGGTGGCGCTCACCAACGCGCTCGGCTTCGACGCCAGCTGGACCATGCTGCTGTGGATGGTCGCCGGCCACGAACTGCACGTGATCGGCGACGAGGTACGAGGCGACCCGGCCGCGCTGATCGGCGAGCTGGCCGAACGCGGCATCGACGTCATCGACACCACCCCGACCTTCGCCGGCCAGCTGCTGGGACAGGGCCTGCTCAGCGGCCCCGGGCACCGTCCGCGGGTGGTGGCGCTGGGCGGCGAGGCGGTGCCGCCGACGCTCTGGGACCAGCTGCGGGCCGCGGGTGTGCACGGCTACAACCTGTACGGGCCCACCGAGTGCACGGTCGAGTCGGTGGTGTGCCGCAGTGCCGACTCGGCGGTCCCGATCATCGGCCGACCGATCGACAACACCGCGGTCTACGTCCTGGACGCGGCCCTGCGCCCGGTGCCGGCCGGGGTGGCCGGCGAGCTCTACATCGCCGGGGCCGGGCTGGCCCGCGGCTACCTCGGCCGGGCCGGACTCACCGCCGAGCGCTTCCTGCCGGACCCGTTCGGCACCCCCGGCACCCGCATGTACCGCACCGGCGACCTGGTGCGCTGGACCGCCGACGGCGAACTGGCCTTCGTCGGCCGCTCCGACGACCAGGTCAAGATCCGGGGTTTCCGGATCGAGCCGGGCGAGATCGACGCCGCGCTGCTCGCCCACCCGTCCGTGGCCCAGGCGGCCACCACCGCCCACCAGGACGGGGCGGGGACCAGGCGCCTGGTCGCCTACGTGGTCCCCGCCGCCGGCGCGGACTTCGACGCCGCCGCGCTGCGGGCGCACACCGCCGCACTGCTGCCGGACTACATGGTTCCGGCGGCCTTCGTAGCGATGCCCGCCCTGCCGGTCACCGTCAACGGCAAGGTCGACCGGCGCGCCCTGCCGGAACCTGACTTTCACGCGGGCAGCGGCGGCGGGCGGGCGGCGGCCGACGACCGAGAGCGGCTCCTGTGCGCGCTGTTCGAAGAGATCCTCGGAGTGCGGGAGATCTCGGCCGACGACAACTTCTTCATGCTGGGCGGCGACTCGATCCTCTCGATCCAGCTCTCGGCCCGGGCCCGCAAGGAGGGACTGGCGCTCACCCCGCAGGACATCTTCGTGCACAAGACGCCGGAGGCGCTCGCCACCGCCACCGCGTCCCGCGAGGCCGCACCGGTGACGCAGGCGGCCGGTCCGGCGGCGGACCTGCCGCTGCTGGCGCTCACCGACCAGGAGCGGGAGCTGCTGCGCGGAGCCCACCCGGACGTCGAGGAGTTCCTGCCGCTCTCCCCGCTCCAGGAGGGCATGCTCTTCCACGCCCTGTTCGACACCGACGGGGTGGACGTCTACACCGTCCAGACCGCGATCGAGCTGACCGGCCCGCTGGACGTCGGCGCCCTGCGACGGGCGGGAGCCGCGCTGCTGGCGCGGCACTCGGCGCTGCGGGCCGGATTCACCGAGCGCGGTTCCGGCCGCCCCGTCCAGCTGATCGCGCCCGCTGTCGAACTCCCCTGGGAGGAGGCCGATCTGACGGATGCCGTGAACGACGAGGCCCGTAGCGCCCGGCTGGGCGAGCTGCTCGCCGACGACCGGCTGCGCCGCTTCGACATGGCCCGGCCGCCCCTGGTCAGGTTCACCCTGGTCCGACTGGGCACCGACCGGCACGCCTTCGCCTTCACCATGCACCATGTGCTGACCGACGGGTGGTCGCTGCCCGTCGTCCTGGCCGACCTGTTCACCCTCTACGCCGCGGAGACGGAGGGGCGTTCCGACGCCGGCCTGCCGCCCGCCGTCGGCTTCCGCGACTACCTGGCATGGCTCGTCGCCCAGGACCGCGGCACCGCCGAACGCGCCTGGCAGCAGGCCCTGGACGGCATGGAGGAACCGACCCTGGTCGCCGCCGGCCACGGCGAGGGCGAACAGGTGAACCCGCGCCGCCACGCGGTGGAGCTCGACCAGCAGCGCACCGCGGCGCTGTCCCGTGTCGCGCAACAGCACGGACTGACGCTGAGCACCCTGGTCGAGGGGGCCTGGGCGCTGCTGCTCGCCGGTCAGACCGGGCGGCGCGACGTGGTCTTCGGCGTCACTGTCTCCGGCCGACCGGCCGACCTGCCCGGCGTGGAGGACATCGTCGGCCTGCTGATGAACACCGTCCCGGTCCGGGTGCGGATCGACCCGGCGGACACCCTGGCCGAACTGCTCGGCCGGCTCCAGGCCGAGCAGGCGGCGCTGGCCGCGCACCAGTACCTCGGCCTGGCCGAGATCCAGCGGCTGGCCGGGCTGCCCGAACTCTTCGACACCACCATGGTGTTCCAGAACGTGCCGTTCCAGCCGGAGTCGATCCGCGACGCCGTTCCCGGCCTGGGCCTGGCCCCCGCCGAGGAACGCGAGGAGACCGCTGCCACGCACTACCCGCTGAGCCTGTCCGCCTTCCCCGGCGAGCGGCTGCGACTGGAGCTCAACTACCGCACGTCGGTGTTCCCGCTGCAGGCCGCCGAGCGGCTCGGACGCAGCCTGGCGCACCTGCTGGGCACGATGGCGGCCGGGTTGGACGTACCTGTGGGCCGGGTCGGTGTGCTGGACGCCGACGACCGCGCCGAGGTGCTGGCGCGCAGTACGGGTGGGCCCGTGCAGGGGCCCACGACCAGCGTGCTGGAGCTGTTCGCCGAACACGTCACGCGAACGCCCGACGCTCCGGCGGTGATCGCCGACGAGCGGGAACTGACGTATCGACAGCTGAATGACCAGGCCGCACAGTTGGCCGCCGCGATCCGACCGCACCTGCACGGTGTCGAACCGAAGGTCGCGATCCTGCTCGAACGCTCGTGGAGAACGGTCGTGACCGCGCTGGCGGTCCTCAAGGCCGGCGGGGTGTATGTGCCGCTGGACCACCACGCCCCGCACGAACGACACACCACCGTGCTGGCCCAGGCCGACGCCCAACTGCTGATCACTGATCGGCCCCACCCCACCGACCTCCCCGTCCTGGACCCGGACGCCCGCGGCACCGCGGGCGACACCGGCGCCGTCCACTCCGACGCGTTGGCGTGTGTGCTGTTCACCTCCGGGTCCACCGGTGTCCCCAAGGGGGTGGCACTGACCCACCGGGGCATCACCGACCTGGTCCGGGACCACGGCTTCAGCGGCGCGGCGAACCGCATCCTGCTGCACGCCTCCC
>NZ_JBHEZX010000038.1:0-5758 GCF_042511045.1 Streptacidiphilus alkalitolerans
GTGGTGTACGAGGTGTCGGTCTCGTTCCCGTTCGCGTCGAACGCGGCAGTGGGACGCCCGTAGGCGTCGTAGACGGTGGCGGACTTGGTCTTGTAGGTGAACGCACCCCCGCTGTACCCGGTCACGTCCTGCTCCACCGAATCGTCACCCAACGTGGGCGCGGCCTGCGGCCAGGTGAAGGAAGTGGGCTGGGGCCAGGTGGCCGCCAGGGTCGGGTTGTCGTAGAACGTCCGGGTGTCCGACACCACGTCAGTGGCCTTGTTCAGACCCACCGGCGCGGTCAGCGCGTTGACCTGCGCCGCAGTCGGGACACTGGAACCACCCGGGGAGGTGCCGCCACAGGGCTTGTCGTCGGTCTCCGTCTCGGCCACCAGCCCGACCAGGTTCAACGCCGTGTTCGCCGGGGCGTACACCGTCCGGGTGCAGGTCGCCTGCGAGGACCCGGTACCGACCAGGCCCAGGTCACCGTGGGAGAAGGAGTACAACTCCATCCCGAACGTCACCGAGGCCGGATCGGTGTCGAAGCTGCTGTCGGACTCCGTCGTGCGCCACGTCGTCGGCGAGGTGTCCGTCAGCGCCTGCCGACTCCACGTCTCCACCTGCCCCACCGCGTTCGCCGTCAACGGCGGCAACCCGCTGCGGGTCCGACTCAACGTGGCCGGAGAGACCCAGTACGAGTTGATACTCGAATGGTCGACCGGCCCACCGTCGTAGGTGTACGTGGCCGACTCCAGCGGATTCCCGGCCAACTGGTCACTGTCGGTGTGCTTACCGCCCTGCGAGTCCGTCAGGGAGACCGACCTGTTGGAGGTGGACGAGAGCCAGTCCCCGTCCATGCCCCGGTAGTACCAGCTCTCCGACTCCGTCAGCGGATCCGTGCCCTGACCGGTCCGGGTCTGCACATCCCCGAAACCGCGCCACTGCCCGTAGGTACGGTACTTCGCCTGCACCAACTCGTTGTCGTCGTAGTGCCACGCACCCCCACCGACGTACTTGTACCCGGTGAACAACCCCGCCGACCCGCCCGAAGGATCCGACTGCGACACCGACTGCACCACGTACTTGTTGAACCAGTCCGTATACGGCGCCCCATTGGTCGCCCACACCACCGGGAAACACGACAACGTATTCGTCGACGGCACCAGCGAAGCGACACCCGACGCCGTACACGGGTTGTTCAGCTCGTACTTGACGCTGATCACACTGCCGGTCTCGGTGGTCACCGCCCCGATCCGGTACCGGTTCAACGGCCCCAGCCCCGCCCCGACACCGGTGGTGAAGTTCACCCGGTTCGCCAGCATCGTCGGCGTGAACGAGACCTGCGGCAGCGTCACGGCCGGGCCGCCCGCGGTGGTGTCGTCACCGGTGTGGGTGATCGTGTTCAGCCACAGCGTCGAGGTGTTGAACGTCCCCGTCGTCGGAATCAACTGCCCCAGCGCCCACGAGTCGACCGTGTTGTACTTCGTCCCGTTCCACTGCTCCGTCTCGATCTTCGTCAACCGCAACGTCGAGAAGAACGCAGGCCCGTAACTCGTACAGGTCGCCCCCTGCGCGCAGACCAGGTCGAACGGCACATCGGGCCAGTTCGGGGCGTTGGTCGCGTTCAACGGGTCGCAGGTGCCCGACACACACCGCTCACCGGCGCTCAGGACCACCTTCTCCGGCACCGTCCCGTAGGCGCTGCCGGCCGTGAAGCCGTAGTCGATGTGGTCCAGGTGCGAGTCCCGAATGTAGGGGACGTTGGTGTGCGCGCCGTTGTCCTCGGCGTAGTAGTTGGTGTCCTGCCCGTAGTAGTACGACATCGCACTGCCACGCAGATCCGTGACGTAGTCCAGGTGCCACCGGTAGGCCATCGTGCACACCGAGGAGGTGAACCCCGAGGCGGAGTAGCACGGGTCACCCGGGTTGGCGGAGTACACCGGCTCGTAGTCCACCGACTTGGTGGTGGGCTTGCCCGAGGTCCACCCGGGCAGTTCATTGCGGCCGAAGGAGTAGACGGTGCCGGAGCGGTCGGTCACGGTCCAGTAGTCCGTGTTGTACGTGCCGGAGCCGTTGTTGCTGCCGGTCACGTGCTTGACCACGTCGCCGTTGTCGCTCGCCGGCTTCCACGTCCCCCCGGTGCCCTTGGTCGCGTCCCAGATCAGCTGGGTGCTGGACCCGTTCAGCGACAGCGTCAGCAACGGCCCGTCGTAGCACATGTCACCGGTCTTGTCCGCCGCCGGCAGCGTCACCCCCTCCGGGTCGTCACCGCAGGTCACGAACGACTGCTCGATGAAGGAGTCGCCCATCGACCACCCGTCCCCGATCCACGAGGACTGCGACTGGGTGGAAGCGGTCTGCCCGTCCACACTGCCCGAGTCGTACGACAGGCCCAGGCTGGGAGCCAGGGCCGAGACCGCCGGCGGGACCGTGATCGGGTAGGAGTAGTCGAAGGAACCCGACGAGCCCCCCGACGTCCACGAACCGGACGGCTTGAGCGAGGTCGCACCGTACTGCCCACCCGCACCGCCCCCGTCACCCGAGGACACCGACGCCGTCGCCGCAATCACCATCGCACCGCCCTGCACGGCGGACGCACCCAGGCTCGCCGTCGCGGACAGCGGCTTCACCACCCCCGCAGCAGCCCCGAGGGTCACCGTCGCGGACAGGGACTTCGCCGACGCGTCGTTCGACGTCACCAACGGCGTCTGCACCCGGCACGCCGCCACCTGAGGAGTCGTCAGGGAACAGGCCGGGAGGCTGACCAGGCGCAGACGCGAGGCATAGTCACCGCCGTAGGCCTGGGCGAAGGAGGAGTAGTCCACCCCCACCCGCACCGCACCACGCCCCGCACCCGACGGTGTCACCTGGGCAAGGACCCCGCTGACACCGACAGCGGCAGCCGCGCTGTGGGCCAGCACCTTGACGCCAAGTGAGGACGGACCGCTGTAGGCGCCCTTCTTGTCCGGGACCGCCTGCCCCCACACCGGATTGGCAGCCGCCTGCCCCTTCGCCGCCGCCTGCTTCAACGGCACCGTCCCGGCCGAGGACGCCGGGAAACGCGTCGCAGCCGCGGTCGCGGTGTAATTCTTCGGCTGCTTCGGCGCAACCGCCGCCTTGGATTTGACCTCCGTCACCGGAACCGGATGACCCAACGCCGGCTTCGGCGCCACACCCGCCACCGCCACCGCAGGAGCAGCCAACGCAGTGGAGGAGATCCCGAGTTGGGCAATCAACGCCGCCGCAACAAGCAACGCGACCCGCACCCACACCAACCGGTGCCCACTCCACCAAAGCCTGGCCTTCACCACTGCCCCCTGCGTCCCGATGACCATGTCGCCGATCAGCGAACGCTGGGGCCACAGCCGCATACAGATGCCGGGTCAGCGTTGATCACGTGGACGCTAGCAGTCGCGCCGAGCAGCGGTGCAATAGTTCCCTCAGCGGATTCAAGCGCAATCCACCCATATCTTGAATTTATCTGGCAAATGTTCCTGTGACGTACGCCACAGCCCTATATCAAAGGCCCAGCCCCGGATCGGACCCAAGTAAACCTCCCATGGCCGTCGTCTACGGATAGAGCCATAGAGGCCATAGGTCAAGCCCACTCAGCCGCACAGCCAGCGCCTTCGCCGCTATAGGTAAAGATTCCCCCAAGGTTCGATGACGAAAGTCATGAATCCGACCATTAGGCCATTACCGCTGTCCTAGAGAGAGGCACGGGAAGATCTCATCCGGCGATACTCGCGGTGACGGGGGCGATCTGCGCACCTCGGATCGGGCTGATAGGAACAAAAAGGGCAATGGCACTTCAGCAACGTTTGTACGCACATGGCAGAGGGGTGACGGCGCTGCTGGCCGTCGCGCTCGCCGCAGCCTCACTCACAGCCACCGCGCCTCACGCTGCTGCGGCGGCCGCCGGCAAGGCCGTGGTTCCTGCAGCGGCGCCTGCAGGGCTGTTGTCCGCGCAGCAGGCCGCGGCGCGCGCGAAGTCCACCGGCAAACCGGTGGAGGTCACCTCACTGACCTCGACGACCTCGCTGACCGAGGCGAATCCGGACGGGACCCTGACGCTGACCGAGTCGGCCGTCCCCACCCGCGTGCGCCAGCACGGGAAGTGGGCGGACCTGGACGCCACCCTCAGGACCAACCCGGACGGCACCCTGTCCCCGGCCGCCTCGCTGAACCAGGTGGTCCTGTCGGGGGGCGGCAGCGCCCCATTCGCGTCGCTCTACACCGGCGGCCAGGGCCTGTCGCTGTCCCTGCCGGTCACCCTCCCCCACCCCACCGTGTCCGGTTCCAGCGCCGTGTACGCCGACGTCCTGCCCGGCGTGGACCTGACCGTGACCGTCCAGACCAGCGGAGCGGTCAGCGACGTCTTCACCGTCCGCACCCCTGAAGCAGCCGACAACCCCCAACTGGCAAGCCTGCTCACCAGCACCACTACCACCACTCGCGGACTCAAGGTCCAGTCCGACACCGCCGGGAACCTCGCCGTCACCGACGCTGCCGGCCACCCTGTCTACACCGCACCCACCCCCCTCGCCTGGGACTCGGCCACCGCACCCGCAGCTGCCGCATCCACCACCAGTGGCAGCCGCGCCGCCGCCAAGGCCCAGAGCGCAGTCGCCCCCCAGAGCGCCGCGGAGGACCAGGCTCCCGCCTCAACGGTCGACGCTCCCGGTCGCGACGCCCATGTCGCCACGCTCAAGGTCGATACCAGCCCGGGATCCATCTCCCTGGACGAGCCCAGCGCCCTGCTCACAGCCCCCGATACAACCTGGCCGGTCTACCTGGACCCGACACTCTCCCCGGAGTACGGCAACACCGGCTGGTCCAGCCCGGGTTCAGGCGTCGCCAGTGACAGCTACTGGAAGAAGAGCGTCTCCTACACCGGCGACACCGAAGTCGGCAACAGCGGCGACGTACAGGGGGAAGCGATGAGCATCTTCGACTTCCCCATCGACCTCACAACCCTGCGCGGCGCCCAGATCTACGCCGCCACCTTCGGCATCAAAGAGGACTACTCCTGGGCCTGCCCCACCTCCGGCCACAACCAGACCGTCAACCTCTACGCCCCCAGCCAGGTCCTCACCTCCGCCAACGCCACCTGGAACGCCTGGGTCAACAACCTCGGCAGCAGCGTCGACTCGCACTCCTTCGCCCTGGGCTACAACTCCAGCTGCCCCGCCAACAGCACTCCCCCCTTCGACGTCAAGACCGAGATCACCAATGACGTCACCGCGAGCAAGGCCACCCAGACCCTGGTCATGCGCGCCGCCGACCACACCGACGACTACGCCTTCAAGCAGTTCGACCCCAAGACCGCCCAGCTGACCGTCACCTACGACCAGTACCCCAACACCCCCACCGGGCTGAAGACCTCACCGGCCACCAACTGCACCAGCACCGTGCTGGGCGACACCAGCGTCACCCTGTACGCCGTCCAGTCCACCGTCACCAAGAGCTCGCTGACCACCACCATCGACCTCTACAAGACTTCGGACAGCACCAAGACCAACCTGCTCACCCCCGCCAACGGCATCGCCTCCAACACCTGGACCGGCGGCTCCGGGCAGTCCGCCGTCCTGACCGTGCCCGAGTCCTTCTACAAGGCCCGGGCCGGCGGCGCGGCCACCACCTTCTCCTTCATCGTCAGAAGCAGCGACGGCACCCTGGCCTCCAAGAGCTGGTCCACCGCGTGCACCTTCACCTGGGACCCGACCAAGCCCGGCGCCCCCAGCGTGTCCCCCGACCCCGCACCCACCGCCGGCGCACA
>NZ_JBHEZX010000039.1:0-4911 GCF_042511045.1 Streptacidiphilus alkalitolerans
CCTGGTTGGCCTGGCCGTTGCAGTCCCAGATCTGCAGCTGCGTGCCCGCGGTCGCCGAGGAGTTCGGCACGTCCAGGCACTTGCCCGCACCCACCGCGTGCAGCGCACCCGTCGAACCCGAACCCGAGGACGAACCACCGAGCGCGGTGGCGGTGGCGGAGTAGGCCGGCTTCGGCTGAAAGTTACGGTCGTACATCGTCGCCGCGCCCCAGCCGGGGAAGGTGCCGTCGATCCAGGAGTTGGCGTCGTCGATCCCCCACTGCGAGATGCCGACGCAGCGTGACACCGCGAGGCAGTCCTTGGTGACATTGCCGTAGTCGGTGGCCTGCTGCTGCAGGTTGGCGCTGGAGGCCGGCAGTTGGATGCGGTCGTCGAGTTCCGTCACCGCGACGTCCAGGCCGAGGGCGGCGAAGCGCTGCATGTTGGCCTGGAAGTCCGAGGGCACCTGTCCGACGATGAAGTGGCTCTCGAAGCCGATGCCGCCCAGCGGCACCCCTTGCACGAGCAGGGTCTTGGCCAGGTTGTACAGCGCGTTGCTCTTGGCGTTCTGGCCCTCGATCCCGTAGTCGTTGATGTAGAGCCGGGCACTCGGGTCGGCCGCGTGCGCGGTGCGCAGGGCCTCGGCGAAGTAGTTGGTGCCCATGGCCCTGTAGAACACGTCGTTGACGAAGGAGCCGTCGCCGTTGAGGGGTTCGTTGACCACGTCCCAGGCGTAGATCTGGCCCTTGTAGTGGCTGACCTCGGTGGTGATGTGGGCGTCCATGGCCCCCTGCACCTGGTTGAGCGGCAGGTTGGAGACCCAGCCGGGCAGTTGGTTCTGCCAGACCAGGTTGTGACCCCGTACGCGCATGCCGTGGGCCTTGGCGTACGACGCGATCTGGTCGCCGGGGCCGAAGTTGTACTGGCCGTTGCCGGGCTCGGTGGTGTCCCACTTCATCTCGTTGCCCGGCGTGAGTGCGTCGAACTGGGCGCCGGCGATGTTGGTCTCGTTCGTATTGGACAGGTCGGACACCGTCAGGGCGGTGCCGTAGTAGCGGCCCTGCGCCTCGGCGAGGGTACGGAGCGACGTGGCCGCGTGGGCGGTTCCGGCGGTGCCCAGGGCGAGGGCCGCGGCGACGGCGAGGAGCGCCGTGGATGCGCCGAGCCGTGAGCGCCATAGGCGGGTGAGGCGGGAATGCGTGGTCATGTGACCTCCAGCGATGAATCCGGGATACCCGGGAGATACGCGCATGCCGCTGCCCGGAGCGATCTCATACGCGTGGCGCGGAGAACAGGCAATCATGTTCGACGGGAAAGTCCCGGCCGACAGGGTCCGCGATGAATCAGGTAAACAGACGGGGCCGACGGCGTCAAGAACGTGGGCGGACACCGAAACATTCGGGACGGCACCCTCGAAGCGCGTACTTTTGCAAGAAGGGTTGACAGTGGGTGCGGGGTGTTGGAGGCTCCAAATGTCAGGGGGAAAGCCGTCTACTGTTCAGAGTTCTCCCCGCAAAAGAATGTTAGCGCTAACATCATTCTCCCACCAGCTGCACGCCGGAGGCTTATATGCGAACAAGAGCGCCGCCCCTGGTTGCCCGCAGGGCTGTCAGGCAGAGGCGAACATTCCCCGGCGTGAAACTTACCTGGTCACAAATCAGCGGAGGGCGCAGCGGTCCGACGGGCGCGGGAAAGGCATTTGCGACCCAATGGCCTCCTTCTGGCGACCGCCGGCCTGCGGGTCGCAGGAAAGCATGAGCAGGGAAATACGGGCCGCCTTTCCGAACCGATTCCATCGGAAACTCTGAGGCAGGCCGGATACAGCGCCTTCCCCTGCCCTCCTACTGTCGTCCCGGAATTCCCCGGGAGAGACCGCGGTCCCATAACCACGGGGTCGCATATCGGCACACTTGTCATGCACACAAGGAGATCAGATGGAAATGACGTACGAGACGCCCGCGGGCTCGTCCGAGCGCCCGTGGTACCGCAGGACGAGCATCCTCGCGCGCGCCGCAGCCGCAGCAGTCCTCCTCGTCGGGGGCCTGGCGGGTGCCGCGGCGACGGCCGGTTCCGCGCAGGCTGCCACGAACGGGCCGTGCGACATCTATGCCAGCGGCGGGACGCCCTGCGTGGCGGCGCACAGCACGACCCGGGCCCTGTACGGCGCCTACAACGGAGCGCTCTACCAGGTCAGGCGGGCCTCGGACAACGCGACTCAGAACATCGGTCTCCTGAGCGCCGGCGGCTACGCCAATGCCGCCGCCCAGGACTCCTTCTGTGCGGGGACCAGCTGCGTCATCACCGTCATCTACGACCAGTCCGGGCGGGGCAACAACCTCACCCAGGCGCCCGGCGGCGGCGCCTCCGGCGGTCCCGACAACCTGGCCGACGCCACCGCCGCGCCCACCACCGTCGGCGGCCACAAGGCCTACGGCGTCTTCGTCGCCCCGGGCACCGGCTACCGCAACGACCAGACCAACGGGATCGCCACCGGCGACAACCCCGAGGGCATGTACGCCATCTTCGACGGCACCCACTTCAACGGCGGCTGCTGCTTCGACTACGGCAACGCCGAGACCAACAACAACGACGATGGCAACGGCACCATGGAAGCCATCAACTTCGGCAACATCAGGGTCTGGGGATACGGCTCGGGCAACGGCCCCTGGGTCATGGCCGACCTGGAGAACGGACTGTTCTCCGGCGTCAACCAGCACCTCAACTCCGGCGACCCGTCGATCACCTCCCGCTATGTCACCGCCATCGTCAAGGGCGGCGCGAACCAGTGGGCCATCCGGGCCGGCAACGCCCAGTCCGGCGGTCTGTCCACCTACTACAGCGGAGTGCGTCCCAACGTCTCCGGCTACAACCCGATGCGCAAGCAGGGCGCCATCATCCTCGGCATCGGCGGCGACAACAGCAGGGGCGCCCAAGGCACCTTCTACGAGGGTGTCATGACTTCCGGCTACCCCTCCGACGCCACCGAGAACGCCGTCCAGGCCAACATCACCTCGGTCGGCTACGGCGGCTCGTCCTCGGGTTCGGGTTCAACCGGTGCGCTGCACGCGGTGGGTGCGGGCAGGTGCCTGGACGACCCCAACTCGACCACCACGCTGGGCACCCAGCAGCAGATCTGGGACTGCAGCGGCGCGGCCAACCAGACCTGGACGCACACCTCCTCCAACGAGCTGACGACCACGGTCGGCGGCACCACCCTGTGCCTGGACGCCAACGCCAAGGGCACCGTCAACGGCACCAAGGCGATCATCTACAGCTGCAACGGCCAGACCAACCAGCAGTGGAACCTCAACTCCAACGGCACCGTCACCGGCGTCCAGTCCGGCCTGTGCCTGGACGTGAGCGGAGCGGCCACCGCCAACGGCTCCCTGGTCCAGCTCTGGACCTGCAACGGCCAGAGCAACCAGCAGTGGACCCTCAACTAGCTTCCTCCACACGTGGGCCCCGGGCCCGGCCCCAGGGCCGGGCCCGGGGCCCACGCCCTTGCCCCACCACTTCCCCCAGGAGGCGACCCCATGCTCCACCCGAACCTGCGCGTCGGACGGCCATCGCCGCGGACTCGCCTGTGGAGGACGCTTGCCTGCGTGCTCTCCGCACTCCTGCTGTCCCTGGCGGTTCCTCTGCTCTCCCCGGGCACGGCCACACCGGCTGCCGCACTGGGCAACGGCGCGGCCCTCACCCCGCAGATGGGCTTCAACGACTGGAACGCCTACGGCTGCAATGTCTCCGAGTCGCTGATCAAGAGCACGGCGCTGGCCATGCACAACAACGGCATGCAGAGCGCCGGATACTCCTACGTCAACATCGACGACTGCTGGATGACCCACTCGCGGGGCTCCGACGGGCGTCTGGTACCGGATCCCAGCAAATTCCCGGACGGGATCAAGGGCACCGCCGACTACGTCCACTCGCTGGGCCTGAAGCTGGGCATCTACGAGGATGCCGGGCTGCAGACCTGCGGGGGCTACCCCGGCAGCCTCGGGCACGAGACCGCAGATGCCCAGTCCTTCGCCTCCTGGGGCGTGGACTACCTGAAGTACGACAACTGCTACGCGGGGCCGGGCTGTGCGCTGAACTCCTGCCCCAACGGCAACGAGACCCCCGCGCAGACCCGCTACACCACGATGCGCGACGCCCTGGCCGCGACCGGCCGACCCATCCTGTTCAGCCTGTGCAGCTGGGGCCAGGACAGCGTCTGGACCTGGGGCGCCGCCATCGGCAACAGCTGGCGCACCACCGGTGACATCAACCCCAGCTATTCCAGCATGCTGTCGATCTTCCACAGCAATGTGCAGCTGGCCGCCTATGCCGGGCCCGGCCACTGGAACGACCCGGACATGCTCGAGGTCGGCAACGGCTCCCTCAGTGCCGACGAGAGCCGCTCGGAGTTCAGCCTGTGGTCGGAGATGGCGGCTCCGCTGATCGCCGGCACCAACATCGCCTCGGCGAGCGCGACCACCCTCTCCACCCTGACCAATGCCCGGGTGATCGCGGTGGACCAGGACGCCCTCGGCAAGCAGGGCACCATGGTGTCCTCCAGCGGCGGTCTCGACGTGCTGGCCAAGCCGCTGGCGAACGGCGACGTCTCGGTGGCCCTGTTCAACGAGACCGGATCGACCGCCACCATCAGCACCTCCGCCGCCGCGATCGGCAAGACCGGATCGTCCAGCTACAACCTCACCGACCTGTGGTCCGGTGCGGCCTCGACCACCACGGGCACCATCAGCGCCTCGGTCCCGGCACACGCCACCGCCATGTTCCGCGTCGCCGGCGGCAGCAGCGGCGGGGGCGGCGGCGCAACCACGGGTGCGCTGCACGCGGTGGGTGCGGGCAAGTGCCTGGACGTGCCGAACTCCACCGCGACCGCGGGCACGCAGCTGCAGATCTGGGACTGCAACGGCCAGGCCAACCAGA
>NZ_JBHEZX010000004.1:0-592090 GCF_042511045.1 Streptacidiphilus alkalitolerans
GCGGGTGTCCGCGGGGTACGGGCTCGGGCTGCTCGGGGTCGGCGGGGGTGGGGGGTTGGACGAGCTCGGGGGGTTGCTGGGAGGGGGTGGCGGTGGGGGCGGCGGTGGGAATGGGGTGGTGGCCGGGTCGGTGTCGCTGCATGCGGATCTGCTGCGGGAGGTGCTGCTCGGGGCGTTGTGGGGGGCGTTGGCGGGGTTGGTCGGGGGTGCGGTGGGTGGGCGATTCCGGCGGGGCGTGGGGGAGCGGTAGGCGGGTGGCTGGGCTTTGCGGGCGGGTGCGGGTGGGGCCTGGTTGGGCGCGCAGTTCCCCGCGCCCCTTGGGTGGGTGGGGTGTTGAGCGGGTGGGTCGGGTGCGCTCCTTAGGTGGGTGGGGTGTTGGGCTCAGCGGTGGGGTCGGGGGCTGTGGCGTAGACGGGGGTGGCCCAGGGGGGTGGGGGTGGGGGGTGGCGGAGGACGGGGACCAGGCGGGTGGGTTCACGGACCGCCGCCGCGGCGCTGTGCGCGCCGACCGTGCCCGCCGCGCGTACCGCGGCGACGAAGGCGAGGCAGCTGTCGTAGCGTTCGTCGGGGGTCTTCGCCAGCGCCTTGGCCAGGGTCGCGTCCAACGCCTCAGGCAGGTCCGGGAGTTGGGGCAGGCCCGGGCGGCTCGTCCGGTGCCGGGGGAGCGGGGGCGGGGGTTCGTGCAGATGGGCCCAGAGCATGGCCAGTTCGTCCTCCCGGCGGAACGGCGAACCGCCCGCCAGGCATTCGAAGACCACGCAGCCCAGGCTGTAGACGTCGCAGCGGCCGTCCACCGGCCGTCCGGAGATCTGCTCGGGCGCCACGTAGTCGACCGTCCCGACGAACTGGCCCACCGTGGTCAGGCCGGTCAGCGAGAGGGACTTCTTGGTCAGGCCGAAGTCGGTCAGGTAGACGTGCTCCGGGTGGTCGCTGTCGGTGCCCTCGGCGACCAGGATGTTGCCGGGTTTGACGTCCCGGTGGACCAGGTCGTGGGCGTGGGCCGCGTCCAGGGCCGAGGCGACCTGGGCGGCGATCCGGGTGGCCTGCTGGAGCGAGAGCGGTCCCTCGCGGTCCAGCAGCACCCGCAGATCGCGCCCGTGGACGTAGCGCATCGCGATGAACAGGACGCCCTCGGCCTCGCCGGCGTCGAACACCGGGACGATGTGCGGGTGGTCGATGGACGCGGCGACATGCGACTCGTACTCGAAGCGCTTGCGGAAGAGGTCGTTGCGGGCGAGTTCGGGCGCCAGCAGTTTCACCGCGACGGTGCGGCCCAGGCGCAGGTCCTCGGCCTGGTAGACCACGGCCATGCCGCCGCGGCCGATCTCCCGTTCCAGCCGGTAGCCGGCGATCCTCCGGCCGATCATGTCGGAGGGCGGAAGCGGGAGCGGGGCCGACATCAGGGCTCCACCGGCGGGACGTCCACGGTGGCGTAGGTCCTGAGCTGGGCGCCGTCGCAGTAGAACCAGCGGCCCTGTTCGAGGTCGAGCAGCCATGCGGCGTCACCGTCGACGACGGCGCCGAGGCGGACGTCTCGGGTGCGGCTGCGGAAGGTCTCCAGGTCGAGCCGTCCGTCGGCCAGCTCGTCCAGCCTGGCGCGGTACTCCGCGAGCGCCCGTTCCAGCTTCGCCAGCATCGGGCGCGGATCCGCCGTTCGGGTGAGCGGGTGCTCCGTGCCGGGCGGGCGCTGCGGCAGGGAGACCAGCAGGCGGCCGTCCACCCAGGCGGACCAGCCGTTGGAGCAGAGCACGCGGGCCCAGTCGCCGCGGCTGTCGGTCAGTTGCACCGGCAGCAGCGGGTCGAGCGGGGTGGACGGTTCGGAGGGGTCGGGACCGGCCCAGGTGGGCAGGCCCTCCGCGGGCACCACATGGGTGGGCCGGAACTCGAACGTGTCCATAGGACGTCCCATCCCTCCGAGCTGCTGCGCTACTTCCGCATGACAGCGGGTTCATGCCTGCGCAGCAGGCGGGCGACGGCCAGCGAGAACACGGTGGAGAGCACCACCAGCATGCCCATGTCCAGCAGCCAGGTGCCGGCGGTGTGGGCGAACAGCGGGTCGTCGGTGAGGGTGCCGGGCACGATCCGGTGCAGGTCGACGGTGCTGGCCATGGCGCCCAGGGCCCAGCGCGAGGGCACCAGCCAGGACAGCTGGTTGAGCACCGGGACGCCGTCGAGGGGGAGCAGCGCGCCGCAGAACACCACCTGCACGATGGCCAGCAGCACCAGCAGCGGCATGGTCACCTCCTCCTTCTTGACCAGGGCCGAGACCAGCAGCCCCAGGGCCATCGCGGTGAAGGCGAGCAGCGCGGCGGCGAGGGTGATCTCCAGCAGCGGCGGCATCAGCACGCCGCCGCCCTGTGGTCGGAGCTTGACGCCGAACAGTCCGACCATGGTGAGCACCACCGCCTGCACCACGGTCACCGTGCCCAGCACCACGAGTTTGGAGCAGAGGTAGGCGGAGCGGGACAGGCCGACGGCTCTCTCCCGCTGGTAGATCACCCGTTCCTTGACCAGTTCGCGCACCGCGTTGGCCGCGCCGGTGAGTACGCAGCCGACGCACACGATGAGCAGGGCGTTCAGCGCCGTGGTCGCGGTCAGACTGCTTCCGGCCAGGGCGCGGGCCATCGCGCCCATCACAAACGGCAGCGCCACCATGATGGCGAGGAAGGTGCGGTCCGCCGCCAGCGCCGCGGAGTAGCGCCGGACCAGCGTGCCCAACTGCGAGCCCCAGCTCTGCGCGGGGGCGGACGGGACGGCCGGACGGGCCTGCGGGCCGGTCCGGCCGGGCTGCTCCATCACCGAGGCGACGTACTGCCGGTGCGGGGCGGAGCCGAGGAACTGGCCGGCCCAGTCGCGTCCGGTGTCGTTCTCGAAGGACTCGAAGGCGTCCGGCCAGTCGGCGAAACCGAAGAAGGACAGGGTCTCGTCCGGCGGACCGTAGAAGGCGACCCGGCCGCCGGGGGCGAGCAGCAGCAGCCGGTCGCAGACGTCCAGGCTGAGCACGCTGTGGGTCACCACGATCACGGTGCGGCCGTCGTCCGCGAGGCTGCGCAGCATGTGCATCACCGAGCGGTCCATGCCGGGGTCGAGGCCGGAGGTGGGCTCGTCCAGGAACAGCAGCGAGGGCTTGGTGAGCAGTTCCAGGGCCACGCTGACCCGCTTGCGCTGGCCGCCGGAGAGGCTGGAGATCACCTGGTCGGCGCGCTGGCCCAGGCCCAGTTCCGAGATCACCTCCTCGACCCGGCCCTGGCGCTCGGCGGCGGTGGTGTCGCCCGGGAAGCGCAGCTCGGCGGCGTAGCCGAGGGCTCTGCGCACGGTCAGCTGGGTGTGCAGGATGTCGTCCTGCGGGACCAGGCCGATCCGGCTGCGCAGCTCCGCGTAGTCCCGGTAGAGGTCGCGGCCGTCGTAGTGCACGGTGCCCCGGTCCGCGGGGCGCAGCCCGGTGAGCGCGTTGAGCAGCGTGGACTTGCCCGCGCCGCTCGGCCCGGCCACCGCGAGCATGCTCTTCTGGCCGACCGGGAAGGACACCGAGTCGAGCAGGGTGCGCCGGTCCTCGCCGACCTCGACCACCAGGCCGGCCACGTCCAGGGTGACCTCGCCGGTGTCCACGAACTCCTGGAGCTCGTCGCCGACCAGGCAGAAGACGGAGTGGCCGATGCCGAGCAGGTCGGTCGGCCCGAACGGGGCGCGGTCGACCGGGCTGCCGTTGACATGGGTCCCGTTGTGGCTGGCCAGGTCGACGATCTCGTAGCCGCCGTCCGGCCTGGCCCGGAGCTCGGCGTGGTTGCGGGAGACGGTCAGGTCGGGCACCACCAGGTCGTTGTCCGAGGCACGGCCGATCCGCAGCACCCGGGTGGGCAGCCGCCGGATCCTGGTCGGCTGCCGGAACGAGCCGGTGAGGGCGGTCAGCGCGGACGGGGAGGCCGGTACGGCGCGCTGCTCCGTCGGCCGGGGCAGCTCGCTCAGCGCGGCCCAGGCACCGTCCACGGCGTCGCCGAAGCGCAGCAGGCTGCCGGCGCCGACGTCCAGGTGCTCGACCTGGTGGCCGTCGGCGTAGGTGCCGTTGCTGCTGCCGACGTCGTCCAGGGTCCAGTGGGTGCTGTCGGCGTGCAGGACCGCGTGGTGCCAGGAGACCCGGGGGTCGGCGAGGACGATGTCGCTCAGGGGGTCCCGCCCCAGCTGGTAGGACCGGCTGGGGCTGATCAGCTGTGAGTCGCCGTCCGTCCTGAGCACCAGCTCCGGAGCAGCGGAACGCTCTCCCATAGGCAGGATTTTACCGCCGGGTCCCGGTTGCCGCCCGGTGCCCGGGCGGGTGCGGTGGCGGTCCTGGCCCGGTTCGGACGCGGTCCCGACCTGGGGCTCGGTAGGATCTGCGGCATGTCTGCTGCCCCGGTCCGCGTTCGCTTCGCCCCTTCTCCGACCGGCATGTTCCATGTCGGCGGGGCCCGCTCCGCCCTCTACAACTGGGCGGTGGCGCGCAAGGCCGGCGGCACGTTCGTGCTGCGGATCGAGGACACCGACGCGGCGCGCAACAAGCCGGAGTGGATCGACGGCATCGTCAGCGCGCTCGCGGCCATCGGCATCGACGAGTCCGACCCGGCGTTCGAGGGCCCGTACTTCCAGTCGCAGAACGCCGAGCGGCACCGGCAGGCCGGGCTGCAGCTGCTGGCGGCCGGGCGGGCGTACTACTGCGACTGCACCCGCGAGCAGGTCGCCGAGCGCACCGGGTCCGCGCAGCTCGGGTACGACGGCTTCTGCCGTGACCGGGGACTCGAGTACGAGGCGGGTCGGGCGCTGCGGTTCCGCACCCCGGACGAGGGCAGCACGGTCGTGGTGGACCTGATCCGCGGCGAGCCGTCCTTCCCGAACGCCGCCATCGAGGACTTTGTGATCGCGCGCGGCGACGGCTCGTCGGTGTTCCTGATCGCCAACGTGGTCGACGACCTGGACGAGGGCATCACCGAGGTGATCCGCGGCGAGGAGCACCTGTCGAACACCCCCAAGCAGCAGCTGCTGTGGGAGGCGCTGGGCGCCGTGCCGCCGGTCTGGGCGCACCTGCCGGTGATCGTCAACGAGAAGCGGCAGAAGCTGTCCAAGCGCCGCGACAAGGTCGCCCTGGAGGACTACCTCGCCGAGGGCTACCTGCCCGAGGCCATGGTCAACTACCTGATGCTGCTGGGCTGGGGACCGGGCGAGGACCGCGAGATCCGTCCCTACGCGGAGCTTGAGCAGCTCTTCGACATCAAGGACGTCAACGGCTCCTCCGCGTTCTTCGACGTGAAGAAGCTGGCCGCGTTCAACGGCGAGTACATCCGCGCGCTGGACCCGGCCGCGTTCGTCGCCGCCTGCACCCCCTGGCTCCGCGCCCCGCACGCGCCGTGGCCGGCCGAGTCCTTCGACCAGGCGCTCTTCGAGACGGTCGCGCCGCTCGCGCAGACCCGGATCACGGTGCTGTCGGAGATCACCGCCTATGTGGACTTCCTGTTCCTGGACCAGCCGGTTGACGACGAGGCCGGGTGGGCCAAGGCGATGAAGCCGGGGGCCGCCGGGATCCTCCGCGACGCGCGGGCCGCGCTGGCCGCGCTTGCCGAGGGCCCGTCCTGGCGGGCGGAGGGGCTGAAGGCGGTGCTGGAGGCCGTCAGCGAGAAGAACGGCCTGAAGCTGGGCAAGGCCCAGGCCCCGATCCGGGTCGCGGTCACCGGCCGCACCGTCGGCCTCCCCCTCTTCGAGTCCCTCGAAGCCCTGGGCCGCGCCCGCACCCTCGCCAGGATCGACGCCGCCCTGGCCCGCCTGGAGCCGTGACTGAGCCCCCATCACGCGACAGCACGGGGCGCATCGACGCCGGCGAAAGGTGAGGGGGACGGGGATGTTGTGGGGGATACGGGTGCAGGGGCGGGAGCGGGACGCCGTGGTGGTGTGGGCCGGCTCGGAGGAGGCTGAGCAGGACCGGGTGCTGACCGTGCAGGGAGCGGGCGGGCGGGTGCTGCCGGTGTTCCGGAACGAGGGGCAGGCGTCCCGGTTCCTGCGGGGCCGCGGTGAGCGGTTGGCCGCACGCGGCCCGGCGTTCGTCGGGCTGGCGCAGGTGGAGCGGTGGCTGAAGGGTCCGGCCGAGCGGGGCATCGAGGCGGGCTGGGTGCTGGAGGCGTGGAACTTCCTGGAGGACCTGGCCCGTGGCCTGGACGCCTGGCAGCAGTTGCCCGCGCAGGGCGCGGTGCACAACAGCGCCTACGACAAGCTCTTCGGGGACGAGATCGCCACCTGGACCCCGGAGGAGCGGGCCGCGGTACGCGAGTTGCTGACCGCCGGGGTGACTATGTGGAACAGCTGTGTGACTGCCCGTGCGGGTCGGTTGCGGCGGATGGGCCGCTGACCAGCGGAGCGCACCGTTTCTCCCCATAAATCACACGTGGATCAGCTGTTCGATCATGTTCTGGTCAGCTTAGGGTGTGGGGGAAACCATGGGCGGCAGCCCACGCCTCCCTGCACGGAAGTCCGTATGAACTACTGCTCCTCCTGTAGGCGCCATCTCAACGGCGCCCTGAACTGCCCGGGATGCGGGCGGCCCATCGGGGAGCCGGTCGCCGGGGCGACAGCGGAATCCGGTGAGCAGGCGCTCTTCGCTGATTCCGACCTGACGTCGGAGTCGGCGTACGGCACCCCTCCGCCACCCCTCGGGGCCGGCCGCTCCACCGCTCGGCGCCGGCAGCGGCGCAACAGCAGGTCCAGGCGCGGCCGTTGGGCGTTGGTGCTGGCCGCGGCGGCGATCGCGGTGATCGCCGGCGCCGGTGCGCTGGCGCTCCACTCCTCCGCACCCCCCACCGCGGACCTGCAGGCCGGCCGGACCGGCTCGGCCGGCGCCAGCGGCACGGCGAGCCCGTCCCCCACGGTGCCCGGCGCCGGCGCCGCGACCGACGCCACGGACCCGGCGACGACTTCCCCGTCCGCGTCGAGTTCGCACTCGGCCACCGCGAGCGCCAGCCCGTCCGCGCCCCGGGCGACGGGCACCCGAAAGCCCAGCGCTTCCGCCTCGCCCTCCGCCCCGCCCGCCTCGCCGACAGCCACCCACTCGCCCAAGCCCTCCCCGCCCTCACCCACCCCCACGGCCGAGTGCACCGCCCACATCCTCTGGTGGTGCAGCGGCTGACCGCGAGGGCCGGAACCGGAGATTCCTTAACGGGGTCGTAAGGGGGCTCTACCGCAGTCTGAGCATGGGGTTTGTGGGGGTGACCGGCCGGTAGCGTCGGCGGCGGCCGGGTTGATCGGGCCGGGAGCGGGCTTTCGCCAGGAGGGTGCCGCTCCTCGCTCCACCCCCAGACGACCCGGCCTCCAGGGATCCGCAGAGATCCGTGCAAGCGCAAGCGCACCGGAGGCAACTCGTATGACGTCACACTCCCGAGACCGCTCCCGCACTTCTGCCGGTTCGCGTCGGCGGCGTTCCCGCCGCGGAACCGTCATCGGTGCCTCGGCCGTCGCCGCGGCGCTGGTCGGCGGCACGGTCGTGGCGCTCGCATCGAGCGCCAGCGCGGCCACGGTCGGCGCGGTGTACTCGACGACCAGCGACTGGGGGAACGGCTACAGCGGGCAGTACGACATCAACAACAGCAGCGGATCCACGGTCAGCGGCTGGAAGTTGGCGTTCGACCTCCCGGCCGGGGCGACCATCAGCTCGCTCTGGAACGCGACCTTCACCGCGAGCGGCGGCCACATCACGGTCACTCCCGCGAACTGGGACAGCACCCTCAGCGCCGGCCAGCACGCGGTCGTGGGCTTTGTGGTCTCCGGTTCGGGCGCGCCCACCGGTTGCACGATCAACGGGGCGAGCTGTTCCACCGGCAGTGCGCCGACGCCCAGCGGCCAGCCGACCTCGTCGGCCTCCGCCTCGCACTCGGCCTCGCCCACGCCGACCAAATCGGCCACCCCGACGCCCACGCCGACTCCGACCAAGTCGGTGACGCCCACCCCCACGCCGACCCCCACGTCCGGCGGCGGCAGTGGCACTGGCAGCACCGCGACCAGCGGTTTCTCGCCCTATGTCGACACCTCCCTGTACCCGGCGTTCGACACCCTGGCCGCGGCCAAGGCCGGTGGCGCCAAGAGCTACAACCTGGCTTTCGTCCTCGCCGGAGGGTCCTGCACCCCGGCCTGGGGCGGGGTCAGCCCGATCGACAGCACCGGCGTCCCCGGCCAGATCGCCCAGCTGCGGGCGGCCGGCGGCGACGTCCGGGTGTCCTTCGGCGGTGCGAACGGGACCGAACTGGCGGAGTCCTGCAGCTCGGTGAGCAGCCTGGCGGCGGCCTACCAGAAGGTCATCGACGCCTACGGGCTGACCAAGATCGACTTTGATGTCGAGGGCGGCGCGACCACCGACACCGCCGGGATCACCCGGCGCAACCAGGCGATAGCCCAGCTCCAGGCCACCGCCAAGGCCAAGGGCAAGACGCTGGAGGTCTCCTACACCCTCCCGGTGCTGCCCTCCGGCCTGGTCCAGTCCGGCACCGACCTGCTGCAGAACGCCAAGTCCAACGGCGTCTCGGTGGCTGCGGTCAACATCATGGCGATGGACTACGGCGACGGTGCCGCCCCCAGCCCCAGCGGCCGGATGGGCACCTACGCCATTGACGCCGCCACGGCCACCCAGGCCCAGGTCAAGAGCATCTTCGGGCTCTCCGACGCGGATGCCTGGAAGCATGTCGCGGTCACGCCCATGATCGGCGTCAATGACACCAGCACCGAGGTGTTCACCGTCGCCGACGCCAAGCAGCTGGCCACGTTCGCGAGCAGCAAGCACCTGGCCTGGCTGTCGATGTGGTCGGCGACCCGCGACAAGCAGTGCTCGGGCGGGGCGCAGGCCTGGGCCGACGCGAGCTGCAGCAGCATCGCGCAGTCCACGTACGACTTCGCCAAGGCGTTCGGCGCCTTCACCGGCTGAGCCTGCTGGACGAACGGGCCCCGGCGATGCTTGCCGGGGCCCGTTCGTCTGCCAGTTCCGACCGTCAGCGGCCGACGGCGTAGCCCTGCATCCCGCGCGGGTTGGCGGCTGCCGAGAGCACACCGGTCTCCGGGTCGCGGGCGACCGCGCACAGCCGCCCCTCGGTCCAGGGGCCGGCCACGGTGACGTCGTGGCCGCGTTCGCGCAGCGCGGCGATCGTCTCCTCGCCGATCCGGGACTCGACGGTGACGCTGCCGGGCAGCATCTCCCGCGGGTAGAAGGAGCTGGGGAAGCTGTCGGTGTGCCAGTTGGGCGCGTCGATGGCGGCCTGGAGGCTGAGCCCGCCGAGCGCGACGGCGAGGAAGAAGTGCAGGGACCACTGGTCCTGCTGGTCTCCGCCCGGGGTCCCGAACGCCAGCACCGGGGCGCCGTCCCGCAGCGCGAGCGACGGGCTGAGCGTGGTGCGCGGACGGCGGCCGGGGGTGAGCGAGTTGGGCAGGTCCGGCTGCAGCCAGGCCATCTGCAGCCGGGTGCCGAGCGGGAACCCGAGCGAGGGGATCACCGGGTTGGACTGGAGCCAGCCCCCGCTGGGCGTCGCCGCGACCATGTTGCCCCAGCGGTCGACGATGTCGAGGTGGCAGGTGTCGCCCCGGGTCAGCCCGTCGAACCGGACCGTCGGCTCCCCGGCCCCGGCCGTGGTCCCCGCGGAGGGCTCAACCGCCCCGTCCTGGCCGAAGGGACGGTCCGGCAGCCGCGGTGTGCGTCCGCCCGGGCTGCCGGGGCGCAGTTCGTAGGACGCCTTCGGGCCGATCAGGGCCCGGCGTTCGTCGTTGTACGCGCGGGACAGCAGGTCGGCGAGCGGGACCCCGGCGGTGTCGCCGTACCAGGCCTCGCGGTCAGCCATGGCGAGCTTGGTGCCCTCGACCAGGGTGTGCAGGGAGTCGGCCGAGGAGTAGTCGAACCCCTCCGGGAGCAGCGCCAACTGCTGGAGGAAGGACGGACCTTGACTCCAGGGGCCGGCCTTGCAGAGGGTCCAGCCGTTCCAGTCGTAGGTCGCCGGGGCCTCGTACCGGGCCTCGTAGCCGGCCAGGTCGGCGGCGGTGAGGGTGGAGGCGTGGCGCTCGCCGGAGCTGTCCATCGCGGGCCTGGCGGCGAAGTCGACGACGGCCTCGGCGATGAATCCCTCGCGCCAGATCCTCCGGGCCTGCTCGATCCCGGCCTCGCGGGAGAGCCCGGCCGTCTCGCGCAGCAGGGTGCGCCAGGTCGCGGCCAGGGCTGGGTTCCGGAACAGGGCGCCGGGCTCGGGCAGTGGCAGGTAGAGCTCGGCGGAGCTGGTCCACTCGGTCTCGAAGAGCTCGCGCACCGTCTCCACCGTCGCCCCGACGGCGGGCAGCAGCGGGTGGCCGTCCTCGGCGTAGCCGATGGCGTAGGCCAGCACGTCGGCAAGCGACTTGGTGCCGTAGTCGCGGAGCAGCACCATCCAGGCGTCGAAGGCGCCCGGTATCGCGGCGGCCAGCGGTCCGGTCCCGGGGACGAGGTCGAGGCCCAGCGAGCGGTAGCGCGCGATGGTGGCTCCGGCCGGTGCCGGACCCTGCCCGGACAGCACCCGGACCTCGCCGCCCGCCGGGGCGAGGATCACCGGTACTTCCCCGCCCGGTCCGTTGAGGTGCGGTTCGACCACGTGCAGGACGAATCCGGCGGCGACCGCCGCGTCATAGGCGTTGCCGCCGCCCTCCAGCACGGCCATCGCCGACTGCGAGGCGAGCCAGTGCGTGCTGGACACCATGCCGAAGGTGCCCCGCAGCGTCGGTCGTGTTGTCGAGCTGGCCAAGTCCCTCACGTCTTCATCCCTTTCGACCGTGCTTCGAGCGATCACTCTACGAGCCGCCCGGAGGCCCCGGGATGCCGCCGTTCGGGCGCGGTCGTAGCGTGGACGCAGGAGCCTTCGTCCCGAGGGGAGTGGTTCGCATGTCGGCGCACTTCGAGGTCTACGAGGACAAGGCACATCTGTGGCGCTTTCGGCTCAAGGCCGCCAACGGTGAGGTCGTCGCCACCGGGGACGGCTTCCCCACCAGGTCCGGTGCGGAGCAGGGCTGTGAGGCGGTCAAGCAGGCAGCGGCCGAGGCCGACACCAGAGACGCGGCCTGACCGGGATTCGCGGGCCGGAACCGCCGGAACCACAGGAACCACTGGAGCCACTGGAGGGGCTGATGGAGTTCACCTTCGCCGTCACCCGCCGTGGCCCGGACGACTGGGTGCTGCAGTTGGTCCCGACGGGCCCGGGTGAGCCGGCTCCGGAGCAGCCGGCGATGGAGCTCAGCCTCTCCAGCAGGCCCGATTGCGAGCAGGCCATCGAGATGATCAGGGAAGCCCCCGTGCGCTACGTCCGCGCCACCCCGCCGGTGGTGCAGGGCAGCGCCCGCGCGGAGCCGCCTCCTGTCAGACCCCAGCCGTAGCGTGGTTGGTGCGCACCGGGCCACGAAGGCCGAGAGACGGGTTGAGCGCGAGAGCGGGGGCTGGTCCCGACACACGGGGACCGGCCCCCTCTACTGATCCCGTGGGCTGCTTGGGCGTAGCCGGTCTGTCACCGGGTCGAGGGGTGTGCATGCCTTCGAGTGAACCGGGTGGGACATCGAGCGTGCACTGGACGGGCGTGGACCGGCGCAGGCGGAGCATTCGTCGTACTTGTCACCCCTGCGGCTGAATTTACGACGTATACGCCCGATATCCCTGGGGCGGGGTCGTCCGGCAGGCAGGGTCATGTCCGACGACCCGGGCGGTGCACGGCCTCGGACGTTCATCCTCGGGGCATCCCACGCCCCGGCCGGGTGCAGGCAACGCGTGCACGAGTTCGTGAACCGAGGGATGTTCGTTCTATGCGCAAGCTCATCATGTCCGCGGTCCTGGCCGCGGCCACCGCCCCGATCCTGCTGATCGGCGCGGGCGCTGCCAGCGCCCACGCGCAGTACGGCGAGTTCTCCGCCTCCGCCAACGGCGACGGCGCCTCGTCCGCGGGCACGTTCTCCAGCGCCGGAGACGACTACTGGGGCCACGGCTACGGCTGGGGCCACTGGGAGGGCTACCACCACGGCTGGTACCACGAGGGCCCCTCGTACCTGCAGACCTGCGCCCACGCTGACCGCGACGGGGCCTCCTCCGGCCTGACCGCCACCGGCGTCGACGCCACCGGCCACGCGTACTACCTGCAGAGCGCGCAGGACGCCGACAGCAACGGCGCGAACTCGTCCACCACGGGCTCGCGCTCCTGATATCGCCTCTCGCACGTACGTGTCCCGTCGGCGCCCGTTCGGGCCGGCGGGACACGTGTGTGTGGGCCAGGGCCCGGCGGGTGTCTACGGCCATACCTCGGGGCCGCCACCGCGCCACTCGACGATCGTGGGGTCGAGTTCCACCCATTCGGTCAGACCGGCCATCTTCAGCAGCTGGTCGACGTCGGAGCGGCACTCGGCGATGGCGATCACATTTCTGCCGATCTGGACCCGGCGTCCGGTGCCGTCCGGGCCGCTCTCCAGGCCGAGGATGATGACGAGGGGTTCGAGGGTGTCGTCCATGCATCCAGCCTGCGGTGATTGCGCGGACGGCGCGAGCCCCGGGGTATGGAATGGGCCCGGTCGGCCCGTGTTCGGCGGCCGAACGGGGGATCTGCCACGGCATCCGGGCCCGCCAATTGTGGACGTGTCGACATCTGCTTGTCGTGTCCTGGTGCGGTGGTGTCCGATGCCCGGTAGCGTGGCTGTCAGTAGCAGTCGTGGTTCCCGAGTTCGTCTCGTCCGTGATCGCGATCACGGGCGTTTTTGCTGTCCGGGATCCCCTCGCACCGAGTCGCCGGCGGGAGCATGGCGCCCGCACCATGCGGATGCTGGAGCGACTGTGCGCATCAAGGAGAACAGCATGGCCAGCGGTACCGTGAAGTGGTTCAACGCCGAAAAGGGCTTCGGCTTCATCGAGCAGGACGGCGGCGGCGCCGACGTCTTCGCCCACTACTCGAACATCAACGCTCAGGGCTTCCGTGAGCTGCTCGAGGGCCAGAAGGTGACCTTCGACGTCACCCAGGGGCAGAAGGGCCCGCAGGCGGAGAACATCGTTCCGGCCTGATCCTTTCAGTAGGTCGAGGCCCCGTGGACAGCCCGCAGCTGTTCGACGGGGCCTCTTCCGTCTCCGGGTGCTCCGGGTGCCAGTAGGCGGACGTCAGCCGATCATGGGGTTATGAACACTCGGAGTGCGGTGAGGGTGAAGGTCTGGGTGCGGCGCGAGGTCGGCCCGGAGCACGTCGTCGCGCAGGCGTACGACAGCGCGGGCCACAAGATCGGCGCGGAGGAGTTCGTGCAGTACGGGCGCGAGCTCGTCGAGATCGCCAAACGGTACAACGTGGCCCTGGACGCCTTCGACTTCGAGGACGGTAGCGCGGAGATCATCGACAGCCACCCGGCGGACCCGAAACTGTGAGCGGCGGCCCGGGTCAGTGCTTGCGCGGGGGCAGGCCCAGGCGGTTCCGCAGGGTGGTGTTCTCCCTGCGGAGTTCCTCGGCCTGGCGCTGGAACTTGGTGACGTCGGCGGCTGATTCACGTCCGCCCTCGTTGCGGCCGACGCCGTAGACGCGCTGCACGAAGTCCTTGGCCTGCGCCTCGGTGATGCTGCCCTCGGCCAGGGTGGCCAGCTCGTGTGTGAACCGCGGGATCGGGTCGTCCATCTGCCCAGCAAACCGGGTTTGCCGGGGTGTCGCTACTCGGCGGCAGTTCCGCTTTCCCGGGCGGAGACCGCGCCGCCCCGACCGCGCCGCCCCGACCGCGCCGGTACCGCGCTGATGGCCGGTACCGCCGTGATCGGGGCGGTTGTGCAGGTGCCTACTTCAGGTGCCGGTCGAAGAACCGGCCCCCGTCCTCCAGCTCGAACCACGGGGTACCGGTGTGGCCGCCCAGGTTGGCGTGCAGCGTCTTCTCCTTGCTGCCGAAGGCGTCGAACAGGTCCAGGGCCCGCTGCCGGGGGTTCCCCTCGTCGTCCCACTGCAGCAGGAACAGCAGTGGGACGGTGACCTGCCGGGCCTCCTCGCGCTGGGCGCGGGGCACGTAACCCCCGGCGAAGAGACCGGCGGCTGCGATGCGCGGCTCGACCGCCGCCAGCCGGATACCCAGCGCGGTCCAGCCGGAATACCCGACCGGGCCGCCGATCTCGGGCAGTGCGAGGAGGGCGTCCAGGGCGGTCCGCCACTCCGGGACCGCCTCTTCGACCAGCGGGCCGACGAGGGACTCGAAGATCTCGTCGACCGGCTCACCGGCCTGCATCGCCCGGCGGAGGTCGGCGCGGGCCTGGTCGGCGGCGGCGGAACGGGGCCGGTCACCGCATCCAGGGGTGTCGATGGTGGCCACCGCGTAGCCGTACGCGGCGGTGTGCCGGGCCCGGGCCACCAGTCGGGCTTCCCGCCGGGGCAGGCCGTTGTTGTGGGCCATCAGGACCAGCGGGGCGGGTGTGGCCGGTGCGGCGGATCCGGGCGTCCACAGGGTGCCGGGGATCTCGCCGAGGGTGAACTCGCGCTCGAGGACGCCGTCGTCGAGGCGCTGCTCAGAAGTGATGTGCATGGTCATGCCTTTCGGGAGTGCAAACGAACGGCGCTCCCGGACGACCTATCGTCCGACCATGACCCCGGAGAGGAGCACCCATGTCGATATCAGGTTCACGGGTACCACCTCCTCGTTCTCTCGCACGGCCTTCGGCACGGTATCAGCGGTCGTCATCGTCCGCCAACGGGTTTTTGCGCACGGCGCACGGGGGAGGCCCCGGCGGCGGCGGGTCGCGGATCGGTTCGTAGGATGACCGCCAGTCGACGGTCTGATCCGACACTGCGGGGGAACACATGGGGAGCACCACACTTCGGAGGACAGCGGCCGGGCTGCTGTCGGTCGCGGTCTCGGCCGCGCTGCTGACCGGTTGCGCGCAGCGGCAGCACTCGACCACGGTCTCGGCGGACGCCCCGGGAACGGCCGGGGCCTCGGTCGCCGCCGACCCGAGCGGGGCGGCGGGCAGCGCGGGGGCGTCGCCGAGCACCACGGCCAGTGCCACGCCGAGCGCCACACCGAGCGCGCGGAAGTCGGCGCACCCCTCGGCGAGCCGGAGCCAGGCCGCCCCTGCCAAGTCGGCGGCTGCCAAGCTGGCTGCGGCCAAGCCGCCGCCCAAGAAGAAGGCCGGGCCGGTCGCGCCCAAGCCCCCGGCGGTGGCGACCGGCACCCCGCCGCTGCAGAGCTCCTGCAAGCCGAGCTACACCGGGACCAACGCGTCCCGTTCCGACGTCGGCGCCGCGCTGGCCAACGCGGCCGGGCAGTCCAGGACGCTGTCGCTCAGCCTGGGCGGCACGGACCAGCTCCCGCCGCTGCCGGTCAACCTGGTGCGGGCCGTCGCCTGGCAGGAGAGCGGCTGGCAGTCGGCCATCCTGGCCTGCGACGGCGGCATCGGGACCATGCAGATCATGCCCGCCACGGCGACCTGGATGAACGGCAAGTTCGGCACCGGCGCCGATGTGCACACCCTGGCCGGCAACACCGAACTCGGCGCGGAACTGCTGGACGAACTCGTCGCCTACTACGGGGACTCCGACTTCGGCGGCGACTACAACCTCGCGCCCGACCCGGCGACCGGCGACAACCCGCTGCTCGACCTGGTGATCGCGGCCTACAACGCCGGTGCCGGGAACGTGCACTACACCACGACCACGGACCCGGCCACAGGTACGACGATCGGAAAGACGGTGATCCCCAACCCGGGCTATGTGTCCACCGTCAAGGCGCTGATGGCCGACTGCCCCTGCCTGAACGGCTGAGTCCGTCCGAACGGCCGGGGCAGGGACGGCCGCGCGGCATTGTCAGTGCCCGGTTCTAGGGTTCTGGTCATAGAGGACTGAAGGGGAGTCAGCCATGACCACTGCCGTTGAATCGACCACCTATCTGGAGCTCTCCGAGGAGGGCGGGGGCGCGCACAAGTTCTACGAGGTGCGGCAGTCCGGCACTCGGGTGACCATCAGCTTCGGCCGGATAGGCGAGCCGGGGCAGACCCGTGCGGCCGGTTACCCGACGGCGGAGAAGGCTGCCGCCGCCGCGGCGCGCAAGGTGGGCGAGAAGGTGCGCAAGGGGTACGCACCGGCGGTGCGCGGGGTCAGGCAGCGGCGTGCGGTGACCCGGCGGGAGATCGTCAGCAGCCGTTCGACGGCCCGTCAGGCCCCGGTGCTGTGGCGGTTCTCCTCCGGTGCGGCGGCCTTCGGCATCTTTGTGGGGGAGGAGCACGCCTGGGTCGGCAACCAGCGCGGCGATGTCTTCACACTCACCCACGACGGGGTGGTGACCGGTCGGTTCGGCCTGCCGGACGGGGTCAAGTGCATTGTCGCGGACGACTTCTGGATCTACGCGGGCTGCGACGACGGCCGGGTCTACGACCTGGGCGGCAAGGTGCCGCACGTCGCCTATGAGATCGCCGACGACGTGGACATCTACTGGCTGGACATCCACGACGGGGTACTGGGCGTCTCCGACCGGCAGGGCGGGGTCACCACGGTCGACCACGAGGACGAGTTCCAGTGGCGCCGCGGCGGCGGTGCGGCCGGCAGCGGGGGCAGCGGCGGCGGCCACGGCTGGATGGTGCGCTGCGACGACGAGGGCGTCTACCACGGCGACTCCCGCGGCGTGACCATGTACGGGGCCAGGGACGGCGCTCCGGTCTGGCACACCGGGACCGACGGATCGGTGCTCTTCGGCTGGCAGGAGGCGGCGGAGGTCTTCGCCGGCACCAGCCGGGGCTGGGTCCACCGGCTGGCGAAGGCGGACGGCGCGGAGCGGTCCCGCTACCGCTGCGACGCCGCGGTGTTCTCCTGTGCCACCTCGCCGGACGGGCGATATGTCTTCGCCGGGGACAACCACTCCTCGGTCTACTGCTTCGCCGCCGACGGCACCCGGCTGTGGAAGCTCGGTACGGGCTGCGGCTCGGCCTACTCCATGCAGTACCGGGACGAGCGGCTCTACATCGTCACCACCGACGGCTCGCTGGCCTGCGTCGACGCCGGCGAGAACGCCATCCGCGAGGCGGAGGGCGGGCGGCTGCCGCAGACCACGGACATCAAGGCCACCGGTTGGGAGCGGGTGCTGCCCTCGCCGGAGGTGGAGACCGTGGTCTCGGTCCCGGCCGGTGCGGCGGGCGGCGTGGTGGTGGAGTGCGTCCAGGACGGCAGCCGGACCCGGATCAGGGTGGTCTCGCCGGGCTTCGACCCGACCTGGCGGGTGCAGTTCCCCAAGGACATCCGGGTACCCGGGGCCCGCTATGTGGTGACCGAGGTACGGGCCTCCGCGCGCGGCGGCTTCTACCGGGTGCGCGGCGACATCAAGCGCATGCTCTGAGCCACCGGACCGGCTGCCGGCCGGTGGGCGGGGCCTGCGCGGATATGCCCACCAGCGACGGGCACAGCCGCCCGGGCTCTCAGTCGCTGCGGCGGCCGGTCCGGTCCCACTCCTCGGAGATCCAGGCGTCCACCTGGGACCACTGGTCGGTCAGCCACTCCTCGCGCGCGCCGCTCCCGGCCGGGACGTCCGGCGCGGGGACGCGCCACCAGCCCGCGCGCAGGGGTTCGCGCAGCGGGACCCCGTGCCAGATGCTCGTCGGCGAGTCCATCCGGTCCAGGCCGGTGTGCGCGACGAAGACGACGTCGGCCTGCGCGGTGGCGGCTCCGTCGAGCAGGGCCAGCGATCCCGGCATTCTCGGCGGCAGCACGTGCTGCGCCCGCTGGGCGCGGGCGGCGCGGCGGAACTGACCGGTGCGGCGGAGCCAGGCGATGGCCCGGCGGCGGCGCTGCGGGGTGAAGTTGCCGCCCTCGGGGAAGAGGACCACCACCTCTCCTGGGGCGAGGTTCGTGGCCAGGGCGCCGATCTCCCGTGCGGTCTCCGCGCCGCCTCCGCCGGGCGGGACGAAGCAGTGCGGCACCCGGTTGATCAGGATGTCCAGGCTGGGATCCCACTGCAGGAACTGCTTCAGCACCACCTGCGGCCGCAGTCCGGCCTCGCAGAGCAGCGCGTGGACGAGCAGGAAGGAGTCGCCGGGGCCGGCGTGCCGAGCGAAGACCAGCAGGGGGACCGGGGGCTGCTCGCCGCGCGGGGGTATGGCCGGGTGCACCGTGGTCCGCAGCCCGAAGACCGGTCCGGCCGAGCTGCGCAGGAAGCCCAGCATCCGGGCCAGCAGCGCGTAACTGAGGGTCTGCAGCCGGGCGTCGCGGGTCGCGGCCGGGAGCGGGAGGCAGCGCAGCCAGATCCAGCAGGCCGCCACCACCCCGGTCAGGTCGGTGAGCAGATAGAGCAGGAAGTAGGCGGAGAAGCGCAGCAGCCGCCGGCGCCGTCCGACCACCAGGGTGAGCGGGGAGGTCAGCGCGCCCAGCAGCAGCAGGGCCAGGGCCGGGCCGGTCAGGGCGGCGAGCAGAGGCACCGTCAGCAGCCGTCTGACCGTGGTGCGTACCCGCCTCGGCACCACCGTGCCGTTCAACGGTCGGCCAGGTAGGCGGCCGAGGCCTGGTAGGCGCGGTCGATGCGTTCGGCGGAGAGGCCGAAGTCGCGGTGCCGCAGCTGCGCGGCGGCGCCGGTCCGGCCCAGCGGGCCGCCGCTGGGCAGCACATGCACCTCGACGCCCGGCGGAAGGTCCTCCATGTCCCGGGCGAAGCGGTGCCTGCGGGCGATCTCGAAGGACACCGAGGCCACCTCCCAGGGCAGTCGCGGCACCCGCAGCCGCTGTTCGATCCGGCCGACCTGGAGCACGTACACGGTGCGGGCGCCCAGGGCCACGGCCCGGCCGACCGGGATGCTGTTGGTCAGCCCGCCGTCGAGGAAGTGCTCGCCCCCGACCTCGACCGGCGCGAGCAGCCCGGGCACGGCGCAGGACGCCAGCACGGCGTCCACCAGCGGCCCCTTGCTGAACCAGTGCTCGGCCGCCCGTTCGATGCTGGCCGCGACGCACTGGTACGGCACCGTCAGCTCTTCGATGTGCTCGGCGGGCAGGTACTCCTCCAGCAGCCGGCGCAGCGGGGTCGAGGAGTAGAGGTGGGTGCGGCTGCGCGCGGCGACCCTGACCCGTCCGAGCACCGATCCGGAGAAGACCCCGGCGCGTCCGAGGCTGCCCCAGAGCCCGGCCAGCCGATCCACCGCGCCGGTGCTGGGATCCGCGGCGACCACGGCGCCGTTGATCGCGCCCACCGAGGTGCCGACCACCAGGTCCGGCCGCACCCCGGCCTCCAGCAGCGCCTGCAGCATCCCCACCTCGCAGGCGCCGAGGGCGCCGCCCCCGCCCAGCACGAAGGCGCAGTCGCGGGACGGTGCGGTCTCGGATCCGGCGGTGTCGGGCATGTCCCATCCCTGCCCCGCCCGCGCCGGGCGAATCAGCCGACGGCCGCCCCGGGGTGCGGGACGGCCGTCGGTGTTGTTCAGTACGTCAGGTTCAGCAGGTCAGGTCACGGATAGCTGACCACGTTGACCGGGGCGGTCCCGGTCGGGGTGACACCGCCGGTGTCGTTGATGACATGGCTGATGGTGCCGACGTAGCCGAGCGAGACGGTGAGCAGGTCGTGGAACTTCACGCCCGCGGTATTCGGCACTTCGAAGGCGTGGTACGAGTTCACCGCCGGATTGACGTTGAAGTAGCAGTAGCTGCCGAGCCCCCACGCCTCGTGCGTGGTGACATTGGCGCCCACCTTGTACGCGGCGTACCCGTTGATCCCGCTCGGGTTCATCCAGGCGGCCTGGTTCGGCACGTCGTACGGCATCTCGTTCTGGAAGAAGATGGTCTTGCCGCCCTGGCCGTTCCAGGTGACCTCGTACTTCTGGTAGTGCTCGACGAACAGCCCGGTCGCCTCGACGTTGTTGCCGTTGACGATCAGTCCGTTGTCAGCGGTGTTGACGGTCCAGCCGACCGTGCCCGCGTTGCCGTGGTCGGCGCGCCAGGCCCAGATGTGGTCGATGATCGTGTTGCTGCTGTTGACGATCAGGCTGGCGGTGGCCTTGCCCGCGATCTCGCCGCCGATCCGGAAGAACACGTCCTGGATCGTGGTCGGGTTGGTCGCGTGGCTCGCGGACGACCCGGACGGGCCGACGGTGAGCAGCGCGGCCGAGTTGGTGGTGCCGGCGTCGAACAGCAGGCCCTTCAGCCGGACCCCGTCCACGTCGGCGACCTGCATCGCGTTGACCCCGTTGTCGGGAACGAAGGTCGGGTAGCCGATGCCCAGGACCACGGTGTTGGCCTTGGTCACGTTCAGGGTCTGGCTGAGGTGGTACACACCCGGGGTGACGAACAGGTTGCAGCCCTGGGCCAGCGCGTTGTTGATGGTCGCGGCGGTGTCGCCGGCCTTGACCACGTAGAACTGGCTCATCGGCACGGAGGTGCCGGGGGTGCTGCCGTTCGCCCAGCTCGGGCCGGAGGCGTTGGTGCGCAGCGACGGCTCGAAGACCCGGTACTTGCCGGTGCTGTCGATGTACAGGTACGGCACGTCACGCGAGACCGGGGTGGTGGCCAGGGTGGTCTCCGGCGGGCTGGGGAAGGTGTTCGCCGGGGCGCCGGTGGTGCCCGAGAAGACCATGTTCCAGACGCCGCCGGTCCAGCTGCCGAAGCTGCTGTCCCGGGTGTACCACTGCTGCTGCGAGCTGGACTCGGTCTGGCCGGACACCTTGGTGTCGGCGATGTAGCCGCCGCTGGCCCAGCCGTAGCTGGCCGGCTCCAGGGCGAGGCCGCCGTGCACGTCGATCCGGCGGAACGGGGCCGCCTGCGCGACCGCCCAGCGGTCGGTGCCGCCACCGGGGTTGATGGCCAGGTTCTCGGCGGAGCGCCAGAAGTTCTGGGTCGCGTTGCCCGCGTCCGAGGCGTTGAAGGCGTCAACGGTGATGTTGCCGTTGATGGTGACGTCGTCCGGGTTCTGTCCGAGACCGGCCACCGAGGTGTAGTAGCCGACGTTGTCGTTGACCGTGTAGGTGCCCGGCTTGAACAGGTCGGCCACCCGGTTCTCGGAGAACTGGGCGGTGGCGGTGTCCTTCATCTGGTTGAAGTGGGCGTCCAGCGCGGCCTGGATGGTGGCACTCGACATGGAGGGGTCGTAGATGTGCACATTGGGACCGAAGTCGGGGGTGTCCGACTGCGCCGGGCAGCCGGCCGACGTACCGATCGTGTAAGTGGCGCTGGCCACGGCCGAGTTGGTGAGACCAGACTTGATACCGATCGCCTTCACGGTGGTGGTGGCACTGACGTTGATCGCCGCGGCGTAGAGGGTCGACGACGCGGTGGGGGTGGAACCGTCGGTGGTGTAGCGGATGCTGGCGCCGGAGGTGCTGTCGGCGAGGGTCACGCTCTGGGCGGAGCTGAAGGTCCCGCCGGCCGGGCTGAAGGTCGGCGTGGCGACCGTGGTGGGCGTGCTGGTGATGGTGTAGGTGGCGCTGGCGACAGCGGAGTTGGTGCTGCCGGAGGCGATGCCGATGGCCTTCACGGTGGTGGTGGCGGTGATGCTGATCGGCGTGCCGTAGAGGGTCGACGACGCGGTGGGGGTCGAGCCGTCGGTGGTGTAGCGGATGCTGGCGCCGGAGGTGCTGTCGGCGAGGGTCACGCTCTGGGCGGAGCTGAAGGTCCCGCCGGCCGGGCTGAAGGTCGGCGTGGCGACCGTGCTGCCGGTCCCGCTGCCCTGGGTGAAGGTGAAGTGCGGCGTGTCGTACTGCGGGCCGTTCTTCTCGTAGGTGAACCAGTACTCGAGCACGTTCCCGGTGGCCAGCGAGCTGACCGTCTGGGTCCAGACGCCGGCGGTGTTGGTCATCCGGAAGTTCTGCTGGTTCGCGCTGTTGACCAGGTAGTGGACGTCGACATAGACCGCGGGCGTGGTGGGAGTGAACTTGATCTGCGCCTGGGTCGCGTTCAGCTGGGTGACGCTCTGGGTGTAGTCGGACGCGTCCGCCGAGGCGGTGCCGTAGTTCGCGGCGAGGCCGAGCAACGCGGCGACGACGAGGGCGACGGCCGTCAGCATGGCGACGACGCGTTGGCGTGACCAGGGTCGCGAGCGCCGCGGAAGAGTGGGTCTGCGCATGGGTGGGGGTCCTCTCGCCTGGGTTCGTGAAGTGAACGTCAGGTCGGCACGGAGGGAGCGTTGATGACACCTCTGAGCAGGAGTCAAGCCCTTGTCCGACCACAAGACCTTGGATCTCTGTTCTGGAAGCGCTCTCAAGCAGCGGATACAGGAGTCCTGGATCCGTGAAGCAGTGTCATTCCCCTGTGACCGGTCGTCAAGAAGTTGCGCAGGGTTCAACTGTTGAAGGATGAGGTCGGGTTGGCCTTGCCGCTGCCGACGGTCCGGAAGCCGGGGTGGACCCCGGGGGTGAGCCCCTGCTCCTCGGCCACCTGCCGCAGCAGCGCCGTGAGTTGCCGGTGCTCCTCGGGTGAGAGGCCGCGGCAGATCTGCTCCTCGTGCGCGCGACCGGCCTGCTGCAGCTCGCCGAGCAGCGCCGTGCCCTGCTCGGTGAGGTGCAGCGCGTAGAGGCGCCGGTCGCCGGCGTTGCGCCGGCGCTCGATCAGCCCGCGGCCCTCCAGCTCGTCGGCGAAGGGCACGAAGCGGCTCGGCGGCATGCCGAGCCGGTCGGCGAGCTCCCGCTGACTGCGGCCGGGCTCGGTGGCGAGCAGGCGCAGCAGTCCGGCCTGTGGCGGGGTCAGGCCGATGGCGGAAATCCGCTCGGCGAAGGCCGTCGCGGCGTGCGCCCCGAGCTGGGCCAGCAGGAAGGCGGCACCGCCGCGGGCCGGGATATCCATACGCATGAGGATACGGTACCCGCTTGACAATCGTTCCGCTTTGTAATCATTCTCTTGTATATACGATTCTCCCGAGGAGGAACCCATGACCGCCCCCGCCCGCCGCCCCCAGTCCGGGCCGCCGCTGCTCGCCCCGGTGCTGGCCTACGCCGTGCTCACCGTCGGCGCCGTGGTCGCCAACCGCTCCACCCCGCATCCGGACGCCTCCGGGGCCGCCGTCCTGCAGTACGCCGCGGCCCATGGCACCGCGATCAAGCTCGGCGCCTTTCTGCTGCTCGGCTCCGCGGTCCCGCTGGCCATCGCCGCGGCCGTCCTCTACCGGCGGCTGCGGGCGCTCGGGATCACCGCGCCCGGATCGGCGATCACCCTGGTCGGCGGGGTGCTCGCGGCGGTGGCGCTGACCCTCAGTGCGATGTTCGCCTGGACCGGCGGACGGCTCCCCGCCGACGCCGGACCCGCCCTCGCCCGGGCGCTGGCCGACCTCTCCTTCCTGGCCGGGGGACCCGCCTACGCGGTGGGTTTCGCGCTGCTGATCGCCGGGGTCTCGGTGACCGGCCTGCTCGCCGGGCTGCTGCCGAGGACCCTGGCCTGGATCGGCCTGGTGCTCGCGGCCGTCGGGATGCTCGCCTCACTGACCCTGCTCGGCTCCGGCTTCTCGTACCTGCTGCCGGTGGTCCGCTTCGGCGGCACGGTGTGGCTGGTATTCGCCGCCGCGCTGCTCCCGCGGACCCGGGTCCGCAGCCAGCCCCCGGTGTCGGCCGGGGCGTCGGCTGGGGACTCGGCTCGGGCCGGAGGGGTGACCGCATGAGCGCCACCTACACCGAGCTGTCCGGCCGCACCGTCCTGGTCACCGGCGGCTCGCGCGGCATCGGTGCGCAGACCGCGCGGGCCTTCGCCGGCCAGGGCGCCGGGGTCTGCGTGGTCGGCCGGGACCGGGACGCGCTGGACGCCGTCGTCGGCGGCATCACCGACAGCGGCGGCACCGCGATCGGCGCGGTCGCCGACGTGACGGACTCCGCCGCGCTGGAGCGGGTGCGGGGCGAGGTCGAGTCCCGGCTCGGCCCGGTCGACGTCCTCGCCGCCTTCGCCGGCGGCCAGGGCTTCCCGGTGCCCGGCGCCGACCTCACCGAGCAGCGCTGGCGCCAGGTCATCGACTCCGACCTGACCTCCGCCTTCCTGACCGTCAGGACCTTCCTGGGCGGCACGGACGGCATGATCGGGCGCGGTCGCGGCTCGATCATCACCATGTCCTCGGCCGCCGGGCGCCAGCCCAGCCAGGCCAATCTCGCCTATGGCGTCGCCAACGCCGGGGTGGTGATGCTCACCCGCCAGCTGGCCACCGAGCTCGGCCCGCACGGGATCCGGGTCAACTGCATCGCCCCGTCCTCCATCGGCACCGAGAAGGTGCTCGCGCGGATGCCCGCCGCCGTCCAGGAGCAGGTCGCCGCGCTGCACCCGCTGCGGCGGCTGGGCAGCACCGACGACGTGGCGAGCACCGCGCTGTTCCTCGCCTCCGCCGCCGCCTCCTGGCTGACCGGCCTCACTGTCGACGTGGCCGGCGGCCGGATCACCGGGTGACCCGCGGGGGCGGCTCGGTTCAGCCGGAGCTTTCCGGGCGGTCGGGGAGGCTCGGGCGGTCGGGGAGGTCGAAGAGGCTGCTGTCGAGGGCGAACTCGGTCTCCTGCTGGGCCTCTTCGCGGAGCCGGTCGGCCAGGTCGGGCGGCGGGACCTCCGCCTCGGTGGCCTCCTCGAAGATGAACTCCCTTCCGCTGACGATCAGTTCGACACCGTCGGCGAGCACGATCTCGTCCCCGGGGCGCAGCCGCCGGTACTCGCCCGGCGGCAGCCGGAACTCCTCAGGGGCCGGGCGGACCCGGCGGATCGTGGTGCCGTTGCGGCTGGTGTCGCAGGCGCGGAGCTTCCAGCCGTCCCAGCGGAGCGTCACATGGCTGCGGCTCACCCGGCTCCCGCCGCCCTCGTCGCCGGCGTGCACCCAGCCGGCCAGCGCGATGCCGTCGCCGCCGGGGATCCTGCCCACGGCGACCTCCTGTCGGGGCGCCACCAGGAAGCGGGTCCGCACGGTGCCGTCCACCCGTGCCTTGACCTGGACCCGGCGCGGATACGGGCCGATGTCGATCAGCCGCAGCTGGTGGGTGGGGCAGAGCACCACGCCGTGCCGGTACTTGGGCACCGGCTGGTAGTCACCGCCGTCGCCGCGGGCGCCGCGGTCCGCGCCGAACAGCGGGCAGTCGGCCTCCGGGCAGCTCCAGCGCCGCGACAGCAGGGCCCGGCGCGGGCCGGTGCCGCCGCTGCGGTCGTACATCCCGGCTCCGAGCAGCAGCCCTTCCTCCTCCTTGCGCGAGATCTCCCATTCCCCCGGCGTCGGCATCACCCGCGGCTCGACCCCCACGCCGACCCCGCCCGGGCCGGGGCAGGGGCGGAAGAAGCGGTCGCTGTTGCCCGCGATCCACGGGTAACTGCGGCAGTACTCCTTGTAGTTGTCGCGACTTACGACCGCTTGGCCGGTGGTGTCCGCGAGTTCGATCAGCCGGTCGTCGGCGACGTCCATCACCTCGATCAGCCCGCGCTGGTACCAGTTCCGCAGCGTGGCCCGCTCGTTGTCGCTGAGCCGCCGGTCCCGCAGCAGCGAGGCGTCGGCGACGGCGTAGACCTGGACGGTCTCGTCCCGGGTGTGGCTGATCAGCCCATCGATCAGGGAGACGAACCGCGCCAGATCGACCGGCCGACTGCTGCAGAGGTCCGCGGTCTTCATCACATTGGACATATCCACGGCGAAGTCCGCAGCCGCGGGATCCAGGGAGAGGTGCGACTCTGTTCCCATGCCGGGCAAGCTAGCAGAGCCCGGCCCCGTTCACACGGAGACGCGGCGGTCGGTGGGGGTGATGGGGAGGTCGTTGATGCTGGCGTAGCGGCGGTGCATCAGGCCGTTGGGGGCGAACTCCCAGTTCTCGTTGCCGTAGCTGCGCCACCACTGGCCCTCGGCGTCGTGCCACTCATACTCGAAGCGGACGGCGATGCGGTTGTCGGTGAAGGCCCAGAGTTCCTTGCGGAGGCGGTAGTCGAGCTCGCGCTGCCACTTGTCGCGCAGGAAGGCGACGATCTCGGCGCGGCCGGTGAGGAAGCGGTCGCGATTGCGCCACTCGGAGTCCTCGGTGTAGGCGAGGGCGACCCGTTCGGGGTCGCGGGTGTTCCAGGCGTCCTCCGCGGCCTGGACCTTGGCGCGGGCGGTCTGCTCGGTGAACGGGGGCAGCGGCGGGCGGGCTTCGGGCATGGTCTTCCTCCGGGGCGCTGGGAGAACGAGCGTTCTCCCTCGCTCACGGTACGCTGGGAGAACGGTGGTTCTCAAGTGCGGAGGCGACAGAGGTGGCGACGGACGTCGAAGCGCTGCGGGCCCGGGTGCTGGACGCGGCCGAGGCGCTGTTCTACGCCCGGGGCGTGCAGAGCGTCGGCATGGACGAGGTCCGCACCGCCTCCGGGGTCTCGCTCAAGCGCCTCTACCAGCTGTTTCCCGGGAAGGGCGAGCTGGTCGAGGCGTATCTGCGCCGCCGCGATGCCCGCTGGCTCGCCGCCCTGGCCGCCCATGTCGCGGCCGAGCCCGACCCGGGACAGCGTCCGCTGGCGGTCTTCGACTGGCTGCAGCTCTGGTTCGCCGAGCCCGACTTCCACGGCTGCGCCTTCATCAACGCCTTCGGCGAGCTGGGGGCCACCTCGCCCGCCGTCGCCCGCGCGGTGGCCGACCACAAGGCCGCCTTCCGGGCCTACCTCGCGGAGCTGGTCCGGGACACCCCCCTCGCGGAGCAGCTCGCGCTGCTGGCCGAGGGCGCGATGACCACAGCAGCGATCACCGCCTCCCCGACTCCGGCCCACCACGCCAAGTCCGCCGCCCGCGTCCTGCTGGCCGCGTCCGCCTGACCGCCGCGCCACCGCCACCGCGGCCACCGCGGCTCAGCGCGTGAGCGCCCGCAGCCGCGCGCCGGCGCCGCGCCTGATGCGGTGGGTGCGGCCGTGCTCGGCGAGGACGGCCAGCACGCCGGGCCGCACGGAGCTCTCGGCGAGCCGCCGTTGGAGCCAGTCGCTGTAGTCGGGCAGCTGCTCGGCCGCGAGCGGCTCACCCTCCTCGTGGCGCCGGAGGCGCAGTCCGTCGACGGCGCGGGTGTGCAGGAAGCTGCTCTGCCGCAGGACCCGGTCGACGGTCGCCTGCCAGTCGCCCAGGGCCTGGCTCGAACCCAGTTCCCCGATCCGGTTGCCGAGGTGCTGGATCACGGTGGACAGTCCCATCGCCTGGTCCGGGTCGCAGAGGAACGCGGCCAGCAGGTCCGCCTCGCCCGCCGTGCCGGGGCCGGTCCGTTCGAGCAGCGCCGTGTACCAGGCATAGCGGGGGTGCTCGTCGGCGGCCAGGGCCGCGATCTCGCCCGGCGCCGCTCCGGCGAAGGCGAGGATCTCCTCGGCCGTGCTGAACGTCCCGGTGATCCGGCCGAGCAGGAGCCGGCCCGGTTCGAGCGCCTGCGCGCCGCTGCCGCGCAGCGCGACCAGCCCGCTGTGCCGGTAGGGGAGGACGGGGCAGGACTGCCCGGCCCGCTCGATCTGCCGCACCGTCAGATCGACCGGACGGCCACCGCGCACGCCGCCGAACCGCCGTCGGAGGGGGACCGGCCCGGCGACGCAGTGCATGACGGCGAGGAGCCCGTCCGCGTCGCCGCGGTGCAGCTCCTCGATTCGCAGCTCCGCACCGGTCGCGTCGATCATCTCGAACCTCCGGTCCGGTCAGGTGTTGAGGTAGGCGAGGACGGCGAGGACGCGGCGGTTGTCGACCTCGGACGGGGGGAGGCCGAGCTTGGCGAAGATGTTGGAGGTGTGCTTGGTGACCGCGCCCTCGCTCACCACCATCCGGGCCGCGATCGCCGCGTTGGAACGGCCCTCGGCCATCAGCGCCAGCACCTCGTGCTCGCGCGGGGTCAGTGCGGCCAGCGGCGCGGCCCGGGCCTTGTGGGTCAGCAGTTTGGCGATGACCTCCGGGTCCATCACGGTGCCGCCCGCGGCCACCCGGCGGACCGCGTCCACGAACTGGTCGGAGTCGAACACCCGGTCCTTGAGCAGGTAGCCGACCGCCCCGCTGCCGTCCGCCAGCAGCTCCCGCGCGTACAGCTGCTCCACGTACTGCGACAGCACCAGCACCGGGAGGCCGGGCGACTCGCGGCGGGCGCTGAGGACGGCCTGCAGGCCCTCGTCGGTGAAGGTCGGCGGCATCCGGACGTCGACGACGGCCACGTCCGGCTTCAGCTCCAGCAGCGAACGAAGCAGGTCGGGGCCGTTGTCGACGGCGGCGACGATCTCGAAGCCGTACGCTTCGAGCAGCCGGACCAGGCCGTCCCTCAGGAGGAAGAGGTCTTCGGCGAGGACAACACGCACGGCAGCTCCACGGTGATGACGGTCGGGCCGCCCAGCGGGCTGCTGAGGGCGAGGATGCCGTCGAAGGCAGCGAGTCGGCGTTCGATCCCGCGCAGCCCGGTTCCCCGGCTGCTGTCGGCGCCGCCGCTGCCGTCGTCCCTGACGGTCATCAGCAGGCGTCCGTCACGGTACTCGATGTCGATCCACACCCGCCCCGCGCCCGCGTGCTTGCCGGCGTTGGCCAGCGCCTCGGCGACGGCGAAGTAGGCGGCGGACTCCACCGGGGCGTCCAGCCGTCCGGGCAGGTCGACGGTCACCTCGGTGCTGAGCGCGCTGTCCAGGGCCAGGGCCCGCACCGCGTCGCCGAGCCCGCGGTCGGACAGCACCGGCGGGTGGATGCCGCGGACCAGGTCGCGCAGCTCGGTGAGCGCCTTGGCGGAGGAGTCGCGGGCCTCCAGCAGCATCGCCCTGGCCTGCTCCGGATTGTGCTCCAGCAACTGCACGGCCGCGCCGAGGTTCATCCCCATCGCCACCAGCCGGGCCTGCGCCCCGTCGTGCAGGTCGCGCTCGATCCGGCGCAGCTCGGCGGCCTGGGAGTCCACGGCGTCGGTGCGGGTCACGGTGAGCTGCTCGACCCGCTGGGCGAGCACGGCGGCGGGGGTGGGCGAGAGCAGTACGCTGCTCCAACGTCCGTACCGGTCCAGCAGTTTGGGTGCGGACCAGAGGCCGAGGCCGATCAGCAGCACGCCGATCGCCGAGGTCGCCGCGATGTCCCCGGTGTGGCCCTTGTGGATGTGCAGGAAGAGGTACCAGTCGTTGTAGCCCGCCTGGGTCATCGGCCCGGCGAAGGCGCTGATGACGAAGCCGTAGACGCCCTCCAGGATCAGGGCGAGCGGCAGCAGTGCCAGGAAGCCGCCGACGAACGGGTCGACCAGCAGCCAGAGCAGGTCGCGCCAGGTGGCGGGGTCGGACAGGATCCACTGGCAGCGGCGCCACTGGCCCAGCCATCCTTCCGGCAGGGTCTCCGGGCCGGGCTCGGGGAGGTAGGGGGCGGCGATGGCGGTCCCGGTCCACTCCCGGACCAGCTGCCGGCGCCGGCCGGCGATGCCGCGGACGCCGGCCATGGCGATGGGCAGCAGGAAGAGCCCAAGGCCCAGTTCGAGCAGGCTGCCGGCGACAAGGGCGAAGATCAGCGCGGCCATGCCCGGATACACCAGCAGGTGCAGGGTGAGGCCCTGCCTCACACTGCCGAGCCTGCTGCTGAGCCAGGAGCGCGCTGTCTCCGTACGGCTGACCGTGGTGCCGCTCATGCTGTCCCCGCCCTCGTCCGCTTGTGTGCTGTCCGCTGTCTGTGTTCGTACAGTCTGCGGGGGAGGGGGCGTCGGACGCAGGGGCGCTGGCCACCGGATTCGGGGGTGGGGAAAACTCCACCCCGGAGCAGCGGCCGGAGGCGCTGGAGACGGACCGCAGGACCGGGGGTCGGGGCCCGGTCCTGCGGTCCGTCTGGCTTGAGTTGACGAGCGGTCAGCTCGCCGTCGGCGGGTAGCGGAGCACGTTCACCGGGACGGTGGCGGTGCCCTGGGCCGGGTCGCCGACGTCGTTGATCACGTGGTCGATCACGCCGTCGCCGTTCAGCGACACCGTCAGCAGGTCGTGGAAGACCACGTCCTTGGTGAGCGGGACCTCGAAGCTGTGGCTGACGTGGATGGTCGGGTCGACGTTGAAGAAGCAGTAGCTGCCGAGGCCCCAGGCCTCGTGGTGCTTCACGTAGTTGTCGACCTTGTAGGCGGCCCAGCCGAGGATCCCGTGGTGGGTGTAGGCGGCCTGGTTCGGCGGGTCGTAGGGCAGCTCGTTCTGGAACATGATGGTGCTGCCGTGCTCGCCGTTCCAGATCACGTTGTACTTCTGGAAGTGCTCCACGAACAGGCCGGTGGCCTGCACCTTGTCGCCGTTGACGATCACCCCGGTCTCGGCGGTGTTGACCGTCCAGCCGACGCCCGAGCCGTGGTCGGCGCGCCAGGCCCAGATGTGGTCGAGCAGCACGTTGTCGGCGTTGACGACCAGCGCGGTGGTGGCCTTGCCCGGGCCCGCGCCGCCGATCCGGAAGAACACGTCCTGGACCGAGGTCGGGTCGCCCGCGTCGCTCCAGCCGCCGCGCTTGTCGCCGACCTGGAGCAGCACCGGGGAGTTGTGCTCGCCGGCGTCGAACAGCAGCCCGGCGATCTGCACGCCCTTGGTGCTGGCCACGGTCATCGGGACCACCCCGCCGACCGGGCTGAGGGTCGGGAAGCCGATGCCGAGGACGATGGTCTCGGCATTCTTGACCCGGATGGTCCGGTCGACCTGGTAGACGCCGGGGGTGAAGAGCAGGTGCTTGCCCTGGTCCAGCGCCTTGTTGATGGTGTGCGCGGAGTCGCTCGGCTTGGCGATGAAGAACTCGTCGATGGCGATGGTCCGAGCGGCGGTGGGGGCTCCGCCGTTCCAGGTGGTGCCGACCGCGTCGTGCCGCAGCCGGGGCACCACGACCTGCCAGCGGCCCTTGGCGTCCACCGCGAGGAAGGGCTTCTCGCGGCTCTTCGGGCTGGTCGGGAGGGTGGTGTACGGGGGGTTGGGAAAGGACTGGGCGGGTGCGCCGATGACGCCGGCGAAGACCTGGTTCCAGACCGCGTTGGACCAGCTGCCGACCTGGCTGTCCCGGGTCAGCCACTGCTGCTGGGAGGCGTTGATGACCTGGCTGTCCACCACCGAGTCGGCGATGAACCCGCCGCTGGTGTAGCCGCCCTGGCGCGGGAACAGGAACAGGCTGCCCTTGACGTGGACCCGGCGGATCGGCGCGGCCTGGGACACCGCGAACCAGTTGATGCCGTCGGTGGGGACGATGGAGAGGTTCTCCATCGAGCGCCAGAAGTTGGTCAGCCCGTTGACGGTGCCGTCGGACTGCTGCTGGCCCTCGACCCGGATCTCGCCGTTGATGGTGACGTCGTCGGGGGAGAGGCCGAGGCCGGCCACCGAGGTGTAGTAGCCGAGCTGGATGTCGGCGTTGTAGGTGCCGGGCTTGAAGAGGAAGGCGAAGCGGCCGGTGCCGAACTCGGCCGGGACCTGCTGCGCGGCGGCGGCGTCCACGGCGGCCTGGATGGTGGCGGCCGGGGTGGACGGGTCGAAGATCTGGACGTTGGGACCGAAGTCCGGGGTCGGCGGGACCTTGGGCGGCTTCGGCGCCTTGGCCGGCTCTGCGGCGGGGGCGGCGGCCGAGGCGGGGCCGGCGACGGCCACGGCCAGCGGGATCGCGCTGGTGGCGAGGGCGGCCACGGCGAACGCGCGGCGGCTCAGGCCGTCCTTCGGCTGCCCGGACTGCCCCAACTGTCCTGAATGTTCGGCGAGTTGCGGTCCCACATCGGGAAGTTCACTGTCAGCGGCCCTGAACGGTGACATTTACGACTACCTGCCTTCTTCAAATGAAGCCAGCGATCCGACGATGCACGGGTGGCGGCCATCGCGGTAGAGCGCTCTCTCGGAGACGTACTGTGCTGCCGGAGTGACGGCCTGTCAAGGCTGAATACTGAGTTCCGGAACCATGCCAGTGGGGCCTGCGGGGCGATCTGGAAGCGCTCTCAAGGGGTGTTCGGAAAGGGCGCAGATGGGGGGCGGTCGCTTCTGTACGTACGACCAATGCGTTCAAGTAGTGAACGAAGTGGCCGGCCGTCAGGGAAGGCTGCTGCGGGAGGCGTTGCGTCGGGCCCGGGGCGGCGACAGTATCCAGAGAGCGACAGTATTTCGGAGCAAGGGCAACGGCGGGTGACAGGACGGGAGCTGATCGGTAGCTGATGGGTGGCAACGGCGGCTGGCTGGCACGGGTCGGCGCGGACCCGCAGGCGCGGGCCCGCGAGATCGGCCACGCGCACTCCGCTTTCGTCGCCACGCACCAGCTGGCGGCGGGCGGCGGCACCGGGCTGCGCGAGGTGGTGGCCCAGTCCTGGCTGCGCTCCTCGGACGCCCGGGTGGACCAGGCGGTCGACCCGCCGGTCACCCTCACCGACGGCGACCTCGCCGCCTACCGCGAGGCGCATCCGCTGGCCCGGGTCATCGACGTGCTGCGGCAGATCGTCGGTACGGCCGCCGACGACGGAGACCATCTGATGGCGGTCTCGGACGCGTCCGGCCGACTGCTCTGGGTCGAGGGCAACCGGGCCGCCCGGGCCCGCGCGGCCCGGATCAACTTCGTCGAGGGCGCGCTCTGGGACGAGGCCCACGCCGGGACGAACGCCCCGGGGACGGCGCTGGCGCTTGACCACGAGGTGCAGATCTTCGCCACCGAGCACTTCCGGCAGCCGGTCCAGGACTGGACCTGCGCGGCGGCCCCGATCCACGACCCGGCCACCGGCCGCATCCTCGGCGTCATCGATGTGACCGGCGGCGACATCGTCGCCAACCCGCACAGCCTGGCGCTGGTCCGGGCGGCGGCGCGGGCCTGCGAGGCGGCGCTGTGGCTGCCGGGCGAGCGGCCGGACCTGGGCGTGCCGGTACTGACCGCGGCGCCGACGGTGCGGGAAGGCGCACGGTTGCGGGCGCTGGGCCGGCCCGAGGGCCTGCTGATCCTGGCGGACGGCGGTGAGATCCGGCTGACCCGTCGTCACACCGAGCTGCTGATCATGCTGATGCTGCATCAGGACGGGCTCACCGGCGAACAGTTGTCGGACCTGCTGTACCAGGCCCCGGCCAACCCGACCACGCTCAGGGTCGAGCTGGCCCGGCTCCGCCGGGTGGTCGGCGGCCTGGTCGCCTCCCGCCCCTACCGGCTGACTGCCCCGCTCCGGGCCGACTTCCTGGACGTCGCCGCCGCGCTGCACCGCGGCGATCTCCCGGCCGCGCTGGCCGGCTACAGCGGTCCGCTGCTGCCCAGCTCCGAGGCACCGGCCGTCTGCTCGCACCGGCGCTGGCTGGACACCAGGCTCCGCGCCGCCGTGCTGGCCTCGACCCGCCCGGAGACGGTGCGCGCCTGGGCCGACGGGCCCGGTTTCAACGACCTCCAGGTCTGGGAGCGGCTGGCCGCGATCGCCCCGAACGGGTCGCCGTGCCGGGGCGTGGCGCTGGCCCGCCGGGGCGAGCTGCGGGCCGAGTGGGGCCTGGTCTGACGGTCGGCCCGGGCATGCAACGTTGGTGCAACGTAGCCGGAACTAGGGTGCGGCCGTAGGGCCGGACGTCCAACGAGGGGCGCCCGGCATGCAGGCTGACGGAGGTCACACCACCATGGCCCGTTTCGCTGCGCCGGGAGAATCCGGCGCGAAGATGGACTACCTGCCGCGTTACGACCACTGGATCGGCGGCGAGTTCGTACCGCCCAAGCGCGGCCAGTACTTCGAGAACCCCACGCCGGTGAACGGGCACACCTTCTGCGAGGTGGCCCGCGGCACCGCCGAGGACGTCGAAGCGGCCCTGGACGCCGCACACGCCGCGGCTCCGGCCTGGGGCCGCACCGCGGCCGGCGAGCGGGCGAACATCCTGAACCGGATCGCTGACCGGATGGAGCAGAACCTGGAGGCCCTCGCCGTCGCCGAGACCTGGGAGAACGGCAAGCCGATCCGGGAGACCCTGGCCGCCGACATCCCGCTGGCGATCGACCACTTCCGCTACTTCGCCGGAGCGATCCGGGCCCAGGAGGGCTCGCTCGCCGAGATCGACGAGGACACCGTCGCGTACCACTTCCACGAGCCGCTGGGCGTGGTCGCGCAGATCATCCCGTGGAACTTCCCGATCCTGATGGCGACCTGGAAGCTCGCGCCGGCCCTGGCCGCGGGCAACGCCGTGGTGATCAAGCCGGCCGAGCAGACCCCGGCGTCCATCCACTTCTGGATGAGCCTGGTCGCGGACCTGCTCCCGCCCGGGGTGGTCAACATCGTCAACGGCTTCGGCGTGGAGGCCGGCAAGCCGCTGGCGTCCAGCCCCCGGGTCGCCAAGGTCGCCTTCACCGGGGAGACCACGACCGGGCGGCTGATCATGCAGTACGCCAGCGAGAACATCAAGCCGGTGACCCTGGAGCTGGGCGGCAAGAGCCCCAACATCTTCTTCGACGACGTGAGTTCGGACCACGACGACTTCCTGGACAAGGCGCTCGAGGGCTTCACCATGTTCGCCCTGAACCAGGGCGAGGTCTGCACCTGCCCGTCCCGGGCGCTGATCCAGGAGGGCCACTACAGCGAGTTCCTGGACGCAGCGGTGGAGCGCACCCGGGCCATCGTCCAGGGGCACCCGCTGGACACCGACACCATGATCGGCGCGCAGGCGTCCAACGACCAGCTGGAGAAGATCCTCTCCTACCTGGACATCGGGCAGCAGGAGGGCGCGAAGATCCTGATCGGCGGCTCGCGCTCGGAGCTGGAAGGGGAGTTGGCGGGCGGCTACTACGTCGAGCCGACGATCTTCGAGGGCAACAACGCGATGCGGATCTTCCAGGAGGAGATCTTCGGCCCGGTGGTCTCGGTGGCGCCCTTCGCCACCTACGACGACGCCATCCGGATCGCCAACGACACCCTCTACGGGCTCGGGGCGGGCGTCTGGACCCGTGACGCGACCACGGCGTACCGGGCAGGGCGGGCGATCCAGGCCGGCCGGGTGTGGACCAACTGCTACCACGCCTACCCCGCGCACGCGGCCTTCGGCGGCTACAAGGGCTCCGGCATCGGCCGCGAGAACCACAAGATGATGCTGGACCACTACCAGCAGACCAAGAACCTGCTGGTCAGCTACTCGGCGAAGAAGCTCGGGTTCTTCTAGCCATGGACGGGACCAAAGCCGAACGGGTGGCGGTGACGCCCGCCGCCGAGGAACTGCTGCGCAAGCTCTACGCCGTCAACGGCCCGCTGATGTTCCATCAGTCGGGCGGCTGCTGCGACGGAAGCTCGCCGATGTGCTACCTGGAGGGCGAGTTCCGGACCGGGGCGTCGGACGTACTGCTGTCCGCGCTGCGGGTGCAGGGCGTGGCCGAACCGGTGACGTTCTGGATGTCCAGGGACCAGTTCGCGCTCTGGCGGCACACCCACCTCACGGTGGACGTGGTGCCGGGGCGCGGCGGCGGGTTCTCGCTGGAGTCGCCGGAGGGCATGCGGTTCCTGATCCGGTCGCGGCTGCTGACCCCGGAGGAGCTGGCGGAGCTGGACGAGACGAGTAGTGAGTGATCGTCAGTTTGGTTCCGGTGACACGTGGTAGAGGAAGTCCGCCCGCGCCTGGAAGCTGCTCCGGCAGCGTCCGTCGGGGCCGAGGGCACGGGTGGCCGTGATCGGCCGGTCGTCGGGACCGGTCAGTCGCGGAGCAGGACCCCGGGCGGGGACGGTGAAACCGACCGTCCCCGCCCGGGACGTTCGCAGGGTCGCCCGGAGCAGGGAGTGGTCGCGCCAGGCGAGGTCGACGGTCAGACCGCCGTGAGCGCGTAGGCCGTGCGCGGAGCCCTCGGGCCAGGCGGTGGGGAGGGCGGGCAGCAGGGCGGCCCCGTCCGCTGTGTTCTGGAGCAGCAACTCGGCGACGGCCGCCGTTGCGCCGAGGTTGCCGTCGATCTGGAAGATGCTCGGCGGGTGCAGGTCGAACAGGTTGGCGGCGGTGGAGCCGGTCAGCAATGTGACCAGGCTGCGGTGGGCGAGGTCGCCGTCGCCGAGCCGGGCGGCCAGGGCCGCCACCCAGGCCAGGCTCCAGCCGGTACCGCCGCCGCCGTGGTCCAGCCGGGACCGCAGGGCGCGCCGGGCGGCGGGACGGTCCTCGGGGGTCGCGCCGCTGCCGGGGTAGAGGCCGTAGAGGTGGGACAGGTGGCGGTGGCCCCGGTCCTCGACCGGCACCTCCTCCGCGAACTCCAGCAGGGCGCCGTCGGCGCCGGTGCGGGGGCGGCGCAGGCGGGTCCGGGCGGTGCCGGCCCTGGCCGCCAGCTCGGGATCCAGGCCGAGGAGTCGGGCGGCGCGGGTGTAGGAGTCGAGCAGTTCGGCGGCCAGCCAGTAGTCCATGGTGGTCATCGCGCCCACTGCGGCCAGGCTGCCGTCCGGGGTCCGGAAGCGGTGCTCGGGGGAGGTGGACGGGCAGGTCACCAACCGGCCCTCGGCGTCCTCGGTGAGGAAGTCCAGCAGGAAGAGCACGGCGCCGCGCATCGCCGGGTAGCCGCGCCCGGCGAGGAAGCCCAGGTCGCCGGAGTAGAGGTAGTGCTGCCACAGGTGCGCGCAGAGCCAGGGGCCGGCCTGCGGCCAGTTCGCCCACTGCGGGTCGCCCTGGACCGGGTTGCTGCTGCGCCACAGGTCGACATTGTGGTGCACGGCCCAGCCGGCGCAGTCGTAGTACGCGCGGGCGGTGCGCTGCCCGGCCTCGGCCAGGTCGCCGATCAGGTCGAACAGCGGCTCATGGCACTCGGCCAGGTTGGTGGACTCGGCCGGCCAGTAGTTCATCTGGGTGTTGATGTTGGTGGTCCAGTCGCAGTTCCAGGGTGGACGCGGCTCCGGGTTCCAGATGCCCTGGAGGTTGGCGGGCTGGGTGCCGGGCCGGGAGCAGGCGATCAGCAGATAGCGGCCGTAGGCGAAGTGCAGGGCGCTGAGCCCCGGGTCGGCCGCGCCCGCGCGGACGGCGGTCAGGCGTTCGTCGGTGGGGAGTTCAGCGGATCGGGTGGGGAGGTGAAGGCCGGCGCGGTCGAAGAGGCGGGCGTGGTCGGCGGTGTGCTCGGCCAGGAGGGTGTCGAAGGGACGGGCGGCGGCAGCGGTGAGGGCGGTGGTGAGGCGGGCCCGCAGCTCGGCGTTGGGGCCGGCAGGGACGGTGCGCCAGCCGCGGTAGCCGGTGGCGGCGGCCACCAGCACCGTCGCCGCGTCGGCACCGGTGACGGTGACCCGTCCGTCGGGGTGGGTAAGGATGCCGCCGCCTTCGGTGCGGACACGCAGTCCGACGCCGAATCCCATCCCGGCGTCCTTGAGTTGACCCAGAGTCAGTTCGCTTTGCTGGAAGGTGGGATGGGGTGAGCTGATACGCGCGGTGAAGCTGACCCGGCCCGGTTCCGTCGCTTCGATGCGATGCACCAGCACCCCGGCGGGGGCCGAGACGAAGGTGGTGCGGGTCTGTCGGCCGCCGTCCTCGATCACGAAGCCGACCGTGTGGGTGGCGCTGCCGAGGTCGAGCGTACGGCGGTAGTCCGATGCGGCGCCCGGGCTCCGGTGGGTCAGCAGCAGCGACCCCAGCGGCTGGTACGGCTGGGTGTCCGGTCCCTGCATCCGCCGGGCCAGCACGTCGGCGCGCCGGTGGTCCCGCTCGTGCAGTACGGCCTGCCGCAGCGCGGGGAGGTGCCGCGCTGCCTGGTGGTTGTTGCGGTCGCCGGGACCGCCCGCCCAGAGGGTGTCCTCGTTCAGCCCGATGCTCTCGGCCACGACCTGGCCGTACACCATCGCGCCGAGGCGGCCGTTGCCCAGCGGCAGGGCTTCGAGGAAGCCGGCGGCTGGCGCGCGGTACCAGAGCGAGCGGTCACTGTCCGGCATGGCCGTCCGATTCAATGGGCTCGGGGATGAGGGTGAACGCGGCGAACCGCTGCTCGCCGCGCAGCAGGAAGCGCAGGTCCTGGACGCCGCGCAGGTCGGCCCGCACCGGGACGGTCACCGATGTCCAGGCGTACCGGCCGCCGGTGGAGGGCACGGTGATCCGGGCGGCGGGGCTTCCGCCGATCCGGAGTTCCAGCTCCGCGCTGCCCGCACCGGTCCTGGACACCTCGACCCGGAGCAGCAGTGGGCCGCCGTCGCCGAGGTCGGCCGAGCGGAAGACGGCCGCCGACAGTTCCGCGTCGGCGGTCGGGGTGACGGCGTCGCCGGTGTCGCGGGCGGCGTCGACCAGGGTGAGGCCCGCGCAGTCGTCGAAGTCGACGGCCAGGATGCGTCGTCCGAGGACTGCGCGGGGTGCGGGGGCCGGGCCGGTCACGGTGAGCGGCGCGGCGAGGGGGAGCGACGCGGCGGAGCGGCCGACCAGGATCTCGTACCGGCCCGGGTCGACGGTGAAGGCGTCGGTGCCGACGTCCCAGTGGGCCAGGGCCTCGGCGGCCGACAGCTCGAAGCGGACGATCTGCTGCTCGCCGGGGGCGAGGGTGACCTTGTGGTAGCCGGCCAGTTTGAGCAGCGGGGCCTGGTACCGGGCGTCCAGGGCGCGGACGTAGAGCTGTACGGTCTCGCGGCCGGTGCGGGGTCCGTTGTTGGTGAGGGTCGCGCTGATCACGACCGTGCCGTCCTGGGCGCAGGTGCCTGAGTCGAGCCGCAGGTCGTCGTAGCTGACGCTGGTGTAGGAGAGCCCGTGTCCGAAGGGGTAGAGCGGTTCGGCGCGGTGGTACTGGTAGGTCCAGCCGGCACTGATGATGTCGTAGTCGAGGCGCTCGGGCAGCGGGTCGTCGGCTCGGTACCAGGTCTGCGGCAGGCGTCCGGACGGCTCGGCCCCGCCGCGCAGCACGGCGGCGACGGCGCGTCCGGTCTCCTGGCCGCCGTGCGAGGTCCAGACGACGGCGGGTAGATGCCGGTCGGCCCAGTCGACGGCACAGGGGTAACTGCTCATCAGCACCAGCACGGTATAAGGGCATTCCGCGGCCACCGCTCTCAGCAGCGACTCCTGCTCCGGAACGAGAGCAGTGCTCTCGCGGTCCTGGGTCTCCCGGCCGTTGATCAGCGGATTGTTCCCGAGCACAACGATCGCGGTGTCCGCCCCCCGCACGGCGGCCAGCGCGTCCGCCGTCCCGTCCCGGAGGACGCCGCGGGTCCAGCGCTCGGCCTCGGCCGGGTCGGTCGCGGTGACCGTGACCGCGCCGCTGGCCGGGTCGACCACGGCATAGCGCCCGCTGGACACATTGCGCAGCAACTCGCGCCCGTCCGGCTGGAGTTCCAACCGGAAGGTCTCGTGGACGTCCCAGCCGTTGGGCTCGACCTGGTCGGCGCCGAGGCTGGCGTCCGCGTCGCGGAGACTGAGGAACTTTCCATTCTCCGCATGACGGAGAGTCAGAACGCCGCTGCCCCAGTCGAAGAGGTCATAGGCGGAGCTTCCCAGCGCGTGGACCGCCCCATCCGGGTCGCCGTCCGGTACGGCCAACTGCCCGCCTGTGGTGGATGAGGTCAGGGTGATCCGGTCCACGCCCTCGGAGCAGACCACTTCACCCGGCCCCGCGCGCAGGCCGTCCGCCACGGTGATCCGGTACGGCATCGTGCCGCTGTACCAGTCCTCGCAGAGGGTGTCCGCCAGCGGTCCGACCACCGCGATCCGCCGCCCGGCGGAGGGGCCGAGCGGCAGCGCCCCGCCCTCGTTCTTCAGCAGGACTACGGCCCCGGTCGCCGCGCGCAGCGCCAGTGCCCGGTGCCCGGGGGAGTCCACGACCTCCCAGGGGGTGTCCGCGTAGGGGTCGAGCCCGGGGTCGAACTCGCCCAGCCGGAAGCGGATCGACAGCTGCCTGCGGACCGCCCGGTCGACGTCCGCCCCGGTGAGCAGCCCCCGTTGCAGCGCCTCGGTGATCCGGCCGATGGTGACCCCGCTGTCCTCCCCGTGGTCGGTGAAGCTGTCCACACCGGCCCGCAGCGCCGCCGCGTGCGAGGCGGCGTGGTCGTCGAAGTACTGCTCGGGGTCGACCAGGTTGGACGGCGCCTCGGCGTCGCTGACCACGAACAGCTCGTGCCCGGTGGGGGCGGCCCAGCGCCGCAGCTCGGACTCGACCAGCGGACTGACGTGGCAGGGACGGCCGTTGACCAGGTTGTAGGCCAGCATCACCCCGGTCGCGGAGCCCGAGACGAGCCCGGTCCTGAAGGCGGCGAGGTCGTACTCATGGAGCACCCGGGGGCGCAGCCCCGAGGAGGTGGTGCAGCGGTCGTCCTCGTTGTTGTAGGCGAGGAAGTGCTTGAGGATCGGCGCGGTGCGCAGCCGGTCCGGGTGGTCGCCGGCCATGCCCCGGCAGTAGGCGTCGCCGAGCCGGGCGGTGAGCAGCGGGTCCTCGGCGTAGCCCTCCTCGTTGCGGCCCCAGCGCGGGTCGCGCAGCAGGTTCACCACCGGGGCCCAGGCCTGGAGGCTGTGCCTGCCCGCGCCGGCGGCGGGCGTCCGGTGGTGGTGGAAGGCACGCAGTTCGGTGCCGGTCGCGGCGGCGACCTCGCGGCAGAGCTCCTCGTCCCAGGTCGCGCCCAGGCCCACGGCCTGCGGAAACACGGTGGCCACACCGAGCCAGCCGACCCCGTGCAGCGCCTCGGTGCCGGTGCGGAACGGGCCGAGGCCGAGCCGGGGGACCGCCGGCGCGTACTGGTGCAGCAGCGCGATCCGCTCCTCCGGGGTGAGCCGTCCGAGCAGGTCCTCGACGCGTGCGGCCAGCGGCAGTCCGGGGTCCTGGAAGGGGTGCGGCCCGGCCGCTCGCTGGTGCTGCTGGACGGACGCGGAGGCGGTACTCACCTGATGGACCCCTTGAGGTACGTGGTCTGACGGAAGCGATTCGAAAGTGACACCGAGGTGATGCCCTGTCAACCGTCCGAGCGGTGGAGATCCTGCACAGCGTCCGCACATATGGCACTGACCTGCACAGTTATCAAAATTGACGGCTCATCAGCGCGGTTCCGGGAATTTTTGTCCAGCCTCTTGCCGAACCTGTAACCCGTGGTTAGTCTCGCCGCAACATCGAAGCGCTTCGACAGAGACGAAGGGCCGCACTGACCATGACCATTGAGATGAACCGCAGATCCGTCCTGCGTACCGCCATCGGCGTGGCCGGAGCCGTCGCGGCGGCTCCGCTGCTGAGCGCCTGTGGATCCGGCGGGGCGAGCAAGGCCGGTGCCAACACCAAGCAGGGCATCGCCGCCGCGCTGCCGAGCTATCTGCCGAGCAGCGCCGTCGCCGCCGACATCCCCTCGGTGACCGGGGCGCACGGCGCCACCACCGACCCGGGCTTCCTCAAGTACCCCGCCGACCAGGTGCGGACGGTGAGCGGGGTGCCCGGCAAGGGCGGCAGCTACACCGCGGTCACCCCGCTCTGGGGCACCATCCCGGCCGTCGGCAACTCCTTCTACCAGGCGATGAACAAGGCCCTGGGCGCCACCCTGACCATGCAGCCGGCCAACGGCAACACCTACAACAACACCGTCCCCACGCTGACCGCCGCCAAGAAGCTGCCGGACTGGATCCAGCTCCCCGGCTGGTGGAACGACCAGCTCAACGTGGGTGAGCTCTGCGCCACCCAGCTCGCCGACCTCACCCCCTACCTGGCCGGGGACAAGGTCAAGGACTATCCCAACCTGGCCGCCGTCGCCACCGGCGCCTGGCAGGCCGGCATCTGGGACGACAAGCTCTACGGCATCCCCACCTTCTTCTCCGGCCAGGCTTTCTCCGGCCAGTTCTACTACCGGGCCGATGTGTTCGAGTCCAAGGGCATCAGCCCGGACGAGGTCAGGTCCATCGACGACCTCTACGCCCTGGGCGCGGAGCTGACCAACGCCAAGGCGGGCGTCTGGGCCTTCGACGACCTGTGGACCTGGCTGGCCCAGCCGTTCGGGATCTCGCAGAAGTTCACCGTCGTCGACGGCAAGCTCGTCTCCATGTACGAGCAGCCCGAGTACCTGGAGGCGCTGAGCTGGGTCTACAAGCTGGCCAAGGCCGGGTATGTGCACCCGGACGCGCTGGCGGGCAACAACAACGACGCCAAGACCCGCTTCTACTCCGGCAAGGTGCTGGTCACCGGGGACGGCCAGGGCGCCTGGAACGCGGCCGACGCCCAGTCAGGAGCAGCTGCCGACAAGGCCTACCGGCGTGAGTCCTTCGCCCTGTTCTCGGCGGACGGCAAGGCCGTCCCGTCGATCTACCTCAGCCCCTCGGCCGGGATGTTCAGCTACCTCAACAAGAAACTGGCCCCCGATCAGATCCGGGAGTGCCTGGCGATAGCCGACTTCCTCGCGGCCCCGTTCGGCAGCGCCGAGTACACCCTGGTCAACTTCGGCACCGAGGGCGTCGACTACACCATGGGCGCCGACGGCCCCGAGTACACCAAGGCCGGGCAGGCCGACGTCCAGCAGCAGACCTACCCGTTCCTGGCCACGCCGACGAACGTGGTCTCCAACCCCGGCTTCGACCAGATCACCAAGGACCGCTGCGCCTGGAACGCGGCGGCCGGCAAGTACGCCTACAAGCCGGTGTTCTGGAACATGAACATCACCGTCCCCGGCCGCTATGCCACCGCGGTCGGCGCGCAGACGCTGCTGGACACCACCAAGGACGTCTACCACGGCATCAAGCCGGTCTCCGCCTACCAGGACGCGCTGACGGCCTGGAAGCGCAGCGGCGGTGACGCGATGGTCCAGTGGCACCAGGCCAATGTCCTGGACAAGTTCGGCGCCGGGCAGTGACCAGCAGGCTGACCTGGCGGATCAGGTTCCGCAGGGACCGGTCGCTGATCCTGATGACGGTGCCGGCCATCGTCCTGCTGCTGCTGTTCAACTACCTGCCGATGTTCGGCACGGTCACGGCCTTCGAGTACTACGACCCGCTGGTGGGGGTGCTGCACAGCCAGTGGGTCGGCGTGGACAACTTCACCGCGCTGTTCCAGGACCCGCTGTTCTGGGAGTCGCTGGAGAACACCCTGGCGATCAGCGCGATCCAGCTGGTGCTGTTCTTCCCGATCCCGATCCTGCTGGCGCTGCTGGTCAACTCGATCCTCAGCCCGAGGATCCGGAACATCCTGCAGTCGATCACCTTTCTGCCGCACTTCTTCTCCTGGGTGCTGGTGATCACCCTGTTCCAGCAGATGCTCGGCGGCGCGGGCCTGCTCAACCAGTTCCTGCGGGCGCACGACCTGGGCGTCTGGTCGGTGATGACCGATCCGGCCACCTTCAAGCTGCTGGTCACCTCGCAGGTGGTCTGGAAGGACGCGGGCTGGGGGCTGATCATCTTCCTGGCGGCGCTGGCGGCCATCGACCAGAACCTCTACGAGGCGGCTGCCGCCGACGGCGCCGGACGCTGGCGCCGGATGTGGCACATCACCCTGCCGGGACTGCGGGCGGTCATCGTCTTCATGCTGGTGATGCGGGTCGGCAACGCGCTCAACGTGGGCTTCGAGCAGATGCTGATCCAGCGCTACGCGGTCGGCCACGACGCCGCCGACGTGCTGGACACCTTCGCCTTCTACTACGGCATCGGGACCAACAACTACGGCTACGGGGCCGCGGCCGGGATCTTCAAGAGCATCATCTCGCTGCTGATGATCCTCGGCGCCAACAAGCTCGCGCACGCCTTCGGCGAGGACGGGTTGTACCGGAAATGAGCACACTCTCCGCCGGCCGGCGCGCCTCCGCTGCCGCCCGTCGCCGCAACCCGCACCGCCCGGTCTGGGAGGAGCAGCCGTCGGCGGCCGGCCAGACCGCCAAGGGCGGCATCGTCGCGGTCATCCTGGTGCTGATCCTGGTGCCGATCTACTCGGTGGTGCTGACCAGCTTCTCCACCCAGGGCTCCATCAACCGGGCCGGCGGCATGGTGCTGGTACCGCACGGGCTGACCCTCAACTCCTACGAGCAGATGCTCAGCGGCGGCCCGGTCGCCCGGGCCCTGCTGGTCAGCGGGGCGATCACGGTGATCGGTACGCTGGTCTCCATGGTGGTGTCGGTGCTCTGCGCCTTCGGCCTCTCCCGGGCCCGCTCGCTGGGCCACCGCTTCCTGCTGATGATCCTGGTGATCACCATGTTTGTGAGCGGCGGCCTGATCCCGACCTTCCTGGTGGTCAACGGCCTGGGCGGGTTCGACCAGTACTGGGCGCTGATCCTGCCCAGCGCGGTGTCGGTGTTCAATATCCTGGTGCTGCGCTCCTTCTACTCCGGCACCGCCGCCGAGCTGATCGACGCGGCCAGGATCGACGGCGCCGGCGAGTGGCGCATCCTCCGGTCGGTGGTGCTGCCCACCTCGCGTGCCGTCACCGCGGTGGTCACCCTGTTCTACGCCGTCGGCTACTGGAACTCCTTCTTCAACGTCATGCTCTACATGCCGACGGACAGCCAGAAGTGGCCGCTGCAGTACGTGCTGTACGAGTACGTCAACCTGGGGATGAACATGCCCGGCCAGGTCAACTCCGGCTACGGGGCCGGACACCAGGTGACCACACCGCTGGCGCTGCAGATGGCGGTGGTGGTGCTGACCCTGGTCCCGATCGCCCTGATCACGCCGTTCATGCAGAAGCACTTCGCCAAGGGCATGCTGACCGGCGCGATCAAGGGATGATGCACAGCACAGCACCGACATACCGACGAGTGGGGAAGCGCAGACATGGTGACACTTGCCGAGGTGGCCCAGCGGGCCGGAGTTTCGCCCAGCACGGTCAGCTACGTCCTCAGCGGCAAGCGGGCCATCTCCGAGCCCACCCGGATCCGGGTGGAGCAGGCCATCAGCGACCTGGGCTACCACCCCAACGCGGGCGCCCGCGCGCTGGCCGGCAAGCGCTCGCACATCATCGCCCTGGTGGTGCCGCTGCGCACCGACGTCTATGTCCCGATCATGATGGAGATCGCCATCGCGGTGACCATGGCCGCCCGGCAGTACGGCTACGACGTGCTGCTGATCACCAATGACGAGGGCCCGGAGGGGGTGCGCCGGGTGGCCGCCAGCGGCCTGGCCGACGGGGTGGTGCTGATGGACGTCGAGCTGGAGGACGAGCGGATCCCGGTGCTGCGGGAGCTCGGCAGCCATGCCGCGATGATCGGCCTGCCCGCCGACTCCACCGGTCTGGCCTGCGTCGACCACGACTTCACCGCGGCCGGTGCGCTCTGCGCCGACCATCTGGCCGACCTCGGCCACCGGGACGTCGCCTTCGTCGGCTACGCCCCCGAGGTCTACCGGCGCCACGCCGGCTACGCCGAGCGGACCCTCAGCGGCTTCCGCGAGCGGGCGGCGGAGCGCGGCCTGCGGATCCTGCACCGCCCCTGCGAGGGCAGCTACGAGAGCACGGCCGGGACGCTGGCCCGGATCCTGGAGGACCGCCCGGCCACCACCGGGTTCGTGGTCCAGAACGAGGGCGCGCTCGGCCCGCTGCTCAGCCTGCTGCGGTCGAGCGGACGGATCGTCCCCGAGGACGTCTCCGTGGTCGCGCTCTGCCCGGAGCAGCTCGCCGAGCAGAACTCGCCCCGGCTCACCGCCGTCACCGGCCCGGCGCAGGAGCTGGGGCGGCAGGCGGTGGAGCTGGTGATGAGCCGGATCAACGGCGGCACCCCGCCGGAGATCACCCTGCTCACCCCGGTGCTGACCGTCCGGGAGAGCACCGGGCCCGCCCCGTCCGGTAACTGACGCTGTATCACTTCACGCTCACCGCGCTCCTTCCGGCGCCCTTCCTGGAGACAGCCATGCCCACGCACATCCATGACCTCGGCGACGCGCTGGAGTGGCGTGCCCGCGGCGAGACGCTGCGGGTCGAGCCCTGGGGCCGCGACTCGGTCCGGATCCGGGCCACCCCCGGCGGCCCGCTGCTGACCGACCTGCCCGGCGCGCTGCTGGACCGGCCCGCCCCGACCGGCGCGGTGACCAGGGTCGAGGGCCCCAGCGCGACCCTGGTGAACGGGGCGATCACGGTCCGCCTCGACGGCAACGCCGCCGACGCCTCGGACCCGCAGCTGCACCCCGCCGCCGGACGGCTCAGCTTCCTCCGCACCGAGGACGGCGCCGAGCTGCTGGCCGAGCAGCCGCAGCACTTCTGGTGGCCGGGGCCCCGTCTCTACACCGCCACCGGCAACGGCTACCACCGGCTGGAGCAGAGCTTCCGCGGCTACACCGGGGAACGGCTGTACGGGCTCGGCCAGCACACCCACGGCCTGCTCGACCAGAAGGGCGCGGTGGTCGACCTGGTGCAGCGGAACGCCGAGGTCAGCATCCCCTTCCTGCTCTCCGACCGGGGCTACGGCCTGCTCTGGAACTCCCCGGCGATCGGCAGGGTCGAGCTCGCCGAGACCGGCACCCGCTGGGTCGCCGACAGCGCCCGCCAGCTGGACTACTGGGTCACCGCGGGCCGCCCCGCCGACATCCTCTCCCGCTACGCCGACGCCACCGGCCACGCACCGGTGCTGCCGGAGTGGGCGGCCGGCTTCTGGCAGTGCAAGCTCCGCTACCGCACCCAGGACGAACTGCTGGGCGTCGCCCGCGAGTACCGGCGGCGCGGGCTGCCGCTGGACGTGATCGTCGCCGACTTCTTCCACTGGACCCACCTCGGCGACTGGAGGTTCGACCCGGCCGAATGGCCCGACCCGGCGGCCATGGTCGCCGAGCTGACCGGGCTGGGGATCAAGCTGATGGTCTCGGTCTGGCCCTCGGTCAGCCCGCTCAGCGAGAACTACCACGAGCTGCTCAACGAGGGCTTCCTGGTCAACACCGAGTACGGCCCGGTCGCCCACGCGGACTGGCCGGACAAGGGACTCGACGCCTACTCGGCCCAGGTCGCCTTCTACGACGCCACCAACCCGGAGGCCAGGGCCTTCGTCTGGGACCGGCTCCGCCGCAACTACCTGGACCTGGGTGTGCGGCTGTGGTGGCTGGACGCCTGCGAGCCCGAGCTCAAGCCAGGCCACCCGGCCAACCTCCGCTACCACGCCGGCCCGGGCCTGGAGGTCGGCAACCTGTATCCGCGCGAGAACGCCCGGATGGTCTGGGACGGGATGCGGGCCGCCGGGCACACCGAGGTGGTCTCGCTGAACCGCTCCTCCTGGGCCGGCGCCCAGCGCTACGGCGCCGCGCTCTGGTCCGGCGACATCGGCACCGACTTCGCCTCGCTGCGGGCCCAGATCAAGGCGGGCCTCAATGTCGCCGTCTCCGGTATCCCCTGGTGGACCACCGACATCGGCGGCTTCCACGGCGGCGACCCGGACGACCCGGCCTACCGGGAGGTGCTGGTCCGCTGGTTCCAGTACGGCGCGTTCTGCCCGCTGTTCCGGCTGCACGGCTTCCGCGGTCCCGAGCAGAAGCTCGAACCAGCGATGACCGGCCTGCCCAACGAGGTGTGGTGCTACGGCGAGGAGGCGTACCGCATCCTCAGCGGCTATCTGCGGCTGCGGGAGCGGCTGCGCCCCTATCTGATGCGGCAGATGGTGACCGCCGCCGAGGACGGGCTGCCGCCGATGCGCCCGCTGTTCCTGGAGTTCCCCGAGGACGACCGCGCCTGGACCGCCGAGGACTCCTTCCTGCTCGGCCCCGACCTGCTGGTCGCCCCGGTCACCGAGGCCGGAGGCCGGTCCCGCGAGGTCTACCTGCCGCTCGGCGCGCGCTGGACCGACGCCTGGACCGGCACGGTCCACCAGGGGGGACGGGCGGTCCAGGCGGACGCCCCGCTGGAGCGGATCCCGCTCTTCCTGCGCGACGGCGCCGAACTGCCGATCCGTCAGGAGGCCTGATGCCAGGGCTGTTCGGCGAATCGCTGGCCTTCGGCGGCGACTACAACCCGGAGCAGTGGGATCCGGCGGTCTGGCAGGAGGACGACACGCTGATGCGGCGGGCCGGGGTCAACCTGGCCACCGTCGGCGTCTTCTCCTGGGCGCTGCTGGAACCGGAGCCGGGCCGCTATGAGTTCGCCTGGCTGGACGACCAGCTGGACCGGCTGCACGCCAACGGGGTCCGGGTCGACCTGGCCACCCCCACCGCCTCCCCGCCGCCCTGGTTCACCCTGGCCCACCCGGAGGCGATGCCGGTCACCGCGGACGGGGTCCGGCTCACCCACGGCAGCCGCGACACCTACTGCCTGGCCGCCCCCGCCTACCGCCGGGCCGCGGTCGGCATCGCCACCGCGCTGGCCGAGCGCTACGGCGCGCACTCGGCCGTGGCGATGTGGCACGTCCACAACGAGTACGCCACGATCTGCCACTGCGAGCAGTCCGCCGCCGCCTTCCGGCGCTGGCTGCGGGCCCGCCACGGCGGCCTGGACGCGCTCAACTCGGCCTGGGGCACCGCCTTCTGGAGCCAGCGCTACACCGCTTGGGAGCAGGTCGGCACACCGCGGGCCACCCAGTGGCACCACAATCCGGGCCAGACCCTGGACTTCTCCCGGTTCTGGTCCGACCTGGCCCTGGACGCCTACCGGGAGCAGCGCGACGCCGTCCGGGCCCGCAGCGACCGCCCGGTGACCACCAATCTGATGCTGCCCGGCTACCAGAACCTGGACCTGTGGGCGTTCGGCCGCGAGGTCGATTTCGTCGGCATCGACCACTACCCGGACGCGCCCGGGGTTGACAGCCACGCCGACATCGCCTTCGGCGCCGACCGGGCCCGCTCCTTCGGCGGCGGAAAGCCCTGGCTGCTGATCGAACAGGGCAGCAACACGGTCTACCGGCCGGGGCTGACTCTGCCCCGGGAGCCCGGGGACATCCTCCGCAGCAGCCTCGGCCACATCGCCCGGGGCTCGGACGGGGCGCTGTTCTTCCAGTGGCGGCAGTCCCGCGCGGGCGCCGAGATGTGGCACTCGGCGATGGTCCCGCACGCCGGCCCCGACACCCGGATCTTCCGCGAGGTGGAGCAGACCGGCGCGGCCCTGGCCCGGCTCGGCGAGCTGGCGGGCTCCACCGTCAGCGCGCCGCAGGTCGCCGTGCTCTGGGACGCCGACGCCTGGTGGGCACTGACCGCGGCGGGCAAGCCCAGCGCCGAACTCGACTACCTGGGTACCGTCCGCCGGGCCCACCGCATGCTCTGGGACGCGGGTGTCACCGTGGCCTTCGCCCATCCCGAGGACGACCTCTCCGGCTACCGCGCGGTCCTCGCACCCAGCCTCTACCTGGTCTCCGACGTGGGCGCGGACTCGCTGCGGCGCTGTGCCGAGGGCGGCGGCACGGTGCTGGTGCAGTACTTCAGCGGGGTGGTCGACAGCCGGCACCAGGTCAGGACCGGCGGCCACCCGGGCGCCTTCCGCGAGCTGCTGGGCCTCCGGGTCGAGGAGCACCGGCCGCTGGCCCCGGGGGCGGTGGCCGAACTGTCCGACGGATCGTCAGGGACGGTGTGGAGCGAGGACCTCCGGGCGGAGGGCGCGGAGGTGCTGGCCTCGTACCTGGGCGGGGCTGTCGGCGGGAAGCCGGGCGGGGCGCTGGCCGGGAAGCCGGCTGTCACCCGGAACCGGTTCGGCGCGGGCAGCGGCTGGTACCTCTCCACCCGGCTGGACGACGCCGGCTACGCGGCGCTGCTGGCCCGGGTGCTGGCCGAGGCCGGGGTGGAACCGACGGTGCCCGGGCAGCCGGCCGGAGTGGACGCGGTGCGCCGTCACAGCGGGTCGTTGAGCTGGCTCTTTGTGCTCAACCACGGTGAGACCCCGGCCCGGCTGCCGACGGTCCGCGGGCAGGAGCTGCTGACCGGGACGGCCGTGCCGGCCGGGGGCCTGACGGTGGCCCCCGGCGGCGTCGCGGTGGTGCGGGAGCCCGTCAGCTCCGCTTGACGCCGATCCCGGCGTAGCCGGCCACCTCGCCGCTGGTCAGCGCGCGGTCGGCCTGGTCCTCGGTGCGCCACTCGTGCACCGGGACCAGGCCCGGATCGACCAGTTCCAGACCGTCGAAGAAGTGCAGCAGCTCCGCGTGGGTGCGCGAGGTGAGGCTCAGTCCGGCGGCGGTGTAGGTCCGCAGCACATTGGCGGCGACCTCGGGCGGGGTGAACTCGTCGGTGGCATGGGAGAGGATCAGCGCGCTGCCCGGCGCCAGCGCGCTGGTCAGCTCCTTCAGCACCTCCGCCGGACGGTCCTCGTCGGAGACGAAGTGCAGCAGCGAGACCACCATCAGCGCGACCGGCCTGGACAGGTCCAGCAGTTCCTTGACCTGGGCCGAGCCCAGGATCGCGGCCGGGTCGCGGAAGTCGGCGTCGACGTACGCGGTGCGGCCCTCGGGGGTGCCGCGCAGCAGCGCCCGGGCGTGGCTGAGCACGATCGGGTCGTTGTCGACGTAAACGATGCGGGCGTCGGCGGTGACGGCCTGGGCCACCTCATGGGTGTTGTCGGCGGTGGGGATGCCGGTGCCGATGTCCAGGAACTGGTGGATGCCCTGCCGGGCGGCGTAGCGCACCGCCCGGCCGAGGAACCTCCGGTTGGCCCGGGCGGTGGCCCGTACCTGGGGGAACAGGGCGACGACCCGGCCCGCGGCGGCCCGGTCGGCGGGGAAGCTGTCCTTGCCGCCCAGGTAGTAGTCGTACATCCGCGCGGGGTGGGGCACGTCGATGCGCAGACCGGACATCTTGGCTTTCAGCTCCGGGCTCAGCTGCGCTTGCGGGCGACGCCGGCGTACCCGGCGACCTCCTCGCGGGTCATCAGCCGGTCGTCCTCGTTGTCCGGGTCCGGACGCCACTCGTGCACCGGCACCACGCCGGGCTCGACCAGGTCCATGCCCTCGAAGAAGCCCAGCAGTTCGGCGTGGGTGCGGGAGACGATGTTGAGCCCGGACCTGGCGTAGGTCTCGGAGATGTTGGCCGCGATCTCGGGGGCCATCAGCTCGCCGGTGCCGTGGGTCAGGATCAGCAGGCTGCCGGGCGGCAGCGCCTCCTGGTAGCGGGCGAGCAGGCCGCCGGGGTTCTCGGCGTCCGTGATGAAGTGCAGCAGGGCCACCACCAGCAGCGCGATCGGCTGGGTGAAGTCCAGCAGCTCCTTGGTCTGCGGCGCGTTCAGGATCGAGTCGGGGTTGCGGAAGTCGGCGTCGATGTAGGCGGTGCGGCCCTCGGGGGTGCCGCGCAGCAGGGCTCGGGCGTGGGTGAGCACGATCGGGTCGTTGTCGACATACACCACCCGCGAGTCCGGGTTCGCCGCCTGGGCGACCTCATGGGTGTTGTTGGAGGCCGGGATACCGGTGCCGATGTCGAGGAACTGACGGATGCCCAGCTCCGCGGCGTAGCGCACGGCCCGGCCGAGGAAGCGCCGGTTGGCCCGGGAGCCGGCCGGGGCGCTCGGCAGCAACTGGACGACCTGGGCGGCTGCGGCGCGGTCGGCGGGGAAGTTGTCCTTGCCGCCGAGGTAGTAGTCGTACATCCGCGCGGGGTGCGGTACGTCGGTGCGGAGGTCCAGGCTGGCCGGGGTGCTGCCGTCCGGAGCGGCCCAGTCCCAGTTGTCGCTAGTCATGCTTCTCCTCAGCCCCAGTGGCGCGGTGACGCCGCATCACATACATGATCAGACGCATGCTACTTGATGGATCGGCTTATCGTATTTCCCTGAACGTCCTTGCGGAGGCGATGGCTTGAATGCTCGGAGAACTGATCGGAAAGCTGATGATCAGTGATCTGACTCACAGTCCTGGCTCCCTGTCGCGGGAAGGGGAGGGAAGCGCATCCTTGGGGGGATGACGGCGCCCCCAGGCGCCTCGATCACGGAGGCTGTGCGTGGGCGACAAGGCGGCGCGGATGCGGATCGAACGTCTCAGCGAGAGCGGGACGGGCAGCGGGGACGGGGCTGGGGACCAGCCCGACTGGTACCCGGACGAACCGGCCGCCGCCGAGGGCGACCGCATCCTGCGCTGGCAGGCCCTCCCGGACGGGGAACCGGGCGAGGGGCGGGACGACGGGCTGGGCGACGGGCCGGTCGGTACGGCCTGGCTGCGGCTCTACCGGGACGAGGGCCGGCGGCACCTCGCCCGCTACCAGGCGGCGGTCCGTCCGGACGCGGTCGGCCGCGGGATCGGCACGGCGCTGCTTGACCAGGTCCGCGCCGCCGCCCTCGCCGAGGGCCGCGGCATCCTGCTCACCCGGGCCGGCCTCGGATCGGAGGCGGACGGCTTCCTGGCCGGCGCCGGGTTCACGGTCGGCGCCGAGACCCAGCGGCTGCTGCTCCGGGTCGCCGACTGCGACCAGGACGCCCTGCGGGCCACGGTCAGGTCCGGCAGCGAGGGCTACCACCTGGTCCGCTGGCAGGGGGTCGCGCCCGCCGACCTGATCGGCTCCTACGCCGCCGCCCGCGGCACCCTCAACGACACGCCGACCGAGGGCACCGACAGCGGCGGCGCGCACTGGGACGAGGACCGGGTCCGCGCCGTGGCCAGCGAGGCCGAGCAGCGCGGGGACGCCCTGCTCACCGTCGCCGCGCTGGGCCTGGACGGCCTCGGCGAGGAGGTCGTGGCCGGATTCAGCGAGGTGGCGGTGCCCCGCGACACCACCCGGGCCCGGCAGTCCGACACGGCCGTGCTCAAGGAGCACCGGGGCCGCGGGCTCGGGCTGTGGGTGAAGGCGGCGATGCTGCAGTGGCTGCTGGGCGCGCACCCGGAGGTGGAGGGGGTCGGCACGGTCTGCCTGGCCGGCAACCAGCACATGATCGAGATCAACCAGGCGCTGGGATTCCGCCCCGACGGCGGCGACCGCTACTACCGGCTCGCGTTGACCGAAGTCTGACCCGCCGTCGGGCTACTGTGGCAACACGGACACTCCACCGACCGCGGATTCCAGGAGGAAACCCAGCGTGGCTACCACTCGCGTCGCACGTACGGAATGGGAAGGCTCTCTGCTCGAGGGCAAGGGCAATGTCTCGCTCGTCACCTCGGGTGTCGCCGAGTTCCCGGTGACCTGGGCCTCGCGCGCCGAGACCGCCAACGGGAAGACCAGCCCGGAGGAACTGATCGCGGCGGCGCACTCCAGCTGCTTCTCGATGGCGCTGTCGCACGGTCTGACCGGGGCCGGCACCCCGCCGACCAAGCTGGAGACCGAGGCCGAGGTGACCTTCCAGCCCGGCACCGGGATCACCGGCATCCACCTCACCGTCAAGGGCACCGTGCCCGGCCTCGACGAGGCCGGCTTCATCAAGGCGGCCGAGGACGCCAAGGCCAACTGCCCGGTCAGCCAGGCGCTTTCGGGCACCACGATCACGCTGACGGCCGCCCTCGCCTGATCCCCGCGCGTTCCGTCCCACACCGTGGCCCCCGTCTTCCGGCGGGGGCCACGGCGCGTGGGGCGGGTGCGTGCGCCCCCGGTCCTTCCCCGGAGGAGTGAATCGTTCCGCTGCCGGTGGCCCGGTGCGGAGCCGCCACCTATGATCACTACCGTGCGTAGTGGCGACATCGGGGGCAGTGACGACGGGGGCGACGGGGGCCCGCGGCCCGTCGGCGACGCCGTACGGCTCGCCGAGGCGCTGCATGCCAGCGAGAGCCGGTTCCGGGCCGCGTTCACCGACGCCGGCATCGGGATGGCCCTGGTCGACGCCGAGGACCGGATCATCGAGGCCAACCCGGCCCTGGCCGCGATGCTCGGCCACACCGTCCCCGAGCTGATGCGGCTGCACATCCACGAACTGCTGGACGTGGAGGACGACCCGCGCCGGGCCTACCTGGAGCTGCTGCACGGCGACCGGGACCGGCTCCGGCTGGAGAAGCGGCTGAAGCACCAGCGCGGCCACGCCGTCTGGACCAACATCACCATCTCGCTGATCCGCCACGCCGACGGCCGACCCCAGTACACCCTGGCCATGGTCGAGGACGTCTCCGAGGCCAGGAGGCTCGGGGACCGGCTGCACTACCAGGCCATGCACGACCCGCTGACCCGGCTGCCGAACCGCTCGCTCTTCTTCGACCGGCTGGCCGGGGCCTTCGCCGAGGCCGACCAGCGGATCGGCCTCTGCTACCTGGACCTGGACGGCTTCGCGGCCGTCAACGACACCCTCGGCCACCATGTCGGCGACGACCTGCTGGTCGCCGTCGCGGAACGGCTGGAGCAGCGCTTCGCCGGCCGCGGCCACCTGGTGGCCCGGATGGGCGGGGACGAGTTCGCGGTGCTGGTGCCGCGCAGCGCCGGGCCGGACGAGCTGAAGGCGCTGGCCACCGAACTGGTGGAACTGCTGGCCGTCCCCTACGACCTGGGCGCGCAGCGGGTGGTGGCCACCGCGAGCGTCGGCGTGGTGGAGCGCCCGGTCCCGGGCACCACCCCGGTGGAGCTGGTCAGGGACGCCGACGCCACGCTGAGCTGGGTGAAGAGCGACGGCAGGGCGCACTGGGCGCTCTACGACCCGGAGCGGATCGCGCACCGGACCACCCGTCAGATGCTGGCCACCACGATGCTGCCCGCGCTGGAGCGGGGCGAGTTCGTGGTCGAGTACCAGCCGCTGGTGGAACTGCGGGGCGAGCCGGGGCAGTCGAGCCTGCGCGGGGTGGAGGCGCTGGTGCGCTGGCAGCACCCGGAGTTCGGCCGGATCGGGCCGGACCGCTTCATCGGCATCGCCGAGGAGACCGGCGCCATCGTCCCGCTCGGCCGCTGGGTGCTGGAGACGGCCTGCGCCCAGGCCAGGACCTGGCTGGAGGACTTCCCCGAGGCCGAGCTCTTTATGAGCGTCAATCTGGCGGCGCGTCAGTTCTGGGACTCCGATGTGGTCGCCGACGTCGCCGATGTGCTCAGCCGGACCCGGCTGCCGTCCCGGCTGCTGCAGTTGGAGCTCACCGAGAGCGCGGTGCTCGGCCCGGCCGGCCGGCCGCTGGAGGCGCTGCACGCGCTGGAGGCGATGGGCGTCCGGATCGCCATCGACGACTTCGGCACCGGCTACTCCAACCTCGCCTACCTCAGCCGGCTGCCGGTGCACGTGCTGAAACTGGACGGCGGCTTCCTGGAGGGCTTCCAGGAGGGCACCCCGGCGGGCGCGGACGAGCAGATCGTCTCCGCGCTGGTCCGGCTGGCGCACGCGCTCGGGCTGACCGTCACCGCCGAGGGCGTGGAGACCCAGCTGCAGGCCGACCTGCTGCGGGCCACCGGCTGCGACAGCGCCCAGGGCTGGCACTTCGGCCGGGCGATGGCGGCGGAGGCCATTACCGAGCTGCTGGCAGCAGTCCCAGGCCCATCGCGACGGTGACGGCGGCGGTGCGGTCGTCCACGTCGAGCTTGTTGAAGATCCGGATCAGATGGGTCTTCACCGTCGCCTCGCCGATGAACAGCTCCCGGCCGATGTCGGCGTTGGTGCGGCCCAGCGCGACCAGGGCCAGCACCTGGGTCTCCCGCGCGGTCAGCAGCACCGGCGGGGCCTGCGGCCCGGCCGGGGAGCGGACCCGGCCGAGCAGGGTGGCCGCCGCGACCGGCGCGAGCACGGTCTCGCCGCGGGCCGCCGCCCGTACCGCGGCGGCGAGTTCCAGCCGCGGCGTGTCCTTGAGCAGATAGCCGCTGGCCCCGGCCTCCACCGCGCGGACGATGTCGGCGTCGGTGTCGTAGGTGGTGAGCACCAGCACCCGGACCCCCGGCTGCTCCCGGGTCAGCCGGGCGGTGGCGCCGGCCCCGTCCAGCACCGGCATCCGCAGGTCCATCAGCACCACGTCGGGCCGCAGTTCGGCGGCCAGCGCGCAGGCCTCGGCGCCGTTCTCGGCCTCGCCGACCACCTCCAGGTCGTCCTCCGCGGCCAGCATCCCGGCCAGGCCGGCCCGGACCACCGGGTGGTCGTCGGCGAGCAGCAGCCGGATCTTCTTCGTCGTCACGGGATCTCCACTCGTACCCTGGTGCCCTCGCCGGGGGCACTGCTGATGTCCACTCTGCCGTGGACCTGTTCGACCCGCGCCCGCATCCCGCGCAGGCCGTAGCCGCGGGGGGTGCTGTTCGAGGTGGTGGCGCTGAAGCCCTTGCCGTCGTCCTGGACTTCCAGGGTGATACCGCTGTCGTAACTGAGCCGGACGTCCACCGCGGTGGCGCCGGCGTGCTTGCGGATGTTGGAGAGCGACTCCTGCGCCGCCCGCAGCAGCACCACCTGGACGTCCGGCGGCAGCACCCGGGGCGTGCCCTGGATCCGGACCTCGGTGGTGATGCCCAACTCCTCGCCGAGCCTGGCGGCGATCCGCTGCACGGCGGTGTCCAGCGGAGCGGACTGCAGTTCCACCGGGGCCAGTTCGGCGACCAGCGCCCTGGTCTCGGCGAGGTTCTCCCGGGCGGTGCGCTCGGCCAGGGCGAGCCGGTTCCTGGTCGCCGCCGGGTCGGTGTCCACCGTCGCGTCGGCGGCCTGGATCAGCATGACCAGGCTGGTGAAGCCCTGGGCCAGGGTGTCGTGGATCTCGTGCGCCAGCCGCTGGCGCTCGGTGAGCACCCCGGCCCGGTGCTGCGCCTCGTCCAGGTCGGCGCGGGCCGACTCCAGCTCGGCGATCAGCTTTCCGCGCCGCTCCGCCTCGCGCATGATCACCTGGATGAACACCCCGATCAGCAGGCTGACCAGCAGCGCGATCCCGACCTGGACCAGTGCGGTGCTCAGGTCCTCGTGCCGCAGGGCCACCGCGACCGCCCCTGCGGCGAGCAGCACGATGACCGGCATCCGGATCCGCCGCGACTCCAGCACGCCGAAGAGCTGCGGGAAGAGCGCGTAGAGGATGACCAGGCCGTTGGCGTCGAGATAACCCAGGGCCAGGGTGACCGGCAGGGCGATCACCAGGTAGGCCACGCAGAGCCGGGCCGACTCCCGGGCCAGGCCCGGCACCAGCAGCGCCGCGTAGGCGGCGACGAGGACGCCGAGCAGGGCGTAGGCGGGCCAGGCCGTGCGGTCGCCGAGCAGGCTGACCAGGGTGGCCACGATCAGGACGGCATAGCAGATGTGCCACATCAGGAAGACCTTGTGGATCCAGTCGTCCTCGCGGCCGGTCCCGCCGTCGGCCGCGGCCACGTCCTCGGTGCTCATCCGTCCTCGCGACCCTTCCATCGGAACGTCTTCAGGCAGAGCAGCAGCCCCGCCACCGCCCAGACCGCGAGGACCAGGGCGGTCCGGCCGTGCTCCCAGCCCCCGGCCGGTTCGGCCTGCGCGTACGCCTGCGGCAGCAGCGCGGAGCGCATGCCCTGGCAGATCCACTTCAGCGGGAAGAACGAGGCCACCAGCTGAAGCGTATGCGGAAGCTGACTGAGGATCACGAAGACGCCGGAGATGAACTGCAGCACCATCATCGGCAGCATGGCCACCGCCCCGGAGTCCGCGCCGCGCATCAGATTGCTGTAGGCGATGCCCAGCAGCGAGCAGCCGGCCACGCCGAGCAGGTACACCCAGCCCAGGGTGAGCCAGTGCGCCGCGTCCACCGGCAGCCGGACGTCGAAGAACAGCCGGCCGATGCCCAGCAGCACCGCGCCCTGGCCGAGGCTGGACGCCAGCACCATCAGGATCTTGCCGATGAAGTAGGAGGACTTGGGCAGCGGAGTGCCGCGCAGCCGCTTGAGCGTGCCGTTGCGGCGCTCCCCGGCGATCTGCAGTGAGAGGCTCTGCAGGCTGGAGCCCATGATCCCGACGCCGATCATGCCGGTGGTGAAGATCTGCTGGGTGCTCACCCCGCTGGCCGGGTCGGTGCCCCGGTAGATGGACCCGAGCAGCAGCAGCATCACCACCGGCATCGAGAAGGTGAAGAACATCTGGCCCTTGTTGCGGAAGAACTGACGGGTCTCCAGCCCGCCCCTGGCCAGCCCGAGCCGCAGCGCGGACGGGGCGCTCCCGGTCGGCGCGGCTGCTCGGGCGGTGGCCGGGTTCATCGTGGTGGTGACGGTCATGACTGGTGCTCCCCCTCGATCATGCGCAGATAGATGTCTTCCAGCGTGGGCCGGGTGATCGTCAGCTCTGGGATCTCGGCGCCGCCGAACCGGGCCGACAGCTCCCGGACGGTCCGGGTCGGCTCGGCCGTGGTGACCGTGTGCGTGCCCGCGGCGTCGGTCCAGCCGACCACCGCCCCGGCGTGCTGCCGCCCGCCCAGCCGGGCCGGGGTGTTCACCTCGACCAGGCGGCCCCGGCTGATCACGCCGACCCGGTCGGCCAGGTGCTCGGCCTCGTCCAGGTAGTGGGTGGTCAGCAGGACCGTGGTGCCGCCGTCGCGCAGGCCGCCGACCAGTTCCCAGAACTGCCGCCGCACCTCCGGGTCGAACCCGGTGGTGGGCTCGTCCAGGAACAGCAGCTCGGGGCTGCCGAGGATGCCGAGCCCGACGTCCAGCCGGCGGCGCTGGCCGCCGGAGAGCAGGCCGGTGCGGCTGCGGCGCTTCTCGGTGAGGCCGACGGCCTCGATCACCTCGTCCACGTCGCGGGGAGTGCGGTAGTAGCGGGCGAAGTGCCGCACCACCTCCTCCACCGAGAGCAGGTCGAAGTCGCCGCTCTGCTGCAGCACGATCCCGATCCGCTGCCGCCAGTCGGCCCCGGCCCGCTGCGGGTCGTCCCCCAGGACGCTGAGCTCGCCGCCGTCCCGGTCGCGGTAGCCCTCGAGAATCTCTGTTGTTGTGGTCTTCCCGGCCCCGTTCGGGCCGAGCAGGGCGAAGATCTCGCCGCGCCGCACCTCCAGGTCGACCTGGTCGACGGCGACCACGCCCTGGTACGCCTTCCGCAGCCCGCGGGCCCGGATCGCTGCTGTGCCTGTGTCTGTCCCCATGCCCCAAGACTCCCGCCGGGGACCGCCCCGCCATGAGCAGCGAACGGTTGATCCCGCCCGTCCACCGAACGGTGGACAAGGGCCTCGGGGCATGCTTCGGGGGTGGAATGAAAAAAGACCTGCAGCTTCCGAAGATCTCCGAAAACTGCAGGTCAATCAGGGTGCGCCGCCAGGGACTCGAACCCCGGACCCGCTGATTAAGAGTCAGCTGCTCTAACCAACTGAGCTAGCGGCGCGTGCTGACCTGGAAGAGATTACATGATCCCGAGCCAAATGCCGAATCGGTATCCTGGGCTGCGACATCGCATGATCGAAGACCCTGAACCGAGCCGCCCGACGGGGGACCGCATGACCGAGCGCACGACCGCAGACACCGGCCAGGACGAGGTGGACGCGCATGCGAAGGAGGAGTTGGCGCGCCTGCGCGGGAGCATCGACAACATCGACGCGGCGATCGTCCACATGCTGGCCGAGCGTTTCAAGTGCACCCAGGAGGTGGGCCGGCTGAAGGCGGAGTTCCGGCTTCCGCCGGCCGATCCGGCCCGGGAGCGGGAGCAGATCGAGCGGCTGCGGCTGCTGGCCGAGAACGCCCGGCTCGACCCGGCCTTCGCGGAGAAGTTCCTGAACTTCATCATCGCCGAGGTCATCCGGCACCACGAGCGGATCGCGGGGGTGTAGTGCTTCCACCGAGGGGGACGGCCGCGCTGGCGGCCGGCGGGACCGTACTGCTCGGGCTGGTGCTGCCGGCCCTGGTCGGATCGTGGGCGGGGGACGCGCTCTACACCGTGCTGGTGTGGACGCTGGTGCTGCTGGCCGCGCCCAGGACCCGGCCGGTGGTCGCGGCGGGGCTGGCCCTGGCGGTCAGTTGGGCGGTGGAGTTCGCGCAGCTCGGCCCGCTGCCGGCCGAGCTGTCGCGGCGCAGCCTGGCGGCCAGGCTGGTGCTGGGCTCCACCTTCCAGGCCACCGACCTGCTCTGGTACGCGGTCGGCGCCCTCGTCGCGCTGCTGCTGCACACCGCGGTTCGCGGTAGCGTGCGGGCGGGTGGTCGGGGTAGGCGAGAGCGCGAGCCGGCCGGCTTCGGGGGGATCGGCCCCGCGGGGAGCGACCAGCCTGCGAGGGAGCCATGAAGAAGACGACTGCACCCGGCACATCCGGTAAGCGCGTCCTGCCGGACCAGCGCGGGACCGGCCCGGGTGGGGCCGAGCGGCGGCACCTGGACCGGATGGCCGTCGGCCGCTCCGCCTGGGGCCTGTACCGGGAGACCCGGCGGCCCGGCGCACCTGGTCTGGTGCGCCGGGTGGCCTCGGCCCCGTTCCTGGTCAAGGACGTCACCTTCGGCCGCTACCGGGGGCTCTCCCGGGCCAAGCTGTACGGCTTCTTCCTGCTGATGGCGCTGTACGTGGTCAGCCCGATCGACGCGATCCCGGACTTCATCCCGGTGCTGGGCTGGACCGACGACACCGCCGTGGTGCTGTGGTTCAGCACCGGCCTGGTGCGGGAGTCCGGCCGCTACGTGGAGTGGAAGCGCGGCGGCCGGCCCACCGCTCCGGCTATCGCTTCGCGGTGACGGTGAGGGTGGTGCTCGCGCTGCTCGCGGCGAACTGCGGGTTCCCGGCGAAGTCCGCGCGGACCCGGTACGGGCCCTTCGCCGCGCTCAGCTGACCCGGCAGCACCGCGCACAGCCCGCCCAGGCCCGGCAGCAGCAGCCCGGGGCAGGGGACGGCGACCCCGTTGGCGTCGGTCACCGTCACGGTGACCCTTCCGCCCGCCAGCAGCAGCGCGAGGCTCTTGGCCGAGGTCACCCCGACGCTGATCACCACCGGCTGACCGTCGACCACCGTCTGCGGCTGGACCGTGAGTTGGACGGCGGTGGCCAGCCTCACCGAGACCGTGTCCGCGGCGGAGGACGCGGCGAAGGAGCCGTCCCCGCTGTAACCGGCCGTCATGGTCCTGCTGCCGGTGGCCGGGTAGCTGACCGTGCAGCTGGCGCTGCCGGTCGGGTCCAGCGGGACGGCCGCGCAGCCGACCGCGCCGGTACCGCTGCCGCTGCTGAAGCTGACGGTTCCGCCCGGGGTGCCGAGGCTTCCGGCGGGGCCGTGCACGGTGGCGGTGTAGGTGACCGGCCGGCCCGCGCCGGGGGCGGTGGTGGTGGCCGGGGTGGTCAGCGTGGTGGTCGTCCCCAGCGGGGTGCCCGGGGTGTAGTCGAAGGTCTGGCCGAGGCTCTTCATCAGGTCGGGGCCGAGCCCGGACTTGGAGGTGTGGGTGTCGCCGTACCAGGCGACGTCACCGCTGTCCTGCAGCAGCTGCAGCGGGGCGCCCGGGGTCAGCGGGTCGGGGACCCGGACGATGGTCTCCCAGGAGCCCTGGCTGCCGGTGCTCGCAGGGGACGGCTCGATCGGCAGCGTGGTGCCGGTGGCCAGCGGCGGGTCGTTGGGCTCGCCGTCCCAGCTGTAGAGCACGAAGGGGTCGTTGCCGCCGTCGGCGGTGCCCGCGATGATCAGGTACTGGCCGTCGGCGTTCTTGCGGATGTCGCGGATGCCGAGCCCGCCGAGGTCCATCAGGATCGGCGCCCCGAAGGCGGCGTGGACGCTGCCGGAGTTGTCGGCGGCGAGCTTGTCCATATTGGTGACCGGGACGACCAGGGCCAGGTGGCGGTCGGTGGTCGGCTCCAGCGGGGCCCGGAAGCTGAGGTAGGCGGTGCTGCTGCTGCCGGGGGCGAACTCCAGACCCTCGACGTTCAGGGCGTCGCTCTCATGGCCGCCGATCCCGGACTGGACCGAGCCGGTCAGCCCCAGGTAGTCGGCGCCCAGGCCGTGGCCGTCGGCGTGGTCCCAGGCGGTCAGGTCGCTCTGCAGTCCGGTGTAGCCGCCGACGTAGCTGAGCCGGGTGTCCGCGCCCGACCCGGTGATGGTGGTGGCGAACACGGTGCTGCGGGAACTCTCCACCCCGCCACTGCTGTTGTTGCTCATCGAGCCGCCCCAGTAGACGGTGTCGCCCACCCGGGCGGCGGTCTCCAGGTCCGCCTCGGCCGTGCCCGAGGGCAGTTGGCCGGTGAAGTCGAAGCTGCGCACCGGCGGGCCCGAGCGGGTCTCGTCGTAGAGCCGCAGCACATTGCTCTCGTCGTCGGCGACCAGCATGTAGCCGCCGCCGACGTCGATCGCGGCCGAGGCGTTGCCCGCGCCGGAGAAGTAGCGCTGGCTCGGGTCGCCGAGGTCCGCGGAGACGCCGTACTGCACCTGGGTGCTGCCGCTGGTGCCGTCGGGGGCGGTGACGGTCAGGGTGAGCGTGCTGTAGCCGACCGCGGCCGGGGTGACGTTCAGCGTCCGGTCGGCGCCGGTGCCGGTCACGGTGATGCCGGAGGCCGGGGCGACGGCGGGGTTGGCGGAGGCCACCGTGACGGTCAACTGGTCCGCCGGCACGGTCGGGTCGGGGTCGCCGACCTCGACCGGAAGGGTGGCGTTGGTCGGGTCGCCCAGCGCGGCGGGCAGGCCGCTGCGCGGGGTGCCGATGGTCGGCGGCGGGGTGACCGGGCCGCCGCCGGTGCCGCCGCCACCGCTGCCGATGGCCGTGCCGGGGGCGTACGCCACCCCGCGGAAGGCCTCATTGGCGGGGGTGGCGGCCAGCACGGTGGCGCTGCCGGCCAGGGTGCCGCCGGTGCCGCTGGCGTCGGTCACCCGGTAGAGGGTGCCCGAGGTGCCCGCGGAGCCGCTGCTGGTGGCGAAGACGGTGACCGTGCCATGGTCGTCATTGGCGGTCAGACCGGTCACCGAGGGCACCGCGACCGAGCCGAGCTGAGTCCAACTCCCGTCGATCAGACCGTATTTGACGATGGCACCGAGCGCGTTGTCGGCCACGTAGAGGGTGTCGGGGGCGCTGCCGGAGCCCAGTGTCAGCAGCGAGTAGCTGTACGGGCCGGTGGGCGGGGCGGCGAAGGGCAGGTTGGTGACCGGCTGCGGACCGGTGGTGGGCAGGCCGGTCCCCACGGTGGCGATGGTCACCGACGCCTTGGTCGGGTCGGCCGAGGTGTAGAGCCGGCCGCCGGCGATGGCCAGCTGCCGCACGTTCTTGTAGGTGCTCGCCACCAGCGAGGTGGAGCTGGACGCGCCGAGCGCCGCGTAGCGCACACCGCCGGCCGCGCCGCCGACCCAGAACTCCTGGCCGTCCGCGCTGACCGCGCTGCGCGGGTTGTTGCCGTCGGCGAAGTCGGTCAGCGCGGTGCTGCTGTCCACGGTGCCGGAGGCGTCGATCCTGGCCACGGTCCTGGGCAGGGCCGCGGCGGCGGAGGAGGACAGCCCGGTGGTGCCGACCGCGGTGTCGTAGCCGGTGGCCACCAGGTAGTCGCTGTCGGCGGAGAGGGTGAGACCGCCCTCGGAGGTGCCCGAACCGCTGGACACCAGCGGCTTGTTGACGCCACTTCCGGTCGTCGGCAGGGCCACCGAGCGGACCAGCGCCCCGGCGGGGGAGTACTCGTCCAGGAACACCGGGGCGCCGGCCCCCGACAGGGCGGTGCCGCCGTCGCCCACCCGGTAGACCACGACGTCCCCGGCCGCGAAGGTGCTTCCGGCGGCGGGGCCGGCCGCGGGGTCGTCCGCCCGGGCGGCGGTGCTGCCGACGGTCGCCGTGGCGCCGGCCAGCAGGGCCAGGCAGGCGGCGCTGACCAGCAGCCGGTGCGGGCGGGGTCGGATCGGGCTGCTCATGCCGCGGCTCGCTCTCTTCGGGTGCAACACAGGGGGGCGCGGCTGGGGTGTGGGGTTCCGCGGGCCGTGCCACACCGTAGGGAGGGCGGGCCAACGCCGGGCCTCGAACAGTCGACGCGCGGGTGAACGCCGGACCGGTTCCGCATCACGCCGTTCCGCCGGATCAGCTAATTTCCTGATTATTCGGGCGTGTCTGACAGCCTGTCCGGTAGCCCGGCCGAGCATGGGACGGTGCCTCACTCCTCCTTCGGGCCTCGTGTCGCCCTCGTCGCTCTCGCCCCCCTCGTGCTGTGGACAGCCCCGATGGCCGCTGCGGCCCCCTCGCCGGGATCAGGCGCCGTGTACGGCGCCTGGGACCTCGCCGGCGGCTCCGGCAGCATGCAGATTCCGCTCGGCGGGTTTCCCGAAGCCGCGGTGCGGTCCACCGGCAGCCCCGCGAAGGTCCAGTCCGGCCAGTCGGCCTTCCTCGGCGCCGCGACCCCCGTGGGCAAGCGCTACGGCAGCTCGCAGGGCAGGCCCTATGTCAACATCGGGGCCGCGTCGGGCCAGTCCGCTTCGGTGACCACGCTGGACTTCGCCGCCCCGACCCCCGCCGGGACCTGGGCCTTCACCCTCGGCGACGTGGACGCCGACCGGGTCCAGGTGCAGGCCTTCGGGGCCGGCGGCCAGCCGCTCAGCTCGGCCCAACTCGGCTGGCAGGGAGCCTTCAACTACTGCGACAACAGCCCCAAGCCGTCGAGCTGCGTGGGCCCGGGCCCGTTCACCGACGTGCCGGTGTGGCACCCGGACACCGCCACGCTGACCGGGAACGTCGTCGACACCAACGGCGCGTCCGGCTGGTTCCAGCCGACCGTCCCGGTCAGCAAGGTCACGCTCACCTTCAGTGTGCAGATCGGCATTCCCATCTACCAGATCTGGACCTCCTCGCTCGCCACGGACGTCCGGGGCACGGTCAGCTCCGACTGCGGCACCCCGGTCGGCACCACCGTCACGCTGCGCCGGGCGGGCAGCGGCGGGAAGGCGGTCACCGGGCCCGACGGCAAGCCGCTGACCGCGCCGGTCGCCGCCGACGGCAGCTACCGCTTCACCGACCTGGCCCCGGGCGACTACCGCGCCGTGCTCGCCGCTCCGGCCGGCTACTCGCCGTCCACGGTCAGCGCCGCGGCCGACACCAGCGACGGCGGCGACGTCACCGGCGCGGACCTCAGGCTGACCTGCGACCCGATCCCGGCTCCGCCGCAGCCCCCGGTGATGATCCCGGTGAGCGGCGGCTGGTTCGTCATCCCGGTTCCGCCCGGCCCCGGTCCGAGCGGGGATGCCGAACCCCAGATCATCGACCCGCCCGAGCACGGCAAGGTCCGGGTCGGGCCTGGCAACAAGCTGGCCTACGCTCCGGAGCGGGGCTTCGTCGGCGACGACCGCTTCACCTATGTCAGCCGCGACCGCGAGGGCCGGCTGATCTCGCACACCGTCACCCTGCATGTCCGCAGCACGCTCGCGGACACCGGCAGCAGCCTGCCGGCGCTGCCCCTGCTCGGCCTGTCCGGCGCCCTCGCCGGGACCGGCCTGGTCGTCCTCGGCGCGGTCCGCCGCCGGCGCCGGGCCGACTGAGCGGCCGACCGGCCGTCAGCGAACCATCCAGTCCCGGCGCGGCCTCCGCGCGGCGCCGGGATCCGCACTCTTGACCGATCGTCGCGGACACGTTTCTCTGTCGTGAGCGGTTCACATGTGAACCCTTTGTACGCAGGACCGACGCCCCGTCACACCGGGAACGCGGTCCGCGTCCTCCCATCGATCCGAAGGGTGTCCGGATGCACATCAAGGGATCACGTCGGCGAGCCGGCATAGCGGTGGCAGCGACCCTGCCCCTGCTCGCCGCCGCCGTGGCCGCAGGGGCTCCGGCCCAGGCCGCCTCCCCGCAGGGCCGTGCGGTACTGGCGGGCAGCAAGCCCGCCTGGGCCAAGTCGTCGGCGGACCGCGGCCCCACGGCCGCCTCCGCCCAGGTCACCGCCAAGGTGTACCTGGCCGGACGGGACCAGGCCGGGCAGACCGCTCTCGCCAGGGCGGTGTCCGACCCGCAGTCCGCCTCCTACGGCCACTATCTGACGCCGCAGCAGGTGCAGCAGCGCTTCGGCGCCACGGCCGCCCAGATCGCCGCGGTGAAGGCCTGGCTGACCGGGGCCGGGCTCACGGTCACCGGTGCCAACCAGCACTACCTCACGGTCCAGGGCAGTGCCGCCGCCGCGCAGCGGGCCTTCGCCGTGCAGCTGCACGGGTACAGCAAGGACGGCCACGTCTACCGCGCCCCGACCGCCGAGGCGACGGTCCCCGCCGCGGTCGCCGCGTCGGTGCTCTCGGTGGACGGACTCAGCACCGCCCCGGCCAAGGCCACCCACGACAGCGCGACGCCCTCCGACACCCTGCCGGGACCGGGCGCGGCCTTCGTCAACTCCGGCCCGTTCTCCAGCTACTACGGCTCGAAGATCGCCAAGGGCACACCCAAGGCGTACGGGACCACCCAGCCCTACGTGGTCCAGGGCTACACCGGCACGCAGCTGCGCTCCGCCTACGGCGCGACCGCCAGCGGGCTGTCCGGCAAGGGCGTCACGGTGGCCATCGTGGACGCCTACGACTCGCCGACCATCGTCGGCGACGCCAAGCGCTACGCGGCCGCCCACGGCGACGCCCCCTACACCGGGAACCAGTTCAAGCAGGTCGACGCGGCGGAGTGGACCCACACCGCCGACGACGACTGCGGCGCCTCCGGCTGGTACGGGGAGCAGACCCTGGACGTGGAGGCGGTGCACGCGATCGCGCCCAAGGCCGGGATCACCTACGTCGGCGCGGGCTCCTGCTACGACGACGACCTGCTGGCCGCGCTCAACACCATCGTGGACAACCGCCTGGCCACCATCGTCAGCAACTCCTGGGGCGAGCCCGAGCTGGACAGCGACCCCGCGCTCGACGCGGTCTACAACCAGACCTTCACCCGGGGCGCGATCGAGGGCATCGGCTTCTACTTCTCCAGCGGCGACAACGGCGACGAGGTGGCCAACACCGGCACCAAGCAGTCCGACATGCCGTCCTCGCTGCCGTGGGTGACCGCGGTCGGCGGTACCTCGCTGGGCATCGACAAGCACAAGAACTACCAGTTCGAGACCGGTTGGGGCACCGAGAAGTCGGTGCTCTCGGCGGACGGCAAGAGCTGGGCCGGCTTCCCCGGCCCGTTCACCAGCGGCGCGGGCGGCGGCACCAGCTCCAGGGTCCCGCAGCCGTACTACCAGAAGGGCATCGTCCCCAAGGCGCTGTCCACCCTGAACGGCGGCGTCAACCGGGTGGTGCCGGACATCGCCGCCGACGCCGACCCGACCACCGGGTTCCTGGTCGGCCAGACCCAGACCTTCCCGGACGGCACCGTGAAGTACAGCGAGTACCGGATCGGCGGCACCAGCCTGGCCAGCCCGCTGATCGCCGGCATCCAGGCGCTGGCCCAGCAGGCCAACGGCTTCCCGCTGGGCTTCGCCAACCCGGCGATCTACGCCCGCTACGGCAGCTCGGCCTACCACGACGTCACCGACCACCCGTACGGCAAGAACACCACGCTGGCCGATGTCCGGGTGGACTTCGTCAACGGTGTCGACGCCTCCAACGGGCTGGTCACCTCGCTCCGCACGCTCGGCAAGGACTCCTCGCTGGCGGCGACCCGGGGCTACGACAACGTCACCGGCGTCGGCTCCCCGGCCGCCGGGTACCTCCGCTCCTACCAGCACCGGCACTACCGCTGACCGAAGCGGTTCCGCACTGAAGCCGAGGCCCCGGACGGTCAGCCGTCCGGGGCCTCGGCCGCTGCGGCCTCGGCTACAGCCCCTTGGCGTCCAGGTCGGCCAGCAGGCTGCCCTTGGCGCGGTGCGTCCCGCGGATCTCGGCGAGCAGCCGGCCGAACTCCTCCGGCGTGCCCAACTGCTGGTACAGGTCCCTGAGTCGGAGGATCCAGCCGACGGCGGCCCGGTAGGACTCGCGGGTCATCGCCTCGATCTGCTCGTCCACCTCCTGGCGGTACACCGGGACGGCATCGGCCGGGTGGGTCGCGGCACGCAGCTGGGCCAGCCGCAGCAGCGCGTGGTGCGGGGCCCGGTAGCGGACGGCGGCCGACCAGGCGGCGTCCGACTCGCCCTCGGCGACCAGCACTTCGATCAGCCGTCCGGCCGGGTTCTCCCAGCTGCGGGCGGTCGGGACGGCCGCCCTGCGGTGCAGCTCGGCCAGCGCCCACTCCCGCTGGCCGGTCCAGCCCTCGGGCCCGGCGGCCTCCAGCAGCGCCCGGTAGGCGGCCGGGTCGGGACGGCGCAGGAACTGGTCCCGGTGCAGCGCGACGGCGTCGTCCCGGCGGCCGACCGCGCCGTAGTGGGCGGTCAGGAAGACCATCAGCGGGGCGTCGTGGGTGCGTTGCCCCGGGGCCGCCTCCAGGCCCCGCTCGGCCCAGTCCACCGCCTCGGCGAGCCGGCCCGCGGCGGCCAGCAGCTCGGCGATCCGCAGATGCCGGCTGGGGTGGCTGAGATCGGTGGCCAGCACCGCGACCAGGGCGTCGGTGTCGCCGCGCAGGGTGTGCAGCTCCTCCATCCGCCGGGCCAGCGCGTGCTGCCCGGCGCCCTGCTGGCCCCAGGCGAGGCCCAGGACCGCTCCGTAGGCGGCGAGGCCGACCTCCCCGAGCAGTTCCGCGTAGGCGGCCACGCCGGACGGCGCCCTGCCGTGGTCCGGGGACAGGTGCCGTTCGGCGAGCCACTCGGCCAGCGACACCGGGTCCGGGCGGGCCTGCTCGCAGGCGGCCAGGTGCAGCGCGGCCAGCCGGTCGGCCGCGCCGGACAGCGCTCCTGACGGACCGTCGGCCCCGGCGACGGCCTCGCCGAAGCGGACGATCGCCTGCTCCGCGAGCGGGACCACCACCGCGCCGGCGCCGCCGTCCAGCGCCCGCCGCAGCAGCCCGACCGCGTCCTGGACCTGCTCGGCGTAGTGGCGCGCGCCGTCCCGGTCCAGCGGTCCGACGGGTTCCAGCGCCGTGGCCACCGCCCGGGCCAGCGCGGCCGGGTCGGTGCTCCCGCCGCGCAGGCTCTCGCGCACCGCGGCCGTGCGCAGTCGCTCGGCCAGCCCCTCGTCCGCCGCGGCGGCCTCGGTCAGCAGCGCCGTCAGGGCGGCCCGGTCCAACCCGGCGAGGTAGCCGTGCAGGAGGTCCTGGTGTGCGGAGTCGGCGGCCATGGCTGTCCCGGGGTGGTCTGGCGCGTGCGAACGGACGCCGCCAGGCTACCCGCCGTCCCCTGCTTCCGCTGGTCAGCGCCTCGCCGCAGACCGGGCGCGGACCGGAAACGCCAGGTACGTGATGACCGGACCCGGACCCGGCTATGCTCCCGCACAGGGGCGGGAACAAGTCATGGGGGGGACCATGCTGAAGATCTTCCTGAGCTGGTCGGGAGCGCCGTCGAGGCAGTGCGCGGAACTGCTGCGCGACAACCTCCCGATCTTCAACCCCTCGATCGAGCCCTTTGTCTCCTCGGCCGACATCAGGAAGGGCGACCGGGGCCTGCAGCGGATCGCGGAGGAACTGGAAGGCTCCTCGTTCGGCATCGTCTGCGTCACCCCGGCGAACCTGGGCGCACCCTGGATCAACTTCGAGTCCGGTGCGCTGTCCCGGGAGGTGGTCGAGGGCAAGGTCATCCCCTTCCTGCTCGGTGCGGGCGTACGGGATCTGGTGGACAGTCCGCTGAAGCAGTTCCAGGCCGTTGTCGCCGATTCCAGGAGCGATGTGCTGGCCATGGTCCAGAGCATCGACCTCAAGTGCGAGCCGCCGCACGGCGAAGCCCGGATCAGCCAGGTCTTCGAGAAGTTCTGGCCGGAACTGCAGAAGGGGCTGCAGAAGATAGCCCTGACCGCCCCGGAAGCGGACGAGGACGCGCTCCCGCCGCAGCGGCGCACCGAGGAGATCCTGGACGACCTGCTGCCGCTGATCCGGGAGCAGATCGACCGGATCACCGACCTGGAACGGGCGGTGACCGAACTCCGGGTCGGCCGCCCGAACGGCGCCAGGCGCCGGGTGCCCTTCGGCGGGATCTACGACGACGGCGGGAGTGGACCCCCGGTCCCGCAGGGTCCCTCGGACGGCGGCCCGGAGGAGTGAGCGGAATGGCCCACCCGTTCCGGCGGCTCCGGATCCTGCTGTCCAGCCGGCACGGCCTGGCCCTGCTGGGCCGCACCTGGGCCGTGCAGTTCGGCCTGCTGTCCGGCGCGGCGCAGCTGTACCTGACCTTCTGGCCGGACTCGCCGCTGCCCCGCGGCCCCGGACTGCTGGCCATCACCGGGCTGACCCTGCTCTCGGCGATCCTGCGGTCGCTGCCGCGCAACCGGATCAGCCGGGAGTTCAGCCACCCCGACTTCACCGTCACGGTCGAGGTGGGGGACCTCTTCGAGCACCGGTCGCACCTGGTGGTCGGGTTCAGCGACACCTTCGACACCGACGTCAGCGGCGACCTGCTGGTCGCCCGGCGCAGTGTGCAGGGGCAGCTGCTGACCCGGGTCTACGGCGGTGACACCGCCGTCCTCGACACCGCCCTGGACGCGGCGCTGGCCCAGGTCACGCCGGTCGGCACCGAAGCGCGCGCGGACAAGCCGGACGGCAAGCTGGTCCGCTACCCGCTGGGCACCGTGGCCGTGCTGAGCGAGTCCGGCCGCCGGATCTTCTGCTCGGCCTACGGCCGGATGGGCAACGACCTGGTGGTCAACTCCGGGACCGAGCAGCTGTGGCACAGCCTGACCCGGATCTGGGACGCGCACCATGTGCACGGCCAGCGCGGGCCGACCGCGATGCCGATCGTCGGTTCCGACCTGGCCAGGATCAACAGCATGGACCGCGGCAGCCTGCTGAAGCTGATCCTGCTGTCCTTCGTGTCGCGGTCCAGGGACGGCGTGGTCAGCAGTGCGCTGACCATCGTGGTCCACCCCCGGGACTACTACCGTATAGACATGCTCGAACTCGACGTGTTCCTGCGGGCGCTGTGAGCTGGGAGACCCGGGAGTCGTCGCACCCGGGCCCCTACTTCTTCCTGAGCTACGCCCACTCCCCGCTCAGCCCGGGGAGCGGGTCGCGCGGCGACTTCTGGGTGGAGAAGCTGTTCCGGGACCTGTGCGACGAACTGATGCAGCTGACCGACTTCCCCGCCGGGGCGCCGATCGGATTCATGGACCGCGAGCTCGCCCTGGGCGAGGCCTGGTCCGAGCGGCTCGGCGAGGCGCTGACGACCTGTCGTGTCTTCGTCCCCCTCTACTCGCCGCGCTACTTCAAGAGCGAGTACTGCGGCCGGGAATGGGCGGCCTTCGCCGAGCGTGAGGTGGTCCCTCGGGACCCGGACCGGAGGAGGGCGCGGAGCGCGATCGTCCCGGCGGTATGGGTACCCGTTCCCCCGCACGGGCTGCCCTCGGTCGCGGCGGGACTCCAGTTCAACCACAGCGACCTCGGCGCCGACTACGCGAGGGAGGGCCTCTACTCGCTGACGAAGCTCGCCTACTTCCGCGACGCCTACGAGCTGGCCGTGCACCGCCTGGCCAGGCGGATCATCGAGGTGGGGGAATCGACCGTCGCCGTCCAGCGGGAGCAGCCCCACCTGGAGGACCTCGCCAGCGCCTTCGACTCGCCCCGGACCGGCCGCGACCTCCGGATCGTGGTGGTCGCACCCACCGACGACCGGCTGCCGCCCGGACGGAGCGGCGCCGGCTACGGGCCCTCGGCGCTCGACTGGAACCCCTATCCCGCCGACAGCTCAAGGCCGTTGGCCACGCTGGCGGTCGACCTGGCACGATCCCTCGGCCTGCGCGCCCTGCTGGGCTCCTTCGACGAGATGGCGGCCGAACTGCTCCGCTCGGACACCCCGGAGGGTCCGGTGCTGCTGCTGATCGACCGCTGGGCGCTGCGGGACCCGATCCGGCGGCGACTGCTCTCCGCCCTGGACAGTACGGCGGCGCCCTGGATCAGCGCGGTCGTCGCCTGGAGCCCGGACGACCCCGAGGACTCCGCCCAGGAGGCGCCCGGTGCCGCCGAGTTGGAGGAGGTGATACCCGGCATCCTGAAACAGGGGCGTTCCGCGTCGCGGGCCGCGATCAGCGGGGTGCGGAGTCTCGCGGACTTCCGGGAGGCCTTCACCGTGGTCGTCCACCGAGCCCTGGCCCAGTTCTCCAGGTACGCGCCGGACCCGCCGTTCCGGCCGCCGTCCGGGCCGTCCGGGCCGTCGCGCCGGCCGACGCTGCGGTCCATGGGGCCGCCACCGGAGCCGCCGCCGCCGGAGCCGCCCGAGGAGGAGGCACCCGGTGAACGACGGCCGTGACGGGCGCATCATCACCTTCTACTCCTACAAGGGCGGCGTCGGGCGGACCATGGCCCTGGCCAACGTCGCCTGGATCCTGGCCGCCAACGGCCACCGGGTGCTGGCCTCGGACTGGGACCTGGAGACCCCGGGGCTGCACCGCTACTTCCACCCCTTCCTGCCCCCGGCCAGCATCGGCTCCACCACGGGCCTGATCGACCTCTTCGCCGACTTCGCCGAGCAGGCGCGCTCGGGCGAGGAACCCGAGGAGGACCTCTACCGCCGGCATGTCCGGGTGCGACCGCACGCGGTGTCCGTCGACTGGGCCTTCCCGGGCGGCGGCGCCCTCGACTTCCTCTCCGCGGGCCGGCAGAACCGCGACTTCCTGGCCACCCTCGCCTCCTTCGACTGGGACGACCTGGACGAGCGCTTCCTCGACGCGCTCCGGCGGGACCTGCGCCGGCACTACGACTACGTCCTGATCGACAGTCGGACCGGCCTGGGCAACGCGGTGGAGATCTGTACCCGGGACCTGCCCGACGTGCTGGTCAGCTGCTTCACCCTGAACGGCCAGAGCCTCGACGGCGCGGCGCAGACCGCGCACTACATCGACCAGAACGCACCGGGGCGGGGCATCAGGATCCTGCCGGTGGCCATGCGGATCAACGACCGGAAGGCGACGGCCCCGGCCCTGGCCGCCGGCCGCAAGCTGGCGCGGTCGCGCTTCAACGGCCTGCCCAGGGGCCTGTCCGACGCCGCCGCCGAGCGCTACTGGGCGGACACCCAGATCCCCAACCGCGAGGGCTACGAGTACGAGGAGATCCTGGCCACCTTCGGCGACCCGGCGGGTTTGCCGGACAGCCTGCTGGCCGCCTACGAGCGGCTCACCCACGCGGTCACCGACGGGCTGGTCGGACCGCTGCCGCCGCTCGACGAGACCCTGCGCCGCTACCATCTCGGCTCCTTCGTACGGTCGTTGTCGCCCGACGCGACCCCGCTGGTGCTGTCCTGCGTGCCGCAGGACCGGATGTGGGCCGACTGGGTCGGCTGGGTGCTGACCCAGTCCGGATTCCTGGTGCTGCCGCCGGTCTTCGCGGCCGACACCGACGCGGGCACCGGCGCGCCCCCGCGCACGGTGGCGCTGGTGTCCCCGGCCTATCTGCGGTCGCCGCAGGCCCGTTCGCTCCGGGAGCCGACCGTCGGCGCGGGGGCCGACGACGGTCCGCGTCCGGCCGAGCCGGTGCTGCTGCGGGCCGAGGAGGTGCAGCTCACCGCGCCGTTCAGCGAGTACCCGGTGGTCGAGCTGGCAGGACTCGACGAGGCCTCGGCCAGGGCGGCCGTGCTGCGGGCGGTCGGCGGGGCGGCCGGCGAGCCGAAGCCGGGGGTGCCGGGCCCGAGCTTCCCGCACGACGTCCCGGCCGTGTGGAGCGCCCCCGCCCGCAACCCCGACTTCGTCGGCCGGGACGCCCTGCTCGACCGGGTGCACGCCACCCTCGGCGTCAGCCGCACCGTGGCGGTGCTGGCAGGGCCGGGGCACGGCGCCGGGCGCCGCTACCTGGCGACCGAGTACGCGCACCGGTTCCGGGCCGACTACGACCTGGTCTGGTGGGTGCCCGCGGCCACCCGCCACCTCGCGGTCTCCGCGCTGGCCCGGTTGGCCCGGCGGCTCGAACTGCCCGCAGGGGACGGGATCGAGGCGGCGGCCCAACGTGTGCTCACGGCCCTGACCAGCCTCGACAGCGGGCTCGACAGCGGGCTCGACAGCGGGCTCGACAGTGCGGCGGTGCCCAGGCGCTGGCTGCTGGTCTACGACGACGCCGGCGCCCCCGGGGAGCTGGCCGGGCTGCTTCCGGCCGGTCCCGGCCGGGTGCTGATCACCACCCGCGACCCGGCCTGGCAGGACGACCGGATGGACACCCTGTCGCTGCAGGCCACCACCCGCAACGAGAGCGTCGAACTGCTGCGCGGCCGGGCCCCCGGGCTCAGCCGGACGGAGGCCGACCAACTGGCCGAGTACCTGGGCGACCTGCCGCTGGCCCTGCACCAGGCAGGGGTCTGGCTGGCCGCGACCGGGACCCCGGCGCGGACGTACCTGCAGGCGCTCGACACGATGGCGCGGAACGGGGAGGCCGGCCGCCCCGAGCAGTCGCCGACGGCGCAGCCGACCAGGGTGGCGGCTGCGGCGCTGCGGAAGGCGTCCCCGGCCGCGTACCGGCTGCTGCAGCTGTGCGCCTGCCTCGCCCCGCTGCCGCTGCCGCTGGACGTGGTGCAGGGCCCGGCCATGCTCAGGGCGCTCCGGCCGTTCGACCTCTCGCTGCACGACCCGCTGCAACTAGGGCCGCTGGTAAGGGAACTGAGCCGGTTCGGGCTGGCCGGGGCGGACCAGCCCGGGCAGGTGCTGCGGATGCCGGGCCTGGTCCAGCACCTGGTCAGGGCCGAGCTACCGGCGCAGGAGCTGGACGCCGTGCGGCACGACCTGCACCTGGTCCTGAGCGCGGCCGGACCGGGCCAGGGAACGCCCGACGACTGGCCCGGGTGGGCGGAGTTCGAGCAGCTCTGGCCGCACCTGGACCAGTCCCGGGCCGAGAGCTGCACCGACGAGGCGACCCGGGCGGTGCTGATCGAGCGGGTCCGGCGTACCGCGCAACTCGGTTCCCCGGAAGCGGCGTTGGAGCTGGCCCGGCGCTTGGACCGGGCCTGGACCGCCGACGCCGGACCGGCCGCGGCTCGGGCTGCGGACCCGGCCGCCGGGGCCGGCTGGCAGACGCTGGCCCTGCGGCGGCAGTCCGCCGCCGTGCTGCGCCAGTTGGACCGCTACCAGGAGGCCCACGACCTGGACCTGGACACCCTGGCCCGGCAGCAGGCGCTGCTGCCGGCCGCGGATCCGCACATCCTGCTCGGCCGCGCCGCGCTGAGCGCCGACCTGCGGATGCTGGGCCGGTTCGAAGCGGCGCTCGACTCCGCCCGGACGACCTACCAGGGGTTCCGGGACTCCTTCGGCCCCGAGCACCCGCAGTCGCTGTCGGCCGCCGACGCGCTCGCCGTCTCGCTCCGGCTGACCGGCGAGTACACCGCCGCCAGGGATCTGCACCAGGCCACCCTGGCCTCGCAGACCGATGCCCTGGGGGCGGGGCACCGGTCGACGCTGGCCACCCGGCTCGGCCTGGCCCGCGACCTGAGGGAGACCGGCGACCACCGCAGGGCGGCCGAGCTGCTCGACACCGACCGCGGCGGCTGGTCCGACCCGGACTCCGCCGAAGCCCTGCTGGCCGCACTGGGCCGGTCGGTCGCGCTGCGCCGGCTCGGCCGGTACGACCAGGCCCGCAGCCTGCTCGCGGCGGCGTACCGGCGCTTCCCGGTGCCCCGGCCCGGCGCCGCCCCCGGCCGTACCGGCTGCGCCGCCGCGCTGGCCGGCGCCCTGTGCGGGGCGCCGGACGACCCCGGCCGCACGGCGGACCTGGTGGCGGAGGTGCTGCGGCAGCACGAGGCGCTGCTCGGCCCGCAGAACCCGGACACCCTGGCCCTGGTCCACAACCTCGCCGTCTGCCTGCGGGCCTCGGGGGAGCGCGAGGCCGCGCACCACGAGGCCGAACGGGCGGTCGGCGGCTTCCTGCACGCCCTCGGCGACACCCACCCCTCCACCCTGTGCGCGCGGCTGACCCTGATGAACGCCCTGGCGGACCTGGGCAGGTTCGGGGAGGCCGTGGAACTCGGGTACGCGTGCTTGAAGAGTCTGCGCGAGCGGCTCGGCCGGGAGCACCCGGACACGGCACTGTGCCGGTCCAACCTGGCGGCGGTGCTGTCCGCGTCCGGGCGGGGGGAGGCCGGGGACAGGCTGCGCCGCGAGGCGGTGGTCACGTTCTCCCGGCTCTGGGGGGACAGCCACGCATGGACGGTCCGGGCCAGGGCGGGCCAGTGCACCGACCGCGACCTGGAGCCCCAGCTGGTCTGAAAGCAGGAGCGGCTCCCCCGCCTTCGCGAAGGAGCCCCTACCTGGTACTGCTTGTCTGTGCGCCGCCAGGGACTCGAACCCCGGACCCGCTGATTAAGAGTCAGCTGCTCTAACCAACTGAGCTAGCGGCGCGTGCTGACGTGGAAGACATTACATGACACCGGGGGTGCTTGCCGAATCCATTCAGGCCGGCGGCGTCCGGGTGTCCACCAGCTGCAACGGGTACACGGCGGACTCCGGGACGGTGCTCCGTGACGGGGCCGGGAGGGTGATCGGAGCCGGGGTCGGGCCGGAGGTGGTGGGGGTCCCGGCGGCGGCGCCGCGGGCGGCGCGGACACAGGCCCAGAGCAGGACCGAGGCGCCGGGGAGCCAGGGCTCCCGGCTGTCCGGGGCGACGATCCAGCGGTTCGGCCCCTCCGGGGCGTCCACCCGGCGCTGGATCGGGGGCACCGTGATCGCGTCCCCGCCGCCGTGGCACAGCACCGGCGGAACGCCGCGGGCCCATTCCTCCCAGACCAGCAGGGTGCGTAGCCGCTGCGCCGTGCCGACCTGGCAGAAGACCAGGATCCGGCCGCGGTGGGTGGCGACCGGGCCGCAGCCGGGCCCCGACTCCCACAGTTCGTCGAGCACCCGGCGGCCGAACAGGCCGGGCAGGTTCACCACGTCGAAGGTGCGCCCGCAGGGCAGCACGGTGGGGGCCCAGGGTCGCGACTCCCACAAGGCGCGCATGCTGCGCGGATACTCGCTCGCCGAGGCCAGCCAGGCTTCCCCGGAGACGGTGACGTACTCGATCGACTGATGCGTCCACATGTCCACCCCTTCAGAATTGGGGGGTGTGGAAGCCGGAGGGGTGGGAAATGAGGAACGCCGGACAGAAGAGCGGGTGCGGCGTATCCTCACCGGCATATGCCACTTTCGACCGTGGCGGTCAGTGGCGGCCCAGTTGTCGCGGTTCAGTTGTAGCGGCGCTGGCGCAGCAGCCCCCGGCCGTGCTCGACCATCTTGGCCGCGTAGTCCGGAGTCCAGTCGGCGCGGGCGGCGATCTCCTCGAAGCTCAGACTGTCGAAGCGGCGGGTGTCCGCGAGCTGGGCGGCGGCGACGGCCTGGAACTCCACCGCGCGTTCGCTCGCGGCGCGGAAGGCGAGCGCCAGTTCGGTGGAGCGGCTGAGCAGCACCCGGGGATCGTCGATCGACTCCAGGTCGAAGAAGTGCTCCTCCTCGGGCTCCACCACGCCGGGCTCGAAGAGCAGCGGGGCTGGGCGGAGCCTCCGCCGCGGCTGGGGCTCGGTGGGGGAGTCGGGCATGGCTGCACCTCCGTGCTGTTGTTCCGTACCGGGACGGGTGGACACGACAGTCCATTGTCGGGGTACTCGGCCATCGTGGGAACAGGGCCCCTCCGCCGACTGTTCCCGCAGGTCCAGCGCATTCAGAGGGACACCCGGTGCTCGCTCAGGTGCTCGAGGACGGCGTGGTTGGCGGTCCAGCCGTCCGGGAACTTGACCGTCACCCCCAGTTGGACCGGCTCGGTCGAGGGGTGTTCGTCCAGCAGGTCGGCGATACCGGCCCGGGCTACGACGATACAGGCGTGCCGGTGCCGCGAGGCCAGCACGCACAGCCGGCCGGTCTCCAGGTGGAAGGCGGTGGCGTCGGGCCGCCCCGAGAGCGGGTGCAGCACGACGGTGACGTCGTACTCGCGGCCCTGGAGCCGGTTGGCGGTGTCCACGGTCACCGCGTCCGCGCCGCCGACCGGGACGTCCAGCGCGGCGAGTGCGGCGCGGACCGCGGCGGCCTGGTCCCGGTGGGCGGTGCCGACCGCGATCCGGTCCGCGGTCAGCGGCGCGTCGCCGCGCTCGGAGCCGGCCGTCCCGCGCCGGTCCAGCAGCCGGCGGACGATCCGGGCGACCGCGCGGACGGCCTCCGGGTCGGTCCGCACGGTGTGCCGGGCGGGCAGTTCCAGCAGGCCCCAGCCGGACTCGGCGGCGAGGTCGATCACCCGGTCCACGGCCGACCCGTCCCCGGCGGTGGCCAGGGTGAGGCGGCGGTCGCCGGGCCCGGTGCCGGAGCGGAACGGCGCGTAGGGGTAGAAGGCGGCCGAGATCAGCGGCGCGGCCGAGGCCGGGAGCCGCCAGGACACCGGCAGCCGGTGCGGGACGATCCTCGGATTGTGCGCGAGCAGGGTCACCACGGCACTGCTGGACGGGTCGTAGCTGAGCCCGGCCCACTGGTCGGTGCCGACGATGGAGAACGGGTCGAGCTGCCCCGGATCGCCGACGAACAGGGCCCGCTCGAACAGCCGGGCGACGGCGAGCAGCGCGTCCGAGCGCATCTGGTATGCCTCGTCCACGATCGCGTGCCGCCAGGGCTCCACGTCCTTCACCCACTGCCACTTGGCGGCGGTGGAGACCACCACCGAGCAGTCCAGCAGGTCGGCGGGCTTGGTGGAGGCGGTCACCGCCGGATGCCGCAGCGCCTCGGCGGCGGGCGCCGCGTCACTGCCGTGCAGCCGTCCGACGGTCAGCGCGGGGTCGGCCGTGGCCAGCCGGTCCACCAGGTCGTCCACCTGGCTGTTGGTCTGCGCGACGATCATCAGCCGCTCGCCGGTGCCGACCAGCTCCCGGGCGGCCCTGACCACCAGGGTGGACTTGCCCGCGCCGGGCGGGGAGTCGACCACGGTGCCGCGCTCGGCGCCGTGCAGCGTGGCGTCCAGGATCGCGGCGACGGCGCGGTCCGCCTGGGCGCCGGGGTCGAAGCCGTCGGCGCGGTGGCCTGCGGCGGGGGACAGCGGGGTCATCGGTCAGGCCCCTTCGGCGGTGGCGAGGGCAGGTGCAGTGGCGGGTGCGGGTGCGGGTGCGGGTGCGGGTGCGGGGACCGGGACGAGGGCGGGGGTGGCGTCGGCCGCCGAGCTGCGGGGCGGGCCGCCGTGGGTCCACGGGGTGTCCTCGGGCTCCGGCAGCGGCGCGGACTGACGGGCCGTCAACTCGAACAGGGTGAAGCACACCTGGTCGCCGGGTTCGGGCAGGCTGCCCGGCTCGGGCTCCTTCTTCCGGCCCATGCCGTTCACCAGCCGCAGCACCACCGTGCCAGCGGCGGCGTCCCGTTCGACCAGCTCCGCCTTCTGCGGGGCGGGGCCGTTCGCCCGGTACAGCTCCCGTCCGGGATCGCCGTGCGGGCGGTCGGCCGTGCGGACGGTGACCAGCGGGCGGGGCTTGGGGCTGCGTCCGCTGGTGTCGTACACCAGCTCGACCTGGACCACCTCGCCCGCCAGCGCCTCCCCGGCCAACCGGTGCTCGGCCATGGCCAGCGGGTCGTCCAGGGCCTCCTGGATGTCCAGCCGGGTCTGCTCGCGCTCGCGCTGGGCCAGTTTGCGGGCGGCGGTCACCGCGTCGTCGCGGACCGGCTGCGGCGGCTCGCCGGCGGCGACCCGGTCCCGGTGCGAGGTGTAGGACCAGCGGTCGCCCTCCCAGCGTTCGGGCAGGTGCGCGGCCGGGGGCAGGGCGCGCAGCAGGTCCAGGCCCTGCCACATCCGGTCCCAGCCGGGCCGGAGCACGGCCGCCAGCAGGTCGTTGATGTCCTGCTCGCGGGCCGCCTCGGCCCGGCTGTCGCCGAGGGTGCGGGCGGCGTCGTAGCGGGTGATCGCGGGGCTGAGCAGGCCGCTGTCGAAGCGGGGATCGGTGGACGGGCCGGCCGGCGGGCAGAGCAGCTGGCCCTGCTCGTCGCGTCCGGTCTCCGCCAGCAGCGCCGCCTGCGGCCCGGACATGCCGGGCGGGGGAGCGATCCAGCCGAGCAGCGCGCCCAGGTGCTGGTCCTCCAACCGGCTCTGGCCGGTGGCCCAGTGCCGGCCGAGCAGGTCCGTCATCGCCAGCAGCAGCGAGGATCCGGGCACCTGCGCCCGGTCCCGGAAGTGGGTGAGCCAGCGGCCGAGCAGCGGCACCCGGGCCGGCGCGGGGTACGGGCCCGGCTCCGGGTCCTCCGCGGTGCGGCGGAACCTGGTCGACCTGCCGAGCAGGCCGAGGAACTCGATGCCGCCGGAGCTGGGCACCAGCAGCTGTGGTGCGTCCGCGCAGAGCTCCCGGACCACCTCGGTCTTCTCGCCCGTCTCCGGGTCCTTGACCTCTTTGGACAGCAGCTCGACCTGTTCGCCGAAACCCTCGACGTAGGGGAGCAGCTCGGTGGCGAGGTCGGCCAGGAAGGCGAACCGGCGGTCCCGGTCCAGCGGCTGCGGGACGGTGAGCAGCACCGGCCGGTCGCGGTCCGTCCCCAGCATCACCGCCAGCGGCGCCCCGGCCTCACCGGCGGCGGCCAGCGGCACCACGACCATCGGCCGGTCGGCGAGATGCCGGTGCCGTACGGTCGCCAGCGGCTGGGCGTGACCGCTGCGGACCGCCTCCATCCGCGCCAAGGTGGTCAGCATGCTCATCGCGGGCTCCCGACAGGGCTGCTGACGGAGTTCAGCGCCTCGGCGCGCAGCGCGGCGGCCCGGGCCAGCCGCGCGGCGGACTCCGCGTCGCCGTCGTCACCGTTCCCGTACCCCTCGCCGTCCCCGGCGTCCCCGCTGTCGGGCCCGGGGCCGTCCGCGGGCTGTCCCTTCCGGGCCCCGGTGGCGGCGTCCAGCGCCTCGTCCACGGTGCGGAAGCTGCCCAGCTCACCGCGCACCCCGCGGCCCAGCGCCTCCAGCGAGCCGGCGCAGCGCGCCTCCTCCCGGCAGTGGAAGCTCAGTTCGCAGGCGGCCAGGCAGTCAGGCGAGTACACCGCGTCCAGGGTGTGCACGGTCGCCGCCAGCTCCTGGTCACCCTGCTCCGGGCCGAGGGCCGCCCCGGGCGGGAGCACGTCGAGCAGTTGCTCGATCCGGGTCAGCCGGTCGAGTTGACGCCAGGTCACCGCCATCGGCTTGCGGACGTCGACCGGGGCGGCGGTGGGGCGGTTGCTGAAGTCCTTGGGGCAGACCAGCAGCGCGGTGGTGTCGGGTGCGCCGGCCAGGCCCTCGGGCTCGCCGTAAGGGTCGCGGTCGGCCTTCACCCCGGCCAGCTCCGCCGCGGTCTCCCGCAGCGCCAGCACGTACACGGCGGCCTGGCGGGCCGCCGCGCCCACCTTCGCGGGCTCGGCGCCGCCGTCCAGGATCGGGAAGGACTTGATCTCCACCACGGTCCAGCGGCCGTCCGGGCGGACCACCACCAGGTCGGGCTCCAGATGCGCGACCGACCCGGCGACCTCGAGCCGCAGCAGCGGATGGTCCAGCACGGTCCACACCCCGGGCCGGGCCGCCGCGGCCAGCAGCGCGGCCCGGGTGCTGGCGACCCGGCCGGCCGGCAGCCGGTGGTCGGTGACCAGCTCGGCGAACTCCACCGGCGAGTCGTCCCCCGGCTGTCCGTACGGGGCGGGCAGCGGCAGCTTCTCCCGCAGCAGTTCCAGCAGTTCGGTGCAGCCGTCGGCCTTGACCCGCCGCTCGAAGCCGATGCCGCGGCTGATCGCGAACGGTGACTGGCCGAAGGGGGCGGGGTTCCCGAGCCGGGTCGCCAGCGCGGCCTTGTCCACCCCGGCGGCGTCCAGCACCGCCCGGCGGCTGCAGCCGGGATTCGCGGCGAGCGCGGCCAGCGCCCGGGCGTCCAGGCTGCGCTGCGGCGCGTCACCACGCAGCCCGGCGAGCCTGCGCTCGAGCCGGGTGGGGGGTTCTGAGGTGAAGTCGTTCATCGTGCGGATCAGTCTTGCACCCGGCGCCGACAATCGGGGCCAGGGTGTCAAGGGCGTCAATGCAGCACGGGGGAGTGCCTCTTGACGGATGCGCCGGAAGAGCTGGACGGGCCGGAAGGGCTGGACGCGGCGGAGGAGCCGGTGGAGCCGGAGGGCGCGGGGGAGGCGGACGGGCCGTAGTCCGGCACCGGGTGCTCGGAGAGGCGCCGGGGCGAGTAGCGCAGGAACAGCAGCCGGGCCCGCAGCCGGTCGGTGAACCGCAGCAGCGGCCGGGCCAGCAGCGCGCCGAGGCCGAGCAGCAGGGCCCCGGCCAGGCAGTCGAACAGGTAGTGGTTGCCGGTGCCCAGCACCACCAGGGTGATCGCCACCGGGTAGAGCAGTCCCAGCGTCCGCACCGTGCGGTCCCCGGAGAAGCGGAACAGCATCAGCCCGCACCACAGCGCCCAGGCGACATGCAGGCTGGGCATCGCGGCGAACTCGTTGGTCATCGAGCCGAGCCCCTTGGGCGCGCTGGCCGAGCCGCCCCACCAGCCGATCGCGGCATGCTGCGCCATGGTGTCGGTGAAGCCGTAGGCGGCGGGCATCAGCCGGGGCGGGGCGGCGGGGAAGAGGATGAAGCCGACCAGTGCCATCACCGTGGTGACGGCCAGCCAGGTCCTGGCCCGGCGGTACTGCCCGTGGTGCCGGCGCCAGAGCCAGACCAGCACGGCCGGAGTGACCAGGTAGTGCAGCGTGGCGTAGGCGAAGTCGGCGGGCACCCCCAGCCACAGGTGGCTGCTGAAGGTGCTGTTCAGCCAGCGCTCCGGGTCCAGGTGCAGCCACTGCTCGGTGTCGAACAGGCTGCGGGCGTCCGAGACCGCGTCGTCGAACCCGCTGCCGACCAGCAGCCTGCTGCCGTCGTAGGCCAGGTAGAGGAACCCGAGCAGCAGCAGTTCCAGCTGCCAGCGGCCGGTTCTCCTCGCGGAGCTTGGCTGCACAGTCGGCACGGTCATGGCGGACTCCGGACGTCGAGCGAAAGCGTACGCACTACCGTACGCTGTACGTTAGAGATATGGGGAACCGCCCCCCGGTTCAACCCCGTCTCCCTTTGCCGGAAGCCTTGTAAGCTCCCGAACGAAGCCGCTGTCCGCACTCCTCAGCCACCCCTGCCAGGGAGCCATGTCCCCGCCGCAGCCCCGCCGCCGCGCTCCGCGCAACTCGCTGAGCGCGGAGCTCATCGTCGACCGTGCCCTCGGCCTGCTGGACGCCAAGGGCCTGGCGGCGTTCTCCATGCGTGCCCTGGCCGAGGACCTGGGCGTCGGCACCATGGCGCTCTACACCTACTTCCGCGGCAAGGACGAGCTGTTCCGCGCGGCCCGGGAACACGTCCTCGCCGCCTACCGGCCGCCCTGCACCAGCGGCGACTGGGACCGGCAGCTGCGCGCGGTCTGCACCGCCATGTACGAGCTGTTCACCGGCCGCCCCTCGGTGCTCTACCTGCTCGCCGAGGGACACGCCGAGGGCGACTTCGCCGACGCCGCGACCGTCACCATGGACCGGATCCTGGTGCTGCTGCGTGAGGCTGGCCTCGGCCGGGCCGAGACCGCGCGGGCGGCGGGCACGCTGCTCCGCTACACCATCGGCTCGGCGCTGCGCGAGGTGCGGGAGTGCGGGGAGCCGGAGCGGATGGAGATGATGCGCCGCCGCTTCGCCTCGCTGTCCCCCGAGGTCTACCCGACCCTCTGCGACCTCGCGCCGGAGCTCACCGCCGCCCGCGAGGACGGGACCGGGCAGTACACCTTCGGTCTCGACCTGATCCTGAGGGGCCTGCGCGAGCTGGCGGCTGCGCCGCCCTGCGCGTCGTCCTTGACCGGATCGCCGTCGACCGGATCGCCGTCGAGCGCCTCCGGTCCGGTGGCCGACCCGGCGCAGCTGACCCGGCACGGCTGACCCGCACGGCTGACCCGTACGACTGATCCGGGGTGCCGGTCCGACCTGGCGCTTCGGCCCGGCCCGGGGCGGCCCCGCGGCGGGGGACCGTCCCCGATCAGGGATCATTGGGGGCAGCACCGACCCGCCCCGAAGGAGACACCCGTGCCCTCGCGCATCCTGCTGGTCCGACACGGCGAGACCGAGTGGTCCGCGAGCGGGCAGCACACCGGCCGGACCGACATCCCGCTCACCGACGAGGGCCGGGAGATGGCCCGGCTGCTCGGCGACCGGCTGAAGCGCGAGCCCTGGGGCGGCCTGCCGGCAGCCGCGGTGCGGACCAGCCCGCTGCTGCGGGCTCGGGAGACCTGCCGGCTCGCGGGTTTCGGAGACCGTGCCGTCGATACCCCTGACCTGCTGGAATGGGACTACGGGCAGTACGAGGGACTGACCGGTCCGGTGATCCGCTCGGACTTCCGGCCGGGCTGGCTGATCTGGCGCGACGGCGTCCCCGGCGGGGAGACCCTGGACCAGGTGTCGGCCCGCGCCGACGCCTTCATCGCCTGGACCGCCGAGCACGGCGGCGTCCCGGATCCGGACACCACCACCATGAACCCGGCCGACAACGATGTGCTGCTGTTCGGCCACGGACACTTCCTGCGGATCCTCACCGCCCGCTGGCTCGGTCTGCCCGCCGAGTACGGCCAGCGGCTGAAACTCGGCCCGGCCACCCTGTCCGTCCTGAACTGGGAGTACGGCGCCCGCGCGGTCGAGATGTGGAACGACGGTTCCCATCTCCACTGATCTCCACTGAACACCCCGCGTCGGCTCCCGCTGCCTGCTGCTCGACCGGTTTACCGAACAGCTGAAATGGCAGACTGACCTGGTGACTCCAGTGGCTAAACGCACGACGCGCGACCTTCGATGGCACAACCGGTCCGCGCTCCTCTCCCGGCTCTACCTCCAGGGGTCGGGCAATCGCAATGAGCTGACCCGGGTCTCCGGTCTCAGCTCGGCGACGGTGAGCAATGTCGTGTCCGACCTGATCGCCGACGGCCTGGTGACCGAGGCCGGCTCGGAGAGCTCGGACGGCGGCAGGCCGCGTACGGTGCTGCGGGTGCGGCCCGACTACGGGCAGGTCATCGGGGTGGACATCGGCGAGACCCATATCCGGATCGGCCTGTTCGACTGGTCGTTGACCATGCTCGCCACGGCGGTCTACCCGATCGCCGAGACCCGGCTCGATCCGGAACTGGTGGCCCGGCTGGTGATCCAGGGCGTCGGCGAGGTGACCGCCGAGGCCGGGGTGGACCCGCGCGAGCTGCTGGGTGTGGGCGTCGGCGTACCGGGAGCGGTGCAGCCGGACCCGCGGGTGCCCGGACGCACGCTGGTGCACGCGCCGACGCTGGGCTGGTCCGCGGTGCCGCTGCTGGAGATGCTGCGGCTCGGGATCGAGGCCCCGCTCTCCATCGACAACTGCGCCCGGACGCTCGGTCAGGCCGAGATGTGGCGCGGGGTCGGCCGGGGCGCCGACCGCGCGGTGATCGCGCTGATCGGCGTCGGCGTCGGCGCCGCCCTCGCGCCCGGCAGCGACGTCGGCTTCGAGACGTCCAGTCCGGCGACCATCGAGTGGGGCCACACCGTGATCCACGCGGGCGGACTGCCCTGCCGCTGCGGCTCGCAGGGCTGCCTGGAGGCGTATGTCGGCGCCGAGGCCGCGCTCTACCGCTACCAGTCGACGGTCGGCTGCGAGCCCTTCGTCGGCACCGGGACCGAGGCCAGGCTCGCCGAATTGGCCGCGCGGGCCGACAGCTCCCCGGCGGCGATGGAAACCCTGGTCAGGGTGGGCGAGTACGTGGGGATAGGGATCGCCAACCTGGTCAACCTGCTGAACCCGGACCTGGTGGTGCTGTCCGGCTGGGCCGGTCTGGTGATCGGCCCGGTGATCCTGCCGACGGTGCGGGAGGCGGCGGAGCGGCACACCCTGTCGTACCTGTTCGGGCGGGCCCGGATCGAGGTGGGGCAACTGGGGCAGGAGGCCGTCGCCATGGGCGCGGCGACGCTCCCGGTCTCCCGCCTGCTCGCCGCGGGCGGCGGAGCGGCGCTGCCCACGGCGGTCTGAGGCCGTCTCGGGCCGTCTGGGGCCGTCTGGGGCCGTCTGGGGCCGTCTGCGGTCGGGAGCCTGCGGCGCTCCGGGCGGCGCCGTGCCCGGAACCCCTCGCGGCGGCCCGCTGCCCGGACGAGCCGGGCCCGGGCCCGGCGGTGCCGTGGCCGTGGCCGTGGCCGTGGCGACGGCGCCGGGCCCGTGGCCGGCATGCGTGGCGGCCGGTCGACGGCGGCCGACCTGTGTGGGGCCCTGGGCCTGCGGCGGCCCGAGCCCTGCGGCGGTCTGTGGCTCGAGGCCGAGCCTGACGGCGGTCAGGGGCACGGCGGCTGAAACTTACGGCCGCCCTGGGCGCATGTGCAGGGGCCTGTGGGTGAGGCGTTGACTTTTGCTTTCTCGCTACTTAGCTTAAGTCTTGGCCAAAGAACCCCATGCCTCCCCTCACGCCTCCATGGAGCCTTCATGACGTCTTCGCCCGCGGCAGGCCAGCTCTACATCGACGGGGTCTTCTGCCCGCCGGCGTCCGGCCGCACCGCGACGGTCACTGACAAGGCCACCGGCGCCGTCATCGGCAGCTACGGCCTCGGCGACGCCGCGGACGTCGACCGCGCGGTCGCCGCCGCCCGCGCCGCGCAGCCCGCCTGGGCCGCACTCGGCGCACCCGAGCGCGCGGCCGGGCTCCGGCGCTTCGCCGAGTACCTGCAGGCGCACTACGAGGACCTGGTCCGGCAGAGCATGCGGGAGACCGGCGGCGTCCGGGCGAAGGCCGACGACGAGGTCTCCACCGGTATCAAGCAGCTGCAGATATCGATGGTCCAGGCCACCGAGAACGCCGGTGACCTGCTGCCCCCCTACAAGGCCGGCAAGCTGTCGATGTCCCGGGCGGTACCGCTGGGAGTGATCGGGGTGATCACCCCCTGGAACTACCCGGTCAACCTGGCCCTGCGGGCGGTCGCGCCCGCGCTGGCCTTCGGCAACACCGTCGTCCTGAAGCCGGCCGAGCTGACCCCGGTGATCGGCGGCCAGCTGCTGGCCGAGGCCGCCGACGCGGCCGGACTGCCGCCCGGGGTGTTCAACGTGGTCACCGGGGACGGCCCGGAGGCCGGCCACGCCCTGGCCGAGCACACCGGACTGGACCTGATGGACTTCACCGGATCGCGCGAGGTGGGCCTGGCCATCGCCGCCTCGGCCGCGGCTACCCTGCGGCCGATCCGGCTGGAACTCGGCGGCAGCAACGCCTTCCTGGTGCTGGACGACGCGGACGTGGACCTCGCCGCCTCCTGCGCCATGGTCGCCTCGCTGGAGTTCCAGGGGCAGACCTGCATCAGCGCCAGCCGACACATCGTCATGCGGGCGGTCGCCGACCGGTACCTGGACGCGCTGACCCGCCGGGCCGCCGCGCTGCGGGTGGGCGACCCGCTCAGCGGCGAGGTCGAGCAGGGGCCGCTGATCAGCGAGAAGCAGCGGGACCGGGTGCACCACGACATCGTCGGGGCCTCGGTCGCCATGGGCGCGGAGATCCGCACCGGGGGCAGCTACGACGGCCTGTTCTACCGTCCGACGGTGCTGGCCAATGTCACCGCGAAGATGCCGGCCTTCATCGAGGAGATCTTCGGGCCGGTGCTCCCGGTGACCGTGGTGGACACCGAGGAGGAGGCGATCGCGCTGGCCAACGGCCTGCCGATGCTGATGGACTCGGTGTTCACCGCCGACCTGATCCGCGGCCTCGGCGTCGCCGAACGGCTGGAGGCGGGCGAGGTGCACATCAACGACGCCCACGCCAGGCACGGCGCCGACGACCAGATGGGCGGCTTCACCAGGCGGCAGTGGATCGGCGTGCAGCGCACCCCGCTGGCCCTGCCGGAGTGGACCGCCGACCCGGCGGGCCGGGCGTGAGCGGGGAGTCCAGGGCGGCTGTTTCCAAGCGGGCACTGGTGGTGCGCGGAGGCTGGGAGGGGCATGCGCCGGTGCGCTGCACCGAGATCTTCCTGCCCGCGCTGACCGGGGCGGGCTTCGCGGTGACCGTCTCGGAGGACCTGGACGTCTACCGCGACCGCGAGCTGCTGGCCGGCACCGATCTGATCGTGCAGTGCTGGTCGATCGGCACACTGACCCCGGAGCAGAGCGAGGGCCTGGTGGCCGCGGTCCACGCGGGCACCGGCTTCGCCGGCTGGCACGGGGGCCTGGTCGGCACCTTCACCGACAGCACGGACTACCTGCGCATGGTCGGCGGCCTGTTCCTGCACCATCCGGACGAGCACATCAGCTACGGGGTGCGGATCGAGCCGGAGCAGGCGGACCACCCGGTGGTGGCGGGACTGTCCGACTTCACCGTCCACACCGAGCAGTACTGGATGCTGACGGACGCTCACAACACCACGCTGGCCAGCACGGTCATCGAGCCCGGACGGTCCGGGCAGGGTGAGGCGGCGGTGCGGATGCCGGTGGTGTGGACCCGGGAGTGGGGACGGGGGCGGGTGTTCTTCTCCGCGATCGGGCACAGCCCGTCCGACCTGCTGACGCCGACGGTGCGGACACTGACCACCCGCGGCCTGCTCTGGGCCGCCCGCTGACGCCCTCTTCCGGACGGCAGCGGACAGCTGTCCATGACAAGAACCGCCTGGTACCCGGCCCGCTCCTGACAGCGGGCCGGGTACCAGGCATGCTCGCGCGGATGGCTCAAACAATCATCAGTCGTGGCGAAAACTGGTCTGTTCGATCTGTTGACCCCTCATGTGTAGCGACTTAACTTAAGTCTCAGTCAAAGTGGCTGCACCGGACCTCAGCGCCGAGGAAAGCGAGAACTGGCCGATGAACAGCAGACGTGTGACAGCCGCGGGGGCGGTGCTGGCGGGAGCGATGCTCCTGGCCGCCTGTGGCAGTGGATCGAGCAGTGGCAGCAAGCCGGCCGGAGCTGCTTCCGGTGCCACCGGGGCCTCCGCGGGCGCCGCCGGAAAGGTCGACCTGACCTTCTGGGCCTGGGACCCCGGGATGGACAAGGTGGTCGCCCTCTGGAACGCCGCCCACCCGGACATCCATGTCACGCTCAGCAACCCGGCCGGCGGTGACCAGCTGGTCAGCAAGATGATCACCGCGCACCAGGCCAAGCACGGCCCGGACATCGCCAAGGTCGAGTACCAGTCGCTGCCCGGCCTGGTCGCCAACGGCGTGGTCAAGGACATTACCGCCGACACCACCCAGGCCGTCGCCGACTTCGACGACGCCACCCTGGAGGGAGTCCGGTTCCAGGGCAAGGTCTACGGCGTCCCCCAGGACTTCGCCCCGCTGATGCTCTTCTACCGCGCCGACCTGTTCAAGAAGTACGGCCTCAAGGTGCCGACCACCTGGGACGAGTACGCGCAGGAGGCCGCGACCCTGCACCAGAAGGACCCCAGCGCCTATATGACCAACTTCGACGCCGCCGACCCGGGCTGGTTCACCGGCCTGGCCCAGCAGGCCGGCGCCGACTGGTGGACCACCCAGGGCGACTCCTGGCACGTCGACATCAACGGCGCGCCGACCAAGAAGGTGGCCGACTACTGGCAGGGGCTGGTGAACAAGGGCGTGGTCCAGAAGAACCCCTCGTTCTCCCCGCAGTGGAACAAGGAGATGAACTCCGGCACCCTCGCCACCTGGATCTCCGGCGCCTGGGCCCCGGCCCAGATCGGCGGCATCGCCCCGTCCACCAGCGGCAAGTGGGCCGTCGCCCCGCTGCCGGCCTGGACCGCGGGCGACAAGACCACCGGCATCTGGGGCGGTTCCGCCGTCACCGTGACCACCGACTCGGCCCACCCGGCCCAGGCCGCGCAGTTCGCCTCCTGGCTGAACACCGACCCGGCCGCGCTGACCGCGCAGGTCAAGTACATCAACATCTACCCCGCCGCGACCTCGGGCCGGTCGCTGCCGATCCTGGACACGCCGCCCGCCTTCTTCCCCAACCAGCCCGACTACTACACCCAGGTCAAGAACGTCGCCCCGACCGCCCGCAGCTTCTCGATGTGGGGACCCGACGTCACCGTCACCTTTGCCGCCTACAGTGACAAGTTCGGCGCGGCGCTGCAGTCCGGAACCTCCTTCGACGCCGCGCTGGACGCCATCCAGAACAGCACCACCGCGGACATGAAGAAGCTCGGCTTCGGCCTCCACTGAGTACGCCCGGGCGGGGCCTCTCCCCAGGCCCCGCCCGAGCCCCGGCCCACGACGGCTCCAGCTGACGACGGCCCCGGTCAACGACAGCTTCGGCCCACGACGGCCCCGGCCCATGACGGCCTCAGTCAACGACGGTCCCTGCGAACGAGACGACACGGTGATGGCGATCCCCCTTCCACGACGAAGCCCCCGCGGCGACTACCACGCGGGCCGCAGCCGACTGCCCTATCTGCTGGTCCTCCCCGCGATCCTGCTGTTCCTGCTGTTCGTGGCCGCGCCCGGCGTCTACGCGCTGATCCTGAGCCTGCAGGCGCGCAAGGTCAGCGGCGGCCTGCTGGCCTCGGGCAGCAGGACGGTCTTCGCCGGGTTCAGCAACTACTCCACCGCCTTCCATGACACGGAGCTGTGGCACAGCGTGCTGCGGATGGTCGAGGTGGGCGCGATCACCATTCCCGGCACGGTGCTGCTGGCACTGCTCTTCGCGCTGCTGCTGGACGCCCCCAGGGTGCGGCTGGCCCGGTTCAGCCGACTGACGATCTTCCTTCCCTATGCCGTGCCCGGGGTGATCGCCACCCTGCTCTGGGGGTTCCTCTACCTGCCGGCGACCAGCCCCATCGGCGGCCGGTTCATCGACTACTTCGGATCCACCACCGTGTTCTTCTCGGTCGCCAACATCGCGGTCTGGGGCGCGGTCGGCTTCAACATGGTGGTGATGTACACCTCGCTGCGCGCGCTGCCGCCGGAGATCTACGAGGCGGCCAGGATCGACGGAGCGTCAGAACTGCAGATCGCGCTGCGGGTGAAGGTCCCGCTGATCCGTCCGGCCATCGCCATGTGCTCACTGTTCACCGTGCTCGCTGCCCTTCAGCTGTTCAACGAGCCCAACACGCTGCAGCCGCTGTCCAATGCCATCTCCTCGACCTGGGTGCCGCTGATGAAGATCTACACCGAGGCGTTCGTCGACTCGGACATCCACCAGGCCGCCGCCACGTCGATCATCTTCGCCGTCGGCATCCTGGCCGTCTCCTTCGGCGTGGGGCGCCTGGTGCGCTCGCGTCCGGGCGGGGCAGCGCCGTCCGAGCGGGGCGAGCGATGACCACGACCCTGCAACCCGCCCCGGTCAGGCCTGTCACCGCCGCGCCGAAGCCGCGTCGGCGGATCGCCCTGCTGCCCTCGGCCGTGCTGCTCCTCGGCGCGGTGTACTGCCTGGTGCCGACGCTGTGGATCCTGATCGGCTCCACCAAGTCCCGCAGCCAGCTGTTCTCCACGGCCACCTATCTGCCCTCCTTCGGCTCGGGTCTGGTCGACAACATCAAGGGGCTCTCCAGCTACGACGGCGGAGTGTTCTGGCACTGGATGCTCAACAGCTTCCTGTACGCGGCGGTGGGCGGGGTGCTCGCCACCTCGGTCTCGGCCGCCACCGGATACGCCCTGGCCAAGTACCAATTCCGCGGCCGTACCGTGCTGTTCAACGCCATCGTGGCCGGGGTGCTGCTGCCCCAGGTCGTGCTCGCCATCCCGCAGTACCTGCTGCTCGCCCGGGTCGGGCTGACGGACAGCTACCTCGCGGTGATCCTGCCGCAGTTGTTCAACCCCTACGGCATCTACCTGTCCCGGATCTACGCCGCCGCGGCCGTCCCCGACTCGCTGCTGGACGCCGGCCGGATCGACGGCGCCAGCGAGGCCAGGCTGTTCCGCTCGATCGGTCTGCGGCTGATGGTGCCGGGGCTGATCACGGTGTTCCTGCTGCAGTTCATCGCGATCTGGAACAACTTCCTGCTGCCGTTCGTGATGGTGACCAGCGACAGCAAGTTCCCGCTGACGGTCGGCCTCTACAGCCTGCTCCGGCACGGCTCCGACCAGGCGTCGCTCTACTCCCTGGTGATCACCGGCACGCTGCTCTCGGTGATCCCGGTGATCGCCCTGTTCCTCTGCCTGCAGCGCTACTGGCGGATCGACCTGGTCACCGGCGGCCTCAAATGAACCGGTGGCAGGCTCAGCCCGCCAGCGCCGCGTCGTAGCGGCTGACGAACTCCGCCACCTCGGGCACGGCGCGGTGCGGGCGCAGCCGCAGCGCCGTGTCGGCGACCATGTCCCTGATCCGGGTGGAGCGGACCTGGTCGAGCAGGGACACCACCTGGCAGCCGCTGTCCGCCGCCGCGGCCAACTCGCCCCGGCCGAGCTGGTTGTGCGCCAACTCGGCGGTGTACAGCGCCCGGTTGCGGACGAAGTGCGGCTGCTGCAGTTCTATCGCGGTACGGGCGCACGCCGCGGCCTGGTCCCACTCGCCGAGCGCCGACCAGCACTGCGCCTCGAGGCCCGCCAACTCGGCCTCGCCGTAGAAGGACATCCACTCCGGGTCGGCGTCGGCGGGGCCGTTGTCGAACAGCCGCCGGGCCAGCGCCAGCGAGCGCACGCAGGAGCCCCGGTCCTGGAGCTGGGACCAGCCGCCCGCCTCGCGCATCGCCAGCAGTGACCGCAGCCGGTCGGAGCCCAGGTTGAGCGCGACCTGCTGGGCGGCCTGGGCGGCGCGCACCGCCTCGCGCGGCCGTCCGGCGTCCCTGGCCAGGAAGGCGCTGTTGCAGAAGGCATGGGCCTCCAGCCAGGGGTCGTCGGCCATCCGCGCGGTGGCCAGGGCCTCGGCGTAGAAGGAGCGGGCGTCGGCGAGCCGGCCGGAGTCGTGGGCCAGCCAGCCGACCGAGATGGCCAGTTCGCCGGCGCCGGACTGCAGCCGCTGTTCCACCCCACGGGCGTAGGAGCCGCAGTTGAGCAGCTGGTAGGCGGTGCGCAGGACCAGGCCGGCCCGGTCGTAGAGGGTGTCGCCGCCGTGGACGTCGTCGAGCAGCCGGATCTCGCGGACCGCGTCCTCGACCTTGCGGGCGTCGGCGGCGCCGACCCTGGTGCCGAGCGCCACCGGGTCGGGTACGACCGCGCCGGCCGCCGTGCTCCGGTCGAGACCGAGCACCGTGGCGACGGCGGCGGACCCGCCGGACAGGAACGTGCGTCGATGCACGTCGTCGTTCTCCTCAGGTTTCCGGGGCGGAGCCTCCTGCGGGCTCCCCTTGCGCCTGACCGTGCTGCGCGGGGAGAAACCCAGGTCCTCCAGCGAGGAGCCCGGGAACATGTGGCGGAAGACCCGTTCGTAGGCGTAGTTGGGGCAGCGGATCTCGCCGGCCTCGACCCGCCCGACATAGCGGGCGTCGCAGGAGACGTGCTCCCCGATCTCGCGGGCGGAGCGGCGCACGGCGGCGGCGAACTCGCCCGCCGAGCGGTCTCCGCGCAGCTCGCGCATGATCGTGTTGGTGTGGTGGTGGACGGTTCGGTCGAGGGTGTTGGTCATCACGGCCCCCTTGGTACTGATGTGGTGCTGATGGCTCGTCCCAGTCGCCTCGGAAGGCTTTGGACGGCACGACAGTACCCCCCGTGACAATTCGAACACGCTGGGTTTCCGTGCATATCGGACATACGACTGGTGATCTGCTACGAAATGCCATGACCTGCCAGGCCTTGCACCCGTGGCCCCCGGTCCGCTCGTGCGTTGTGCTGGGTGAGAGACCGTCCCACCGCCCAACGTCGAGCGGCCGGCGCGGTCAACCGAGGAGGCGTCATGTTCAGCGGGGGCACGCACCACATGGGCACTGACCAGCACAGCGCCGTCCCGTCCTGCGACCTGGTGAAGGTGCCGGAGCGGCAGGGCCTGGAGACCGTCGACATCCTGCGGCTGCGCGGCGGCTGCGGTCCCGTGCTGCACGAGGACGCGGACTCCACCCTCTCCTTCGTGGTCCCGATGGGAGCCCTGGACGCCTGGCACCTGCCGGGGGTCTCCGGCGCCCAGGCCCCGCCGGAGGACGACCGGAACTGGCTGCTCCCGCCCTCGCCGGAGCGGGCGCTGACCGATCCGGCCCAGCTCAGGGCCGCGCTCGGCGAGGCCGCCAGGACCCTGGCCGCCAGCGGTTCGGACGGGGCCTGACCAGCGCTCCCGCGCACCGGGCCCGCATACTGGCCAGGTGGCCCGCAAGCAGCAGAGCACCAAGAGAGAATCGGTTCCGCAGACGTCCGCCCGGGCGGCCGGCGCCGAACCGGTCGGCTCCGGGCTCGCCGAGATCGTCCAGGACCGGGACCGCGCCAACGCCTGGACCCTGCTGCTCGACGGCACCCCGCAGTCGCATGTCGACCTGGACGACCCCGGCCGGCTGTCCTTCGAGTACCAGCGCCGCTTCGGCCACCTGGTCGACCTCGCCGCCGCGCCGCGCCGGCCGATCAGCGCGCTGCACCTCGGCGGCGGTGCGCTCACCCTCGCCCGCTACGTGGCCGCGACCCGGCCCCGCTCGCGGCAGCAGGTCGCCGAGATCGACACCGCGCTCACCGAGCTGGTGCGCCGGGCGCTGCCCCTGGAACGCGGCTGGCAGATCCGGGTCCGCGGCGGGGACGCCAGGGACATCCTGGCCCGCAGCCCCGAGGGCCAGGCGGACCTGGTCGTCGCCGACATCTACAGCGGCGCGCGGATCCCGGCCCACTGCACCTCGGTGGAGTTCGCCGGGCTCGCGGCCCGGGCGCTGGGCCCGGACGGCCGCTACACCGTCAACATCACCGACGGCGGGCGGCTGGACTTCGCCCGCGGACAGGTCGCGACCCTGCGCGCGGTCTTCGCCGAGGTCGCGCTGATCGCCGACCCGGGGGTGCTGCGTGGCCGCCGTTTCGGCAACCTGGTCCTGGTGGCCGCCCAGCAGCCGCTCCCGCTGGACGAGTTGACGCGGCGGATCGCCACCGATCCGGCCCCGGGCCGGATCGAGCACGGCCCCCGCCTGGTGGACTTCCAGGCAGGGGCCGTACCGGTTCCGGACAGTGGTGCGTGCCCCTCGCCCGCACCGCCGCCGGAGGCTTTCAACCGCGGCTGACCTCAACCGCGGCTGACCTCAGCCGCGGCCGACCTCAACCGCAGCCGACCTCAGCTGACCGGGGTCAGGTGCAGGATCAGGTACTCGTACGCCTGGCTGTTCGGCGAGGGGTTGATGTACGGGTTGTCCGAGGTGGGCCAGCCGGTGAAGTTCGCCGAGCTGTACTCGTACCAGGAGGCCCCGTAGAGCACCGGGATCGCCGGGACGTCGTCGGACATGATCTGCTGCAGCGTGTTCAGCGCGCCCTTCTCCGCGTCCGGGGTGGTCGCGTTCTGGAACGCAGAGATCGCGGACCTGGCCTTGGGGCTGTCGTAGCGGTCGAAGTCGCCGGCCGCGGTCTGGCCGATCGCCGCCGTGGTGCTCGGGTCCAGGATGAACTGCAGCCGCTGGAACGCGGTCACGCCCTGGCCCCAGTGCAGGGCCGCGTCGAACTTGCCGGTGGTGATCGCGGTGTTCCAGCTGTTGTAGTCGAAGGCGCCGTTCGCCGAGGTGTCGAAGCCCTGCGCGTTCAGGCCCTTGACCATGGCCTGGGCGTCGCACCAGTAGTCGCTGAACGAGTTGGGGTCGATGATCGTGAACTTGACGGTCTTGCCGTCCTTGGTCCACTTGCCACCGGTCTTGGCGTAGCCGGCGCCGGTCATCAGCGAGTCGACCTTGGCGTTGTCCGGGGTCGGCTTGAGGTCGTTGGTCTGGGCCGAGGAGAGCGAGCCCTGGTCGATCGGCAGGGTCAGACCGCCGGAGGAGGAGGCGGGCAGCTCGTAGTTGGTCTCGCACTGGGTCGCCATCGACTGGCGGTCCAGGGCGGCGCTGATCGCCTTGCGCACGGCGACGTCACCGAGCGCGGGAGCGGTCTTGCTCTTGTTGTTGAGCATCAGCGCGACGGTGTTGCCGGCCGGGAAGTACGGCGCGGCGGACTGGAACAGGTGGTTGTGCGCCGGGTCCTTGGCGACGAAGGCCGTCTGCACGTTGTTGATGTCGTTGCCGGTGAGGTCGATCTTGCCGGAGGCCAGCGCGAGCTCGGCGGCGTCATTGGTGGCGTAGGCGGGGAAGGAGATCCGCTTGACCTTGGGGGCGCCGCCCCAGTAGGTCGGGTTGACCTTGAAGGTGACGTTCTGCGCGCTGAACTTGTCGACCAGGTACGGACCGGTGCCGATCGCCTGGGCACTGGTGATCACCGCGGTGGTCGGGTTGGTGATGGTGGACCAGAGGTGCTGCGGCAGGATGATCTGGTTGCCGATGGCGACGAAGTTCGCCGACTGCGGCGAGGCGTAGTTCAGCACGATGGTGTTCGCGTCGGGCGTGGTCACGCTGGTGGTCGCCGGGACGCCGCCGGTGTTCGCGGCCGGGGTCTTCTGCAGCAGGTCGAAGGTGAACTTCACGTCGGCCGAGCTGAACGCCTGGCCGTCGCTCCACTTGACCCCGGGCTGCAGCGCGATGGTCAGCGTCTTGTTGCCGTTGGACCAGGTGTAGCTCTTGCCCAGCCACGGGATGGGGGCCTGCTCGGACTTCAGGCTGTTGAACATGAACAGCGGCTCGTAGATGAGCGAGTTGGCGTTCTCGTTGGCACCGAAGGCGTTGCCGTCGAGCGGGTTGAAGTCCTCGTTGAAGGAGGGGACCGGCTTGTCCTCGATGACCAGCGTCTGGACGGCGCCGCTTCCGTTGGAGCTGCTCTTGCCGGCCGGCTTGGCGCCGGAGCTGGTGCAGGCCGTGAGGCCCAGGCCGACTGCGGCCACCACGGCCAGGGCCTTGATGGTGGTGTTGCGACTCATTGCGTACGCTCCTTGTGTCCGGCCGACTCGGTAGCGGCCAGTGGTGAGCGACCATGGCGTGTCTGTCATGGCGTGATTGGTCTTGATTGGGTGGTTCCGAGCGGGATCGGTCGACTGCTGCTGCTTCGATCCGAACTGCGGTGCGGACGGTGGCCTCGGACGAGTTGCACCTCGTCCGGGGTCGGGCCCGACGGCGCCGGGGGTCCCCGGCGCCGCCAGGGTCTCTCGGGGTCTCCCATGTCGACTCCTCTGTCTGCTCTGTTGGTGAAGCTGTCTAGGACGCAGGCGCCGACGCGCCGTTGTGGAGCGGCGCCGACTCGGCCGGGGTGCGCTCGGTCGAGTGCAGCCAGCAGGCGGCGACCTGGTCCGTCGCCACCGGCAGGGCCGGCGGGGCGGTGGTCTTGCAGACCGCCATCGCGAAGGGGCAGCGCGGGTGGAACCGGCAGCCGCTCGGCGGGTTCACCAGGCTCGGCGGCGAGCCGCGTCCGCGCAGCACCGGCGGGGTGGTCCTGGCCGGGTCGGGTGCCGCGCTGAGCAGCAGCTGGGTGTAGGGGTGCGCCGGGGCGTCGGTGATCTGGGTGGCCGGGCCCGACTCCACCACCTGTCCCGCGTACATCACCACGGCGGTGTCGGCGAGGTACCGGGCCGAGGCGATGTCATGGGTGACGTAGAGGATGGCCAGGCGCTCGCGCTCGCGCAGCTCGTCCAGCAGGTTGAGCACGCCGAGCCGGATCGACACGTCCAGCATCGAGACGGGTTCGTCGGCCAGCAGCACCCGTGGCTCCACGGCCAGGCCGCGGGCGATGGCGACCCGCTGGCGCTGGCCGCCGGACAGCTCGTGCGGGAACTTGTCGATGAAGCGGTCGGCCGGGCTGAGCGAGACCCGCTCCAGCAACTGCTTGGCCTTGGCGTCGAGTTCGTCCCGGCCGGCGCGGCGGTGCAGCTTCAGCGGGCGCTCCAGGTGGTAGCGCACGCTGTGCACGGAGTTGAGTGAGGAGAAAGGATCCTGCAGGACCAGGTGCACCTTGCGGGTGTACTCGCGCCGGGCCCGGCCGCTGCGGCCCACCGGCTCGCCGTCCAGCAGCAGTTCGCCCGAGGTGGGCACGATCAGCTGGGTCAGCAGCCGGGCCAGGGTGGACTTGCCCGAGCCGCTCTCGCCGACCACCGCGGTGACGGTGGCCTCGGGCAGCGCCAGCGAGATGTCCTCGACCGCGTGCACCACCGGCTTGTTCCGGGAGGGCCCGAGCTGGTGCACCGGGAAGTGCTTGGTGAGCCGGCGGGCCTCCAGAGCCGGGACGCCGGGGCGCTTCGGGCCGTGGACGACGGCGGTGTCGGGGGTGGTCGTCACTGGTCGCTCCCGAAGGCGGTGGTAGGGGCGGCGGGAGCGCTCCCGCCGTGGGCCGGGAAGCTCAGTGCGAGCGGTTCCGGCGGCGGCTGCAGTCCGTCCTGCAGCCAGCAGGCGGCGACCCGCGGCTCGCTGGTGCGGTCGCCGGCCAGCACGGCCGCGCCCCGCTGCTCGGCGGAGGGGACGGTCAGTCCGGGCACGTCGGTACGGCAGCGGTCCATGGCGTAGGGGCAGCGGGGGTGGAAGGCGCAGCCGCCGGGGAGGGCGGTGAGCGAGGGCGGCGATCCGGGGATCCCCTCCATCCGCACCTTGTCGCCGTGCAGCGCCGGGAAGGAGTTGAGCAGGCCCAGGCTGTAGGGGTGGCGCGGGGTGTGGAACAGCTCGTTGGCGCCGGCCCGTTCGACGATCCGCCCCGCGTACATGATGGCGATGGAGTCGGCGAGTTCGATCAGCAGCGACAGGTCGTGGGTGATGAAGATGATGGCGAAGCCGAGCCGCTCCCTGAGCTGCATCAGCTCTTCCAGGATCTCCCGCTGGGTGACCACGTCCAGGGCCGTGGTCGGCTCGTCCATGATCACTATCTGCGGCTCCAGCGCCAGCGCCATGGCGATCATGACCCGCTGCCGCATGCCGCCGGAGAGCTCGTGCGGGTAGCTGCGCAGCCGGTCCGCGCTGATGCCGACCATGCGCAGCAGCTCGATCGCGCGCTCGCGCCGGGCGGCGGCGTCCATCTGCTTGCGGTGCGCCTTGAGCACATCGGTGAGCTGGGCGTCGATCCTGGCCACCGGGTTGAGCGCGTGCATCGCGCTCTGGAACACCACGGCGAGCTGGGACCAGCGGATCTGACGCAGTTTCGCGATGTCCGCCGCGAGCAGGTCCACGGTCTCGGCGTAGGTGACCTCGTCCGAGCCCTGGGGCCGGTTGTGGAACAGCACCTCGCCGCCGCTGATCACGCCGGGCGCCCGCAGCAGCCTGGTCAGCGCGTACGCCAGGGTGGACTTGCCCGAGCCGCTCTCGCCGGCCAGGCCGAGCACCTCCCCGCGGTGCAGGGTCAGCGTGGCGTCGGTGACGGCGCGGACGGCGTTGGCGCCGACGCCGTAGTCGACGCACAGGCCGCGCACCTCAAGGACCGGATCGGCCGTCGCGGTCGGCACGGGGGCGGCCGGCAGGGGGGCGGTGGGCACGTTCACTGGGACTTTCCTTCCACGGCGGCGCGGGCGGCGGCCTGGCCGGGCTGGTCGGCGCGGTGCGTCGGAGTGGGCTCGTACGGCGTGGGCTCGGACCCGGCCGGGACGCCGGCCGTGCGCAGCACCGGGGTCAGCCCCAGCGTGTACTTGACGCCCTTGCGGTTGGTACGGGCCGAGCGCAGCCGGGGGTTGATGATCTCGTCGATGCCGAAGTTCAGCAGCGACAGCGCGATCCCGACCAGCGCCACGCACAGCGCGGGGGGCGCGTACCACCACCAGTAGCCGGCGATCAGCGCGCTGTCCGACTGGGCGGTGTTGAGCATGGTGCCCCAGGTGGTCGTCGCCGGGCTGATGACGCCCAGCCAGGACAGCGACACATAGGCGCCGATGCCGTAGACCACGGTGAAGATGAAGGAGGAGGCGAGGATCGGCAGCAGGTTCGGCAGGATCTCGAAGACGATGATCCGCGGCTTGCGCTCGCCGATCACCCGGGCCGACTCGACGTAGTCCTGGTTGCGCAGCGCCAGGGTCTGTGCCCGCAGCACCCGCGCTCCCCAGGCCCAGGCGGTCAGCGCGATCACCGAGCCGATCAGCAGCGGATTGCCGGTGTCCTTCACCGGCAGCGGGCGCATGGCGACCATCAGGATCAGCAGCCCGGGCAGTGCCAGGAAGATGTTGGCCAGGATCGACAGCACCTCGTCCACCCAGCCGCCGACGTACCCGGCGGTCACGCCGACCAGGACGGACAGGCAGGTGGCGATCAGGCCGGCCACGAAGGAGATCAGCAGGGTGTCCCGGCCGCCCGCGAGGACCTGCGAGAACACGTCGTGCTGCTGCTGGTCGGTGCCGAGCCAGAACTTCCCGGACGGCGGCAGCGGGGTGCTGGTGGTGGTGGACGCCTGCCAGTCGGGGGCGTGCGGGGCGAGCATCGGTCCGAAGATCGCGACCAGGGCGAACACGATCAGGATCGAGGCGCCGATGATCACCTTGGGGGAACGGGGTATTCGCGAGCCGCGCTTGGCGCGCGGGACGACGACTGCGGCGACCGTCTCGGGAGCGGAGGTCACGGTGGGAACGGCCATCGGTCAGGCCTCCTTGCGGGCGCGCGGGTCGAGGATCACATAGGCGATGTCCGCCAGCAGGTTCGCGCCCAGCACCGTGAAGGTGACCACCAGCAGGATGCCCTGCATCATCGGGTAGTCGGTGTTGAGCACGGCGTTGTAGATCTCATAGCCCACGCCCGGGTAGGAGAACACGATCTCGGTGACGATGGAGCCGGTCACCACCAGGCTGATCGACAGGGCGAAGTTGGAGATGCTGGGCAGGATCGCGTTGCGCGCCGCCACCGTGACGACCTTCCACTGCGGCAGGCCCTTGGCCGCCGCGACCAGGACGTAGTCCTCGTCCATGGTGGTGATCATCATATTGCGCATTCCGATGATCCAGCCGGCGATGGAGGCCAGGGCGACGGTCGCGGCCGGCAGCGTCCCGTGTTCGATCACGCTGGTGACGAAGGGGGTGTTCCAGCCCTGGGTCAGGTCGGAGTTGCGCCCGGTCTCGTAGCCGCCGGCGAAGGGGAACAGCTTCCAGTAGAAGCCGGCCGTGAGCAGCAGCAGGAACGCCAGGATGAAGTACGGGATCGCCTGGAAGAAGGTCGCCACCGGAAGCAGCGCGTCCAGGAAGCCGCTGCGGCGCCAGCCGACCACGATGCCGAGCAGCGTGCCGAGCAGGAAGGCGACCACGGTCGCCGAGCCGACCAGGCCGATGGTCCAGGGCAGGTCGTTGCCGAGCACCGAGGAGACCGAGACCGACTTGGAGGTCGAGGTGCCGAGGTCGCCGTGGAACAGGTGGCCCAGGTAGCCGAAGTACTGCGACAGCAGGCTTTCCTTGCTGTTCAGGCCGTACTGGGCGGCGAGCGCCTTCAACTGGGCGGGCGTGATGTTGGAGGTCCTGATGTTGGCCAGGACGGCCTGCAGGGCGTCGCCCGGAAGCATCCGGGGCAGGAAGAAGTTCAGCGTGACGGCGGCGTACGCGGCTATCGCGTAGAAGCCGAGTCGGCGCAGGATGGTGGTCATCGTCGGCTCCTCTCAGGGGATCTGGCGCCACACGGACGGGCTGGGGTCGGGTGGGCAGCCGCAGCTTTCGCGGCGGATCAGCTGGGTCGGCAGGACGAAGTTGCGCGACGCGCTGTCGGATGGCGGCGCGGCGAGCGCCGGATCATCGGCAGTGATCATGCTGTGAAGGACCTCGAAGGCTTTGGCGCCGATCTCCCTGATGGGCTGGCGCACGGTGGTCAGCTGGGGGCGGAGGTGCCGGGCGAACGGCAGGTCGTCGAATCCGGTGACGGCGACGTCGCCGGGCACGTCGAGCCCGTGTTCGGCCAGGGCGTAGATCACGCCCAGCGCGGTCTGGTCGTTGGCGCAGGCGATGGCCCGGGGCAGCGTCGCGCCCAGGGCGATCAGGCCCCGGACGATCTGCACGCCGCCCCCGGCCGAGTAGTCGCCCTGCCAGGCGGGGCCGGTCAGGCACTCCCCGCCCAGCCGCTGGACCTCGGCGGTGAAGTTCCGGCCGCGGACGATGTTGTCCGGGCTGTCGGCGTGGCCGGCGATGTAGGCCAGCCGCCGGTAGCCGTGGTCCTGCACCAGGTGCCGTGCCATCTCCCGCATGCTGGTGGCGCTGTCGCCGCGGACGTTCACCACATTGCCGCCCTCCGCGCCGGCCAGGGTGACCACGGGCACGGTCCGGGCGATGTTGGCGATCCCGGCGGGGGAGAGCACCTGGTCGTGCAGGATCAGGCCGTCGCACTTGCCGGCGATGGTCATGATCCGGTTGGGCAGGGTGTGTTCGTCGATGTTGACCGAGCTGACGAGAAGGTCGTATCCGCGACGCTGCGCCACGATCTCGATGCCCCGGTTGATCTGGTCCCCGAAGAGCAGGCTCTCCGACTCGTCCTCGAAGATGCCGCCGTCGTCGATCCCGTAGACCCGGCGGAAGACCACGCCGACGACCTGCTTGAGCCGGCTGCTGAGGGCGCGGGCGGCGCCGTCGGGGACGAAGCCGAGCTCGCTGATCGCCTTCAGCACCCGGTCCCTGGTGGCGGGACGCGGGTTGTCCCTGCCGTTGAGGACCCGGGAGACGGAGGCGATCGAGACCCCTGCGCGGCGAGCGACATCGTAGATCGTCGGCGCCGCACCGGAGCTGGCTCGTGCATCCATCGGGTCTGCCCTCGGGTTTCCGTAAGCGCTTACTGCGGATGTTCTTGGTTGAAGGTAGGGCCGGGTTTCCCCGGCCGCAAGAGTGGATGTCGTCGCCGTTACGGTGATGTGACTTTTCTTCAGGAATTGTGGCCCGAACGACGGGAATGTGTTCAGGAAGTTAACGATTGGGAAAGTCGAGCCTCGGGCCCGATATCCGTGTTGAACTGGGCAATCCTTGTAGGGGAGGGAAAGTGACGGGGCTTCAGATGGGGAAGGTGACTTCGCTTCCTGAACGTCACGGCCGGAACCGGTTCCATGGCTGGGCCTTCTGAGTGACCCCGGGATGTGGTCGGTCCGCAGCCGCGGGAGGGCCTCGCGGCCTGCCGCGCATGCGTCTGGAAGCGCTTACTTCGACGATCAGTGGCCACTGCTCGGCAGGCCCCTGTGCTTGTAGCAGGCAATGCCGGTGAGCAGCAGGCCGAGCCCGATCGGAATGATTCCGGGCATGCTGTCGTCCGCCCCGGCGCCACCCTTCTCGGCGCTCGGGGCGTGCATCTGCTCCGCCTGCACGGCAGGCCGCGGGCTGGGGCCCGCAGCCGCCCAGGCCGGAGTGCCGGCGATGGCGAGCAGCAGCGCGAGTGCGCCTGCGCGGCGCAGGTTCTGCAGGTGCGTGGCCATGGCGGGGTGCTCCCAGGAGGGGTGGCGGGCGCACGCCGACGGCCGACGCGTCGCTCCCCCTGGGGAACGACCGCCGCCACGCTCCGTTACGACGTCCGTCGCAGGAACGCTCTTTCGTGTGGGCGGCAGCGACCCTCGGCGCTGCCGCCCACATCACCCGGTCGGGGTCAGGGTTCCGACCGGGAGACTGCGTTGCGCCGGATCGTGTCCGCGTACCAGTGGGCACTGGACTTGGGGATCCGGCGCTGGCTCGCGTAGTCCACGTAGACGGCGCCGAAGCGCTTGCCGTAGCCGTACGCCCACTCGAAGTTGTCCATCAGCGACCAGAGGAAGTAGCCGCGTACGTCCACGCCCTCGGCGATCGCGTCGTGCACCGCCGCGAGATGGGAGCGGACGTAGGCGATCCGCTCCGGGTCGCGCACCTCGCCCTCGGGGTTGACGTAGTCGTCGAAGGCCGCGCCGTTCTCGGTGATCATCAGCGGCAGTTCCGGATGCTCCGCGCCGATCCTGGTGAGCAGGTCGTGCAGCCCCGAGGGGTCGATGCTCCAGTTCATCGCGGTGCGCTCGCCCGGGGGCTGGTGGAACACCACGCTCTCGGCTCCGGGCCAGGGCGAGTAGTCGCTGACGCCGTGGGCGTCGCTCCTGGCGTTGTCCGCGCTCGGTACGCCGGTTCCGGCGGAGACCAGGTTGGGCGCGTAGTAGTTGACGCCGAGCAGGTCGATCGGCGCGGAGATCGCGGCCAGGTCGCCGGGGTGCACCAACTCGTCCCAGTCCACCAGGTGCGCGGTGTCCTCGCGCAGGTCGGCCGGGTACTCCCGGTCCAGGATCGGGCCGAGGAAGACCCGGTTGCCGAGCGCGTCGATCTGCCGGGCGGCGTCCAGGTCGGCGGCGCTGTCGCTGAGCGCGCGCACATGGTGCAGGTTGAGGGTGATCGAGAGCTGCGGCTCGGCGCTCGCCGGCAGCACCGACCTGAGTGCGGCGACGGCGCGACCGTGGCCCAGGTTGAGGTGGTGCGCGGCCTGCAGCGCGTGCCCCGGGTCGGTGCGCCCCGGCGCGTGCACCCCGGAGCCGTAGCCCAGATACGCGCTGCACCAGGGCTCGTTGAGCGTGGTCCAGTAGCGCACCCGGTCGCCCAGGGCCTCGCCGATCAGCGCGGCGTACTCGCCGAAGCGCTCGGCCGTGTCGCGGGCGGGCCAGCCCCCGGCGTCCTCCAACTCCTGCGGGAGGTCCCAGTGGTAGAGGGTGGCGACGGGGGTGATCCCGGCGGCGAGCAGTTCGTCGGTGAGCCGGCGGTAGAAGTCCAGTCCGCGTTCGACGGCGGGACCGCGCCCGGTCGGCTGCACTCGCGACCAGGAGACCGAGAAGCGGTACGCCTTCAGCCCGAGCCCTGCCATCAGCGCGACGTCGTCGCGGTAGCGGTGGTAGTGGTCGGCGGCGATGTCGCCGGTGTCGCCGTTGCGGACCCGCCCGGGGGTGTGGCTGTAGGTGTCCCAGATGGAAGGGGTCCGGCCGTCCTCGGCCGCCGCTCCCTCGATCTGGTACGCGGCGGTGGCGGCGCCCCAGAGGAAGTCCGTGGGGAAGCGGAGGAGTCCGTCGTCGGCCCGGGACGGCTGCACCAGGGGCTGGGCCTGGCGGGTCCCGGTGGCGAGCGGGTGTACTGCGGTCATACGGGAGCGCTCCCAAGGTTAGGTGCGGTTCACGGGGCAAGCGACAGCGCGCGGTGCCGTAGGTTCCGTTCCGATCCGTTCCGCGGTCGGTCGGCGGCAGCCGTGCGGCTGTCACAGCAGGCGTCATATGGGGAGAGGCGCTGCCAGGATGGTGCAACAGCCTGGGAGCGCTCCCAATCTCTCACGCCATGGTCGTACCTCGCCAGGAGGGTGTCAAGGCGTCCCCCGGACAGGATGTTCCGTGGGGATCTTTTCCGGGGCTGGGGCTGGTGGTGACGGTCGCCCTCCCCTAGGGTGGGAGCGCTCCCATGGAGATTCCCCGCAGGTCAGCGGATTCCACGCAGGGGAACGGCTAGGGTGCGACAGGTATGGAGCGGAATTCAGGAGGACGTTCGATGGCCCAGATCGGTGAGAGGCCTGCGCGCCGGGGTCCGGCCCGTCCCACGCTTGAGGCGGTGGCCCAGCTCGCCGGGGTCGGCCGGGGGACCGTGTCCCGTGTGGTCAACGGCTCGCCGGGGGTCAGCGACCAGGCCAGGGCCGTGGTCGAACGGGCCATCGCGGAGCTCGGCTACGTCCCCAACCGCGCTGCCAGGACCCTGGTCACCAGCCGCACCGACGCGGTGGCCCTGGTCATCCCGGAGACCGAGACCAGGCTCGCCTCCGAGCCCTTCTTCGCCGAGATCATCCGCGGCGTCGCCAGCGAGCTCTCCGACACCGACATGCAGCTGCTGCTGATCCTGATCCGCACCGCCCAGGAGCGCGAGCGCTTCGCCGCCTACCTCAGCGGGCACCGGGTGGACGGAGTCATGCTGGTCTCGGTGCACTCCGAGGACCCGCTGGTCGACCTGCTGGAACGGACCGGCCTGCCCGCGGTGCTGGGCGGCCGGCGCTCCGAGCTCGAGTCGCTCAGCTACGTCAACCCGGACAACACCGGCGGGGCCTGGGCCGCCGTCCGGCACCTGGCCGGCCTCGGCCGCGGCAGGATCGCCACCGTGACCGGCCCGCTGGACATGGAGGGCGCGCGCAGCCGTCTGGACGGCTACCGCAAGGGCCTGGACGAGGCCGGACTGCCGTTCAGAGAGGACCTGGTCGGCAAGGGGGACTTCAGCGAGGAGTCCGGGGCCCGGGCGATGCGGGACCTGCTGCAGCGGCGTCCGGACCTGGACGCGGTGTTCATCGCCTCCGACCTGATGGCCCTCGGCGCGATGCGGGTGCTGCGGGAGCAGGGACGGCGGATCCCGCAGGACGTCGCCCTGGTCGGCTTCGACGACTCCCCGCTGGCCCGGCACACCGACCCGCCGATGACCACGGTCCGGCAGTCCAGCGAGGAGATGGGCCGGGCGATGGCCCGGCTGCTGCTGGAGGAGATCGCGACCCCAAGCCGTACCCACCGGCAGATCATCCTGACCACCGAGTTGGTGCGGCGCGAGTCGGCCTGAGGCCGCCGCGAGTCGGCCTGAGGGTGCCGCGAGTCGGCCTGAGGCCGCGTGGGATCACCGTGGCTGCCAGGTTGTTCCGACTGCGCCGGTCGGCGAGTAGCGTGGAAAGCGGCCGCATACCGCGGCCTGGTTTTCCGCGCTGGACCTGCAGGACCGGGGTGAGCAGATGATCGTGGTGGACGTCGTGCTGGGCGTGCTGGGAGTCGGTGCGCTGTGGCTGGCCACCGGGGTCCGCGTGGTGCAGCAGATCGAGCGCGGGGTGGTGTTCCGCTTCGGCAAGGTGCGCCGGTCGGTCAAGCAGCCGGGGCTCACCCTGCTGATCCCGGTCGCGGACCGGCTGCGCAAGGTGAACGTCCAGATCATCACCATGCCGGTGCCCGCGCAGGAGGGCATCACCAGGGACAACGTCACCGTCCGGGTCGACGCGGTGGTCTACTTCAAGGTCGTGGACCCGGTGCTGGCGACGGTCAATGTGCAGAACCACACCTTCGCCATGTCCCAGGTCGCGCAGACCTCGCTGCGGTCCATCATCGGCAAGAGCGAGCTGGACGAGCTGCTCACCAACCGGGAGCCGCTGAACCAGGGCCTGGAGCTGATGATCGACAGCCCGGCCGCGGGCTGGGGCATCCACATCGACCGGGTGGAGATCAAGGACGTCGCGCTGCCCGAGTCGATGAAGCGCTCGATGTCCCGGCAGGCCGAGGCCGAACGTGAACGGCGGGCCAGGATCATCACCGCGGACGGCGAGTTCCAGGCGTCCCGCAAGCTCTCCGACGCAGCCGCGATCATGAGCGCCACCCCGGCCGCCCTGCAACTGCGCCTGCTGCAGACCGTGGTCGAGGTCGCCGCGGAGAAGAACTCCACGCTGGTGCTGCCGTTCCCGGTGGAACTGCTGCGCTTCCTCGACGGAGCGACCCCGGAGGCGTCCAAGTCGCCGCCGCTGGTGTCCGCGGTGGCCGCCGCGGCGGCGCTGGCCGCGAAGCACGAGGCGGAGGCAGCGGAACTGGCCGCGGGCGGCATCCCCCCGATCCCGGAGATCCCGGACACGGACGTGGCCGAACTGGAACTGGAGCTCGGCAGCGGGACCGCGTCGACTCCGGTGGACGGTTTCGCTAAGCCGGATAGCGCCGAGGATCGGTGACGCTCGGGGCACGTCCGGACCGGGTGGTGTCGCAGGAGCGGCAGCGGACCACGGTTCCGCCGGCGCCCGCGTCCCCGTGGATCTCGGCGATGATCCGCGCGTCCGGCGACCACTTCTCGCACCGGTGGCAGTAGCCCGCGGCGGTGCCGGTCGGCTGTTCGACATCGTTCACGGGGTGCTCTCCTCCTCGCTGTGGCAGTCGCATTCGCAGGGAACGGGCATCCAGCCGAGGACCGGGTGGTAGTAGCCGGGGGCCTGGCACGACGGGCAGCCGTGCCGGAAGTCCGTATCCACACGGCCGACCCGGCACTCGGGCGTGAGGTAGCCGCGCGGGTGCTCGCGGGGTGGGTTTTCGTGGGGCGGGTTTTCGCGGTGGGGCGATTCGCGGTGGGGCGATTCGTGCGGCGGCGTCTCGCTGGGCGGGGCGGCGGTCATGGTTGGTTCTCCCTGTCACGGAGTTCGACCCAGAGCGTCTGCGTGTCGTCCTCGGCCCGGTCGTGCCCGTATATGTCCGTGAGCGGGAGCGCGGCGAGAGCGGCCAGGACGGTCTGTCGGGCGACCTCGGAAAGGTCGTCGGGAATCGCTACGGTGACCCTGGTGCGGGAGGGTTGTTCGTCGGTGTGGGCCTGGTTGCCCGTGGCCGCCGAAAGCCGGGCGGCCACGTCGATCGCCCGTGCGGTTCGTGAGCCCACTGCTCTCCCCAAGTGCGCATGCGGTCACGTATAGTATTCCTGATGCATCAGCTTGGACCTAATGGATTAGGTTGTCAACGTCCGGTGAAGTCCACCGCTCCCGCGCGCGCCCCCGGCGTACGTGCGAGCACCACGGAGAGCCGCATGCCACGAGAGGCCCCGTACCTCCAGGTAGCTGACGACCTGCGCACCCGCATCCAGTCCGGCGAGTGGGCCGTGGGGGAGAAGCTACCTGGTCGCAGCATCCTGGCTGAGCACTACGACGTCGGCGCCAATGTGATCCAGCGCGCCACCGAGCGCCTGATCATCGAGGGCGTGCTGGAGGGGCGGGCCGGTTCCGGCACGTTCGTCCGGTCTCCGCGCGACCGCCTGCGCATGGTCCGCTCCCGGCCCCGCGAACTCCGCAGCGGCCCGTTCCGCGCGGATATGCGCGAGCAGGGGCGCGCCGGGACGTGGGAGAGCCATACGGTCGTCCGCGTTCCCGCGCCGAAGCAGATCGCCACGCGGCTCGGCATCACCGAGGGCGACCTGTGCGTCCGTACCCAGTACGAGTTCTTCGCTGACGGCATGCCGGTTCAACTCTCCGATTCCTGGGAGTCCATGGCCGTCACCGACGGCACTCCGATCCTGCTGCCCGAGTCCGGCCCGCTGGCCGGTCGGGGTGTGGTCGCGCGGATGCGCTCCATCGGCATCACCATCGCCACGGCCATAGAGGTGCCGCGGCCCTCCCGGGCCACCCAGGAGCAGGCCAACCTGCTCGGCATCTCCCTGGGCGAGCTGCTGACCATCATCGAGCGCACCTACTACGACGTGGACGGCCGCCCGCTGGAGACCGCCGACGTCGTCGTCCCCGATGTGCGCTGGGAGATTGCGTACGAGATCAGCATCGACCAGGGCTGATCCAATGTTCCTGGCCCGACGTCCTTGACCTGACGTCCTTGACCCGACGTTCCTGACCTGATGTTCCTGATCCACGCGTACTGATCCGCGTACTCCCGATCCGCGCGTCCGCGATGCACGTCTCCGCCAACTGCGGTGGTGTCCGCGACTGCTGACGGGCCGTCCGCGGGCCGGGCGGGGGAGACGAGAAGGGCCCCTGACCCAATCCCAGGTCAGGGGCCCTTCTCGATGGGGTGAGTAACGGGACTTGAACCCGCGACACCCGGGATCACAACCCGGTGCTCTGCCAGCTGAGCTATACCCACCATCCGTCTCGCGCTTGTCGCGCTGACGGAGTTAACTCTACAGGATCCGGAAGGGTGCTCACGACCGGTTTCCGGGATCGGACGCGAGCCCTCCGATCGGGCTTCGGAGCAGCTCAGGCCGGGGGAAGCGTGTGCCGGGCGGCCATCGCCCGGGCGGCGTCGGTGTCCGGGCCCGGCTGCGGGACGAAGACGGCCTCGCGGTAGAACTTCAACTCCGCGATGCTCTCCCTGATGTCGGCCAGGGCGCGGTGGTTGCCGGCCTTCTTCGGGCTGTTGTAGTACGCCCGGGGGTACCAGCGGCGGGCCAGTTCCTTGATCGAGGAGACGTCCACGATCCGGTAGTGCAGGTGGGTCTCCAGGGCCGGCATGTCGCGGGCCAGGAAGCCGCGGTCGGTGCCGACCGAGTTCCCGCAGAGGGGCGCCTTGCCGGCCTCCGGTACATGCTCGCGGACGTACGCCAGGACCTGGGCCTCCGCCTCGGCGAGGGTGACTCCCTGCTCCAGTTCCTCCAGCAGGCCGGAGGAGGTGTGCATGGCCCGCACGACGTCCGGCATCCCGGCGACCGCCTCGGCCGGCGGACGGACGACGATGTCGACGCCCTCGCCGAGGATGTTCAGCTCGGAGTCGGTGACCAGGGCCGCGACCTCGACCAGTGCGTCGGTTTCGAGGCTGAGCCCTGTCATCTCGCAGTCGATCCAGACCATGCGATCGTTCACGTGCTTCACCGTCCTGGGTGGCTGTGCGCGGTGCGGGACCGGGTGGTCCCGCAGGGTCGATCATCTGCCGGATCCCTGTGAAAGCAAACCCGGCACGACCCGGCGGACCCGGGCGCCGCACCTCCGCCACCCGGATCCGCCCCCGCGGCTCCGTGCCCCGCTCCTGTGCTACCTGCTACCTGCTACCGCGTAACTACCTGCTACCGCGCCACTGCGCCCCCAGAACGTCTCCGCGCTGCTCCGCCGCGTCTACTCCGCCGCCCGGCGCCGCCCGGCCGCCCAAGCGGCGTCGGGGTGGCCGCGGGCGGGCAGGCCGCCGGGCGGACCCGGTGGCTGGTTGCCGCCGCGCGACTCCGGCGGGCCCTCGCTCCTGCCGCGTGCGCCGCCCTCGGTCCGGCCGTCCTCGGCCGCCGCGTGGTCGGCGGAGTCGGGACGTCCGCCGCCCTGGCGGGGGCGGGTGTGCGGGCGGGGGAGTCGTACCGGTTCGGCCCTGCCGTCGGGGGAGCCCGGCTGGGAGGGCAGGGCTCCGGGCGGTAGCCCGAAGCCGGGCAGGCCGCCCTCGTCGGCGGCACCCGGCACGGGAAGCGGCAACCCGGGCACGGGCGTGCCCGCGGCGCCGACCGGCTGCGGACGCCGGGACCGGAAGGTGGTCCGGTACACCGCCGGAGACACGCCCAGTTGGCGCCGGAAGTGGCCGCGCAGCGCCACCGGCGAACGGAAGCCGCAGCGGCGGGCGACCTCGTCCACCGACGCCTCGGTGGTCTCCAGCAGCCGCTGCGCCTGCAGCACCCGCTGCGAGATCAGCCACTGCAGCGGGGCGCTGCCGGTGAGCGAGCGGAACCTCCGGTCGAAGGTGCGCCGGCTCATGTAGGCGCGGGCGGCCAGGGCCTCGACGTCGAACTGCTTGGAGAGGTTGTCCAGGGCCCAGGTCACCACCTCGGCGAGCGGGTCGTTGCCGATCTCCTCAGGTAAAGCCCGGTCGATGTACTGGGCCTGTCCGCCGGTGCGGCGAGCCGGGACCACCAGGCGCCGGGCCAGGGCGGCAGCTGCCTCGGCGCCGTGGTCGGTGCGCACCACGTGCAGGCAGAGGTCGATCCCGGCGGCGGTACCCGCGCTGGTCAGCACGTCGCCGTCGTCGATGAACAACTCCCGCGGGTCCACCTGGACCTGGGGGTAGCGCTTGGCCAGGGTGGGCGCGTACATCCAGTGGGTGGTGGCCGGGCGGCCGTCCAGCAGACCGGCGGCGGCGAGCACGAAGGCGCCGGTGCAGAGGCCGATGATCCTGGCGCCCTCGTGGTGCGCCTTGCGCAGGGCTGCCAGCGCCTCGGGCGGCGGCAGTTGGGCCGCGGAGCGCCAGGCGGGGACGACCACGGTGCCGGCCCGGGCGAGGGCCTCCAGGCCGTAGGGGGCGGTCATGGTCAGGCCACCGGTGGTGGCCAGCGGTCCTTCCTCGCCCGCGCACACCAGCAGTCGGTAGCGGGGGACTCCGGCGTCCTGCCGGTCGACGCCGAACACCGAGAGCGGGATGGAACTCTCGAAGATCGGCGCGCCGCTGAACAGCAGCACGGCGACGATCTCGGGGCGCCTCCGCCCCGAGAGCTTGCGCGCCGGGACCGGAAGGGACGGCTCTCCGGCGGCGGAACCCAGGGTGCCTGGGCCCACGCCGCCGGGGCCTCCGTCGCCCGCCCCGGCGGCTGTTGCGGCGTTCCTGCTGACCCTGCTCAAGGCGCTCCGGCCCCCCTCGGTCGTGTGTGCCGCCGGCGCGACCGGTATCCCGACCGGGCTGCCCGGTCGACCTCCGGGGCTGCCGATCGCACGGTCGACGCCTGTGGCGTCATGCTGCTGCTTCGGTCCTGCGCTGCATTTCGAGGCCCCCGCTCTCGCCAAGATCAAATCTACTGTGTCCAGGGTTGCTGGTGCGACAAGTTCACCATCCGACGCTATGTCGATAAGGCAATTTGGCGTGAAGCATTCGATCACCGAGGGTGGCATCCGCCGGGCTGTCGGGGAAGGGGGCGTGTCAGGTGCTGGCCAGTTGTCGCACGGCAGTCCGTACCGTCCGGGAGACTCCGCTGCTCAGCGCCCGGCTCTGGGCTGCGGTTATGGCCAAACGAGTGAAGGCGTCGTGAAGTTGACCGAAAAGCAGCTATAGGGAGCACAGGAGGGTGCAAGGAGGCACGGGGGGCGCGCACGGGGCGCATGAACCGGCACGTTGGGGGGAAATAAGTGGCGCCAGAGACGGGACGGGTTGACGATCGCCGCCGAATGACGGTGATTCGGTGTCAGTTGTCGGCCGCTGCGGGCCGGGTAGGGTCGGTCGGATGGACGGACGGAGTGGCCTCGAACTGGCCAATGACAACGCTGCGACGCACTGGTTGGCGATGGCCGGAGTCCTGGGCTGGGAGAGCCGCACCGCGGACGGGTACACGGCAGTCCGCTGCGAGGGCGACCCTGGCGACAGCCACCGGGTCGTCATCACTCGACGACCGGCCGACGCCGCCGCGCTGACCCGGGAGTTGCTCTCGCTGTTCCGTGACTGGGAGACCGGCAGCCTGTCCCTGGAGGACCCCTACGGCGTGCTCGACCTGTCCGGCCACGGCTGCGAGTCGGCCCTGGCCATGCCGGTCATGGTCCGGCCCCCGGACGGGCCGGTGGGTGGTCCGTCGGCCGCGCCGCCGGTCGCCCCGGTGCGATCGCCCGCCGTGTCGGTGGAGCAGGCGCTCGTGGAGGAGGATCTCGCGCTGCTGGAGCGGGTGGTGGTGCAGGGCTTCCCCATGCCGGGACGGATGCCGCTGCGTCGCGGACGGCTGTTCCCGGCGGCGCTGGACGCGTTGGACGGCCGCCGCGCCTGGCTGGCGCGGCGCGGGGGAGAGGCGGCCGGAGCCTGCGTGTCCTGGGACGACGGGACGGCCGTCGGCCTGTACTGGGTCGCGGTGCTGGAGCCGCACCGCTCGCACGGGGTCGCCAGAGCGCTGCTGGAGGCGGCGCTCAGGGCCCACCCGCAGCGGGCGGCGACGCTGACCGCGACGCTGCTCGGTGAGCCCCTCTACCGAAAGCTGGGTTTCGTCGAGCAGGCGGTGTCCACCTGGTGGCGCTACCCGGCCACGGTCACGCGTTCGTAGGGGCGCGGCACGCGGTGCGTGCGGCCCAGTGCCCGGTCGAACTCCGGGTCGATGTCGAGGTTCAACTCCGTGTCCAGGTTCAACTCCGTTTCCGGCCGCGGGTTCAGCTGCGGCTCCGGCTGCAGCCCGGGCTGTGTGGTCAGTTCCGGGCCCCGAGGGCCAGGTCGGGTGGGCGAGCCCGCGGCAAGGACGCCCGCCACGGCCTCCGGCAGGCTCCTGGCGGTGCGCGTCGGGGTGTAGCCGGTCTCCGGCCACGCTCGGCCGTGGGCCAGCCAGACACTGCGGATCCCGGCCACCGTGGCACCGGCGATGTCGGCCGGCGCGTGGTCGCCGACCATCCAGGCCCCGGCGGTCCAGTCCGTCCCGGTGTCGATCCCGCAGCGGAACGCGGCCAGGGTGAAGATCCGCGGGTCGGGCTTGGCGCAGTCCACCTCCTCCGAGATGACCCAGCCGTCCACCAGGTCGGCCAGGCCGGTGCGTTCGATCTTGGCGCGCTGCTGGTCGGTGGCGCCGTTGGAGACGATGCCGAGGGTCCAGCCCGCCGCGCGGGCGGCGCGCAGGGCGTCGAGGTGGGCCGTTGGACAGTGGATCAGGGCGGTGACGGTGGCGCGGTACTCCTCAAGCATGGCCTCCATTCGTTCGGACAGTCCGTAGCGGTCCGTCGCCGCACGGAGCAGGACCCTGCGGTCCAGGTAGCCGCCGCAGTCCAGGGTGGTGAACCAGTCGAGGTCGCCCGGGGGCAGCGAGCGGTCCACCAGGAACTGCTCGGCCCAACCCCGGAAGGCAAGATTCCGGTTGACCAGGGTGTTGTCGAGATCGAAAAGCAACAGAGGCGACATAAGCCGCATCTTTTCATTCCTCTGGCATATGCACGAGGCATATGACGAGGTCTGACTTAAAACCGGTTGCGCGAGAGAGCGCTTCAGTGCCTCGGCACCGTTGCACAAGCGCGCCTCCTCAGGCATGCTCCATGCACGCCCGGAGCACAGCGCGTTTGCGCGGGAGCGCTTCGGCGGCGTGAGCGCTCCCGCGCACGCGCCCGCCGTTAGCAGTAACCCGTGCGATCCGAGCGCTCTGTGTATGGGCTGGAACAGATTGTCGCCGTACCCTGAAGGGAAGAGGTCGTACTCGTCACCACTCGGCTCGATATGTCCGCTGCCCAGGTCGTGACCGCATGATCCCTGCCCCGTATCCCACCTCGCCGAAACGACCATAGCCATGGCTGGTTATGAGCTTCCCGAGCCCACCGAGGGCAACCCCGCGGCCCGCCCCACCGAGCCGCCGGTGAAGCGCCCCGGGCTGCCCAAGTCCCGCCCCGATGCCCCGACGGGATCCACATCCTCCATGCCAAGTTTTGAGTTGCAGTCGCAGACCGTCCGCCCCTGTGACCCTGCCTTCCTCCATGGTGTTGTCGTCGGCTTCGACGGCTCGGTCTCCAGCGAGCGGGCGCTGGCGTACGCCGTCGGCATGGCCCGCCGCTCGCGGGTCGGCCTGGTGATCGTGCATGTCGCCAACCGCCTCCCGGCCACGGTGTGGGCCGGCTGCGAGCCTCCTGTGTTCGTGGACGTGCCGGACCACCGCACCGAGGTGCTCGGTCTGGAACTGGCCTGCTCCGACTTCCTCGGTGACGTGCCCTGGGTACTCGTGGAGCGCGGCGGGGACATCTGCCACGAGTTGGAGGAGGTCGCCAGGGAGTACGCGGCCGACGCCATCGTGGTCGGCGGCACGCACGGCTTCCTGGGGCGGCTCTTCGGCTCGGTGGCCGGTCGGCTGGCCCGTCGGGCCAACCGACCGGTGGTCGTGATTCCGTAGGTTTTCCGGTCGGTTCGATTCAGGGCCGGTCGGCTTGTTGATGCGTCGGTCGGCCTCGGGGCCTCAGGGCCGGCTGTCGCTCATGCCCAGTTCGCGGGCGATCAGCATGCGCTGGACCTCTGACGTGCCCTCGCCGATCTCCAGGATCTTGCTGTCGCGCCAGAACCGGGCGACCGGGTACTCGTTCATGAAGCCGTAGCCGCCGTGGATCTGGGTGGCCTCGCGGGCGTTGGAGACCGCGGCCTCGGAGGAGAAGAGCTTGGCAATCGCGGCCTCCTTCTTGAAGCGCTCGCCGTGCACCAGCAGCGAGGCCGCGTGGTACCAGGCCAGCCGTGAGGTGTGGGCGCGCATCTCCATGTCGGCGATCTTGAACTGGATGGACTGGTTCGATCCGATGGGCCTGCCGAAAGCCCGCCGCTGCGCGGCGTAGCTCAGCGACTCGTCGACACACCCCTGGGCCAGGCCGGTGGCCAGGGCAGCGATCGCGATACGGCCTTCGTCAAGGATGCGCAGGAATTGGGCGTAACCACGGCCTGCCTCACCGAGGAGGTTGGCGGCCGGGACGCGGCAGTCGGCAAAGGAGAGCTCCCGGGTGTCCGAGGCGTTCCAGCCGACTTTGGAGTACTTCTTCGAGGCCGAGAAACCCGGTGTTCCGGTCGGCACGATGATGGTGGAGATTTCCCGCCGTGGCGAGCCCTGCTCGTCCAGTTCGCTCGAAAGAGTGAGTGCGGCGACGGTGACCAGACCGGTGATCTCGGTGCCGGCGTTGGTGATGAAGCACTTGGAGCCGTTGATGACCCACTCGTCGGTGTCCGCGTCGTAGCGGGCCGTGGTCCTGGTCGCCCCGGCGTCCGAACCGCCCTCGGGCTCGGTCAGGCCGAAGGCGCCGAGCAGTTCGCCCGAACACAGCCGCGGCAGCCAGGTGCGCTTCTGCTCCTCGGTGCCGTAGCGGTGGATCGGCATCGCGCCGAGCGAGACCGCGGCCTCCAGGGTGATCGCGACGGAGGAGTCGACCCGGGCGATCTCCTCCAGCACCAGGCACAGCGCCAGGTAGTCGCCGCCCATGCCGCCGTACTCCTCGGGGAACGGCAGGCCGAACAGTCCCATCCGGCCCATTTCGCGGATGATCTCGTAGGGGAATTCTTCGTGCTCGTAGTACTCGCCGATCTTGGGCGCGATGACATCACGGGCGAACTCGGCGACGGTGCGCCGCAGTTCCTCGTGCTCGGGGGCGAGGCGGTGGTCGAGCATCTGCGGTCTCTCCTTCAGCCGGGGTACGGCGATCGGTGCGGCCGGGGGTGTGGCCGGGCGGGTCGGGCGAGTGGGACCAGGCGCGTGGGCTCGGGCAAGCGGGTACGGGTAATGGGGTACGGGTAAGCGGGCTCGGCCGGGCGGTTCAGCCGGTGAGCGCGCGGACGGCGCGGGAGGGGCTGGGGCGGCCCAGGTGCGCGGCCAGCCAACTGCTGGTGGCGGCCAGGGCGCCGAGGTCGACGCCGGTCTCGATGCCGAGGCCGTGCAGCATCCAGACCAGGTCCTCGGTGGCGAGGTTGCCGGTGGCGCTCTTGGCGTACGGGCAGCCGCCGAGGCCGCCCGCCGAGGCGTCGACCGTGCTGACGCCGAGCTGGAGCGCGGCCAGGGTGTTGGCCAGGGCCTGGCCGTAGGTGTCGTGGAAGTGCACGGCGAGCCGCTCGGGGCCGACGCCGGCGGCGGCGAACGCGTCCAGCAGCGCGGCGACCTGCCCGGGGGTGCCGGTGCCGATGGTGTCGCCGAGGCTCAGCTCGTCGCAGCCCAGGTCCAGCAGCCTGCGTCCGACCTCGACCACCTGGGCGGCCGGGACCGGGCCCTCCCAGGGGTCGCCGAAGCACATCGACAGATAGCCGCGGACCGGCACCCCGGCCTCGGTCGCCCGCCGGACCACCGGGGCGAACATCTGCAGCGCCTCCTCGACGGTCCGGTTGAGGTTGCGCCGGGCGAAGGTCTCGGTGGCGCTGGCGAAGACCGCGACATCGGCCGCGCCGAGTGCCAGCGCCCGGTCGAGGCCGCGCTCATTGGGGACCAGGACCGGCAGCCGCAGCCCCGGATACTGCTGGCGCAGCCCGCCGACCAGCGGGAACAGCTGCTCGGCGTCCGCGAGTTGGGGCACCCAGGCGGGGTGGACGAAGCTGGCCGCCTCGATCGTCCGCAGACCGGCCGCGGCGAGCCGGGTGATGAACTCGGCCTTGACGGCCGGGGGCAGGGTGGCCGACTCGTTCTGCAGGCCGTCGCGCGGCCCGACCTCGTGGATCCGCACGCTGCGGGGGAGTCCGGGCAGCGGGGTGCGGTCGGGAAGCCCGAGCTCGGTCACTCCGGGTTCCGCGGCGTTCGGTTCCACCGTGCCAGGTCCCGCCGCGTCGGATTCCGTCACGCCGGGTTCTTGATCGGTCATCAGGAGGCCTCCTCGGTCGGAGTGATCACGGCGAGCAGTTCGTCCATGGCGACGGTTCCGCCCGCAGCCACCCGCAGCTGTTCGAGAGTGCCGTCATAGGGGGCGGTGATGACGTGCTCCATCTTCATCGCCTCCAGGATCAGCAGCGGCTGACCCTTGGTCACCGAATCGCCCACGGCTGCTTTGACGACCGTCACGGTCCCCGGCATCGGTGCGTTGAGTGCCGCCGCGCCCGCGCCGGCGGCGCCGAGGGCGAGCTGTTCGAGCGGATCGTGGGGGTGCACGGCCCAGCTGTCACCATCGATGGACAGCCACTGGACGGCATTGTCAGTGGCCTGTGTGAAGCTGTGGGTGACGCCGTGGACGGTGAGCCGCAACTGCTCTCCGTCGACCACGGCGCGTGCGGTGAACGGTGCGCCCTCGCGCACTTGGACCTCGTATCTGGACGCGTCCTGGGACCGGTCCGGGCCCGCGAGCCGGTCCGGGGCCTGGACGGGGCGGACGGCGACCGCGGTTGGCTCGCCGCCGGGGAACCGCAGTTGGTGCCGGGTCCAGGCGGGCTGTCCGCCGGTGCGCCAGCCGGAGGGCTGCGCAAAGGGGTCGCTCCAGCCCTCCGGGTCGGGGGCCGGCGCCAGTGCCCGCTGCCGGGCCAGCGCGGCGGCGACGAGCACCAGGTCCGCGAGGTTATCCACAGGCGAAGTGGAAGAGTCGGCCGGATCGTCGGTGGTCGTTGCTAGAGTCAGTTCGGGGCGGCGCTCGACCAGGCCGGTGTCGAGGCGACCCGCGACCACATCAGGCTGTGAGAGCAGCCGGCGAAGGTAGCCGGCATTGGTGGTGACCCCGAGGATCCGGGTCTCGGCGAGGGCGGCGCGCAGCCTTCGCAGAGCGGTGGCCCGGTCGGGTCCGTGAGCGATGATTTTCGACAGCATGGGGTCGTAGCTGCTGCTGACGACGACACCAGGGGCGAGTCCGGAGTCGACCCGGATCCCTTCGCCCCCCGGTTCGCGCAGCAGCAGCACCCGGCCGCCGGTGGGCAGAAATCCCCGGGTCGGGTCCTCGGCGCAGATCCGCGCCTCGATGGCGTGGCCTTGGAATGCCACCGTCTCCTGGCCGAAGGCCAGTGCCTCGCCCGCCGCGACCCGGAGCTGCTGCTCGACCAGGTCGAGCCGGGCCCCGTCGGCGGTGACGGCGAGTTCGGTGACCGGATGCTCCACCTGGAGCCTGGTGTTCATCTCCATGAAGAAGTACGAGGAGGGATCGCTGCTGGGAACGATGAATTCGACGGTGCCCGCACCCGCGTAGTCGCAGGCCCTGGCCGCGCGTACGGCGGCCTCGCCCATGGCTGCGCGGATGTCGGGGGTGAGCAGGACCGAGGGGGCCTCCTCGATCAGTTTCTGGTGTCGCCGCTGCAGGCTGCACTCGCGTTCGCCGAGGTGGACGGCGTTGCCGTGGGTGTCGGCCAGCAGTTGGATCTCGATATGGCGGGGGCGGTCGATCCACCGTTCCACCAGCAGGGTGTCGTCGCCGAAGGAGGTCCTGGCCTCGCGGCGGGCGGCGGCGATCTCCTCGGGCAGCGCCTCGGCGTCCCGGACCAGGCGCATGCCCTTGCCGCCGCCGCCGGCCGAGGGCTTGAGCAGGACAGGCAGGCCGATGGCCCGTGCCGCGTCCAGGAGTTGGGCGTCGTCCAGGGCGTCGCCCTCGCTGCCGGGGACCACCGGGACCCCGGCAGCCTGGACCGCCGCCTTGGCGTGGATCTTGTCGCCCATCAGCGAGATGGAGGAGGGGGAGGGACCGATGAAGACCAGACCGGCTTCGGCGCAGGCCAGGGCGAAGCCGGCGTTCTCGGCGAGGAATCCGTAGCCGGGGTGCACGGCCTGGGCGCCGCTGCGCCGTGCTGCTTCGACGATCCGCTCGATATGGAGGTAGCTCTCGGCCGAGGAGGCCGCACCGGGCCCGTGATCGGGGCCCAGCAGTACGGCGGTGTCGGCGGCCCGGACATGCGGGCTGTCCGCGTCGGCACCGCTGTGCACGGCGACGGAGCGCACGCCGAGCCGTCGCAGGGTACGGATGACGCGGACCGCGATCTCGCCGCGGTTGGCGACAAGCACGCTGTCGAACATGGAGGTGACCCTTCGTCACATGCGGAAAACGCCGTAGGGGCGCGGCTCGGGCAGGGGCGCGTTGGCACAGGCGCTGAGCGCCAGGCCGAGCACGGTGCGGGTGTCCAGCGGGTCGATGACGCCGTCGTCCCAGAGCCGGGCGGTCGCGTAGTAGGCGTTGCCCTGCTGCTCGTACTGCTCGCGGACCGGGCGGCGGAACTCCTCCTCCGCCTCGACCGGCCAGTCCTCGCCGCGCAGTTCGTACTGGTCCCGGCGGACGGTGGCGAGGACAGAGGCGGCCTGCTCGCCGCCCATCACCGAGATCTTGGCTCCCGGCCACATCCACAGGAAGCGGGGTGAGTAGGCCCGGCCGCACATCGAGTAGTTGCCCGCCCCGTAGGAGCCGCCGATCACGACGGTCAGCTTGGGGACCCGGGTGCCGGCCACGGCGGTGACCATCTTGGCGCCGTTCTTGGCGATGCCCCCGGCCTCGTACTGCCGTCCGACCATGAAGCCGGAGATGTTCTGCAGGAAGACCAGCGGGATGCCGCGCTGGTCGCAGAGCTCGATGAAGTGCGCGCCCTTGAGCGCGGACTCGGAGAAGAGGATGCCGTTGTTGGCGACGATCCCCACCGGATGGCCGTGCAGGTGGGCGAATCCGGTGACCAGGGTGGGCCCGTACTCGGGCTTGAACTCGGCGAAGCGGCTGCCGTCCACCAGACGGGCGATCACCTCGCGCACGTCGTAGGGGGTGCGCGGGTCGGCGGGCACCGCGCCGTAGAGGGTGCTCGGGTCGACCGCGGGCGGCTCAACGGGCCGTACCGGCCACGGCCGGGCCGTGCGCGGGCCGAGTCCGGCCACGATGGTGCGCAGCATGGCCAGGGCGTGGGTGTCGTTCTCGGCCAGCTGGTCGGTGACGCCCGAGGTCCGCGAGTGCAGCTCGCCGCCGCCCAGTTCCTCGGCGGTGACCACCTCGCCGGTGGCGGCCTTCACCAGCGGCGGGCCGCCGAGGAAGATCGTCCCCTGGTTGCGGACGATCACGGCCTGGTCGCTCATGGCCGGGACGTAGGCACCGCCCGCGGTGCAGGAGCCGAGTACGGCGGCGAGCTGGGGGATGCCCGCGGCGGAGAGCCGGGCCTGGTTGAAGAAGATCCGGCCGAAGTGGTCCCGGTCCGGGAAGACCTCGTCCTGCATCGGCAGGAAGGCACCGCCGGAGTCAACTAGGTAGAGGCAGGGAAGGCGGTTCTCCTGGGCGATCTCCTGCGCCCGCAGGTGCTTCTTGACGGTCATCGGGTAGTAGGTGCCGCCCTTGACCGTGGCGTCGTTGGCGACCACGACCACCTCGCGTCCGGCCACCCGGCCGACGCCGGTGATCAGCCCGGCGGCGGGGGCGTCCCCGCCATAGAGGCCTTCGGCGGCCAGCGGGGAGAGCTCAAGGAAGGGCGAGCCGGGGTCGAGCAGGGTGTCCACCCTGTCCCGCGGCAGCACTTTGCCGCGGGCGGTGTGGCGCTCCCGTGCGCGCGGGCCGCCGCCCTCCGCGGCCGCGGTGAGCCGGACGCGGAGCTCGTCCACGAGCCGGCGCTGGGCGGCGTCATTGGCCTGGAACGCGGCGGAGTGCGGATCCGCCCCTGTGTCCAGGACAGGTGCGGGTGCAGGTGCGAGCGTCATCCGGCCAGGGGCTCCTTTGCAGTTAACGAACGTTAACTTCCTGCTGGCCACGTTAACGCCGGATAACACCGCTGTCTAGGATGGCTGGATGCCGACACCGCCGCGCCCCGTCGAGAACCCGCGCCGCCAGCAGATTCGCCGCGAAGCAGCACGTCTTTTCGCCGCGCGCGGCTTCCTCGGCGTGGGCGTCGACGAGATCGGCAAGGCCGTGGGCATCTCCGGCCCCGGCCTCTACCGGCACTTCCCCGGCAAGGACGCGATGCTCGCCGACCTGCTGGTCGGTATCAGCGAACGGCTCCTGGACGAGGGCCGGCGCCGGGTGGCCGAGGCCCCGGACCCCCGCGCCGCGCTGGACTCGCTGCTCCAGGGCCATATCGACTTCGCCCTGGACGAGAGCGCGCTGATCACCCTGCACGACCGCGAGCTGCTGCACCTGCCGGACACGGAGCGGCACCAGGTCCGCAGTCTGCAGCGGCAGTACGTGGAACTGTGGGTGGGCGTCGCCCGCGACACCTTCCCCGGGCTCGGCGAGGAGGCCCGGGCCTCGGTCCACGCGGTGTTCGGCCTGCTCAACTCCACCCCGCACAGCGCCACCGCGGACCGCGGCGCGATGGCCCTGCTGCTGCACCGGCTCGCCCTCGGCGCGCTCGGCGCCGGCGCGACGGTGCGCCCCCGGACCTAGGGTCAGGTCGGCCCGTCGGCCGACCCGGCAGCGCCCGCGAGGCCAGCCCGCCAGCCCGGCTCGCCGCTTGCCCCGCCCGCCCGACGGGCCGCCCGCCCGACGGGCCGCCCGCCTGGCCCGGCCGCCGCCCCGCCCAGCAGCCCGCCGACTCGTCCGGCAGGCCGACTGCTTGCCCGGCCTGCTGGCCTCGCCGTCCGCTCGCCTGGCCCGCCCAGCAGCCCGCCCGCTCGCCCGGCCTGCCCGCCGCCCCCGTAAGTCCTAGGACCAAAGGCGGGCCTGGCCGCTGCCCTGGGCCGGTGCGGCCGGGAACAGATCGGGGGAGCCTGGACGCTGAGAGTTGCGGACTGTCACACCCGCAGGCGACCGGGAGGCCGAACCATGTCAGAGCAGACCCCTCAGCAGACCCCGCAGCAGAAGAGCCTTGAGCAGCTCATCGCCCAGGCGCGCGGGGGTGCACTGGTGGCGCTCAAGCGTGACGGGCGCCCCCAGCTCTCCAATGTGAGCCACACCTACGATCCGGCCACCGGACTGCTCCGCATCTCCAGCACCGCCGACCGGGCCAAGGTCGCCAATCTCCGCCGCGATCCACGCGGCAGCTACTACGTGACCCAGCCGGACCAGCGGGCCTACGCCGTCGCCGAGGGCACCGTCGAACTGACGCCGGTGGCCGCCGATCCCGGCGACGCCACGGTGGACGAACTGGTCGAGGTCTACCGGCTGATCCTGGGGGAGCACCCGGACTGGGACGAGTACCGGGCGGCGATGGTGGCCGACCGCCGACTGGTGATCCGGCTGCGGGTCGAGCGCGTCTACGGCTGGGCCGGTCAGTAGCCGGCAGTGGCCGGCAGTGGCCGCCGGGGGTCTCCGAGCGGTCCCGGAACTCAGTGGACGACCTCCCTTCTAGACAGTTAGCATCGCTAAATATGCCGCAGGCTCAAAAGCTTCCCACCAGCACCGACGACTCCACCCAGGACGACTCCACCCAGGACGACAACAGCGGCAGCGCGCCCCCCGGCTGGCTCCGCCGGCTCAGCGCTTACTGCTGGCGCTACCGGCGCAACGTGCTGCTGTCCTTCGGCGCCTCGCTGCTCGGCATGGGGATCAGCGCCCTGGTCCCGCTGATTCCCCGTCTGATCATCGACGATGTGATCACCACCCACACCAAGCCGCTCGCCCCCTGGGCGATCGCGCTGATCCTCGCCGCCGTCGCGGTCTTCGCGGCGACCCTGGTCCGCCGCTACTGGGGCGGCAAGCTCGCCCTGGACGTCCAGCACGACCTGCGCCAGGACCTGTTCGACTCGCTCTCCCGCTTGGACGGCACCCGCCAGGACAACCTGGACACCGGCCAGGTGGTCGGCAGGGCCACCTCGGACCTGCAGTTGATCCAGGGCCTGCTGTCGATGCTGCCGATGATGACCGGCAACCTGCTGCTGTTCCTGCTGTCGATCGTGGTGATGCTGTTCCTGTCGCCGCTGCTCACCCTGATCGCCATCGCCATGGCCCCGGCCCTCTGGTGGTTCGCCCAGCTCAGCCGGAAGAAGCTGTTCCCGGCGACCTGGACCGCCCAGCAGGAGGCGGGCGCGGTGGCCGGCGCGGTCGACGGCGCGGTCTCCGGCGTCCGCGTGGTCAAGGGCTTCGGCCAGGAGGAACAGGAGCTGGGACGGCTGGAGCGGGCCAGCCGCCGGCTGTTCGCGATGCGGCTGCGCAGCATCCGGCTGAGCGCCCGCTACAGCCCCGCCATGCAGGCCATTCCCGCGCTCGGCCAGGTGGCGGTGCTGGCCCTCGGCGGCTGGCTGGCGGTCCGCGGCGAGGTCACCCTCGGCACCTTCGTCGCCTTCTCCACCTATGTCGCCCAGATGACCGGCCCGGTGCGGATGCTCACCATGCTGCTGACCATGGGTCAGCAGGCCCGGGCCAGCGTCGAGCGGGTGTTCCAGCTGATCGACCAGCGCCCGGTGGTCACCGAGCGGGACGGCGCGCAGGAGCTCGACCCGGCCGAGACCGAACTGCTGGACGGCGTGCCCGCGCTGGCCTTCGACCAGGTCGACTTCACCTACGGCGGCACCGCCGAGCCGGTGCTGCAGGGCCTCACCCTGGCCCTCGCCCCGGGCGAGACGGTGGCCCTGGTCGGCGCCTCGGGCTCGGGCAAGTCCACCGTGGGCATGCTGGTCCCGCGCTTCTACGACGCCACCTCCGGCAGCGTCCGGATCCACGGCCACGACGTCCGCGACCTGACGCTGCGTTCGCTCCGCGGGGCCATCGGCATCGTCCCCGAGGACAGCTTCCTGTTCTCCGAGTCGGTGCACACCAACATCGCCTACGGCCGCCCGGAGGCGAGCCGGGCCGAGGTCGAGGAGGCCGCCCGCGCGGCCCAGGCCGACGGCTTCGTCCGGGAGCTGCCGGACGGCTACGACACCGTCGTCGGCGAGCAGGGCCTGACCCTCTCCGGCGGCCAGCGGCAGCGGGTCGCGCTGGCCCGGGCCATCCTCGCCAACCCGCGGATCCTGCTGTTGGACGACGCCACCTCCGCCGTCGACGCCCAGGTCGAGGCGGAGATCCACGAGGCGCTGCGCACCGTGATGAACGGGCGCACCACCCTGCTGATCGCGCACCGCCGCTCCACCCTCCAACTGGCCGACCGGATCGCCGTGCTGGACCGCGGACGGCTGGTGGACGTGGGGACGCACGAGCAGCTGGACGCCCGCTGTCCGCTCTACCGCTCCCTGCTGACCGACCCCGACGCCCTGGCCGGGGACGTCCGCGAGGCGGACCCGGTGGCCGCCGTCGGCACCGGGGACCAGCGGGCCCAGCGGGTGCCCGGCAGCGGGACCACCCCCGAGCTGTGGGACCGCGAGCGCTTCCCCGAGCCCGACGCCGACGCACTGCTGCGCACCGGCGGCAAGCAGCGGGCGGGCGCCCCCGGAGCGCAGGGCGGCCCCGGCATGCACAACACCCTGGGCGGCATGCCGGCCACTCCGGAACTGCTCGCCCGGGTCGCCGCGCTGCCCCCGGCCGACGGCACCCCGGACATCGATCTGGACCAGGCCCGGCGTCCCGACCCGCAGTTCAACCTCGGCCGGATGCTGGCCCCGTTCCGCCGGCCGCTGCTGTTCGCGCTGCTGCTGGTCGCGCTGGACGCGGTGGCCTCGCTCACGCTGCCGATCCTGATCCGGCACGGCATCGACGAGGGCGTCACCAAGGCCGCCTCCGGCGCCGTGCTGGCGGCCTCGCTCACCGCGCTCGCCGTGGTGCTGCTCGACTGGGTGGTCCAGGCGGCGGAGACCCAGGTCAGCGGACGCACCGGGGAGCGGGTGCTCTACTCGCTGCGGATCAGGATCTTCGCCCATCTGCAGCGGCTCGGACTCGACTACTACGAGCGCGAGCTCGGCGGCCGGATCATGACCAGGATGACCACCGACGTCGACGCGCTCAGCTCCTTCCTGCAGACCGGTGTGGTCACCGCGGTGGTCAGCCTGCTGACCTTCTTCGGGATCTTCGTGGTGCTGCTGGTACTGGACGCGCAGCTCGCGCTGTATGTGTTCGCGGTACTGCCGGTGCTGATCGTCGCCACGCTGGTGTTCCGGAAGAAGTCCTCCGCCACCTACAAGATCGCCCGGGAGAAGGTCAGCACGGTCAACGCCGACCTGCAGGAGAACGTCGCCGGGATGCGCATCGTCCAGGCGTTCCTGCGCGAGGACCGCAACCGGGCCCGCTTCGCCGAGCGCAGCGACGACTACCGGATCACCCGGACCCGGGCCCAGCTCTACATCTCGCTCTACTTCCCCTTCGTCCAGTTCCTGTCCAGCGTCGCCGCGGCGCTGGTGCTGATCGAGGGCGCGCACCGGGTCTCCGCGGGCACGCTCACCACCGGCGCGCTGGTCGCCTACCTGCTCTACATCGATCTGTTCTTCTCGCCGGTGCAGCAGCTCTCGCAGGTGTTCGACGGCTACCAGCAGGCGGCGGTCGGCCTCAGCCGGATCCGCGAGCTGCTGCGCACCCCCACCTCGACCCCGCCGGCGGCGGACCCCAAACCGGTCGGACGGCTGCGCGGCGAGGTGCACTTCGACGGGGTGCACTTCGCGTACAACACCCTCGGGGACGCGGTGCAGCCGGTCACCGGCAGCGCCCGGAAGCCCGAGGTCCTCGCCGACGTCAACCTGCGGATCCCGGCCGGGCAGACGGTGGCCCTGGTCGGCGAGACCGGCGCCGGCAAGTCCACCCTGGTGAAGCTGCTGGCCCGGTTCTACGACGTCACCGGCGGCGCGGTCCGGGTCGACGGCATGGACCTGCGGGAACTGGACCTGGCCGGCTACCGGCACCGGCTCGGCGTGGTCCCGCAGGAGGCCTACCTCTTCGCCGGGACGGTCCGTGACGCCATCGCCTACGGCCGCCCCGAGGCGGACGACGCCGTGGTGGAGGCGGCGGCGCGGGCGGTCGGCGCGCACCAGATGATCGCCGGGCTGAGCGGCGGCTACCTGCACCGGGTCAGCGAACGCGGTCGCAACCTCTCCGCGGGCCAGCGCCAACTGATCGCGCTGGCCCGGGCCGAGCTGGTCGACCCGGACATCCTGCTGCTGGACGAGGCCACCGCGGCGCTCGACCTGGCCACCGAGGCCGCGGTCAACCGCGCCGCGGACCGGCTCGCCCAGCGCGACGACGGCCGGGGCCGCCGCACCACCATCGTGATCGCGCACCGGCTCAGCACCGCCGCCCGCGCCGACCGGGTGGTGGTCCTTGACCACGGCCGGATCGTCGAGGACGGCCCGCACGACGAACTGCTCGCCCTGGACGGCGCCTACGCCCGCCTCTGGCGCGCCTTCGCAGGCGAGGAGGAACCGGCGACGGTGCGGTAGCTTCCGCGAGTCGGTGCGCACCGGATAGCGGCTCCACAGATCCGTGCGCACCGACCCTGGGCAGGCCCGGCCACAGGCGCTGGAGCATCCTGCCCCACGACACCGCTCGGTGAACCCCGTCCCGGCCGGAAGTCGGGGCCAGGAGAATGCGGTTGAGCGGGGCGGTTCGGCCAGGCACACTCGCCGGATGAGCAGCAGCACACAGCCGGGCCACTGGGACGAACCCTGGTACCGGGTCCGTACGGAGCACTTCGAGGCCTCATTCCTGCCGAACGCCGGCGAGGACCTGGAGTCTGTGGACAACGTCGACGTCTTTGTGGACCTCAAGGACGGATCCCGCTGGAGCGCGACCATCATCACCCTCGAGCAAGTGGGGATCATCATGGCGAGGTGGGCCGAAAGCGGGGAAGTCCTGGGTGGCCGCTACTTCTGGTGCTCGGACGGCCTGATCGTCCGTGATCCAGGCATCAGCAGCATGACCCAGGTCCTCACCGGCCTGATCGAGTCCGACGAGTTCACCCAGATCCTGCAACGCATCGACGTCTGACCGGTCGTCTCCCAGGCCGGTCGCGGGGTGTCGCGGCAGCACTGCCGTGCGTCGATGCGGATGTGATGATTCCGGTTTCGGATTCGCATCGGCGCCGCCACAGCCTGGCAACGGAGTGTTTGGGCAGCTCAAAGGCTCTTTTGTGGACCCTGTGCGGTTTGGTACAACCTCTCTGCGCACCTCCCGTGGTTCACGCTCAAGGGCGCTCTCCAGCAGTCCGCCCACGCACGAACCGCGAGGCCGCCGCCATGTCCAGGCGCACCCCGTCCACGCCGCCGCTGGTGGCGCTCTTCTCCTCCGGCTACCTCGCCCCGTACCTGCTGCCGACGCTGGTCGGACGGATCGGGGCGGACTTCGGTCTGACGCCCACCCAGGCCGGCGGGATCGGCAGCGCGATGCTGCTGGCCTCGGCCGGGGCCGGGTTCGGGCTGGCCGCGAGGGTTGCCGCGGTCGGCGCCGTTCGGCTCGCCCGGATCGGCCTGGGGCTGCTGGTCGCCGGCTTCGCCCTGGCCGCCGCGGCGGGGGCGGGGGAACTGCCGCTGCTGCTGGCCGGCTGCCTGCTCGGCGGACTCGGCTCCGGGACGGCGACCGCGGTCGCCGCGGCCGGCGCCGCGGCCGGGCGCGACCCGCACCGGGTCTCGGTCCTGGGCCTGCTGACCACCTCGGCGGTCGCCGGGGCCCTCTACCTGACGGTGCCTCACCTCGGCGGCTCGCACCGCCTGCCGTTCGCCTGCGTCGCCGCGTGGGGCGCCCTCGCCCTGTGCGGCACCGGCCGCCTCGGTGCGGGTCGGCCGGGCGCGGGTCGGCAAGGCGCCGCGGCCGTCGCTGGCCGGAGCCTCCCTGCCCGCCAGGCTGGCACCGCCTGTCGGCCCGCCACGGCTGGCCTCGGCGCGGCGGCCTTCCGCCGCCGCCGGCCCGGCGCCGAGGCCGGAACCGCCCGTCAGCCAGTCGCCCGCCGTCCTGCTACCGGCCACCGGCCCGCCACCGCCCGTCGGCCCCGCGCCGCCGAACGGCCCACCGTCGACCGCCGGCCCGGCAGCGCCGACCAGCCTGTCACTGCCCGCCGTCCGCCTCGGCCGGCCCGGGCGGCGGGCGGCGTGCTGGCTGTGGGCATGTTTCTCTGGTCGCTGGCGCAGAACTCGCTCTGGGGGGTCAGCGGCCGGATCGGCCTGGACCGGGCGGGCCTCTCCGAGGCGCTGCTCGGCCTGGTGTTCGCTGCCGCCCTCGGCGCGGGGCTGCTGGGGACCGTCGCCGCGGGGTCGCTGGGCCCGCGGTACGGTCGCGCACTGCCGATCGGCCTTGGCACCGCCGCCATCAGCGGCTGCGTCGCCTTGAGCGCCACCGCGCACAGTGCGCTGCCCTTCGCGACCGGCGAGATCGCCTGGAACTCCGTTTATCCCTTTGTGCTCAGCTACCTGCTTGCCCTCGCGGCCCGGCTGGACGCCGGGGGCCGCTGGGCCGTACTGGCGGGCTCCGCCTCCTCCCTGGGCGTGGCCTGCGGGCCGATCGCCGGGACGCTGCTGGCGGTGCACGCCGGGTTCACCGCGATGGGCTGGGTGCTCGGCTCGGTGCTGCTGCTGGTGGCGCTCCCGCTGGCGGTGGTGGCCCACCGGGCCGGTCAGGTCGCGGACCCGGTCGCGCCCCCGGCCCCAGCCCCGGCCTCCGCCTTGTCCGCGGGCCAGCGGGCTGCTCGCAGGCCCGGCTGGAGCGCGGCCCAGGCGGTGCCGCAGGCCAGGACGGCGGCCAGGACCTCCATCGCGCCCGTGCCGCCCACGTACTGGAGCAGCAGGCCGAGGCTGCCGGTGCCGAGCGGGATGCCCAGGCCCATCACGGTCATCACCGAGGTGAGGGTGCGTCCGCGGACCTCGTCCGGGACCTGGCGGAAGATCAGCACGTCCAGCAGGACGGTGATCGAGGGGATCCCCAGCATCGTGCCGAACAGCACCAGGGCGATCATCCAGGGCCCGCTGACCAGGCCGAGCAGCACGACCAGCAGCACCACCGAGGCCACCACGCCCAGCAGCAGGACACCGGGGCGGAACCGCCGGTGCAGGGTGCGGACCAGTCCCGCGCCGGCCAGTCCGCCGAGTGCCGAACCGGTCATCGCCAAGCCGATGCCCCAGGACGGCGCGCCCTGCTGGGTGAGCCGGTAGACGGCGGCGAGGCTGAGCGGGGCCCCGGACGCGTTGAGGAAGAAGAGCAGCACCACGACCGCGCGGACGGTGCGGTCCCGCCACAGCGCCTTGATCCCGGCGAAGATGCCCCCGTCCTCCGCCCCGGCGACGGACTTGCGTCGGGCGGCGGCCCCCGCGTTGTCGGTGCGGACGACCAGGGCCGAGACCAGCGAGAGGGCGAAGCCGACCGTGCTGAACAGGAACGGCAGCAGCCGGGCCAGACCGTAGAGCAGGCCGCCGAGCGGCGGACCGGCGAGTTCCGCGACGCTGCCCCTGATCTCGTCCTGGGTGAGGGCGGCGGTGAGCTGCTCGGGAGCGACCACGCTGCGCACGGTGAGCATCCTGGCCGCGCCGACGAACGGCTGGGCCGCGCCGACCAGCGCGCCGACGATCATCAGCTGAGTCGGCGTCACCCGGCCCAGCGCGAAGCTCAGTGCGATGCTCGCGGTGGCGAGCACCCGTACCGACTCCGCCGTGACCTGGACCAGGCGGCGGTCGTAGCGGTCGACCAGCTGTCCGGCCGGCAGGCCGCAGAGCACGGTCGCGGCGGCCTGGACGAAGCCGAACAGTCCGGCGGTGGCCGGGGAGCCAGTGAGCGCGAGGATCACCAGTGGATAGGCGATGTCGGTGGCGAAGATGCCGGTCAGCGCGGCGGTAGAGCCGAGCCACAGGGTCTGGAAGCGCCAGTTGCGTCGCAGCGGCGGTATCAAGGTGGCGATGTCGGCGGTGGTCTCGGTCTGGACGGCGGTGCCGGGCATAACAGTCCTCCCCATGGCATGAATGCTCACCCTCTAGAGAGCATTCACTCTTGGGTGAATGATTGCGCATTCGTGAGCAGCTGGCAAGATGGTGAGCCATGAAGCCAACCTCCGCCGTGACTCCCGCCCCGGCCCCCGAGCCCGGCCTGCGGATCGTCGATGACATCGAGACCCTGAAGGCCCTGGCCGACCCGGTCCGGGTGACCATCCTTCAGCTGATGATGGGCCGCACCGGCCGGGGCCTGCGTGGGTGGACCGCCAAGGAACTGGCCGCCGAACTGGGCGAACCGCAGACCAAGCTCTACCGCCACATCAAGCACCTGGAGGAGCGCGGCCTGCTCCGGGTCGCCGAGACCCGGCAGGTCTCCGGCATCACTGAGCAGCGCTATGTCGCCGCCCAGGCCGACCTGCAGCTCAGTCGGGACCTGCTCGGCCGGCCCGACCACGCGGACGACGCCGCCGCGGCCTTCGGCGCCGCGATCGGCAGCTACCGCGACCGCTTCCTGACGGCGTCGCGCACCGGCCGGATCGAGAACAACGCCGAGGCCCCGCCCGAGGAGTCCTATCGGAGGCCGCTGATGGTGCTGGGCGACGTCAGGCTCCCTGCGGAGCGTGCTGTCGAGTTCCGGGACCGGCTGGCCGGACTGGTGGACGAGTTCCTCGAGGGCCCGGACCAGGAGGAAGGGGTTCTGCTGAACGTCCTGCTCGCGGTCTACAGCGAGAGCGAGTCGGCGACCGGCTGATCCGTCGTCATCTCGCCATTCCCCCCCACCCCAATGACCGGAACCGCACCTTTCGGGCACTATGGACCGTCCCAGTTGATCCGGGGGCCAGAGAGGCAGGTGGGATGGACGAGGACGAGGAGGGGCCGCTCACGCACCTGGACGATCTGTTGGACCGGATGCACGGCTTGGCTGATGAGATGCTTGGCCCTTCGCAGGGGCGATCGGGGCACGGGGGAGCGGCGATGGTGGCAGGCGGGCGCGACGGGTGGAACGGGTCCGGCGGGGGCGCAGGCGGGGGCGGCGCAGGCCAGGAGGGGTGGCCCGGGGGGCCTCGGACAAGGGCGGCGGCGGGCGGCGGGCGGGCGTACCTGGCCAAGCAGTACACCGAGGTGGCCGAGGACGCCGAGCAGCGGCTTGAGGAACTGCTCGCCCTGGCCGCCGAGCCGTCCCCCGCCGTGGACTTCGACGCCCTGCGCCGCCCCTACGAGCCGCGTCCGCTCCCTGCCGACGCCGTGGTCGAGCCGCCGCGCTGGACCGACTACGCCCCCGATCCGGGCCAGGCTGCCGCCGGTGCGCCCGGGCGCCCGCTGCTCAGCGGCCCCTACCAGCAGGAACTGGCCGCCGCCCGGCTGCGGCACCAGCGCGCCCTGCGCGAGTACCGGGTCCAGGAGAAGGAGTTGCGGCTCCGGGCCGAGGAGGCCCGGCTGACCCATGAGCAGGAGGAGCAACAGCGCGCCCGCAATGTGCGCGAGTACAACGAGCGGCTGGAGGGCTACCGGCTGGCCTACCAGGAGGGCCGCCCCGCCGCCGTCGAGTCGGTGCTGGAACGCGCGCTGGCGGCGGCCGGACGGCTGCCGGGCCTGGAGGTCCCGGCCCGGGTCTCCTACCGCGAGCTGACCCGGACCGCGGTGGTCGACCTGGTGCTGCCGGGGCCGACCGTGGTGCCCTCGGCGCTGCGGTTCCAGGTCGCGCCGGACGGGGGAGTGGACGCGGTGGAGCGCCCCCGGGCGGAGACCCTGGCCCGCTACCACCAGCTGCTGGCCCGGTTGGTGCTGCGGGCGCTGGACGCGCTGCTCGCCGCGGACACCGAGTCCCGGCTCGACGGGATCGTCCTCAACGGCCGCGCCGTCACCGCCGAGGCGGGGGAGTCCTGCCTGGTCAGCGTGGACGCGCGGCGGGCCGACCTGTTCGCGGGGACGCTGCTCCCGGCCGGCAGCGCCGAGGCGGTGGAGAGGTTGTGCGCGCTGCCCTCGGTGCTCTCCGACGACCCGTTCGGCCCCACCCCGGTGACGCCCTTCGCGATCGGCCGCTCGGGGCCGCCCGCTCCTGAGGACCTGTCACCCGGCGAGTTCACCGCGATGATCACCGAGCTGTTCGAACTGCTGGGCCTGGACGACTGGGACCTGCGGCTGCAGGGCCGGGACGGCCTGCTCGCCGTGGCGCAGGGCGACGGCCGGGAGTTCGCCGACGCCCCCCACGTGGTCTTCGCGGCCCGCCGCCCCTCGACGGTGCGGGCCGACGCGGTGCGCGACGTGGCCGAGGTCGTCGCGGACGAGCAGGCCGACTGCGGGATCTGGGCCACCACCGGGAGCTTCGACGTCGACGCGGTGGTCGCGGCCGCGTCGCTGCCGCAGCTGCGGCTGATCGACGGCGGTGAGCTCCGTTCTCTGGTCCGGGCCCATCTCGGGGCCGAACTGGGAGGGTAATACCGGCCTGTTGCTGTCAGTCTGGTCGCATGGGCTTCGCATTCCTCGACAGATGGCGTACTCGGCGCGACGCGGCCGAGGCCGGCCCGGTCCGCTACGGCGCCGGGACGGACGTACCCGGGAGCCTCGGGGAGATGTTCTCCGAGTGCGCGCTGCTGCGCGAGCGGGCCCTCGACTCGGGGCTGCGGCTGGACGACTCGGCCGCCTCGCTGCGGGCGCTGGACCAGCTGGTCCCCGTCTGGCGGGACGACCCCGACGCCGCCGAGTGGCTCGGCCACGACGCCGGTCTCTACCTCGGCACGGTGATGGTGCGGACGGTGCCGGGGGCCGAGTGGGAGCTGCTGCCGGACGGCAGCCCGAGGGTGGTCCTGGCGAACGGGCGCGAGGTGGACACCGTGGCGATGGGCGAGGCCTGGGCGGCGGAGGGCTCGCCGGAGCTGGCGGCCGAGTACGCCCGGGTGTACAGCGGCTGACTCCCGCTCAGACGGCTCCGCGCCGGCTCCGCGGCGGCTCTGTGGTCGCGGCAGCCCTGCGGCTCAGCCGTGGTGCAGCAGCACCGCGCAGGCGGTCTGCTCCGCCGCGCCGGGGTTGCGGACGGCGATGTAGCCGCCGGTGCCCGCAGGGCAGTCGCTCTCCCTGGCGACCAGGCTGTTCACCCTGTAGTCGGGCGCGTGCGGGCCGCTGCCGTCGCAGGCGGTCTCCTGGACCCGGGTGCCGTCCGCGAGGTAGAGGCAGTCGCCCGGGACGATGCCGATCCCGCCGCCTCCGCCCGGGTCGCCCGGGTGCGGGCCGTGGAGGTTGCGCAGGCAGGCGATTCCGCTGGGCCGCGCCGCCGTCCCGCTGCCACCTCCGCTCCCGTTCGTGGTGGTGAGCTGCAGCGCGAAGTCGGTCGCTGGCGGGCAGGCCGCCACGGACCCGCCGGCCGGGAACCGGCCGACCACCGTGGCCGTGGCGGTCGGGGCATCACAGCGGACCTGCTGGTACGCCCCGGCTCCGGCGGACGGATCGGCGGCGGCGCAGGCGCCGAGCGGCAGGAAGTCCGGCGCGGAGCCGGCGGCGGATTCGGCACCGAGGCGAGCGTCATAGCCGGTGGCGGCAGGCGCCCGGCGGGCCTGCGCCGTCCGGCCGGAGGCGCGCGTGGCCGGGCTCGCGCCCGGCGTGCGCTTCAGTTGCCTGGCGGCGGTCGCCGTCGGACGCGGAGTGGGTCCGGCGGTGGCTCTCGCGGTGCCCGACGCCGTGGCGGTGGCGCCGGACGGGCCGACGGGCAGGGTGGTCGACACCGGCTCGCCCGGCAGGAAACTGACCCGCTGTGAACCGGGGCCGCTCCCGTCCGTCTCGGCGTCCTTGGCCGCGCAGCCGGAGGATCCCAGCAGCAGACCCAGCGTCAGCAGCAGGACCGGGCCCGCCCAGGGGCCGGTATGTCTACCGCTGGTACCGCTGCTTCCGTCGCCCGCCGAGAGGTCACGCATCGCAGCCCCGCCCCCGTCAACCCAGCGGCTGCCCCCCGGCAACCGCACGACCACAGCGTACGCAGCGGGGCCGACCTCGGTAAGGGGACCGGACGGCACTCGTCCGGCGCAGCCCGGGGCGCGCGGGAGCGCGGGGTCGCGCACGATGGTCGGGAGGGCGCGGGTTGGGCCTCTCCGAGGGCGGCGGCGACTGGGCAGGGCGCCGCCGCCCTCCCCCTTCCCGTCCGCTCCCGTTTCGGCCGGCCCTCGTCATTCCTACGGGTGAAGGACCCCCGGCATCCGGTTAAACGACAAGCATTATCATTACCGTGTGCTGGGCGTGACGCACGGGAAAGATCCGGACGCGCGTGGCGGGACACAAGCGAGAGTGAGCGTGCGGGATGCCGGTGCTGGTGGCCGCTGGGGCCTTTCTGATGACCCTGCTGGGCGGTCTGGTCGCCGGAAAGGTCGGGGACAAACGGCACCTGGTGCTGGGCCTGGCCGCGGGTCTGATGCTGGGAGTGGTCGGTTTCGACCTGCTGCCCGAGGCGCTGGAGGCCGCGCCGGGCAAGCTGTTCGGGGTCGCCCAGGGACTGCTGATGTTCGTGCTCGGCTTCCTGGTGCTGCACGTGGTCGAGCGCTCGGTGGCGATCCACCGGGCCCATGAGTCCGAGTACGCCGAGCACCAGCACGCCGGGCACCCGGTCGGGCACTCCCACGGCCGCAGCGAGAAGCTGGGCCTGGCCGCCGCCTCCGCGCTCTGCCTGCACAGCGTCATGGACGGCTTCGCCATCGGCGCGGCCTTCCAGGTCGGCGACAGCTTCGGGACGGTGGTCGCCATCGCCGTCATCGCCCATGACTTCGCCGACGGCTTCAACACCTACACGATCACCAAGCTCTACGGGAACGGGAACCGCCGGGCGCTGATCCTGCTCGGCTGCGACGCGCTGGCCCCAGTGCTGGGCGCCGGGATCACCCTGCTGTTTGTCATCCCCGAGCATGTGGTCGGGCTCTACCTGGGCTTCTTCTCCGGCTTCCTGATGTACCTGGCCACCTCGGACATCCTGCCCGAGGCGCACAGCCCGCACCCCTCCCGCTCCACCCTGCTCTGCACCATCGCCGGGACCGGCTTCATGTGGCTGGTCATCGGCCTCGCCAGCTGACGCCGGATCAGCCCGTATCTGATCAGTTGCTGTCCGATCAGCCACCGGCCGCGACGCCGGTGTCCGGGGCCGGCGCGGAGTCGCGGTGCGGCCACTGCTCCCGGAGCGCCTCCAGCGCCGCCGTGATGGCCGGGCGCCGGGAGGCGTGCTGCCGCCACAGCGCGAAGACCCGGCGGGTGGGCGCCGGGTGCACCGGCCGCGCCACCACCTGCGGCGGCAGCGTCCCGCGGCCGAGCCGGGGCACCAGGCCGAGCCCGAGCCCGGCCGCGATCAGCGCGATCTGCGTCTCGAACTCGCCGACCTGGTAGCGGATGTCCGGTTCCTCGCCGGCCTCCCGCATGGTCCTGATCAGCCAGTCGTGGCAGATGTTCCCGGCCGGGACGCTGGTCCAGGGCCGCCCGGCCAGGTCCCGTACGTTCAGCAGCGGCAGCGCGGCCAGCGGGTCGTCGGCGGGCAGCAGCACGTCCACCGGGTCCTCGCCGAGGGAGAGCCGGGCGACGCCCTCGGGGACCGCCAGCGGGGTGTTGGGCCAGTCCTGGACCACCGCCAGGTCGACCTCGCCCCTGGCCACCAGATCGGCCATCAGGTACGGGTCGCTCTCCAGCAGCCGCAGCTCCAGGTCGGGGTGCCGGGCCGAGAGCGCCGCCAGCACCCCGGGCAGCAGGCCGCGCGCGGCCGTCGCGAAGGCGGCCAGCGACAGCCGCCCTGACACCGCGCCCCGGCGCTGCTCCAGCGACACCTCCGCCTGCTCGACCAGGGCCAGCACCTGCTGGGCGGCGCCGGCCAGCTCCTTGGCGGCGTCGGTGAGCACCACGCCCCGGCCGCGCTTCTCCAGCAGCGTGGTCCTGGTCTCCCGCTCCAGCTTGGTGATCTGCTGGGACACCGCGGACGGGGTGAAGCCGAGGGCAGCCGCCGCCGCGCCGACCGAGCCGTGCACCGAGACGGCGTGCAGCGCCCGCAGGCGCCCGAGATCCATCATGCGGGCGATGCTATGCGCTCGACCCTCAGCGCTGGTTGGCCGCCGCCCGGTAGACGGCGGCGATGCCCGCGCTGAAGTAGGGCGAGTAGGAGATGTCCGGGGTCAGCCCGCCCTCCTGGTAGCCGCCGATGATGCCGACCACCGTGCCGCGACCGCCACCGCTCGCGCCGGCCCCGGTGAGCAGCGGTCCGCCGCTGGTGCCGCCGGGCATGCCGGGGCAGTCGAACTCCAGCTGCGCGGTTCCGAAGCCGCGCAGGGTGCTGTCGCAGTGGACCGGCCGCTCGGTCCTGCTGGGGTAGCCGACGGCGACGGCGGGGCCGCTGCGGGCGGTGTTGAAGGCGATCGCCTCGGAGCCGACCACGTCCTGCAGCTTCCGGCCCTTGGCGCCCGGAGCCACCGTCAGGAACGCCACGTCGAAGTCGGTGTCGCCGTGCAGGGACCACTTGGCGTCGGCGACGACCCGGGTCACCCGCCACTGCCCGTAGGGCTTGACGCCGTTGTGGTAGCCGGGGACGAACACCAGGCCGCTGCGCGCCCGGCCGCTGCCCGGGGCCACCACGCAGTGCGCGGCGGTGACCAGCAGGCTGTGCCCCGGGCTGTCGACCACCGAGGCCGAGCAGAAGTGGTGGCCGAGGCTGCCGCCGGCGCCGGTGGTGAACAGCGCGCCCACCCGGGGTGTGCCGGCGAAGGGCGCCGAGGCGGGAAGGGCGAAAGCGGGACGGGCCGAGGAGGGTCGGGCGGCGGCGGAGGCCGCCGGGACGGAGAGAGCGGCCAGGCCGAGCCCCGCGCTGACGAGGGCGGCGAGCGCAAGCGAACGATGCGTCATATGTACGCATCCTTGGGCAGGGTACGAGCGGTCGCCACCGTCCAGAGGCAAGCGGGTGACGGGATGCTCTGCTCCATTGTTCAGCAACTCTGAACGGATTATTGAAGAACAATTTGCTGGTGCTCAACAATGAAGCCCCGCCATCATCGCCGCATGCCCAAGCACCTCTCCGCCCTGCCGCCCCGTCACCTCGCCCTGGCCGTCGCCGTCGCGGCGGTCTGGGGCGTCAACTTCACCGTCATCGACATCGGCCTGGCGCACTTCCCGCCGCTGTTCTTCTCCGCGCTGCGGTTCCTGGTGGCGGCCGTGCCCGCGGTCTTCTTCGTCGGGCCGCCCAGGGTGGCCTGGAGGTGGGTGCTGGCGGTCGGGGTGGTGCTCGGGGTGGTCAAGTTCGGGCTGCTGTTCATCGGGATGCGGGCCGGGATGCCGGCCGGGCTCAGCTCGCTGGTGCTGCAGAGCCAGGCGGTGTTCACCGCCGTCTTCGCGGCGCTGCTGCTGGGGGAGCGGGTGCGCGGCAGGCGACTGCTGGGGCTCGGCATCGGCGTCGCGGGCATCGCCGTGGCGGCGCTGGACCAGGCCGGCTCCGGGGCCGGCGGAAGCGGCCCGATGGGGGCGTTCGCGCTGGTCGTCGCGGCGGCGGTGGCCTGGGGGCTGTCCAATGTGATCACCCGTCGGGCGGCCCCTCCGGATGTCTTCCGGTGGATGGTCTGGGTCAGCGTGGTCCCGCCGCTGCCGCTGCTCGGACTCTCGCTGCTGTTCGAGGGCGGCCACGCCGACCTGGCCGCGCTGCGGTCGCTGGACCTGGCCGGGGTCGGCTCGCTGCTCTATGTCGCCTGGATCTCGACCCTCTTCGGCTTCGGCGCCTGGGGGTATCTGATGCGGCACCACGCCGCCTCGGTGGTCGCGCCGTTCTCGCTGCTGGTCCCGGTGTTCGGGATGTCCTCGGCCTGGCTGCTGCTGGACGAGCCGATCACCCCGCTGGCCGGCGGCGCGGCGCTGCTGGTGATCGCCGGCATCGGGCTGGCCTCCTTCGGGCCGACCTCCGGCCGGACGGCCGGCGCGGTCAGCCCTGGTGGTGCTCGTGCGGATGGTGGTGCCCGTGCTGGTGGTGCGGATGAGCCCGCTCGTACGCCTCGTCCGCCCCGCGCAGCAGCCGCAGCAGCGCGGCCCGGTCCTCCGGGCCGACCGCGCCGAAGTACTCCTCGGCGACCTGCTGCCTGACCTGGCCGATCCGGTCGACCGTCTGCTCGCCGGCCGCGGTCAGCCGGAGCAGGATCGCCCGCCGGTCCTGCGGGTCCTGGACCCGCTCGACCAGCCCGGCCGTCTCCAGCGCGTCCACCACCGTGGTGACCGAGCGCGGGGCGATCCGCAGCCGCTCGGCGAGCTGGTTCAGCCGGATCATCCGGTCGCCGTGGCCGGCCCCCCGTGCCAGCACCTCCAGGGCGCGCCCCTGGGACGGGTTGATGCCGAACGGCGCCAGCTGGTGGAACGTCCCCCGGCGGATCCGCTTGGCCGCCCGCATGACGGCGTCGGCCAGCTCGACCTCGGCGGGGACGGGGCTGCTCACGGGGGCTCCTGCGGGGGTTCTGGCGGGGGGGGTTCCGACGGGGTTCTGGAGGGGTGGTGATGATGCCGGAGAAAAATAGAGAGCCAAGCTCACATTTTCCGTTAGGCTGTCCTAAGTCAGACTCTACTGGAGGTCAGTCATGCCCCGCTCGGAAGCCCGTGTCAGCACCGACCGCCCGCACCGCTACGCCAAGCAGCTCGCCGCCCACTTCGGCCGCAAGATCGAGAGCAGCTGGGACGAGGAGACCGGGCTCGGCTCGCTCGCCTTCTCCATGGGCACCGCCACGCTCACCGCCGAACCCGGCGCCCTGCTGCTCGCCGTCGAGGGCGAGGCCGGGAACCTCGAGAACCTGGAGAGCGTGGTCGGCCGCCACCTGGTCCGCTTCGGTACCAAGGACGAACTCGTCGCCGAATGGCACCGCGACAGCGGCGAGGCCGGCAGCGTCCAGCGCAACGAGGAGGACGCCCCGGCCCATGCCCCCGGCGGCGCCGCCTGACCCGACGCCGAGCCGAGCCGGTCGGGATCCGACCCGACCGGGCCCCGGCTCAGGCCGGGAGCTGCGCCTCGATCGCCGCGACCACCTCGGCCGCCTCCGGCTCGGTGCGCGGGCGGAAGCGGCCCACGACCTCGCCCTGCGGGGAGAGCAGGAACTTCTCGAAGTTCCAGGTGATGTCCCCGGCCTCGCCGTCCGCGTCGGTCGCCTTGGTCAGCTCGGCGTAGAGCGGGTGCCGGGCCTCGCCGTTGACGTCGGTCTTCTCCAGCAGCGGGAAGGACACGCCGTAGCTGGTGGAGCAGAAGGTCGCGATCTCCTCGGCGGTGCCCGGCTCCTGTCCGGCGAACTGGTTGCTGGGCACCCCGAGCACGGTGAAGCCGCGCGCGGCGTACTGCTGCTGCAGCCGCTCCAGGCCCGCGTACTGGGGGGTGAGGCCGCACTTGGAGGCGACGTTCACCAGCAGCACGGCCTTGCCCCGGTAGGCGCCCAGCGTGGTCGGCTCGTCGGACAGGGTGCGCAGCGGGATGTCGTACAGGCTCATGCGGGACCTCCGTGAGGGAACACAGTCGTGTGTCGGCGACAACAGCACCCTTTCACGAGATCTTCCCGGACCGGGCGGACATTCCGTGCCTGTCGGACCCCGGCGGTACGGTTCCTCTGCATGGTCCGGGCGAAGGGGGATCTGACATGGCGGTTCCGCAGGCGAGCACTCCGCAGGTCCAACTCGCCGAGGTCACCGGGGTGCTGGAGCGGATCACCTACTCCAACGAGGAGACCGGCTACACCGTCGCCAGGGTCGACACCGGCCGCGGCGCGGGCGACCTGCTGACCGTGGTCGGCGCGCTGCTCGGCGCGCAGTGCGGCGAGAGCCTGCGGCTGCACGGCCGCTGGGGCAGCCACCCCCAGTACGGCAAGCAGTTCACCGTCGAGAACTACACCACCGTGCTGCCCGCCACGGTCCAGGGCATCCGCCGCTACCTGGGCTCGGGGCTGATCAAGGGCATCGGCCCGCGGCTGGCCGACCGGATCGTGGAGCACTTCGGCACCGAGACCCTGGACGTGATCGAGCAGCGGCCGGAGCGGCTGATCGAGGTCCCCAAGCTGGGTCCCAAGCGGACCAAGATGATCGCCGCCGCCTGGGAGGAGCAGAAGGCGATCAAGGAAGTGATGATCTTCCTGCAGAGCGTGGGCGTCTCCACCTCCCTCGCCGTCCGGATCTACAAGAAGTACGGCGACGGCTCCATCGGCGTGGTGAAGGAGGAGCCCTACAAGCTCGCCGCCGACGTCTGGGGCATCGGCTTCCTCACCGCCGACCGGATCGCCCAGGCCGTCGGCATCCCGCACGACAGCCCGCAGCGGGTCAAGGCCGGGCTGCAGTACGCCCTGTCGCAGGGCTCGGACCAGGGGAACTGCTTCCTGCCGGAGGAGCAGCTGATCTCGGACTCGGTGAAGCTGCTCGCGGTGGAGGTCGGCCTGGTGATCGAGTGCCTGGCCGAGCTGGTGGTCGAGGAGGGCGTGGTCCGCGAGCTGCTGCCGCCCGAGGTGGACGGCGGGGAGCCGGTCCGCGCGGTCTACCTGGTCCCGTTCCACCGGGCCGAGATCAGCCTGGCCGGCCAGCTGCTGCGGCTGCTGCGGACGCCGGAGGACCGGCTCTCCGCCTTCGCGTCGGTCGACTGGGCCAGGGCGCTGACCTGGCTCCGCGGCCAGACCGGGGCCGACCTTGCGCCCGAGCAGGAGCAGTCGGTGAAGCTGGCGCTGACCGAGAAGGTCGCGGTGCTCACCGGCGGCCCCGGCTGCGGCAAGTCCTTCACGGTCCGCTCCATCGTCACCCTGGCCAAGGCCCGCAAGGCGAAGATCGTGCTGGCGGCGCCGACCGGCCGGGCCGCCAAGCGGCTGGCCGAGCTGACCGGCTGTGAGGCCTCCACCGTGCACCGGCTGCTGGAGCTGAAGCCGGGCGGGGACGCCGCCTACGACCGGGACCGGCCGCTGGACGCCGACCTGGTGGTGGTGGACGAGGCGTCGATGCTGGACCTGCTGCTGGCGAACAAGCTGGCCAAGGCGGTCGCGCCGGGCGCGCACCTGCTGCTGGTCGGCGACGTCGACCAGCTGCCCTCGGTCGGCGCGGGGGAGGTGCTGCGGGATCTGCTCGCGCCCGGCAGCCCGGTTCCCGCGGTCCGGCTGACCAGGATCTTCCGGCAGGCGCAGCAGTCCGGCGTGGTCACCAACGCGCACCGGATCAACGAGGGGGTGCAGCCGATCACCGAGGGCCTGGCCGACTTCTTCCTGTTCCCGGAGGAGGACACCGAGTTGGCCGCCGGGCTCACCGTGGACGTGGTGGCCCGCCGGATCCCGGCCCGGTTCGGGCTGAACCCGAGCCGGGACATCCAGGTGCTCGCCCCGATGCACCGCGGCCCGGCCGGGGCCGGGAACCTCAACACCCTGCTGCAGGCCGCCGTCACCCCGTCCCGCCCGGACGTCCCCGAGCGCCGCTTCGGCGGGCGTACCTTCCGGGTCGGCGACAAGGTCACCCAGATCCGCAACAACTATGACAAAGGGGCCAATGGCGTCTTCAACGGCACGGTCGGCGTGGTCACCGCGCTGAGCCTGGAGGAGCAGCGGCTCACCGTGCTCACCGACGAGGACGAGGAGGTGCCCTACGACTTCGACGAGCTGGACGAGCTGGCGCACGCCTACGCGGTGACCATCCACCGCTCCCAGGGCAGTGAGTACCCCTGCGTAGTGATCCCGGTCACCACCAGCGCCTGGATGATGCTCCAGCGCAACCTGCTCTACACGGCGGTGACCAGGGCCAGGAAACTGGTGGTGCTGGTGGGGTCGCGACGCGCGCTGGCCCAGGCGGTCCGCGCTGTTTCCGCAGGTCGTAGGCATACGGCTTTGGATCACCGGCTGCGGGTCGGCTGACCCGGCTGTCGATCTGCTGTTAAGAAGTGAACGTTCGAAGGCTTGTTTTTTGTGGGTCCTGGCTCTTTTGGAGCACCCTGCCTGCACGTTTGTACGGCAAATGGGGGACAGTGTAGGGAGTCAGGGCACCCCTTGAAGAGGTCCATTTCGCTGGTGAGGGAACACGTGAGCGACAACTCTGTAGTACTCAGCTACCACGGCGACGAGTACGAGTACCCGGTGGTGGACGCCACCGTCGGCAGCGCGGGCTTCGACATCTCGAAGCTGCTCGGCCAGACCGGTCTGACCACGCTGGACAACGGCTTCGGCAACACCGCGGCCTGTAAATCGGCGATCACCTACATCGACGGCGACAAGGGGATCCTGCGCTACCGCGGGTACCCGATCGAGCAGATCGCCGAGCAGGGCACCTTCCTGGAGACCGCCCACCTGCTGATCAAGGGCGAGCTGCCGACCGAGGGAGAGCTGACCGCGTTCCAGCGGGACATCTCCCAGCACACCCTGCTGCACGAGGACGTCAAGCGGTTCTACCAGGGCTTCCCGCGCGACGCGCACCCGATGGCGATGCTGTCCTCCGTGGTCAGCGCGCTGTCCACGTTCTACCAGGACAGCCACAACCCCTTCGACGCCGAGCAGCGGGACCTCTCCGCGGTGCGCCTGATCGCCAAGCTGCCGACCATAGCGGCCTACGCCTTCAAGAAGGCCCAGGGCCACCCCTTCGTCTACCCGCGCAACGACCTCGGCTACGTCGAGAACTTCCTGCGGATGACCTTCGCGGTGCCGGCCGAGGACTACGAGCTGAACCCGGTCGTGGTCAGCGCCCTGGAGAAGCTGCTGATCCTGCACGCGGACCACGAGCAGAACTGCTCCACCTCCACCGTGCGGCTGGTCGGCTCCTCGCAGGCCAACCTGTTCGCCAGCATCTCGGCCGGCATCAACGCGCTCTGGGGCCCGCTGCACGGCGGCGCCAACCAGGCGGTGCTGGAGATGCTGACCGCGATCAAGAACGACGGCGGCGACGTCGACGCCTTCATCCGCAAGGTGAAGAACAAGGAGGACGGGGTGAAGCTGATGGGCTTCGGCCACCGCGTCTACAAGAGCTTCGACCCCCGCGCCCAGATCATCAAGAGCGCCGCCCACGACGTGCTGGACCAGCTGGGCAAGGCCGACGAGCTGCTCGACATCGCGCTGAAGCTGGAGGAGCACGCGCTCACCGACGACTACTTCGTGTCGCGCAAGCTCTACCCCAACGTGGACTTCTACACCGGCCTGATCTACCGCGCGATGGGCTTCCCGACCAGCATGTTCACCGTGCTGTTCGCCCTCGGACGACTGCCGGGCTGGATCGCCCACTGGCAGGAGATGATCACGGACCCGAGCAACAAGATCGGCCGCCCGCGGCAGATCTACACCGGCATCGACACCCGCGACTACGTCGCCCTGTCGGAGCGCTGAGCGGAGCCCGGAGAAACGCCCCGGAAAACACGCACGGCGCGGACCGTAGGGGGAGGCCGCTCAACCACCCCCCGGCCGCGCCGTGCGCCGTCGGCCACCCAGCGACGGAGGCCGACTTACGGGGTCCGCCGGAACCCCGGTTCACGTGTTGTAACACATAACTGGGGGAGTGAAGTGACGCCGGTCCCCTGTGACTCCGCTCTCATGTCGCAGAGTAATGCTGACGTGACGTCATCGGAAGCGCCGCAGACGCAGGCTGTTGCTCACCACGAAGACCGAGGAGAAGGCCATCGCCGCTCCCGCGATCATGGGGTTGAGCAGCCCGAACGCCGCCAACGGCAGGGCCGCGACGTTGTAGCCGAAGGCCCAGAACAGGTTCCCCCTGATGGTGCCGAGGGTCCGTCGGGACAGTCGGATCGCGTCCGCGGCCGTTCGAAGATCACCGCGGACCAGGGTCAGATCGGCGGCCTCGATCGCGGCGTCGGTGCCGGTCCCCATGGCGAGGCCGAGGTCGGCCTGAGCCAGTGCGGCGGCGTCGTTGACCCCGTCGCCGACCATCGCCACGGTCCGGCCCGCCTTCTGCAGCCGGCGCACCACGGCGGCCTTGTCCTCCGGCAGCACCTCGGCGACCACCTGTCCGGGCTCGATGCCGACCTCGCGGGCCACGCTCACCGCCGCCGCCCGGTTGTCCCCGGTCAGCAGCACCGGGGTCAGCCCGAGCGCCCGGAGTCGGCGCACCGCCTCGGCGCTGGTCGGCCGGACCACGTCGGAGACCACCAGGACGGCCTGTACGACCCCGTCCCAGCCCACTACGACCGCGGTGCGCCCGTCGGCCTCGGCGGCCTCCTTGGCGGCCCGTAGCGGGCCTGTCAGGTGCTGTGCCCGGTCGGCCAGCAGCTGCTCCCGCCCGGCGACCACGGCCCGTCCTTCGACCAGGCCCTCGACACCGCGGCCCGGGAGGTTCCGGAAGCCCTCGACCGGCGGCAGCGGGCCGTCCGCCGCGGCTGCCGCGGCCTCGGCCACGGCGCGGCCGATCGGGTGCTCGGAGGCGTGCTCAAGCGCCCCGGCCAGCCGCAGCGCCCGCGCGGCGGCCTCGGCACCGCCCTCGGCCGTGTGCACGGCCTGCAGCGCCATCTGACCGGTCGTCACCGTGCCGGTCTTGTCCAGCACCACGGTGTCCACCGCGCGGGTGGACTCCAGCACCTCGGGACCCCGGATCAGGATGCCCAGTTGGGCGCCGCGCCCGGTGCCGACCATCAGCGCGGTCGGCGTGGCCAGGCCCAGCGCGCACGGACAGGCGATGATCAGGACGGCCACCGCGGCGGTGAACGCCTCGGTGGCGCTGCCGCTGACGAACAGCCAGCACAGCAGCGTGGCAAGGGCGATGACCAGCACCACCGGGACGAACACGGCGGAGATCCGGTCCGCCAGCCGCTGGGCGGCGGCCTTGCCGTTCTGCGCCTGCTCCACCAGCCGGGCCATCCGGGCCAGTTGGGTGTCCGCGCCGACGCCGGTGGCGCGGACCACCAGCCGTCCGCCGGAGTTGACGGTCGCGCCGGTCACCGGGTCGCCCGGGGAGACCTCGGTGGGCACCGGCTCGCCGGTGAGCAGCGAGGTGTCCACCGCCGAACTGCCCTCGGCGACAACGCCGTCGGTGGCGATCTTCTCGCCCGGGCGGACCACGAACAGGTCGCCCACGGCCAGCGCCGAGACCGGCACCCGGACCTCGCGCCCGTCCCGCAGCACGGTGGCGTCCTTGGCGCCCAGGGACAGCAGCGCGTGCAGCGCGGCCCCGGCGCTGCGCTTGGCCCTGGCCTCCAGATAGCGGCCCAGCAGGATGAAGGCGGTCACCCCCGCCGCGGTCTCCAGGTAGAGGGTGGAGCCGGCGTCGGCGCGGGAGAGCGAGAGGGAGAAGCCGTGGGTCATCCCCGGCATCCCCGCGCTGCCGAGGAACAGCGCCCAGGTGGACCAGCCGAAGGCCGCCAGGGTGCCGAGCGAGACCAGGGTGTCCATGGTGGCCGCGCCGTGCCGGAGGTTGGTCCAGGCGGCGCGGTGGAACGGCAGCCCGCCGTAGACCACCACAGGACCGGTCAGCGCGAAGGACAGCCACTGCCAGTCGCGGAACTGGAACGCCGGGACCATGGCCAGCAGCACCACCGGGACGCTGAGCAGCACCGTCACCAGCAGCCGCTGCCGCAGCCCGGCCGGCTCGTCCGGAGGCTGCCCGCCGGCGGCCCCGGCCCCGGCCTCCGGCGCCGGCTGCGGGGCCTCGGCGGTGTAGCCGGTCCGCTCGACGGTCGCGATCAGGTCGTCCACGGTCAGCCCGGGGGCGTAGCTGACGCTCGCCTTCTCGGTGGCGTAGTTGACGGTGGCTTCGACGCCGTCCATCCGGTTGAGCTTCTTCTCGATCCGGGCGGCGCAGGAGGCGCAGGTCATCCCGCCGATGGCCAGCTCCACCCGGGCGGGGGCCGGCCCGGGTCGCCCGGCTGCGGGGGTCACGGTGCTGGTCATCGGATCGCTCAGGCCCGGCCGACGAGCTGGTAGCCGGCCTCGTCGACGGCGGCCCGGACCGCGTCCTCGGCCAGCGGCTGCTCCGAGGCGACGGTGACCGTGCCGGCCTTGGCGTCGGCGCTGACCTCGGTGACGCCGGGAAGGGAGCTGAGCTCGGCGCTCACCGACTTCTCGCAGTGGCCGCAGCTCATGCCGGAGACGGTGAAGACGGCAGTGGACATGACTTCCTCCAGGAAGGTCGTTTCGTGGCGCTGCTGCTCTGGAACCATCATACCCCTAGGGGGTATTCCCCGCCGAGAGGGCGGAGCATGACGGTACAGAGAGTAACCAGAGGGGCGCGCTGTGCGGCCATTCGCCCCGGGAAACGCCGACGGACCCCGCCGACGGGCTCACCGCCGACGGCTCACCGCAGTGGCAGCAGCTCCGGGCGCTTGGCCTCGACCAGGTCGCCGGAGGACTCGCCGCGCAGCCTCCGTCCGACCCAGGGCAGCAGGTGCTCCCTGGCCCAGTGCAGGTTCTCCCGGCGCAGCTCGGCGGGGGTGTGCACGGGCGCGTCCGGCCAGGGCGCGTCCGGGTTCTCGGTCGGCAGGCCGAGCGCCCGGGCGGCCAGCAGGGCGACCCGCTGGTGCCCCTCGGAGGACAGGTGCAGCCGGTCCTCGCTCCAGGCCTGCCGGTCGCGGACGGCCCGGAGCGCCCAGATGTCGGCGACGGCCAGGTCGTTGCGGTCGGCGATGGCCCGCAGATGGGCGTTGTAGGTGGCGATCTTGCCGCGCAGGTGCCGCAGCACCGGGGTGTCCCTGGTGTCGAAGCCGGTGCAGATCAGCACGGTCCCCGCGGACTCGCGCAACCGGACCGCCGCCGCCTCGAACCGCTCCGCCACCTCGTCCGGGTCGCTGCCGGGCCGCAGGATGTCATTGCCGCCGGCCGTGAAGCTGACCAGGTCCGGTTCCATCCGGGCGGCGGCGGGCACCTGCTCGGCGGCGATCTGGTCCAGCAGCCGTCCGCGCACGGCCAGATTGGCGTAGCGGAAGTCGTAGTGGCCGCTGTCGGTCCTGGGGCGGGTCTCTGCGAGCAGCCGGGCCAGCCGGTCGGCCCAGCCGGCGAAGCCGCCGTCCGGGTCGGGGTCGTTGAGGCCCTCGGTGAAGCTGTCCCCGAGGGCGACGTAGGACGTGGGCGTCGATGGCGGTGTCTGCGCAGGCATGGCGAAATACTTCACCTCATGAAGTGACCTACGCCACCGTAGGTGCCCCTTGCCGGGGGTGAGATGAGCCACGGGCGGCAAGGGAATAGCTCGGGGCGAACGGTCAAGTCGCCTGTGTCGGATATCTGATGGTTCGGATAGATTCGCAGCTGTGAGACGGCAGCGGGGCGACCGGGCGGAACACCGCGGCAGCAGCCCCGTGTCCACGTCCCCGATCAAGTACGACTCCGCCGAACTGCTGCAGGCCCGGCTGTGGGTGCGGATGATCACCCCGCTCGGCGTGATCATGCTGATCGCCGTGGTGGACGTGCTGGCCGGGCGCCAGGCCTACCTGGCCTCGCTGATCTCGGTGGTCCCGCCGCTGGCCGCGCTGACCCTCTTCCCGCTGGAGGTGGTGGCGACCAGCGGCCTCGGCCTGGTCGTGCTGATCGCCCTCAGCCGCTACGACGGCTTGGACGAGCCCGCCGACACCCGGCTCTACTACGGCACCCTGATCGCCTTCATCGCGCTCTCCGCGGCCAGTGTGGTCATCTCGCACCTGCGGATCCTCAGGACCCGGCACCTGGTCGCCGTCAGCAGCGTCGCCGAGGCCGCCCAGATGGCGCTGCTGCGTCCACCGGGACCCCGGGTCGGCGACATCCGGCTGGCCGCGCGCTACGTCTCCGCGGCCGACGCCGCCAAGATCGGCGGCGACCTCTACGGCGTGCTGGACACCCCGTTCGGCGTACGGGCGATCATCGGCGATGTGCGCGGCAAGGGCCTGGCCGCGGTCCAGGCCGCCGCCGTGGTGCTGGGCGCCTTCCGGGAGGCCGCCTTCGACGAGGACGACCTGGCCGGGGTGGCCCTCAGGCTGGAGGCCAGCATGCTGCGGCACGTCCCCAGCGGCGAGTTCACCACCGCCCTGCTGGTCGGCTTCCGCGAGCCCGACACGGTGGAACTGCTGCACTGCGGCCATGTCGCGCCGCTGCGGGTCTCCCCGGACGGCGGCACCGCGCTGCTCGACCCGCCCGACCCCTGGGTGCCGCTCGGCCTGGCCCACCTGGCCATGGGCGCCCCGAAGACCTGGCACGTGCCGTTCCTGGAGGGCGACGTCCTGCTGCTCTGCACGGACGGGGTGATCGAGGCCAGGCGCAGGGGCGAGGGCCCGTTCTACCCGCTGACCGAGCGGGCGCCGGACCTGGTCGCGGGCAGCGCCGCCGACCCCGAGGCGGCGGTCGCCCGGGTCTACGCGGACCTGCTCCGGCACACCGGCGGCGAACTGCGCGACGACGCGGTCCTGCTGCTGCTGGCCCGCGGCGGCGCCGGCCCGCTCCCGCCCTGACCGGGTGCGCCGACATGCGCTTTCGGCCCGGCGGGCTGACCCTTGGGTCAACGGCCACTGTGAGGAGCGCACATGTTTCAGATCATCTGGATTGTGATCGTGGGTGCCGTACTGGGCGTCATCGCCAAGATGATCCTTCCCGGCAAGCAGGACATCCCGATCTGGCTGACGGTCCTCTGCGGCATCGTCGGCGCGCTGCTCGGCAACTGGATCGCCTCCGGCCTCGGCGTCAGGCACACCGGCGGCATCGACTGGATCCGGCACCTGCTGCAGCTGATCGGCGCACTGGTGGTGGTCGCCGCGGGCTCGGCGGTCTGGCCCAGGGTGCGCGGCGGCGGGAATGCGGCCAGCAGGACCTGACCGCCCCTCACCGCACCCCCGCTGACATCGCGCCAGGCCTGCCCGCCTGGCGCGATGTCAGTGATGTCAGTACCGGGTGCCGGTGGGGGCGGGGAGGGCGTCCAGCCGGGCCAGGTCCTCCGCCGTCAGCGCCACCTCGGCCGCGCCCGCGTTGTCGGCCAGGTACTTCGGCGTCTTGGTGCCGGGGATCGGGACCACGTACCGCCCCTGGGCCAGCACCCAGGCCAGCGCGACCTGGGCCGGGGTGGCCCCGTGCCGCTCCGCGATCGTGCGCACGGCCTGCACCAGCGCCTGGTTGGCGGCCACCGCCCCGGCCTGGAACCGGGGCAGGGTACGGCGCCAGTCGTCGGCCGGGAGGTCGTCCACCGAGCCGATGCTGCCGGTCAGGAAGCCCCGTCCGAGCGGCGAGAACGGCAGGAAGGCGATGCCCTCGCGCTCGCAGTATGGCAGCACCTCGGCCAGCGCGTCCCGGGTCCACAGCGACAGCTCGGACTGGACCGAGGCCACCGGGTGCACCGCCTGGGCCCGGGCGATCTCCGCCACCGACACCTCGGACAGGCCGATCCGCAGCGCCTTGCCCGCGGCCACCGCCTCGGCCAGGGCGCCCCAGGTCTCCTCGATCGGGACCTCGGGGTCGACCCGGTGCAGCTGGTAGAGGTCCACCCGGTCGGTGCGGAGTCGCCGCAGGCTGGCGTCGATCGCCGCGCGCACATGCTCGGGGCGGCCGTTGCGGACCAGGTCGCCGGTGGAGCCGAGGTTGCCGCCGGCGAAGGTCAGCCCGACCTTGGTGGCCAGCACCACCCGGTCCCGCAGGCCGCCGCCGGGAGCCTCGGCCAGGGCTTTGCCGACCAGTTCCTCGTTGGTGAACGGGCCGTAGACGTCGGCGGTGTCGATCAGCGTCACGCCGAGCTCGACGGCCTCCCGGACCACGGCCGCGGAGACGGCGTCGTCCCGGCCCGCCGGGTCGTACGCATGGGTCATCCCCATGCAGCCCAGTCCGATGGCGCCGACCTGCGGGCCCTTGCTGCCGAGTGCGGTGCTGCGCATGATCGCTGATCTCCCTGGAGGCTGCGGTCGTCCGTCGACTGCTGGCCCCAGCCTCCCCCTTGGAGTGCACTCGAAGTCAAGCACCGGCCAAGCGCTCACTCGCCGATGGGGAAGGCGATGTCGCAGACCGGGTCCTCCGGGCCCGCCGCGTCCCAGTCGGCGAAGTAGACCTCGCGGGGGGAGTCGCTGGCCCGGTTGCCCTCGGCGGTGAGCCAGTGGCTGACCGCGTCGTAGGCGGAGAGGATCTGCGGGAAGGCGACCTGGGCCTTGCTGATCCTGGTGTACGCCTCGCGGTGCGCGGGCTCCTCGCGGAGCGCGACCCGGGTGGTGTCCGCGCCGGGCGGGACGGCGACCGGGATGCAGATCTCGACCGGTCCGTCGCTGTCCTCGTTGACCTCGCCGTGGTAGATCGCCAGGCCCGGGCCCGCCATGCCGCCGAACGGCTCGGCAGCCGCGATCAGCCGCCCCATCGCCTCGCCGATGAAGCGCGGCAGGTCGGCGGCGGTGACATGGCGCTGCTCGGTCAGTACCTGCTGGGCGGGGACGTCCCGCACCTCGATGGTGAACATCTTCGAATCTCCTGCTTCCGATGGACTGCCGGACAGTTGCGCGGAAAGGTGCAGCGCCAGCCAGCGCCGGCCGGCGAACTCCCGCTCGACGCCGTCCCAGTACGCCCGTACCAGTGCGGCGGCCTCGGTCGCCGGGGCGGCGGCCACGGCCGCGACTGCGGCCAGCGGCATGTCCAGCCGTCGCAGCTGCACGATCAGCCGGGCCGTCGCGAGCTGGCTCTCCCGGTAGCGGCGGTAGCCGCTGGCGGGGTCGACGTCGGCCGGGACCAGCAGCCCCTGCCGGTCGTAGAGCCGGAGGGCCTTGTGCGAGAGCCGGGAGCGGCGGGCGAACACGCCGATGCTGAGGAGCGGGTCCTCGGTCCGCGGCGGCGGGGTCGGTTGCACGGTGCTGCACCTTTCCTCTGGGTGGCCCCAGCCTCGGGTCTGACCCAGGGGCAGGGTCAAGAGGGCCCAGGACCGGGCCGAGGTCGTAGGCGGCGAAGGGGATCCCGGCGGCCTCGGCGACGTAGGCCGCCTCCAGGTAGCGGTGGTTGTCGCAGCGGAGCGCCAGGAAGCGGTAGCCCCGGTCGTCCAGGAGCAGCGGATCGCCCCCGCTCCCGTACGCCATACTGCTGCACTCGACGAAGACCATCTCGGCGACCGGCCGGATTCTCCGGTCGACCACTCCGGCGAGGGCAGGGCGGCCGGACACCGGGACCATATGGGTGCGCCCCGAGGGGGTCTCGCTGTAGGCGAGCCTTCGGCCGTCCCAGTGCAGCACGCACCCGGTGCTGCGCAGGCTGCGGGCCTGCCGGATCGCCTCGCCGGCCGCGGCGCGGTAGTTCGGCTCGGGGCGCCCGAAGGCGCCCTGGTCGGGATCGACCAGCAGCGGACGGGCCGTCGGCGGCGCCTTCCGCGCCCGCTCCTCCACCGCCTCGGCCACCTGGACGCCGCGGCGCAGCGCGCGTGGCCAGAGCCGAGGGCGTAGCGCAGGGCACGGAAGGCATACATCGGGGGCCTGTCCTCCCAGGAGACGTTCAGCGGATCCGGAAGATCCGGGCGCCGCGGCGGGCCGGGAAGAGGAGCAGGTGGAGGCTGGCGCCGCTCTCGTCGGAGCTGCCGAGCTCGTAGCAGGCGAAGGGCAGGCCGGCGGCGGCGGCCAGGGCTGCCGCCTCATGCCGCCGGAAACCCGTCGCGGGCATCCTGACCAGGTACTTTCCTTCGGGGTCCAGCAGCATCAGCTCATCCAGCGGGCCGTACTCGCGGCTCTCCCGCACCTGCACCAGCTCCGCGGCCTCCCCGATCGGGACCCGCAGGTGGCGTTGGCGGGCGTCGGTGAAGAACAGGGCGCGGCCGTCCCAGCTGATGGCGCCGTGCTGCTGCCAGGCCGGGAACCGGGGCTCGGTGCGGACCTCGGACTTGTCGCCCCGGGTGCGGACCGGTGACACCGGACGGATCGTCAGCGGGTCGCCCCGCAGCGGGTCCGGCTGCCGGGCGAACACCGGGCGGGGGCGGCCGAGCCAGCCCGCGTCGCGGTCGAACCCGGGCCCGGGGCGCTGGTCCTCGGGCACCTTCCGGTAGCGCGTGGGCCGGCCCAGGGCCTCCTCCATCGCGCCGAGCAGGGCCTCGCGCCGGGCTCCGGCCGGGTGCAGCCGCCAGAGCGGGGCGTCGAGCAGGCCGGGGACCGGCGCCAGCAGGGACAGCCAGAGCGTGAGGTTGCCGCAGAGGTCCGCGGCGTTGGCGTAGAGGGCCTCCTGCGGGAGCGGCCCGTAGTCGCGGCGCCAGCCCCAGTAGGCGCAGGCGATCAGCGCGAAGGAGGCCAGGAACAGCAGCACGATCGAGGTCCGCCAGCAGATCCGGCGGTGCCGGCGGCGTCGGCCCAGCCCGTCCGGGAGGGCACGGGCCGGGGCCCGCCAGACCGGCCAGCTGAGGGCGAGCAGCCAGAGCGGGAGTGCGGCGGCGAAGGAGATGTTGTTGGTGGGGCTGTCACCGGTGGCCGGGACGAAGACGATGATGCCGACGACTATCAGCGCGGCGCTGCCGACCCAGCCCAGTTGCCGGCGTCGGGCCCGGCCGGCGATGGCCGTGCTCCAGGTACTGCCCATGTTTCAGCTCCCCCCGCGGCTGACGGTGCAGAGGAGAGTATCCGCCGGGCCCGGCCCCGGACAGGGCGGGGGAGGGCGCAGCGGGTTCGGCTAGGACCTGAATCATTGATGATGTCAAGTTGTTGCCGTAGTCTCGTACACATGAACAGCACTGCCGCACCCGCCGTCGTGCCGACCAAGGCGAGCCTCATCGAGGAGTTCGCCGCCATCGGCAACGCCTACTTCCAGGACTTCGCCGCCGTCGCCGCGCGGCACGGGCTCACGTCCGTGCAGGCCAAGGCGCTCGCGGTGCTGGTGCGCAAGCCGCTGCCGATGCGCGGCATCGCCGAGCAGCTGGTCTGCGACGCCTCCAATGTGACCGGTCTGGTGGACCGGCTCGAAGCGCGCGGCCTGGTCCGGCGCGAGGTGAGCCCCACCGACCGGCGGATCAAGATCGTCCTGGCCACGGAGGCCGGGACGGCCGCGATCCACGCCGTACGCGCCGACATGCAGACCACGCACCAGGCGCTGGATCTGCTCAGCGACGAGGAGCGGATCGTGCTGCACGGGCTGCTGGCCCGGCTGCGGCCGGTGCTGGAGGCACCGGCCGACCGGGTCAGCCCCTGAGTCAGCCCCTGATCGCGTCGATCGCCCGCAGGATGCGCTGCTCGGACACCGCGTAGGGGGTTCCCAGCGGCTGGGCCCAGAGGCTGACCCGCAGCTCCTCCAGCATCCAGCGGATCTGCACGGTGCCTTCCTCGTCCATCCGGTCCGGCGGCAGCACGGCCAGCAGCTCGTCGTAGGCGTCCCGCATCCTGAGCATCACGCTGGTGCGGTCCCGGTCCTTGTGCGGGTCGTCCGGGAGCTTCACCAGCCGGCGCTCGATCGCCTTGAGGTAGCGCAGCAGGTCGGGCAGGCGGCGGTGGCCGGTCTCGGCGACGAAGCCCGGATGGATCAGCTCGGCGAGCTGCGCCCGGACGTCGGTGATGCCGGTGAGCATGGCCAGGCTGTTGCCGATGGCCTTCAGGCGCTCCGCCACCCGGTGGTTCACCGCCAGGATGTTGGCGGTCTTCACCACGGCGTCGGCGGTGACCTCGTAGAGGTCGGCCCTGACCGCGTCGCGCAGCCGCTTGTACGACTCCTCGTCCCAGGCCGGTCCGCCCGCGTCGGCGATCAGCTTGTCGGCCGCCGCCTGCAGGCAGTCCGCGAACAGCGCCTCGGTGCTGCCGTGCGGATTCGCGGCCAGCGCCAGCTTGGCGCCGTTGCCCAGGCGGCCCTGGATCGAGTTCACCGGGGAGGGGATGCCGAGCAGCAGCAGCCGCCGGGTCCCGGCCAGCATCGCCCGCTGCTGCGCCCGCGGGGTGTCCAGCAGCCGGACCGAGACGGTCGCGCCGTCGTCCACCAGCGCCGGGTAGCCCTTCACGGTCTGGGCGCCGCGCTTCTGGGCGAAGACGTCCGGCAGTTCGCCGATGGTCCAGTCGGTCAGGCCGCGCTTCTCCAGACCGCCGGCCGCCTCGGCGATGGCGGCCTGGGTCCGGCTCTTGAGGTCGAGCTTGAGCGTCTCCAGGTCCTTGGACTCACCCAGCTTGCGGTTCTTGTCGTCCACCACCCGGAAGGTGATCCGGAGGTGGTCCGGGACCGCGTCGATGCCCCAGCTGTCGCGCGGGACCGGGATCCCGCGGAGCCGGTGCAGCTGCCACTCCAGCAGCTCCACCAGCGGTTTGTCCTCGGTGGAGGCGGTGGCGGGGTCACGGCTGCCGAGGCCCTGCATCAGCCGTTTGGCGTAGTCGGGGGCCGGGACGAAGTTGCGGCGCAGCGCCTTGGGGAGGGAGCGGATCAGCGCCGTCACCAGATCCTCGCGCAGGCCCGGGATCTGCCAGTCGAAGCCGATCGGCCGGACCTGGTTCAGCAGGGTCAGCGGGATGTGGACGGTCACGCCGTCCGCCTCCGCCCCCGGCTCGAACTGGTAGGTGAGCGGCAGCTCCAGGTCGCCCTGGCGCCAGACCGAGGGGTAGTCGCGCTCGGTCACCGTCGCCGCGTTGTCGTTGACCAGCAGCTCCGGGGTGAAGGTGAGCAGGTCGGGACGGGTGCGGTGGGTCTTCTTCCACCAGCTGTCGAAGTGCGCGCCGGAGACCACGTCGGAGGCGATCCGCTGGTCGTAGAAGTCGAACAGGGTCTCCTCGTCCACCAGGATGTCGCGGCGGCGGGCCCGGTTCTCCAACTCCTCGACCTCATCCAGGAGTTTGCGGTTGTCGTGGAAGAACCGGTGGTGGGTGCGCCACTCGCCCTCGACCAGGGCGCGCCGGATGAACAGCTCGCGGGACAGCTCCGGGTCGATCGCGCCGTAGCCGACCTTGCGCTGGGCGACCAGGGTCACCCCGTACAGGGTCACCTTCTCGAAGGCGACGACCTGGCCCCGGTCCTTCTCCCAGTGCGGCTCGCTGTAGCTGCGTTTCAGCAGGTGGGCGGCCTGCTCCTCGATCCACTCGGGCTCGACCTTGGCGGCGATCCTGGCCCAGAGGCGCGAGGTCTCCACCAGCTCGGCGGCGATCACCCAGCGGGGCGTCTTCTTGAAGAGGGCCGATCCCGGGAAGATGGCGAACTTGGCGCTGCGGGCGCCGAAGTACTCCTGCTTCTCGGCGTCCTTGAGGCCGATGTGCGAGAGCAGCCCGGCGAGGAGGGAGCGGTGCACGGCGTCGCCGTCCACCTCGTCGGCCGGGTGGCCGATGGTGATGTCCAGCGACTTGGCCACCTGGCGCAGTTGGGCGTCGATGTCCTGCCATTCGCGTATCCGCAGGTAGTTCAGGAACTCCGACTTGCACATCCGGCGGAACTGGCTTGAGGACAGCGCCTTCTGCTGGTCCCTCAGATAGCGCCAGAGGTTGAGGTAAGTGAGGAAGTCCGAGGTCGGATCGGTGAAACGGGCGTGCAGCTGGTCGGCGTGCGCCCGCTTCTCGACCGGGCGCTCGCGCGGGTCCTGGATCGACAGCGCGGCGGTGATCACCATCACCTCGCGGACCACGCCGTGCTTCTCCGCCTCCAGCACCATCCGCGCGAGGCGCGGGTCCACGGGGAGGGCGGACAGCTTGCGGCCGAGCGGGGTGAGGGTGTTGACCTTGGTGGTGGTCACCAGCGCGCCCAGCTCCTGGAGCAGGTCCACGCCGTCCTTGACGTTGCGGCGGTCCGGCGGCTCCAGGAACGGGAAGGCGGCGATGTCGCCGAGCCCGGCGGCGGTCATCTGCAGGATGACCGAGGCCAGGTTGGTGCGCAGGATCTCCGGGTCGGTGAACTCGGGACGGGAGAGGAAGTCCTCCTCCGAGTACAGCCGGATGCAGATGCCGTCCGAGGTACGGCCGCAGCGGCCCTTGCGCTGGTTGGCGCTGGCCTGCGAGACCGCCTCGATCGGCAGCCGCTGCACCTTGGTGCGGTGGCTGTAGCGGGAGATCCGCGCGGTACCGGGGTCGATGACGTAGCGGATGCCGGGGACGGTGAGGCTGGTCTCGGCGACGTTGGTGGCCAGGACGATCCGGCGGCCGGTGTGCGGCTGGAACACCCGGTGCTGCTCGGCGGAGGAGAGGCGCGCGTAGAGCGGGATCACCTCGGTCAGGCGGAGGTTCTGCTTCTCCAGCGCGTCGGCGGTGTCCCGGATCTCGCGCTCGCCGGAGAGGAACACCAGGATGTCGCCGGTGCCCTCCTGGCTCAGCTCGTCGACCGCGTCGCAGATCGCCTGGACCTGGTCCCGGTCGCGGTCGATCGCGTCCGGCTCCTCCTCGCCCTCCTCGCCCTCCTCGATCACCGGGCGGTAGCGGACCTCCACCGGGAAGGTCCGTCCGGACACCTCGATGATCGGGGCGGCCTCACCGGTACGGGCGTCGGTGAAGTGCTCGGCGAAGCGCTCCGGGTCGATGGTCGCGGAGGTGATCACCAGCTTCAGGTCCGGACGCTTCGGCAGCAGCTGCTTGAGGTAGCCGAGGATGAAGTCGATGTTGAGGCTGCGCTCGTGCGCCTCGTCGATGATCAGGGTGTCGTACTGGCGCAGCAGCCGGTCGTTCTGGATCTCGGCGAGGAGGATGCCGTCCGTCATCACCTTGACGGCCGTGTCCGGGCCCACCTGGTCGGTGAAGCGGACCTTCCAGCCGACGGTCTCGCCCAGCTCGGTGCCCAGCTCCTCCGCGACGCGCTCGGCGACGGTACGGGCGGCGATCCGGCGGGGCTGGGTGTGGCCGATCAGGCCGCGGACGCCGCGGCCCAGCTCCAGGCAGATCTTCGGGATCTGGGTGGTCTTCCCGGAGCCGGTCTCACCGGCGATGATCACGACCTGGTGGTCCCTGATCGCGGCCAGGATGTCCTCGCGGCGGGCGCTGACCGGCAGCGACTCCGGGTAGGTCGGGGTCGGGATCGAGGCCCGACGATTCTCCGTCCGGAGCGTGGCCGCCTCGATCTCGGCGGCGACCGCGGCTTGGGCGCGGTCGCGCTTCTCCGGCTCGCGCAGCTTGCGCAGGCCCTCGAGGCGGCGGCCGAGACGCTCCTCGTCACGGAGGGTGAGCGTGGACAGCTTGGCGACCAGGTCGGAGAGGGGGATGCCGCGGGGCGCGGAGGGGTCCGCGGGGGCGGTGGCGTCGTCGGTGCCGGTGGCATCGGGGGCGGTGGTGGCGCGGGTTCGGCCGCGCCCGCGGCCACGGGCGCCTCCGGCGGTGCGAGCCCCTTCCCCGCGGGGCGCTGCCGCGCTGTGGTCCTGCTCCTGCTCCGCGGACCGCTCGACGCCGGCGCCGCGGCTGCGGCCCTGCGGGCCTGCCTGGGCCTCGGTGGCTACGGTGTCCCTCGGGTCCGTGCCGGGTTGCGCCGCTGCGCCGCGCTGCGCGGCTCCGCGGCGGTTCTGGCCTCCGCGTCTGCGGGGGGCGCGGGCGGGGGTGTCCGGGCGTGCGTCAGTGCGGGGGGACTGGTCCTCGGGGCGTTCGGGGGGCGCGGGGGCGTCCGGCGAGGCGGGAGTGAGGGGGGCGACTGACGAGGAGTCGACGGCGGCGGAGCTCTGCGGGGTACCCATTGCACTCCCCACCCTACGCAAGCAGCCCCCTCACCTGTCGACCCGATATCGCCGCAGCCCCTCCTGGTCGGGCCCGCGGACGAACCCCGCGCGCAGCAGCACCCGCTGCGAGCGCGTGTTGTCCGGCCTGGTCACCGCCAGCGCGCTGCGTACCGCGGGGTGGGTGAAGGCGAACGCGGTGAGCGCCTTCACGCCTTCCGTGGCCAGGCCGAAACCCCTGGCGGCGGGCACCAGGTCGTAGCCGATCTCGACGCAGCCGCCCGGGTCCGGCGGCCCGTGGAAGCCGACGCTGCCGATGGCCAGGCCGTCCGCCGGGTGGACCACCACGTACAGCCCCCACGGCGGTCGGTGCCAGCCCACCTCGGCGGCGCGGGCCACGATGCCCGCCATGCCGCGGGTCCCCTCCTCGGGGCCGCCGCCGAGCCAGGTCCAGCCGCCGTCGCCGCCGTACGCGAGTTGCCCCGCGGCTCCGGTGGAGACGGGTTCGAGGCGCAGGCGGGCGGTGTTGATCACGCACGGGATTATGCCCGTCCGGCGGAGCATCAGTGGTGGCTTCCGCGGTCTGCTCCCGCTACCAGCCCGCGCCGTACTGGAACAGGCCGGTGATCAGCGAGAGAATGAAGATCACTATCGCGACGATCCCGAGGATGAAGCCGCAGAGCGCCATGCCGCGGTGGTTGCCGCGCACTCCCGGCGCGCCCTGGAGGACGATGCCGCCGAGGGCCAGCGCGATCGGGCCGAGCAGGTAGGGGACGGCGAAGATCGCCAGGATGCCGCAGACCATGCCGGCGATCGAGAGCCCGCGGGCGGTGTCCTCGGAGACCTGCACATTGCTGAACATCGCGCTGCGCGGACGCTGCTGCATCCGCTGCTGCCAGGGGCGGTCGAGGCGGGGCATGGGACGGGCCTTCCGGTCGGGGGCCGGCCGCTGCGGCCGGTGCTGACTCTCGGCTGCCCCCGGCGGCGCCGACCATGCCCCGGCCGGTCGGTGATGCACCCTCAGGGGTTGACGGCGAGCAGCAGCTTGCCGGTGCTGCTGCGGCTCTCGACCAGCCGGTGGGCCTCGGCCGCCTCGGCGAGCGGGAACTCGGCGGTGACCGGCAGCCGGACGCCCTCGGTCGCGGCCAGTGCGAACGCGGCGGTGGTCAGGGCGCGCAGGGCCGCCGGGTCGGCGGCGGCCAGCCCGAGGATGCTGAAGGCGGACACGCTCAGCGCCTTGGGGGCGAGGTCGGCGAAGGTCGCGGTCCACGGCGCGGCCCCGCCCGCGTTGCCGAAGGCGACCGCGCGGCCGTAGCGGGCCAGCGAGGCCACACTGCGCTGCCAGGTGTCGCCGCCGACCGAGTCCAGGGCGAGGTCCACGCCCCGGCCGCCGGTGGCCTCGGCCAGCTGCCGGTCGAAGTCGGTGCCGACGAAGACCTCGTCGTAGCCGAGCTCCAGGGCGTACTTCACCTTGTCGGGGTGCGAGACCACGCCGTAGATCCTGCTGGCCCCGGCGATGCGGGCGACCTGGCCGAGCGCGCTGCCGACGCCGCCCGCGGCGCCCTGGACCAGCAGGCTCTCGCCGGCGCGGAGCCGTCCGGCGTGGTGGATCAGCGCATAGGCGGTGGGCAGCACCGAGGGCAGCGCGGCGGCCTCGCGCAGTTCCAGGCCCTGCGGGACGGCGAAGGTCTGCGCGGCCTCGGCCAGGGCGGTCTCGGCATAGCCGCCGCCGGACAGCAGGGCGACCACCGGCTGCCCGACCTGAAGCTCCGTCACCCCCTCGCCCGCGGCGCGGACCAGGCCGGCCGCCTCCAGGCCCGGGACGAAGGGCAGGCTGCTGACTCGGTAGCCGTTGGAGCGGCCCAGGATCTCGGCGAAGTTGACCCCCGCGTAGGCGGTGGTGATGGTGACCTGGCCGGGTCCTGGCACGGGCTCCGGCTGCTCGCGGAGCCGCAGCACCTCCGGCGTGCCGAACTCCTCGACGACTACTGCGCGCATGGCCGACTCCCGGCTAGACTGTTTGACGAAAAGCGAACACCCATGAGTGTACGCATTTCATCGAACACTTCAAGGGACGTCCGGGAGAGCCGCCATGGGCCAGCGCAGCGCACCGCAGCACAACGACCCGCACGACGTGCCGGTCGAGGCCGTGTTCGCGGCCCTCGCCGACCCGGTGCGGCTGGCCATCGTGCGACAGCTCGCGGAGAGCGAGGACTGGTCCAGGGCCTGCGGCAGCTTCGACGTCCCGGTCGGGAAGGCGGGTCTGAGCCACCACTTCACGGTGCTGCGGGAGGCCGGCCTGGTCGAGCAGCGGGACGCCGGGGCGCGGCGGGTGAACCGGCTGCGCCGGGACGAGGTGGAGCAGTCCTTCCCCGGGCTGTGGGGGCTGACGCTGGGTCAGCCGTCCGCGTCCTCGTCCTCGTCGTCGCTGCCGCCCTTGGCGTCGAGGTAGCTCTCGGCCACATGGGTGTCCAGCGGGAACTGGACCGGGGTCGCCCCGAAGACCAGCCGCCGGGCCTCCTCGCCGGCGTCGGCCACGGCCGTGCGGACGGCGTCGGAGAGCTGGGCCGGGGTGTGCACGATCACCTCGTCGTGCTGGAAGAAGACCAGCCGGGGCCGGTCGCCGTCGGTGGCGACCGGGATCGCGGCGAGGCGGCGGCGCAGACCGGCGATCAGGGCCAGAGCCCAGTCGGCGGCGCTGGCCTGGATCACGAAGTTGCGGGTGAAGCGCCCGCGGGAGCGGGTGTCGCGGGCCGCGCTGTCGTCCCCGGTGTCCGAGGCCGGCCCGGCGCCCTCGGTGAGGTCGAGCCAGCTCGCGGACGGCGGCGGGCAGACCCGTCCCAGCTGGGAGCGGACCACCCCGCCGGACTCGCCGGTCCTGGCCGCCGCCTCCACCAGGCCCATGGCCTGCGGGAAGCGCCGCCGCAGCACCGCGACCAGCTGGCCGGTCTCGCCGCTGGTCTGCCCGTACATCGCGCCGAGCAGGCCGAGCTTGGCCCGGGCCCGGTCGCCCTTGAACGCGTCGGCGGCCAGCCCCGCGTAGAGGTCGCCGGCCGCGCCCGCGCGGATCATGCCCGGGTCGTTGGACATCGCCGCCAGCACCCGGGGCTCCAACTGCCCGGCGTCCGCGACCACCAGCCGCCAGCCCGGGTCGGCCACCACGGCCGCCCGCAGGATCCGCGGGATCTGCAGCGCGCCGCCGCCGCGGCTGGCCCAGCGCCCGGACACCACCCCGCCGACCACGTACTCGGGCCGGAACCGGCCGTCCCTGGCCCAGGTGTCGCGCCAGGCCCAGCCGTGCGCGGCGTGGATCCGGGACAGCTCCTTGTAGCGCAGCAGCAGCGGCGCGGCCGGGTGGTCCAGGTCGCGCAGCACCCAGTTGCGGGTGGTGGTCAGGCTGATGCCCTGCTCGGCGAAGGCGCGCAGGACCTGGCCGGGTGAGTCGGGATTGAGCGGCTTGCCGCCCAGGGCCTGCTGCAACTCGTAGGAGAGCGAGGCGAGTTTGGCCGGCTGGCCGCCGCCGCCCGGTCGGGAGCCGAGCAGGTCGTAGAGCAGCTGGTCGTGCACCTCGGCGCTCCAGGGCAGGCCATCGAACGCCATCTCGGCGGCGACCAGCCCGCCGGCCGACTCCGCCGCGCAGAGCAGCCGGATCCGTCCCGGTTCGGCGGTGGCGGCGATCCGGCGCTGCTGTTCGGCGTGCACGGCGACCAGGGCCTGCAGCGGGTCCGCGCCCGGGGGCAGCCGGGTGCGGTCCGGGGCGAACAGGGTGTCCTGGTCGGCGTCGGACGCGGCGGAGCCCTCCGGCAGGTCGGCCGGGACCGGCAGGCCGTGCAGCCGGGCCCAGGCCGCGCCGAGCGAGCGCGGCTGGCCGTAGCGGTCCTCCTGGCCGAGCAGCAGCGGCTCGACCAGTTTCACGTCGTGGCAGCGGGCCAGCCGGGAGGCCGGCAGCCGGGGCAGCAGCCGTCCGTACACCTCGTCGGTGGCGGCCCAGACCCAGCGCGGGGCCTCGGCGGCCTCGTGTTCGGCGACGGCGGCGGCCAGGTCACGGACCCTGACCGGCTCGCCCAGCGGCGTGCCGTCCTCGGCGAGCGGCTGCAGCCGTCCGCCGGGGCCGTCCTGGTCCGCCGCGACCGCGACCCGTGCTGGCACCTGCTGGTCCTCTCCCGCTGGTCCGAAGTGGTTGTGGTGCCGTCCGGTACGCGGCCCTATTCTGCGGAACGTACCACTGGGCACTGACAGTGGTGAGCACTGACAGCGGCCGCGAGGCCGACGTGCGGGGAAGTCCTACGGGGGTCGGACGATGGAAACACCGCTCTGGATTATCGCGGGGTGCATGGCGTTCAGCGTCGGGGTCGGGGTGGTGGTCAGCGTGGTCTCCCTGATCCGACTGCTGGTGTGGAAGCTCCGCCGCTGAGGCCGGGCGCGGGCGCCGGGAGCCCGGCTCCGGGTCAGCTGAGGTGGAAGACCGGGCCGCGCGGGGTGAACGGCAGGGTCGCGCCGCGCGGGACCAGGTAGGCGTGCTCGCGGCGCGGGACCCGGAGCACGTCGCAGTCGGTGTCGGTGATGATCAGCAGCGGGGCCTCGGCCGGGAAGTCCGGGGCGCGCTGGAGCAGGTCGATGCCGGGCTGCAGCACGGTGCCGCCGCGTCCGCGGACCCGTACCCGCCCGGCGATCTCGGTCACCGGCAGGTAGCCGGCGTCGAACGGCGCCGCGTCGCACATCACCAGCCGGGCGGCGGGCACGTCGCGGGAGGCCGCGTAGGAGGCGATGGCGCCCAGCGCCTTGCCGAGCAGGATCCGGCTCATCGACCCCGAGGTGTCCAGCAGCACCCCGAAGGTGCAGCGGGGGACCTCCTCCGGCGGGAAGTACCGTCCGGCGCGCGGGATGTCGGGGGTGGACGCCTGGCGGCGGGAGGGGCGGGCGTAGGAGCGGACCGGCTCGGGGCGGGGCACGAACTCGTCGAACCAGCGGGCCAGCCGGGCGTCCCAGGGCAGCGGCGGCTGGGCCAGCGCGCGGATCTCCTCGACCAGCCCGGCCGGGAGCAGCCCGCGCTCGCGGGTGTGCAGCTCGAAGCCCTGCTGCAGCCCGCGCCGGTAGAACTCGTCCAGGTCGACGAAGCCGCCCGGCGGCAGCCGGTGCAGCGGCTCGCCGAGGATGTCGCCGAGGCCCTTGCCGCGCAGGGTGGCCAGTCGGCGCAGCCGCCGCTGGTCCCGGACGATCCGGTCGTAGACCTCCTCCGCGGAGAGTCCGCGCAGCTCGGGGTCGTGCAGCAGGCCCTCGGGCATCATTCCGACGCCCATCTCCAGCAGCCAGCCGTTGACCACGTAGTCGGCGGCGACATTGAAGAGGTACGGATCCCGGCCGCCGGTGCGCTCGCCGTGGCGCAGCGCGGCGTGCAGCATCTCGTGGGCCAGGATGAAGCGCCACTCCTCGTCGCTGTACTGCCGCAGCGGGTTCAGGTAGATCTCCCCGGCCTCCGCGTTGACGGCGGCGACCGAGATGCCGTGGGCCCGGGCCAGTTCGGCGTCCGCGACCAGGGTCATCCCGGCCGCGAGCCCGCCGAGCAGCGGGTACGAGGAGACGAACCAGTTCAGCGCGCGTTCCCAGGGCCGCTGCGGCAGCCGCTCGCCGGACAGCAGGTCGCGGCGGCCCGCGGCGACGTCCATCGCGGCGGAGACGGTCCGGGTGAGGGCGTGGGCGAAGGCGGCGGTCCAGTCCTCGGGGTCCTGCTCCGAGCGGGCCCAGGGCACCAGCAGCTGGTCGGGGACGCCTGCGGCGACTCCGCAGTGCGTGTACGCGGCCGGGACGCCGGTGCGGCGCCAGCGGGCGGCCAGCTGCTCCTCGTCGTCGCCGGGGTACTGCGCGGGCAGGTCGTCCGGGGCGCGGCCGATGGTGAAGGTCGCCAGGAAGCGGTTGACCACGGCGCAGCGCGCCGCCAGCTCGAACTCGTCCGGCTGGGTGCGGAGGCCCCGGGCGGCCGGGACATGGCCGAAGCCCAGGTGCAGCACGCTGTGCGCCAGGGCCCAGGCCCACTCCTCGGGCTCGGCGCGGCGGCGCCGGTTGTGGTGCAGCACACCGTTGGAGCTGATCACGGCCCAGCCGGCGGCGGGGTGGTGACCGCAGGTCAGACCGGGGTGCAGGGTGGGATGGGCGGCGGTGTCCTTGGCGGCGCAGACCGAGAAGGGGACGGCGGCGAGCGCGGGGTTGCGCTTGAGCAGCGCGATTCCGGCGGCGAAGGCGGCTGCGGCCGGGTCCTCCTTCGGGGCGCCGGCGGAGGGTTTCTGACGGGTGCTCATCGCGGCTGCTTGCTGGGGCGGGGGGCGGTCGGGTGGGGGTCGCAGAGGTGGGTGCCGGGCGGGCGGGCGGTGCTCGGGCGGGTGCCGGGCGGGCGGGGGCCGGTCATCGGCGGGCCTCGACCAGGCGGGGGAGGTCGCGGGCGGCCTCGATCAGGAACCAGGACGGCAGCACCGGGTTGCCGTCGGGCCCGTCCGCGATCACGGTCTGGGCCACCTCGACCGAGATCTCGGCGAGCTGCACCAGCAGCGACTTGGCCCGGTAGGCGGTCTGCCGGACGCCGGCCGAGGCGTGCTCCTTGCTGGTCGGGAGCTCCTTGACCAGACGGCCCCGGAAGGCGTCGGCGAGGTAGTAGAGCAGGTCGCGGTCCTCGACCCGCTTCGGCCAGGAGGCGTCGCCCTTGAGGATCGCCTCCAGGCCGAAGGAGTGCCGGACGATCTTCGCGTAGCCGCAGAAGGAGACGGCGTGGGCGGGCGTCAGCATGCCGTGGGCGAGCACCTTGAGGGTGTCCTCGTCCAGGGTCGGGCCGAAGGAGTGCAACGCGTCGGAGAGCATGTGCCAGGCGCGGGGCGTGGAGAACGGCTCCTCGGTCTTCGGCGGGGCGGACCAGAGGTGGTCCGGCCGGTCGACCAGGTAGTCGGTGATCCAGGGGTGGATGCCATGGCCGGCCGCCCAGGTCATCCAGTCACTGGTGCTGGCCCGCAGGTGGATGTGGGCAAGCCGGTTGACCAGCGCGGATGCCATCGGGCGGGCCAGCGCGCCATCGGTGGCGCGGTTGCCGGCGCCGATCACGATGCTGCCCGGCGGCAGCTCGTAGGAGCCGATCCGGCGGTCCAGGATCAGCGAGTAGAAGGCCTTCTGGACGTCGGGCGTGGCGGCGTTGAGCTCGTCCAGGAAGAGGCAGTACGGCTCGTCGCGGGCGATCGACTCGGGCGGGCAGAAGCGGGAGCGGCCCTCGGGGGTGATCTGCGGGACCCCGATCAGGTCCTCGGGAGCGAGCTGGGTGCCGATCAGGCTGACGCAGTGCAGGCCGAGCGAGTCGGCGAACTGCCGGACCAGGGAGGACTTGCCGATGCCGGGAGCGCCCCAGAGGAAGACCGGACGGACCGTCGCCAGGCCGAGCAGCAGCTCGGGGACCTGGGCGGGCGACACGGTGACATTTCCCTGCACAGGACTCCTTCGGCATTCGACATTCGACAAGGGCAGTTGGGGGAGACCTCAGTGTCCAGGGGCCGGGGGAGGGGGCGCACCTGGTTTTCGGGGGCGCCGGTGCTGCCACGGGCGGGGCGGGAACGCCACGGGTACGGGCAGGCACGCCACGGGCGCGGGGCGCGGGCGGCACGCCACGGGAGCCGCAGCGCCGGTCAATGCGGACATATAAGACATAAGGCAGCTTATTGTCGAACCGGGTCGTCGGACCGGCGCCCCGAGCGACAGAACTGAGAGGCGGCCGACTTCCGTGGTGGACTGGCTCACCGACCACATCTTCAAGCCCTACCCGGAACTGCTGATCTTCCTGACAGTGGCCGTCGGCTTCCTGGTCGGCAGACTGCACTGGCGGGCCATCGGCCTCGGCGCCGTCACCGGCTGCCTCATCGCCGGGCTCTTCGCCGGCTGGGCCACCAATGTGTCCGTCAACGGCACGGTCAAGTCGGTCTTCTTCATCATGTTCCTGTTCGCCCTCGGCTATAAGGTCGGCCCGCAGTTCTTCCGCGGACTGAAGAAGGACGGGCTGCCGCAGGCCGCGGTCGCCCTGGTGGTCTGTGTCACCGGGCTCCTGGTCTGCTACGGCTTCGCCGAGATGCTTGGCTACGGCACCGGCCTGGGCGCGGGGCTGCTCGGCGGCGCGCTCACCCAGTCCGCGGTCATCGGCGTCGCCCAGGACGCCATCGGCAACCTGCCGGGCCTGACGCCCCATGAGATCAGCGCCCAGCAGAACCTGGTCCCGGTCGCCTACGCCGTCACCTATCCGCTGGGCACCATCCTCTGCGCCATCCTGCTGGCCAACATCGCGCCCCGGCTGCTCAAGAGCGACCTCAAGCGGGACAGCGCCGCCCTGGCCAAGGAACTCGACGTCCCCAGCGGCAACCCCGACCTCGGCGAGGGCTACTACGAGGTGGTGCTGCGGGCCTTCACCGTCACCGTCCCCGGCATCGTCGGCCGCACCATCGAGGACTTCGAGCAGCAGCAGAAGCAGCTGGGTCGGCGGATCTACCTCACCCGGATCCGCCGCGACGGCGTCATCCTGGACCACGACCAGCAGACCGTGATCGCGGACGGGGACGTCCTCGCGGTCAGCGCGCTGCGGCAGGACCTGGTCTCCTTCGACCCGGTCGGCCACATCGGCCCCGAGTCGGACGACGTCCAACTGCTCGGCTACCAGACCGAGACGCTGCACGTGGTCGTGTCCGAGAAGGAGCAGATCGGACGGACCGTCGCCCAGCTGCGGGCCGAGCCGCTGATGGTCGGCGTCTTCATCGAGAAGATCTACCGCTCCGGCAGCGAGTTCCCGTACCGGCTGAACTCCACCATCGACCGGGGCGACACGCTGGTGCTCACCGGACCGAAGCGGCTGGTCGACCCGGCCGGGCAGGCCATCGGCAAGCCCGTGCCGACCAGCTTCGCCACCGACATGATCTGGGTCGGCCTCGGCATCTTCCTCGGCGGCTGCATCGGCATCCCCGCGCTCACCGCGGGCGGGGTGCCGATCAGCCTGTCCACCTCCGGCGGCGCCCTGATCATGGGCCTGGTGTTCGGCTGGATCCGCGGTCGCTACCCCACGTACGGCAACGTCCCGCCGGGGGCGCAGTGGTTCATGGACACGCTCGGGCTGTGCATGTTCGTCGCGATCGTCGGCATCAACGCCGGGCCCGGGTTCAGCAGCGGCCTGGCGACGGCCGGCTGGAGCCTGCTGCTGTGGGGCGCGGTCGCCACGGTGATCCCGCTGATCGTCGGACTGCTGTTCGGGCACTACGTGCTGAAGATCCGCACCCCGATCCTGATGGGCGTGGTCGCGGGGTCGCAGACCACGACGGCGGCGATCGGCGCGATCGGCGAGGCGGCGGAGTCGCAGGTGCCGACCCTCGGCTACACCATCCCGTACGCCGTCGGGAACGTGCTGCTCACCATCTGGGGCGCGATCATCGTCGCTCTCCTCGCCTGACCCTCTGGCCCGTCCGCCGTTCTGCCCTCTGTTTTGCCTGTCGCTTCGCTGACCTGACACACCGTTGGAGATTCCTGTGCCCAAGACCACCGTGACCCGCGCGGAGATGCACCGCCTCTCCCAGCTCAGCCCGTTCGAGCTCAAGGGCGAGTTCATCGCCCTCGCCGAGAAGTACCAGGCCGGACAGCCCGCGCAGAAGGGCCGCAGCACCAAGGCCATGCTCAACGCCGGTCGCGGCAACCCCAACTGGGTCGCCACCGGGCCGCGCGAGGCGTACTTCGCGCTCGGCGCGTTCGCCCTCACCGAGAGCCGCCGGGTCTGGACCGCCGACAACCTCGGCGGCATGCCCGAGCTGCACGGCAGCGCCGCGCGCTTCGACGCCTACGCCGCCTCGCACCCCGAGCTGCCCGGGATCGCCCTGCTCAGGGACTGCGTGGAGCTGGCCACCACCCGCTTCGGCTTCGACCGCGACGCCTGGGTGCACGAGCTGACCGACGGCATCATCGGCGACAACTACCCGGTGCCGGACCGGATGCTGGTGCACGGCGAGCAGATCGTCCGCGGCTACCTGCAGGAGGAGCTGATGGACTCCCGGCCGCCCGCCGGGGCCGAGCTCGACCTGTTCGCGACCGAGGGCGGCACCGCCGCCATGTGCTACATCTTCGACTCGCTGATGAAGAACGGGGTGCTGAAAAAGGGCGACCGGATCGCCCTGATGGTGCCGGTGTTCACCCCCTACATCGAGATCCCGGAACTCGACACCTACGAGTTCGACGTGGTGCGGGTGGAAGCGTCCAACTTCAGCGAGACCGGCGTCCGCGAGTGGCGCTACCCGGAGGAGGAGGTCGCCAAGCTGGCCGACCCGTCCGTCCGGCTGGTCTGCCTGGTCAACCCCAGCAACCCGCCGTCGCTGGCGCTCTCGGCCCGGGTGACCGCGCAGATCAAGAGCATCGTCGAGACCACCAACCCCGGGCTGCTGATCGTCACCGACGACGTCTACGGCACCTTCGTCGACGGGTTCCGCACCATCGCCGCCGAACTGCCCCGCAACACCGTGCTGGTGTACTCCTACTCCAAGCACTACGGCTGCACCGGGCACCGGCTCGGCGTGATCGGCCTGAACCGGGACAACGTCATCGACCAGCAGATCGCGGCGCTGCCCGAGGCCGAGCGGGACCGGCTGCGCAAGCGCTACGGGACGCTCACGCTGGAGCCCGACAGCATCCGCTTCATCGACCGGTTGGTCGCCGACTCGCGCCAGGTCGCGCTGAACCACACCGCCGGGCTGAGCCTGCCGCAGCAGGTGCAGATGATGCTGTTCTCGCTGTTCGCGCTGCTGCCGGAGGGCAAGGAGTACAAGGCCAAGGTGCAGTCCGTGGTCCGGCAGCGGCTCGACCTGCTGCTGGAGGGATCCGGGATGAGGATCGCCGACGACCCGCAGCGGGCCGGCTACTACATCGAGCTGGACCTGCTGGCCGAGGCCGAGCGGGTCGGCGGCAAGGCGTTTGCCGACTACCTGCTGGCGACCTACGAGCCGGTGGAGCCGCTGTTCCGGCTGGCCGAGCAGACCGGCGTGGTGCTGCTCAACGGCGGCGGATTCGACGGGCCCGAGTGGTCGGTCAGGGTGTCGCTGGCAAACCTGGACGACCTGGACTATCTGAAGATCGGCCACCACCTGAAGGAGATCTTCGCGGACTACCAGGAGGAGTGGCGGGTCTCGGTCTCCGGCTGACGGAGCGTCGGGCGGATGGAGTACCTGCCCGATGGGGCGCAGGGGTTGGCGGTCAGCCCCTGCGCCGCCAGACGAACGCCGCCGACACCGGGACGTTGCGGTGCTTCTCCCAGCGGGGCTTCAGCGCGACCCAGCTGTCGTCGACCAGACCCTCGCGCATCTCCACCAGCTCCCAGCCCGCCTGCAGCCCGGCCGTGATGTTCTCGCTGATCAGGTGCACATGGGTGCTGATGGCAATGTGCTCGCCCCCGGCGCTTGTGAAGTGCGTGGGCATCCCGGTGGCCAGGATGAACTGCGGGTGGAACGACACCTGCACGTAGAGCGCGCCGGGCGCGGCCAGCCGGGCCGCCTCCCGGTACAGCGGCAGCAGGTCGGGCAGGTGCTCGTCCACCAGGGACGACACCAGCAGGTCGTAGCTGCCGGCAGCGAGACCGGTGTCCCGGATGTCCCCGGTGACCAGGCGGTCGTGCACACCCTTGGCACGCGCCACGGCGAGCATCTCCGGGGTGAGGTCCACCCCGTCGATCGCCGGGACACCTCGGCTGCGCAGCCAGGCGCCGGTGCGCCCGGTCCCGCAGCCGAGGTCGACGGCCCGCTGGACGGCGTGCCAGGTGGGGACGGTCAACGCGTCCAGCAGAGCGAGGTCCATGATGTCCTCGACGGTCTGCTCATAGGTCTCCACCCACTGGCCGTAGCCGGTGGTCACGTCCACCATCGGGTAGTTGCGCCGGTCCACGTCCGCGAAGTTCACCATGCCGGTGATTCTGCGCGGACGAGAGCGGGCGGCGCGACGGGTTTTCCGCGGGTGCGGGGCGAGCGGTCAGGGCGGGCGCCCGGCGGGGCTGGGTTGGTCGGGGACGGGCCCGGGCCGGGGCCGGGGGTCTGGTCTGTCCCGGGCAGGCGCTGCGCGTGGCACTGGCCGGGGCTGGTGCGGTGCTGTCAGTCCGTGAGGCGGATCGGCATCAGCAGCGAGAAGCGGTTCTGGTCCTCGCCCTCGGGGAGGCGGACGGCCAGCGGGGCGACCGGGCCGCCCAACTCCAGCACCAGCCGGTCCCGGGCCGAGGCGGCGAGGGCGTCGAGCAGGAACTCGCGGTTCACGGCGATGCGGTCGCCTGGGTTGGTGGGGTCAGCGGAGTCGCTGCCCGTGTCGTCGGCGTGACAGCTGTCGGCGTCCCCGACCACGGTCAGCGCGCCGTCGGGGGTCAGCGCCAGGAGCGAGATGTCGACATCCGCGCTGTCCGGGCCGCGCCGGGTGGGGCCGGTGGTCAGCAGCTCGCGCAGCGCGACCACGTCCACCGCGACCCGTCGGCCGGCCGGGAGCCGGGTGAGCCTGCGGTAGTCCGGGAAGTCATGGTCCAGGCAGGCTCCGGCGGCCCGGCTGCCGGCGACGTCGAGGGTGATGCTGCCGTCGCTGTCCAGGGTCAGCACGGCCTCGCCCTCGGCTGTCAGCAGCGCACGCATCGCGTCGACCAGGGCGGCGGGGACGATGACCTGCTGCGCGGTGCCGGGTGCGGTCTCGGCCTGCAGTTGGGCCACGGCCAGCCGGTAGCGGTCGGTGGCGACCAGACGCAGGGCCTGTTCCGCGCCGTCGATGTCGATGTGGACCCCGCCGAGCATGGGGAGGTCCGGGTCGCCGCTTACCGCGAAGCGGACCGTGTCCAGGGCGGCAGCCAGATCGGGAGCGGCGAAGGTCAGCCGCAGGGGCGTGCTGCCCTGTGCGGTGTCGGTGGTGTCTGTGCCTGTGGCGTTCATGGGGTGCTCCCTCAGCGCGAGTAGTTCTCGGACCGTGGAGAGTTCGCGGCGCGCGTCGTCGAGCCCGTCCTCCAGGCGCAGCAGATGTGCGTCCAGCAGCGTGCTGACCAGCGCGGTGTCCTGGCTGGACCACCCGGCCAGGACCAGCCGGATGTCCGCAAGCGGCATGTTGACCCGGCGCAGCCTGGCCAGCAGCCGGGCCTCCTGCCGCTGACCCGGCCCGTACCAGCGGTAGCCGGTGTCCGGGTCGACCCACGCGGGGACGAGGACGCCGGCCCCGTCGTAGAACCTCAGGGCGCTGATCGTCAGCCCGCTGTCGCGAGCCATCTCGCCGATGCCGTACATCTCGCTCATCACCCGCACCACGTGCTCTCCACGTCATGGACTCTCGGGCCTCGACCAGGTCGAGGGTCAAGCGGGACTGCGTTTCGGCTGGTCAGCATGGGTGGGCGTGGGTTCGAGTGGGTGCCGGGTGGGTGGATCGCTCGTCGGCGGGCGAGGGGCCGGGACGTCAGCGGGTCGGTGTCAGGCCGAGGCCGGAGCCTATGGCCGGGGCCCGGCGGATGATCACGGAGCCGCGCGGGGCGGTCAGCCGCAGCCAGGCCGGATGCCGGTGCAGGGCCACCGTCTCGGACTGCCGGAGCAGGCCGACCAGGTGGGCGGCGTGCAGGGCGCGCATGGTCAGTCCGCTGGGGTGCACCTGACGGGACCAGATCGCCTCGGCCAGACCGTCGGGGTCGGTGCTCTCCTGCCGGAACTCCGTCACCGCCGCCTGGACCGCCGCGTTCAGCCGACCCGTGGCCAGGTCGGCGACGAACTCCCAGGACGTACGCGGGGGCAGCAGCCCGGCCCAGGCCGGGCCGGTGATCGGCGCGGGCAGTGTCAGCGTCCCGGCCGCGGTCGTGGTCGTGGTCGTGGCATCGGTCCCGAGGCTGGTCCCTTGCCTCGCCCCGGGGACGGTCACCGTCGGGACTGGGGCTGGGGCCTCGACCCCAGCCTTGCTCGCCGCTTCGGTCTCGTCGATGCCGTCCAGGAGCAGGCCCGCCGACACGGTCAGATCCAGTCCGTCCGCCTCCTGCGGCAGCAGCGCCACCGTACGGATCACCAGCGGGCCGCTCTCGCCCAGCGGCAGCCGGGCGAACACGGCCAGCGCGCCGTTCGCCGTCTGCAGCCGCACCGCGGCGGCCTTGTCGTACCGCAGCAGCCTCACCAGGAACGCGCCGAGGTCGGCGGATTCCCTGGGGTCGGCGAGGTGCAGCGCGGTCATCGTGGTCACGCAGCCACCGTGGCGGGTTCCAGGTAGTCGGCCAGGAACGCGCGCTCGCCGGCGGTCAGCCGACGCGGACGGGCCGCTGCCAGGTCGTAGGGAACCACGATCGTGGAGGCCCGGACGTAGACGATGTCCGGGTCCTTGATCTCGTAGGCGACGGTGAAGGAGGCGTTGGCGAGACGGGTCAGCCAGGTCTCGATGGTGATCGGTTCGGGCCGGTAGACGAGCGGCCGGAGGTAGTCGATCTCGTGGCGGGCTACGACGGAGCCCTCGGAGAACGCCTTCTCTCCGGCCTCACCGGCGTTGGTGAAGGTGAAGTCGATCCGTGCCTCTTCGAGGTAGCGCAGAAAGACCACGTTGTTGACGTGTCCGAACGCGTCCATGTCGGACCACCGCAGCGGACAGGCGTATATGTGGCGAGGCACGGGGAGTCTCCAGAGTCCGAGGACCGGGGCGGGCTTGCGGGGAATTCGAGCAGGGGGTCAAGCAGGGGATCCTGCTCCCAAGCCTGCCCCGGCGGTATTGCGGGCAGGTGTCGCGCTGGTCAGCCGCGAGTGAGCTTCTTGTACGTCGCGCGGTGGGGACGGGCCGCGTCGGCGCCGAGACGCTCGATCTTGTTCTTCTCGTAGGATTCGAAGTTGCCCTCGAACCAGTACCACTTGGAGTCACCCTCGTAGGCGAGGATGTGCGTGGTGACCCGGTCCAGGAACCACCGGTCGTGGGAGATGACCACGGCGCAGCCGGGGAACTCCAGCAGCGCGTTCTCCAGCGAGCCGAGGGTCTCGACGTCCAGGTCGTTGGTGGGCTCGTCGAGGAGCAGCAGGTTGCCGCCCTCCTTGAGCGTCAGCGCCAGGTTGAGGCGGTTGCGCTCACCGCCGGAGAGGATCCCGGCGGGCTTCTGCTGGTCCGGGCCCTTGAAGCCGAAGGCCGAGACATAGGCGCGGGACGGCATCTCGACCTGGCCGACGTTGATGTAGTCCAGCTCGTCGGAGACGACGGCCCACAGCGTCTTCTTGGGGTCGATGTTGGCGCGGCTCTGGTCGACGTACGACACCTTGACCGTGTCGCCGATGCGGACCGTGCCGGAGTCGGGCTTCTCCTGGTCGAGCAGCATCTTGAACAGGGTGGTCTTGCCGGCGCCGTTCGGGCCGATGACGCCGACGATGCCGTTGCGGGGCAGGGTGAAGCTGAGGTCGTCGATCAGCAGCTTGTCGCCGAAGGACTTGGAGAGGTTGGTGACCTCGACCACGATGTTGCCGAGACGCGGGCCCGGCGGGATCTGGATCTCCTCGAAGTCCAGCTTCCGCATCTTGTCCGCCTCGGCGGCCATCTCCTCGTACCGGGCGAGCCGGGCCTTGGACTTGACCTGGCGGCCCTTGGCGTTGGAGCGGACCCACTCGAGCTCTTCACGCAGGCGCTTGGCGCGCTTCGCGTCCTTCTGTCCCTCGACCTTGAGGCGGGTGGCCTTGGTGTCCAGGTAGGTGGAGTAGTTGCCCTCGTAGGCCAGGGCGCGACCGCGGTCGAGCTCCAGGATCCACTGGGCCACGTTGTCCAGGAAGTACCGGTCGTGGGTGACGGCTACGACGGTGCCGGCGTACTTGGCGAGGTGCTGCTCCAGCCAGTTGACCGACTCGGCGTCCAGGTGGTTGGTGGGCTCGTCCAGCAGCAGCAGGTCGGGGGCTTCCAGCAGCAGCTTGCACAGGGCGACGCGGCGCTTCTCACCACCGGAGAGGGTGGTCACCGGCCAGTCGCCGGGAGGGCAGCCGAGGGCGTCCATGGCCTGCTCGAGCTGGGCGTCGAGGTCCCAGGCGTTGGCGTGGTCGAGCTCCTCCTGGAGATTGCCCATCTCCTCCAGCAGGGCGTCCGAGTAGTCGGTGGCCATGAGCTCGGCGATCTCGTTGAAGCGGTTGAGCTTGCCCTTGACCTCCTTGACCCCGTCCTCGACGTTCTCCAGGACCGTCTTGGTCTCGTCCAGCGGGGGCTCCTGGAGGAGCATGCCGACGGTGTAGCCGGGGGAGAGGAAGGCCTCGCCGTTGGAGGGCTGCTCAAGCCCGGCCATGATCTTCAGCACGGTGGACTTGCCCGCGCCGTTGGGGCCCACGACGCCGATCTTCGCGCCAGGCAGGAAGCTCAACGTGACGTCGTCAAGGATGACCTTGTCGCCGTGCGCCTTCCGGGTCTTGCGCATGGTGTAGATGTACTCAGCCAAGAGGAACCGTCCGGCGTCGTAGAGGGGTGTTGGTTACAGCCTTCCATTGTGCCGCACCGGGGCCCGAGGCCCGAATCCCGGTGCGGCGGAAGGTGTGAGCCGGCCGTCAGCCGCAGGTCGCCCGTGGGTCAGCCGCTGGCTCCAGGGCCGCTGCCAGCACCGGCCTCCGGCCGGGACTGCGCCCCGACCAGCACCGGGACGGGGGCGGGGGCGGAGGACATGGCGGAGGCCGGGAGGCGGTCTTGGGCCGGGGGCAAGCCCTGAGCCTGGATCGGGGCCGGAGTCGGAGCCAGACGCGAATCCGGGTTCGAGGCGGGGGCGAGGGCGGGGACCTGGGCCGGGAACGAGGTACGGACCGAAGCCGGCACCGGGACTGGGACTGGCACCGGGACTGGGACTGGCACCGGGACTGGGACCGGCACCGGGACGGGCACGGGCACCATGCCAGGAACCGGGACCACCGGCTCGACCCCCGGAATCTCGTGCCTCTCCCGTTCCCGCTCCCCGTCCCGATCCTGGTCACGATCTCTGTCCCCAGCACGACCCCGATCCCGGTCACGCTCATGTTCCCGCTCGCCCGGGGTGCCGACCGGGCGATCCGGCCCCGTCCCGTCGTCGACCGCGCGGGACGACGCCCTGGCCACCAGTTCGGGACGCCCCCGCACGGCGCGCCGGAACGCGGAGGTACCCCGGGACAGGTCGTGCCCGATGGCTGTCGCCTCGATCTCCGCCGCCACGCCCCGGGGGTTCCCCTCGCCGTTGTCCCATTCCCTGACCCGCATCCGGCCGGTCACCAGCAGCGGATCGCCACGGCCGACCGAGCTGAGGACGTTCTCCGCCAACCAGCGCCAGGACCAGACGGTGAAGAAGCTGGTGTCGCCCTCCACCCACATCTGCCGCTGCCGGTCGAACCGACGGTCGGTCGCCGCCAGCCGAAAGCTCGCCACCGGTACGCCGCCCGCCGTGGTGGCGTACCGCACCTCGGAGATCACATGGCCGACCAGCGTCACCATCGTGCCGTTCATAGCCCTGCCCCCACATCACATCCCGTTCCCCTGCGGGAACGTCCGGTCGCTCCCGGCGAGTACCGCCGGTGCCTGGTACCCAGCCTGCGGCGGTGCGGGCACGCCGGATGACGCAGAGGGGCCGCCTGTGGACAAACCCGGCCCTGTGGAAAGCTTCGCCACTCGATAGGGTGTACTTCCGGCATAGGGCCGATCCCCAGCAGCGCTGAATGCCCAGGTCAGTTGACTGTTCTCGGACATCCCCGGAACCTTGCCGAATCCATAACGGCTGAGGCAGCAGCGCCGTAACGAGTGGACAACAGCCCGCCCTCCTTGCCCCCGCACCGCTGCGCGCACGGACCCTACCTGCGATTATCAGACCGCTCCATCGGGGGGAATGTTGCGCACCACCCCTGCTGGCGCGCCCGGCACAGAGCCAGCCCGCGCTTATCCTGTCCCTCGACGGGATCCAGCCACGGCACCACCAGGCACCCTGTCCCGCCCCCATAGCTCAGCGGATAGAGCAGGTGCCTTCTAAGCACTTGGCCGCAGGTTCGAGTCCTGCTGGGGGCACAACCTATCTGGCCAGCGGGAATGACTGGGCCAGTCTGCGTCGAGTCGGGGGTTGGAAGACGGGCCGAGGGCTTCGGGCTGGGGTGTTTGTTCGGGGAGCGCTGCGGGCTGTCGGCGGGGGCGGCTTGGTCCTTGGGCATTTGGGATCTTCTGTCGGCTGGTCTGGGACTACGGACTAGAGTCTTCCCATTACTGCTGGTTGTGGGGCCAGCGGTGCGGTATGCGGGACGTTGGTGTCCCGAGGGGAGGGCCTGTACCGGATGAGTCGTCGCTCCAACGGGTTGATCGGCACCTGGGCCGAGGCGCAGCGTCAGCAGCAGCGGCAGGTGGAGGCGCAGCGTCGGGCGCAAGCGCAGCATCAGCGTGAGCAGGAGCGACAGCAGCGGGCCTACGAGCGTGACCTCGCCCGCAGTCAGCGCGAGCGGCAGGTTGCGTACCGGCAGCACAGGGACGGGGACGCCAGGCGGCGGACGGAGGAACTGGACGCGCGGGTCCAGGCCCTGACCGGTCTGTTGGCGGCCGGCTGTCGCGGGCCCGCGTTCAGGACGGCGTTGCTGGTCCGGGCGGAGCAGCTTGAGGCGTTCGCCCCCGGCCGGCTTGCCGTACCCGTGCCGATGCCGGATCCGGGGCAGTACCAGGTTCCGGTTCAGGGCGGGGGCTGGTCGCTCGGGATCGGCCGTCGGGCGCAGGCACAGGCTCAGGCGGAGCAGGAGGCGCGGGGGCGGTTCGAGCGGGACCTGCGGGCGGCCCAGACTGCGGAGGGGCAGCGGCTGCAGCAGTTGGCGGCCTACCGGCAGCAGTACGACCGGTGGGCCGAGGCCCAGTTGACGGAGATTCGGCGGCACAACGAGGGCATCGCGGGGATGGCGAGAGCGCTTCGCGGCGGGGAGCCTGACACGGTGGTGGAGTACTTCTCGGCGGCTCTGTACTCCTCTGCGGCCTGGCCTGCGGATATGCCGCGTCAGGTGACCGCCGGGTACGACTCGGCTGCTCGCCAGTTGGTGCTGAACTGGGAGCTGCCGAGGTACGACGTCGTTCCGGAGATGAAGTCCGTGCGGTATGTGCCCAGCACTGACCAGGACAAGGAGACGGCCCGTCCGACTGCGCAACGGCGGGCGCTGTATCGGGATGTGCTGGCGCAGTGCGTCCTGCTGACGCTGCGGGAGCTTTTCGCGGCGGATGAGTTCGGCGTGCTGGATTCGGTTGCGCTGAACGGATTTGTGGACGACCACGACCCGGCCACCGGCCGACGGGCCCAGGTCTTCCTGGCCACGGTGATGGCTGATCGCTCGGCCTTCGGCGGGTTGAACCTGGAGCAGGTGAACGCCGTGGACTGCCTGGTCGACGGGCTTCGGGGACAGCTGTCCACGCGTCCCGACCAACGTGCGTCGGTGCGTCCGGGGCGGGTGCCGGGTGATGTCGGGAGCGGCGTCGCCTCGCACGGGGGTGATGAGGAGCCGGATCTGTACGAGATGGATCCGATCGCGTTCGAGTCGCTCGTCGCCGATCTGTTCCGTGCCATGGGGATGCAGGCGGTGATGACACAGCGCTCGAACGACGGCGGGGTGGACGTCGACGCGATGGACCCCACGCCGATCCGAGGCGGCAGGATCGTGGTGCAGGTGAAGCGGTACCGCAACACCGTGCCTCCGACGGCGGTCCGCGACCTGTTCGGCACCGTGCAGGACGCCGGCGCCAACAAGGGCGTGCTGGTCACCACGTCCGGCTTCGGTCCCGGTTCGTACGGGTTCGCCAGTGGCAAGCCGCTGGAACTGGTGTCGGGGGGTGAACTGGTCGACCTGTTGCACAGCCATGGGCTGCGGGGGCGGTTGGGCCAGGCCGGGGGCGGGGCATCCGTGGAGCGTACGACGCCGGGGGCGGCTGAGCCGGACGCTGATCACAACGTGCTGGGGATGTCCTGGTCGGGGCGCGTCGCCCTGGATGTGTGCGCACTGGTGTGCCGCGGGGGCCGGGTACTGAGCGACGACCACTTCGTCTTCTTCAACAACCCGGGGACTCCGGACGGTTCGGTTCGCGCGGTGGCGAGTAGTTCGCCGGACAAGGCCGCGATTCGGGTGGCGTTCGACGCCTTGCCGGTGGCGGCCGACCGGCTGGTCCTGGTCGCCGCGGTTGATCCAGCGGTCAATCCGCAGGCGGATCTGTCCGGTTTCACCGACGCGACCATCAGGCTGTTGGACACCACTGGGGCTGAGCTGGACCGGCTGCCGGTCTCTGACGGACGCTCGGGTGAGACCGCTCTGGTGCTCGGATCCTTCAGGCGGCGGGGCGGCGGTGACTGGGACTTCGTCGCGGGAGGCAAGGGATACGCGAGCGGTCTTGAGGGCCTGGTGCAGGAGTACGGCATCAGCGTGTCGTAGGTGACGGAGCGTCAGGGAGTGGGCTGTGGGGCGGTGATCTGGCGGGTTTCTTCCGTCAGTTCGCTGAGGTCGTCCACCGGCACCTGGGCGCGCCAGGCGTGGCGGCCGGCGGAGGGGAGGCCCAACTGGGCGGCCTCCTCGGCGTTTCCGCTGGTGAGGGCGAGGGAGGCGAGTCCGTTGGCGTTCGCCAGGAGTTCGAAGCGGCTGCCGCGCCAGGAGGCCAGCAGTCTGCGGTAGGACAGGGCGTCGACCTGGCTGAACTCCAGTGGACGGGACATCGTCGTGCCGTCCTCGGCGATTCGGTAGACGGTGGCCTCGCCCGGGTTGGGGCCGAAGTCGGCGAGGTAGGGGGCGCCCTGGAAGGTGGCGACCGGGCCGCGGGCGATGCTGCCCGCCGGGGCGGGGGCGGCCGGGCCGGAGGGCAGGCCCAGCTGCTCGGCGGCGGGGAAGGTCTGCCAACCGGTGTAGCGGCCCGGGTAGCGGGCCAGCCCGACAGCCCAGCTGTCGGTTCCGTCCTCGTTGCTGTTCTCGGCGTTGTCCTCGGAGAGGTGCCAGAGCTCGGCGCCGACCGGGACCTCGGTCAGCTCCAGCCAGTACTCGGGGACGGCGACCGGTGCGTACTTGGTGTAGCCGGTGCCGAGGAAGGGCTCAGGCAGGACCAGGGTGGACCCGAGCCGGGCTGCGCCAGCAGTGCTTTGGCCGCCGAAGGAGGCCCGGAACAGGGCCGGCCAGTGCGCCTGGAAGCGGAGCACGAAGAGGCCGTCGCCCACTGGGAACTCGGACTCGGCGTCGGCCAGTCCGTGGTAAGCCCGGGCCTGCGCCCCCGACCGGGCGTCGATCACGTCCACCAGGCGCGAGCAGAGCCCCCAGAGCCGGGACGGCTCGAAGGTACCCGGGACGACGGTGTTGCCCAGGTACTGTTCGGCGAGCCGGCGGGTGATCGGCAGTTGGATGATGGTGCGGGGGGACAGCCCGGCGGTGGTCGGGGTGGTCATTCCGGGTGCTTTTCCTTCCAGGAGGCCAGTAGATCGAAGCGCTCCTCGGTGATGTCGGTGACTTCCTCCAGGGGGAAGTCACCCTCGTACTCGATGGCACCCATCCGGGTCAGGTAGGCGTCGGCGAAGGCTGACCCCTTGGTGCCCTGGTAGTAGCCGTTGATCTCGCCGTCGCGGACTCCGCCGCTGGAGAACAGTTCACCCTTCCAGCGGAAGGTCCAGCGGGAGGAGTACCAGGCGGTGACGTCGCGGGGGTCCACGAGGTAGAAGCCGTCGGATCGCCCAGGGTCGGGCTCCAGGCCTTCCGGCACCGGGTCGCCCTCGTCCAGGCAGATTGTGATCATCGGCGAGCGGCTGTCTCCGAAGCACCGGTAGGCATAGCCCTGGTACTCGACATGCTGGCCTGGTCGGTAGGGGCGCGCATCAGCCATCGGTCTTCGTCCACCTTGTTCCGTCGAAGTAGCCGGCCAGGGATTCCCCACCGTCCGGAGTCATTCTCCAGATCTCAGCACGTCCGAGAAATGCGGTGGGGTTGGCGTCCCACTCGGGGATTCCTCCGCCCGTGTACCCCGTTCCGGTGAAGGGATCCTGCCAGGCCCGTCCGCCGCTCGCCCCGGCCAGGTCGGCGACGTGCTGGGCGACAGCAGGATCGTCCACCGCGCCGAAGGTCGTCGAGGCCGGAAGGTTGTCCGGTGCGTGCGTACGCAACTGGTAGGCATGCGAGGCACCTTCGGGGATCGGGGTCCAGCCTGCGCCCTTGTCGTCGAGAGCGAGGGCGTCGCGAAGCTCGGAAGGGGTGGTGAGGGCGGCCGTGTCCGTGCCACGGGCGATGGAGCCGCCGAACAGGCTGGGGTCGAACTTCTTCCCGTTGGGGAGGTGGTCGGCGTTCTCCAGGTAGGACTTGGCCACGTCCGGGCCGAGGACCTTGGTGACGACCTGGCCGTCGGCGATCTTGATGCTGTTGCGGACGTCCACGACCTGCTGGATCTGCTCGTCCGTGAGGTCGTTGGTGGGGGAGGTGCGGAGCCGGTCGTGCTCGGCGCGGTCCAGGCCGCGGGCGTTCAGTTCCTGGTCGATCTGGGTGTTGAAGTCCTCGCCGTCGTGCAGGGCGTCGCGTCCGAGCTGGGGCGCCGCGGCGTCGAGGGTGGCGGGGCTGGGGCCAGCGTCCAGGGCCTGGGTGATCCGGGACGGGGACGCGCCCGGGACCGCTGCCTCGCCGGGGACGCCTGCGGACGGCTTCGGGGCGGTCACCGGATCGTCCTTGGGCATGGCGGAGCGGAAGCCCTCGGCGATGTCCTTCTCGTTGGCCGCGTGTTCGGCCAGGTTCTTGGTGCCCTTCTCCACTGCCGAGTCGACCACTCCGGCGTGCTTCTCCGCGATCTTCGGAAGGGACTTCTCCGCGTCCGTCCGCAGCGCGTGGAAGACCGCCTTCTCCTCTCCGCCCCCGGCCATCAGAAGGCCAGCCCGGCCATGCCGCTGCGCAGCACCGTCGCATGGCCGCGGAGGGTTTCCGCGTGCCCGCTCAGCACCTGGAGGTGCGCGCCGGCGGTGCCGTGGTCGATGGAGAAGCCGTCGCCCGCGTCGGCGCTGTCGGCGGAGCCGGTCTGCGACCAGTCCAGGCCGGACATGGCCTTTTCGATCTTGGCGAAGAGCGGCTTGGCGGCAGCTTCGATGACCTCGCCCATGATGTGCTGGATGATCAGCTGCTTCAGCGTCTCCAGCAGCTTCTTGCCGGTGGCGATGATCAGCGGAACGGCGGCCTCGGCCAGTCCGAGGGTGGCCACGGAGGCCGCCTGGTCGGCGACGAACGTCGCCGCCATGCCGATGAGCTCCGCCAGCGCTTCGACCTTCTGGGCGATGATGTAGTCCGCCGCGACGTCGAGCGCCTCCGCGAGGACGTGGCAGCCCTCCACCAGTTCCTGGGTGTGCTGCTCGGACATCTGGGTCCAGCCGGACTGCATCCGCCGGGTCGCCGGACCCTGGTAGGCCTGCGCGAAGTTCGCTATGGCGGTGGTGGCCTCCTGGTGCGTGCGCTCCACGGCCTGGCCGAATTGCCTGACCATGCCGGCGAAGCGGCGTACCTCGTCCTCGTTGAGGTACGGCCAGGGGACGCCGATGACGTTGAGGAAGGTCACGACCGGGCCCGGTAGGTCGTCGACAGCCAAGATTCGCCCCCCGTGTGCGCTGCGGCGCGCCTGGATGATTCTTCGTGGTCGGACATGGACCTTACCGGGCGTTGGTGCCGGTGGGTGGCACGGGGGGCGGGCGTCCGGCGGGACGGGCGTCCGGCCAGGTGGTGGGGTTACGGGTGGGAGGGGCGGGTGAGGGCTTGGTCGGTGAGGGGGGCGGCGGCGCCTGTGTAGTGGGTGGGGTCCAGGAGGGTGGTGAGTTGGGCGGGGGTGAGCAGGGCCTTGACGGCAGGCAGCTCGGACAGGACATCGGCCAGGGGGCGGGCGGTCGCGGTGGCGGTGATGGACGCCTCGGTGAGCAGGGCTTTGGCGGCTGCCTTGCCGAGGCTGGGGGCCAGGACCACGGCTACGCGTTCGGAGGTGATCTGGCTGCCTGTCAGGTCCAGGTTGGCCGCCATGCGTGCGGAGTTGACGGTGAGGCCCTCGGTGAGTTCCACGGCGGTGTGCGCGGCGCCGCCGGCCAGGCGCAGGCACTCGCGCAGGAGCAGCCACTCCGCGTGCCAGACGCCTGCGGCGCGTTCGTCCTCGGTGACCAGGCACTGGGTCAGCGCCATGGCCAGGGCTGGGACCTGCAGGGCAGCGGAGCGGATCAGGGTGGCCAGGACCGGGTTGCGCTTGTGCGGCATCGCCGAGGACGCGCCTCGGCCGGCGACGGCCGGCTCGGCGACCTCGGAGATCTCGGTACGGGCCAGCACCTGGACGTCGGCGGCGAGTTTGCCGAGGGCACCGGTGGTGTGGGCGAGGGCGGCGGCGAGGTCCGCCATCGGGGTGCGGAGGGCGTGCCAGGGGAGGAGGGGGACGGCGAGTCCGGTTTCCGCCGCGTAGGCGGCGGTCAGGGCGTTCAGGTAGGCGGTGGGGTCGGGAGAGGGAGGGGGACCGGCTGGGGTCGGGGTGTTGGTGGGGATGTCGAGGTTGGTGGGGTGAATGAGGTTGGTGGTGTTGACGGGGTCGGTGGGGGAGGCGTCGATTCGGGCGTATTCCAGGTAGCCGGCCAGGGTTCCGGCCGCGCCGCCCAGGGAGATCGGGAGGCCGCCGTCCAGCAGTCGGTCGATCCGCTCTGCCGAGTCGAGGATCAGGCTGCGCCAGCCTGCGGCCTTCAGTCCGAAGGTGGTGGGCACTGCGTGCAGGGTGAGGGTGCGGCCGGCCATCGGGGTGTCCCGGTGCGCGGCGGCTGTCACGGCCAGGGCGTGGGCGCTGCGGCGCAGGTCGGCGGTGATGAGGCGGAGGGCACGGTCCGCGACCAGCATCGCGGCGGTGTCGAAGACGTCCTGGCTGGTGGAGCCGCGGTGGACGTAGTCGGCGGCGGTGGGGTCAGCTGCGGCGACTTCCTTGGTGAGGGCTTGGACCAGGCCGACCACCGGGTTCGCCGTCTCCCGGGCGGCGTGGGCCAGGGCGACCAGGTCCAGCCGCTCGGCTTTGGCGGTACGGGTGATGACCTCGGCGGCGTGGGCGGGGAGGGTACCCAGGCGGGCCTGGGCCCGGGCCAGGGCGGCCTCGGCGTCGAGCATGGCCTGCAGCCAGGCTTCGTCGCTGACGGCGGCCTCGACGGGGGTGCCGGCCCGGACGGGGGAGAGCAGGCCGGAGTCCACGGCCCCGCCGCCGCGGGGGAGCCCGGTGCGGGCGGGGGTAGGTCCGGTGAGGGCATGGGTGGGTTCGGCGCCGGCGGGGGTGAGGCCCGTGCGGGCGGGCGCGAGTTCCGTGTGGCTGGGTGTGAGGTCGAGCGCGGGGCCGAGGGGGTCCGCGGCGTCGACGGACCCTGCCGGGGCGAGGAGCTCTGCGGGGACGTGGAGCCCTGCGGGGACGAGGAGCCCTGCGGGATCGGCGGGCCCTGGGAGGTAGGCAGGGCCTGCGGGGCTGGCGGGGCCTGAGGGATCAACAGACCCTGCGGGGGCAACGAGCAGGTCAGGGCCAAGAGGCCCTGTTGGGCTGACGGAGTCTACGAGGTTGACAGCACCCGTCAGCCCCGCAGGGGCCACGGGTGCTGTCGCTCCTGCGGGTGCCGCCACCCCTGCCATCTCCGCCGCGCCTGCCATCCCCGCCACCTCCGCCGGGCCCGCCACCGGCCCCGCCTCGGGCTGGGCCGGTGCCGTAGGCGGGGCGGGGGTGGCGGGCACGGCGGGTGTCATGCGACGGCCTCGGCCTGGGTGAAGGTGGGGTGGTGGGCGGCGTTTCGGGCGATGCGGAGGGCGGCCGGGAGGGCCGTCGGGAGGGAGCGGATGGCCTGGGCTATGGCGTCGGAGTCGACCAGGGTGACCGAGTTGACGCCGGGTCGGATGCCGGCCGCGGTGACCCAGTGGACGGCCTCGGTGGGGACGCCGTAGGCGAAGCGGCGCGGGTGGACGTGGCCCGCGTGGTCGACCACGCGGTTGGGGCGGGCGCTGACCTCGAGACCGCCGGTCTCGTAGCGCTGGCCGTCGTAGCCGGGGACGGTGAACGCGCGGCACTGGCCGGTCTCCAGCAGGTGGCGCAGCAGCGGGTCGGCGGTGCGGCGCAGGTCCGGCTCCGGCAGCCGGGCCTCGATCAGGACGTTGGCGCGCACCTGCTCGCCCGCCACCGCGTCACCGTTGACGGTGACGAACGCGCCCTTGGCCTCGTCCGGCAGGAACCGGGTGCCGGGGAGGACGACCTCCAGCACGCCGGCTTCGATCAGGGCGATCATCTCCTCGATCCTGGAGGCCGGCGGGCCGATCGAGAGGAACCCGTTGAACGGGGTGTACCAGCTCTCCAGGTGCTCGCGGTGCGAGTAGCCGTCCAGGCCGCCGTGGTCGACCGCGATCCGGATCTCGTTGCGCAGGTCGCGCATGACGTCGAGGGCGGCCTTGAGCGGGCTGTCGATGTTGCCGCCGCGGGCCTCGGCCAGGTCGTTGCGGAGGTAGTCGAGCAGCCAGCCGCGGAAGTCGGCCTGGTCGGCGAAGGTCCGGTCGCCGTAGGGGCGGCCCAGCCTGGTCCAGGTCCAGCGCTGCTCCGGCGCGATGCCGTAGGAGTGCAGCAGGTAGCGCTCGGGGGTGCCGGCCGGGGCGTACAGGTAGCGGTTGACGAACTCGGCCTTCTCGGTCTGCCGGCCCTGGGCCACCAGCAGCGCGCCGTAGTAGACGCTCTCGACCTCCTTGGCGATCAGCGGCCACAGCTCGGTGGAGAAGTCGATCCGTGCCCCCTGCTCGGCGCGGGCGCGCAGTTCGGCGATCAGTGCGGGGGTGAGCAGCCGGGGGAAGTAACGGCCGTGCGCGCCCTTCTGGTTGTCGCCGCGGGCGTGGAACGGGATGCCGCGCCGGGATCCGGCGTAGAGCTTGGGTTCGCGGCCGGACGGACGGTAGACCAGCGCCCCGTCGACCCGCTCGAAGGTGCCGCCGCGGCCGACCGTGAACAGCGCCATGTGGTCGAAGAAGTTGAGGCCGAGGCCGCGCAGCAGCACCGGCTGGCCGGGCGCGGCGGCGGACAGGTCGAGGTCGGCCGGGTTGGCCGGGGGCAGGTAGCGCAGGCCGTGCCGCCGGGCGAAGGCGGTCAGTTCGCGTTCCTGCCGGGTCGGTTCGGCGGGGACGTGGCCCTGGGCGAGCACCACGGCGTCCAACCCGGCCAGGACGGTGCCGTCGGCGAGCCGCACGGTCTGGGTGCCGGCTTCGTCGTCGTCCAGGGCGGTGGCCCGGGTCCGGTGGGCCACGACGGTGACGTGGTCGGGTGCGGTGGCGGTCAACTGCTGGTAGGCCCAGGTGAGGTAGAGGCCGTAGAAGGCGCGGGTGGGGTAGCTGTCCGGGCCGAGGTCGCGGGCCTCGGCGAGGGTTCCGTCGTCGTAGCCGGCGAAGGCCGGGTCGGGGTCGGCCTTGCTGTTCTCGGCGAGCAGCTGCCGGGCCCAGGCGTAGAGGCTGGGGCCGCCGCAGATCGGCCCTTCGATGTCGACGCTCTCGTCGGTGTAGACGGTCACCTGGGAGGCGACGGTGTTCATCAGCAGGTGGCGGGACTGGCCGGTGCGCCAGACCTGGCCGGAACCGGGCTGGGCGGGGTCGATGAGATGGACCGTGACGTGGTCGGCGGAGGGGGAGTGCCGCTCGTTGGCGCACAGGCGTTCCAGCACCGATACGCCGCGCGGTCCCGCGCCGACAATGCAGACATCGAGCTTCCGGGGCTGCAAGCTGCTGTTCAAGGGGATTCTCCACTCCGCTGGAAGAAAGGGAAAGGAGATCGGCCCGGGAATCGTCGAGCGGCGAGCGATCTCCCCTCGAATCTGCCAGTGGCCATGCGGTCGGGAAAAGACCGGCCAAGGCTCGGGAAGCGGCAGTGCGGAAATCCGCAGGATGGATTACCGGGCATTTCCGCCGGGGTCGTCGGTCCGGCCGGGGGCGGTGGACCTGACGGAGTGGACGCCGTCCTGTGGTTGCCGGCGGCGTCGGCTCGCAGGCTGATAGCGAGGCACCGGCCAGTTGTGCCGTACGGACGCGATCCTGACGGAGTGACGTATGTCCCAGACGATTCCCGGCGCAGCGCAGACGTCCGGCCCGACCCGGCGCGAGCCCTACCGGGCCATGCTCCGCGACCTCGGCGAGGTGCTCGCCGAGCTGTCCCGGAAGGCGATGGACGAGTCGGTTGCCTTACCAGCCGGCCAGCCGGGCGGACTGTCCGGCGAACTGCTCGGCGAGGCCCGGGCCGAGGGCGTCGGCATCTCCTACCTGTACGGAACCTCCGAGGTCAACCTGGCCGTCGCCGCCGCGGTGGCGGGCGCCAGGGAGGAACTGCTGACGGCCCAGCCGGGCGGCGCGCAGACGGACGGTCCGCTTGGCGGCCTGCCGCCGGGCCTGCGCGGACGGCTGCGCGAGGGGGTCGAGATGCGCACCCTCTACCAGCACACCGCGCAGTTCGACGAGCAGGCCAAGAACGACGTCCGCATGATCACCGCCTACGGGGCCAGGGTGCGGACCCTGGATGAACTGTTCGGCCCCCTGGTCATTGTCGACCGGTCCACCGCCTTTATTCCCGCGAATGACGGGAGTGCCTGTGCGGCGCGTATCACCGATCCGGCGACCGTGCGTTTTCTTGTGGATCTCTTCGAATTCTCATGGACCAGGGCAGGGCAGTTCCCCTTCATTCCACTGCGGGCCGCCGACGCGGCGCCGAGGGTGATTCCCGCTATTCGCGCGGCTATTCAGCGGCTGCTGATCGAGGGGCTTTCCGACAAGGCGATAGCCAGGCGTCTCGCCATCAGCGAGCGCTCGCTCCAGGCGCATGTGTTCCACATCAAGCAGGAACTCGGCGCGCAGAACCGGATTCAGCTGGGATATCTGCTGGGACGGGCGGCCGACGAGGCCGCGTAGCCGCTGCGCCGATCGAGCAGCACGTGGGGGGCCGGGCAATAGTGCCCGGCCCCCCACGTGTGCTCAGCTCCGGGCGCCGGCACCCGCTGCGGCGGTGGCGAAGCCGCGCTCGGACTGGCGGCGGATCATCCGCACCAGCTCGTCCAGGTCGGGACGCTTGAGCAGGCTGTAGTGGTCCGCGTCGAGGTCGACCACGTGGGGCGGCTGCGCCGAGTACCCGCTGCTGCCCTCCAGGAAGGAGTAGTCGTCGCCCCTGGCCTTGAAGATGGTCACCGGTGCCTCGATCGTCCGCTCCAGCAGCTCGCGGAAGGAGTACTCGAACTCGAAGGTCTGCCGGACCACCCGGATGATCCGCCGGGTCAGGTCCGAGTCCAGGCCGGGGAACTTCTCCCCGATGAAGGCGATGAACGCCTCCTCGCTGCGGATCACCTCCAGGCACTCGGTCAGCATCGGCCCCTCGATCCCGGCCGCGAAGACCGAGAAGAGCAGCGTCACATAGGCCCGGTGGCAGCCCTCCTCGGCCAGGCCGTGCAGGGCGTCGTCGTGCGGACCGATCCTGGGCGAGCCGGGCGCGATCAGGAAGAGGTTCTCCACCCGCTGGCCGGCCTGCTCCAGCTGGTGCGCCGTCTCGAAGGCCACCCGGGCCCCGAAGGAGTAGCCCCACAGGGTGTAGGGGCCTTCCGGCTGCAGCTTTCTGATGGCCCGTATGTCGGCCGCGGCCATCTCCGCGATGGTGGCGTACGGGGTCTCGCCCTCGTTGATGCCGTGGGCCTGGACGCCGTAGAACGGGCGGTCGATGCCGATCCGTCCGGCCAGGGCGCGCAGGTTCATGGTGTAGCCGCCGAGGCCCGGCCAGCAGAAGACCGGGTTGCGTGCTCCCGCGTCCTGCAGCCGCACCAGCCGGGAGGACTGGCGGGAGGCGCCGGCGTCGATCCGCAGCGCCAGTTCCTCCAGGGTCGGGCACTCGAACAGCACCTGCAGCGGCAGCGAGCAGCAGAACTCGCGGTTGATCCGGTTGATCAGCGCCACCGCGATCAGCGAGTTGCCGCCGCCCTCGAAGAAGTCGTCCCGGACCGAGACGTCCTCGTACTTCAGCGCCCGGCCCCAGAGCTCGACCAGCAACTCCTCGGTCGGGGTGCGCGGGGCGACGAACGGACGGGAGGCGAGGGCGCGGTTCAGCGCGTCCGAGGCGGCCAGGGTCTTCGTGTCGACCTTGCCGTTGGCGGAGAGCGGCAGCCGGTCCACCACCACGACCTGGTTCGGCAGCATGTAGTCGGGCAGGAAGTTGGCCAGGTCGTCCTTGATGATCTCGGTCGGGCCGCGCATGTGAACGGCGTCCTCGCGCATGCCCTCGCTGGCCTGCTGCTCGGCGCTGATCCGGCCGCCGACGCAGAAGTAGGACACCGGTGCGTCCTCGCCGCGGGCGGCCAGGATCCCGGCGATCCGGCGCGCCGACGGCAGGTCCTGGCCGCCGCGGGAGCTGTAGCCGGAGGCCATGAACCCCAGGCCGACGTCGTTCATCTGCAGCCGCTGCAGCCGGCGGCCCAGCTCGATGTACTGCAGCCAGGGTTCGTGGGCCCGGCTGATGATGGAGATGCCGAGGCTGGACCGCTCGTAGACCTGCTGGTTGATCGCGATGACGTGCTTCTTCATGATCATCTCGTCCGAGATCCGCTCCAACTCGCCTTCGTGGTAGCGGTACTGACCGGCCGGGAGCTCGGCGATCATGGCCGGGCGGGACTGCACGTAGAGGTCGCTGGCGTCGTCGGGACGGGGCCCGGCGAACGGCACCAGGGCGAAGCTGCCCAGGTAGACGTCGTCCTCGGCGCAGCCGAGCCGGCCGCGCAGGGACGGGGCCCAGGCATCGGGGGTGATGTCCAGGCCGTAGTCCGGGAGCACCGCCTCGAACAGGCCGACCATGTGCCCGGCCTCGATCTCCAGGACCTCCTGCACATTGGTCCGGTAGACCGGCTCGATGGCCCGGCGCCGCCCGACGAAGTGGACCTTGAACCTCGCAGGGCCGTCCGTCGGGGCACCGTCCGCCGCGGCGATCAGCACCAGTCGGTGCTGGACCGGGTGGTAGTAGTACAGCCCGGCGTCGAGCCCGGCGACCCCGCCCAGCTCCAGGTAGAGCTGGGTGGCGTAGAGCGCGCCGGGGGAGGCGTAGCCGTACTTCGGCAGCAGCCGCTCCTCGCTCTGGTACTGGCCGAACCAGCGCAGCAGCTCCCCGAGGCGGTCCCGGGAGAGCTGGGACACCTCCGTCGGCGAGGAGCCCTGCGCCTGCCCGCCGAGCAGTCGCAGCACGTCGTCGCGGCTGACCGGGCCGCCCTCGTAGAAGCGGTAGGTCTTGCGGGCGAAGACCGTCCGCCGCTGCCGTGCGGTGGCCTCGGCCCCCGGCAGCTCCACGGCCGGACGGCCGATCAGGTCGTCCTCCTCGCGCACGCCCGGGTTCGAGAGCTGGGCCTTGACCTGCACCTTGCTGCTCTTGGAGCGGTGGTGCTCGCTCTGGTTGCCCTGGTCCATCAACAGGGCTTCGCGCGGGTTGAGTTCGACCGCGGCGAGCAGGTTCTGGAAGCCGGTGCGCGGGTCGTCCTTGACGATGACGGCGGCCTTCCGGACCCAGTCGTGCTCCTCGATGGTGAGCGCGATCTCGTCCAGCTCGACCCGGTAGCCGCGCAACTTGACCTGGTTGTCGGCGCGGCCGGCGAACTGCACCGTGCCGTCGGAGTTCCAGTACGCCAGGTCGCCGGTGCGGTAGAAGCGGGCGTCGGGGTGGTGCGGGCGGGGGTGCAGCGGGTCGGTGACGAACCGCTCCTCGGTCAGGTCCGGGCGGTGCAGATAACCGCGGGCCAACTGGACGCCGCCGATCTGGAGTTCGCCGATCTCGCCGGGCGCCACAGGGAGCCCGTTCGGGCCGAGGATCCGGTACTGGGTGCCGCGGACGGGTACGCCGATCGGCACCGACTGCGGGCCGTCGCCCACGGTGGCCGGGTCGACCTGGTGCGCGGAGGAGTTGATGGTGCACTCGGTCGGCCCGTACAGGTTGATCAGGTCGCAGTCCGCGAGTTCCGTGGTGAACTGCACCGCCAGCCGCCGGGAGAGCGCCTCACCGCCGCTGAACACCTGGGTCAGCGAGGAGCAGCCGGCCAGCCGCTCGGTGTCGAGCAGCGCCTGCAGCAGCGTCGGCACGCACTGCAGCGTGGTCACCTCGTGCGCGAGCACCGTCTCGATCAGCGCCTCCGGATCCCGGTAGACGCCAGGGCGGCCCATGACCACGGTGGCGCCGCAGGCCGGGGCGAGGATCTCCCACTGCGCGGCGTCGAAGCTCATCGGGGTCTTCTGCAGCACCCTGCGGCCGGGACCGAGACCCTGGGCCTCGCCCATCCACCGCATCTGGTTGACGATGGCGCGGTGCTCGATCATCACCCCCTTCGGCTTGCCGGTGCTGCCGGAGGTGTAGATCACGTAGGCCAGGTCGTCGGGTCCCACACCCTCGGCGAGGTCCGCCGGAGGGCCGGCCACGCCGTCGTCCGCCGGAGCGTCGGCCACGCTCTGAGCGCCGGCCACGGCCCGGGCGTCGACCGCGGCCGGGGCGTCGGGCATGCCCGGGACGGTGGCCGCGCCGTTGTCCGCCGCGTGGAGCCCGGGGTCCAGGGTGACCACCAGGGTGCCGTGCGGGGCCAGGTCGGCCAGCCGTTCGGCCAGGTGCTCCTGGGCGACGACGACCGAGGCGCGGCTGTGCTCGATCATGAAGCGGAGCCGCTCCTCGGGGTACTCCGGCGACAGCGGCAGATAGGCGCCGCCGGCGTGGAGGATGCCCCAGGCCGCCGTCATCAGCTCCAGCGACGGCTCGGCGTACAGGCCCACGCAGGAGTCGGCGGAGACCCCGAGCCGGCGCAGGTGCTGGGCCAGTCCGGTTGCGGCGTCGTCGAGTTGACGGTAGCTCAGCTGGGCGTCCTGGTACACCACGGCAGTGGCGTCCGGACGGGCCTGGACCTGCTCGCGGAGCAGGTCGGTAAGGCGTCTGTGGTCCGGCGGCTGGAGTGCCGACGGTTCGGATTCTGTCGCATTCACTGTTCTCTCCCCGGACGGTTCGGAAGGGCAGGGCGCGGAAGGCAGGGCGCGGAGGGGCAGACGGAGGGTCAGGCCCAGCGGCAGCTGTCACTCGCTGCCGAGGACGCTGAGGTAGCGCTCGCCGGAGTCCGGCAGCACGGTCACGATGGTGAGACCGGAGCTCTCCGGGCGGCGGGCCAGGACGAAGGCGGCGTGGGCGGCGGCCCCGGAGGAGATGCCGACCAGCAGCCCGGCGGAGCGGGCCAGGCCGAGCGCGGTCTCCCGGGCCTGGAGGTCGGTCACCGTGACCACCTCGTCGACCAGGGTCACGTCGGTGGTGTCGGCGAGGAAGCCGCCGTTGAGGCCGGGGATGCCGTGCCGGCCGCCCCAGCCCTGGGACAGGACGGGCGAGTCGGACGGCTCCACGGCCACGCAGCGGACGGCGTCCGACTGCTCCTTGAGGTAGCGGGCGGTGCCGGTGAGGGTGCCGCCGGTGCCCACGGCCGCGACGATGACGTCCAGCCTGCCGTCCAGCGCGGCCCAGATCTCCGGGCCGGTGCTGCTGTAGTGGGCCTGGATGTTGTAGGGGTTCTCGTGCTGGCGCGGCATCCAGGCGCCGGGCGTCGCCGCGGCCAGTTCGGCCGCGCGCTCGACCGCGCCCCTGAAGCCGGTCTCGGCCGGGGTGAGCACCACCTCGGCGCCGAGCAGACGGACCGTCAGAATCCTTTCCTTGGTGGCGTTGTCGGGCATCACGATGAGGCAGGCGTAGCCGCGGGCCGCCGCCAGCGAGGCCAGCGAGATCCCGGTGTTGCCGGAGGTGGCCTCGACCACCGTGCCGCCGGGCAGCAGCTCGCCGCTCGCCTCGGCCGCGTCCAGCATCCACAGCGCGGCCCGGTCCTTGCTGCTGGAGAGCGGGTTGCAGCCCTCCAGCTTGGCCAGCACCCTTACGTCGGGGGCGAATCCGGGGGCGCGCAGCCGCAGCAGCGGGGTGGCGCCGACCAGTTGGTCCAGCGAGTCGGCGACGCGCAGCGCGCCGCGCTGGGGCAGGTCCAGCAGGCTCATCGGACGTCTCCCTGCGCGGGGCCGGTCCCGGTGTGGATGGCGATCGCGTGCACGGCGGCCTCGGCCACCCGCGCGGCGGTGTAGGGGTGGTCGGCGACGGCGAGCACATGGCCGAGCCGGTCCCCGTTGCGGGCCAGCGGACGGACGGTGTCGCCCGGGTGGGCCTTCACCAGCACCTCCCGCACCCCGGCCATGGCCTCCGCCGACTCGACCCCGGCCACCCGGCTCACCGTGCCGGGGCAGGCGGTCAGGTAGCGGATCGCCGCCCCCGCGACCGGCTGCTCCGGGATGGTGTCCAGCACCGACTCGCCGAAGTACTGACGCACCACCAGTTCCAGGGTGGAGATGCCGAAGGAGAGGTCGACCAGCTCGGTGATCCGGCCGCCGGCCGGGCGCGGGTTGATCTCGATCAGCTTGGCGCCCTCGCCGTCGGTCTTGACCTCCACATGGGCCAGGCCCAGGTCGAAGCCGACCGCGCGCAGCGCCTGGACCGCGGTGTCGGCGCAGGCCTGCGCCTGCTCCGGCGGCAGCGCGCTGGGGAAGACATGGGCCAGTTCGACGAAGCGGTCCTGCCCGGCCAGGCTCTTGTCGGTGACGCCGAGCACCCGGAAGCGGTCGCCCTCGGCCATCACCTCGACGCTGACCTCGGGGCCGAAGACGCACTGCTCGACCATCACGTAGGGGGAGCAGTCCTGCCCCCGGGTGGTCTCGGTCCTGGCCAGGATCCGGTTGAAGGCGGCCGCGGCCTGCTCGGCCGTGGTGCAGCGGCTGACCTCGGCGCTGCTGGTCTCGTCGGCGGGCTTGACCACGCAGGGCAGCCCCACCTCCCGCGCGGCCGAGGCGGCCTCGGCGGCGGACCAGACGATGCGGAAGTCCGGCATCGGCACCCCGGCCGCGGCGCAGGTCTCCCGCATCCGGGCCTTGTCACGGGCCTTGGCGACGGAGGACTCCGACACCGTGGGCAGCCCGAGCCGGGCGCTGGTGCGGGCGGCCAGCACCACGTCGTACTCGGCGACGGTCAGGAAGGCGTCGAAGGGGTCGGTCAGGGCGATGGCGTCGACGCTCTTGGAGAGCAGGGAGTCGTCGTTGGTCTCGCAGTGCTCGATCCGCTCGACGTACTTGTCGAAGAAGGCTTGGGCGCCCGGGACCTCCAGGTAGCGGTCGAGGTCGCGGGTGAAGAAGGTGACCCGGTGGCCGAGGTCGTACGCGGCCCGCAGGCAGTCGAATCCGGAACCGGAGAGGTTGCTCTCGAGTATGCCCAGGTGGCTCATGCGATGCTCCTTGAGTGGACGGCGAGATGGGGGACGGCGAGGTCCGGAACGGTCAGTTCCGGGAGGGTGAGGTCGGGCAGCTGCGGCAGGGTCGCGGGCCCCGGCACGGCGGGGAGCTGGACCGCGGCGATCGGCGAGAGCACCCGGGCTCCGCTCGGCACGTCCTTGACGACCAGCGCGTTGGCGCCGATCACCGCCGCCCGGCCGACCGTCACCGGGCCGAGCACGGTCGCGCCGCAGCCGAGGATCACATCGGCCTCCACGGTCGGGTGCCGGGGGCTGCCCGGCGGCCGTTCCGCGTCGTGCCACCAGCCCACGGAACCCAGGGTGACCTGGTGAAACAGCGTCACATCATCACCGACCACGGCGGTCTCGCCGATGACGACGGACGAGCCGTGGTCGATGAAGACGCGCCGGCCGAGCTGGGCGCCGGGGTGGATCTCGATCTGGGTGACCAGGCGGGAGGCCGTGGCCAGCAGCCGGGCCAGGGTCCGGTGGTCGTGGGTGTGCACCAGGTGGCTGAGGCGGTGCAGGGCGAGGGCGGTGAAGGAGGGGTGCAGCACGGCCTCGGTCGTGCTGCGCACGGAGGGGTCGCGCTCCCTGATGGTCCGCAGGTCCTCGCGGAGCAGGTCGGTCAGGCGGTGGGCCGTAGTCGGACGGGGCTCGGTCGGGCGGGGCGTGGTTCTCATCGTGTCTCCAGCCGGATCAGTTGTCGGACCTGGGCGCACCGTTCGACGGCGGCGCCGACGTCGGGTGCGGTGACCACGACGTGGCCGTGCCGGGTCTTGGCGTCCACGGTCACCGGGACCTGTCCGCCCGGCTCGAACGGGACCGAGAGCTCATGCACGAAGGGCAGCGCCCCGGCCTGCTCCACCCCGGAGACCGAGACCACCGTCCCGGGACGGAAGTCGAAGAACTCGATCCGGGCCACCCCGCGGGCCGGACCGGCCGGTTCGAGGCGTCCGGCGAGTGCCGCGAAGACCGCCCGCTCCAGGTCGTAGCCGCGGGAGAGCTGCACCAGCAGCGGGATCCGGCCGCCGCCGAGACGGGTCTGCGACTCCACCACCCGGGGCCCGGCGCCGGTCAGCACCACCTCGGTGTGGACCGGGCCGAAGCGGTGCCCGGCCGCGTCCAGCATCCGGGTCACCAGCTCGGCCATCGCCCGCTCGTCGGCGGCGGGGAGCGGCGCGGGGTGGGTGTGCGCGGTCTCCACGAAGGTGGGCGGCGCGGTGACCTCCTTGGCGGTGATGCCGACCAGCTGGTGCCGGCCCTCCGCGCTGAGGGTCTCCACGCTGTACTCGGGCCCGCGCAGGTACTCCTCGACCAGCACCGGGCCCCGGTAGCCGTACCCGGCCAGCGACCGCTCCCAGGCGGCCAGGTCGGCCGGGCCGCTGATCAGCCGAACCCCGCGGCTGCCGGCCAGCGCGGTCGGCTTGGCGACCACCGGAAGGGTCAACTCGCCCAGTGCTGACCGGACTTGGTCCGAAGTGTCGAAGCGGCGCACCTCCACGGGGGAGAGGCCGTGCTCGGCCAGCAGCCGGCGTAACAGCGACTTGTCGTTGAGCCGGGCCACGGCCCGGGACGGGTTGGCGGCCAGGCCCAGCCGCTCGGCCTCCTCGGCGACCGGGAGCATGGTCTCCTCGCGGCCCAGGTGCACGATCCGTTCCACCCGGTGCTTCGCGGCGGTCTCGGCGACCACCCGGCGCAGCCCGGCGGTGTCGCCGAAGTCCGTGGTCAGATAGGCCTCGGCGCCGGCCGCCACCTCGCGCAGATAGCCGGGCGACTCCAGCGCCGGATCCCACAGGGCGACCGTGCTGAACCCCTCTGCCCTGGCCTGGCCGAGGAACTGCCGGTAGGGCATCACCATCAGGATCCTCATCGCAGCTTCCCTCCCGTCAGCAGTTCGCCGTCCAGCGGTCCGGCCTCGGCGGGCGGGACCACCACGGCGCGGATCCGCGAGGCGCCCTCGCGGGCCGCGGCCACCGCGCTGTCCTGGTCCGGGCCGATCGCGCGGACCATGGCCAGCCGGGTACCGCTGGAGCGCAGGGTGCCGATCCGGTCGCCGGGCCGGCCCAGCACCTGCACCTCGACCACCCCGGGCGTGTCCAGCGCGTGCTCCACGCCGAAGAGGCTGAGCAGTTCGCCCTCGCTGCCGGTCTCGGGCTGGATGAACCAGATCGCCGCGCAGAGCTGGTCCTTCGGCTCCGGCTCGGGATCCCCGCTCCGTTCGCCCGGCAGCCGCTGCAGCACCGACTGGTCCACGGTGCGGGCGGCGAGCAGGCTGAGCAGGTCGACCCCGAGCGCGTCGCGGACCAGCAGCGGGATCCAGCCGCCGGCCGGACGCAGATGGGTCTCCACCATCCGCGGGCCGCGCTTGGTCTCGATGATCTCGGTGTGGGTGACCCCGTCCACCACGCCGAGCGCGCTCAGCGCCCGTTCCACGAAGTCGGCGATCCCGGCGGCCTGCGCGGCCGGGAGCAGCGCGGGCACCACATGGCCCTCCTCGACCCGGTGCTCGCTGTCGCTGAACTTGCCGGTGATGGTGACGACCCGGTGCGCGCCGCCCTCGCTCATCGCCTCCACGCTGTACTCGGTGCCGCTGAGGAACTCCTCGACCAGCAGCGTCGATTCGGGTTCGGCGGCGCGGGCCCACTCCCAGGCGGCCTCCAGCTCGCCGAGGTCGCGCAGCACCGAGACGCCGCGGCTGCCGGAGGCCGAGTCGGGCTTGAGCACGCACGGCAGCCCGGTGAAGGCGACGGCCGCCCTGGCCTCCTCGACGGTGCTGACCGAGCGCACCCGGGTGTCGTCCAGGCCGAGCAGCGCCAGCCGGTGCCGCATCGCGGCCTTGTCGTTCACCAGCCGGACCGTCTCCCGGTCCGGGGCGTCGATGCCGAGCCGCTCGCCGATGGCCGCGCCCTTCTCCTGGTCGACCTCGCTCCAGGCGGCGACGGCGGTGAACGGGTCCTGGGTGTGCAGGAATTCGGCCATCGCCAGCCACTCGTCCAGGGTGGCGTCATTGCTCATGGCGATCAGACGGGCGTTGCGCTGCGGGTTGTTGATCTTCGGCAGCACGGACATCCGACAGATCGTGGTGGTGCGGACTCCGGCGGCGGCGGCACGGATCTCGTCGTGCAGTCGCCGACCTCCGCCGACGATGAGGATGTGCGGGGGCATGAACGCTCCTTAGCTACGGCTGCCGACGGGCGAGACGGTGGTGGGTGCGGGAACGACTGCGGCGGGCACGACCGCTGCCGGGACGGCGTCGCGGGTCCACGGCCGGACCGCGGCCTCGGGGAGCCGGTGCTCCATCCGCAGCAGCGCCAGCGCGGAGCCGGAGGCGAGGGTGGCCAGCAGCAGCCACAGGCCGGTGGGGGAGAGCGCCAGGCCCGCCGTGAACAGGGTCGGTGCGGCGGCGCTCGGCAGCGCCCAGGACAGCTGGTAGAAGGCCATGTAGCGACCGCGCAGCTCGGCCGGCGCGGTGCCGGTGGCCAGCGCGGAGGTGGCCGGGGAGTGCAGCAGCTCGCCGGTGGTGTAGAGCGCGGTGGCGAGGAACAGGCAGCCCAGCAGCGGTCCCTGTCCCGGCAGCAGTGCCGAGGAGGCGAAGAGCAGGAAGGAGAGGGCGAACACGGCTCCGCCCAGCGCCGCGGTCCTGGTCCTGGCCCGCCGGATGACCAGCCGGGTCAGCGGGATCTGCACCACCGCGATGCCGATGGTGTTGAGGGCGTAGAGCATGCCCGGCACCCCGGTCGAGGTGCGCAGGGTCTGGGTCAGATAGACCGGCAGCACCATGCTCAGCGTCATGTAGCAGAGCGCCAGCGGCGCGTTGATCAGGGTCAGCCGGACGAAGGAGCGGTCCCGTGCCACCGTGCGGTAGCCGCCCTTGCGGCTGGGCCGGCCCGCCCCGCGGGTCCGGGCCACCACCGAGGGCACGGTCGCGATCAGCACCGCGGCCAGGACGAAGCTGACCGAGTCCAGGCCCACCACCAGGTGGTAGGAGCTGTTGTGGCCGACACCCAGCAGCACGCTGGCGGTGAGGCCGCCGATGCCCAGTCCGCCGTTGCGCAGGCTCTTCTGACGGGCGATCAGCCGGTCCCTCGCGGTTCCCTGGGCGATCTCGGAGATCAGCGCCTGGATCGACGGCGGGAAGGTGCGGTCGCCGAACGCCACCAGCACCACCGCCAGGAACATCTCGACCTGGTTGTGGACCAGCAGGTAGCCGCCGAACCCGGCCGAGCGGAGCAGATAGCCCCCGATGACCACGGTGCGGGCGCCGTAGCGGTCCACCAGGATGCCCGCCAGCGGGTTGCTGACCACGCCGAGCAGGGCCGCGACGGTCATCGTGGCGCCGACGGCGGGCAGCGGCAGCCCGGTGACGTAGTGGAAGTAGAGCAGCGAGAGCGGGAGGTACATTCCGCTGCCGGTGGCGTCGACCAGCATGGCGACCGTGTACCGCCAGGACGCTCGGGAGTGGGGCTGGGGCATGGTCGGTCTCCAAAGGGGCGGTGGCGGCCGGAAGCAGACGGCGGAACGGGGATCGGTCCGCCGCGGCAGGGACCTCGCCCAACGCACACTCTGTGCGGCAGGCCCGGTACCGGACAGCGCCCCCGGTTGACTTCGTCAGGTGCGCCGAGGGCCCGTCGGGGGGGCGGATCCGGGCGGATGGGGGTCCGGCCACCACCCGGGGCCGCCGGAAGCGCCACGAACGGGGCTTTCACCGGCCGTTCCGGCCGGGGGTGGTGGCCGGAGCACACTCGCGGACCCCCAAGAGGGTGACAGCACCCCCTGATGTACGGGCCCGGCGGCGGCCCAGAGTGGGGCATCAGCAGCCTTCTCGCCTGCCACTCCCGAGCCGCTGCCCCACCGGGGGCCGATTGGACGAGGACATCATGACCACGACATTCGCCTCCCTGGAGACCACCGTCCCGCAACAGGCCGCCGTCCTCTGCGACCGGGTGTTCCCCTCGCTCAGCCGTCGCGACCAGCGCGGGAAGGCCGAGCAGTACCTGCACGGGCTGCTGTCGGCCCCCGGCCGCAAGTCGATGCGCAATATCGCCGGCCACCTCGGCAGCACCGCCGCCGAGCAGAGCCTGCACCACTTCATCTCCGCGTCCACCTGGGACTACGCACAGGTGCGGGCGGCCCTCGCCGACTATGTGGAGGAGGAGGTGCGACCGCAGGCCTGGGTGCTGCGCCCGATGGTGATCCCCAAGGCCGGGCAGCACTCGGTCGGGGTGGAGCGCCGCTTCGTCCCGGAGTTCGGGCAGGCGGTCAACTGCCAGCAGGCCTACGGGGTCTGGGCCGCCTCGGACGCGGTGAGCTGCCCGATCGACTGGCGGCTGCACCTTCCGGACCGCTGGATGGCCGACCCCGAGCTGCGCCGCCGGGCGAAGATCCCCGCCGACGCCCGCTGGCTCAGCCCGGTCGAGTGCGCGATCGACGCGGCGGCGGCCACCGCCTCCCGCGACGCGGCCCGGCCGCACCCGGTGGTGCTGGACCTCGCCGACGCCGAACTCGGGGTCGGGACAAGGCTGTTGGACGAGTCCGGGCTCACCTTCACGGCCGGGATCGGCGCCACCACCCGGCTGATCGCGGCCGACCTCGCCGTGCCGCGGCACGGGACCGAGTTCACCGCCGCGCACCTGCTGCAGCTGGCCAGGACCCGCTGGCGTCCGGTCGAGTGGCAGGACCCGAGCGGCGGCGGCAGCCGTACCAGCATGGTGGCGGCGGTGCGGGTGCGGCTGGCCGGGCGGCCCGGCACGCCGCTGCTGCTGCTGGGCGAGTGGACCGACCTGCGGGCCGGATCACAGCGGTTCTGGCTCAGCAACTGGCACGAGGCCACCTGGGGCCAGCTGCTGCGCACCGCCAAGCTGGCGCAGCGGGTGGAGCTGGACTTCGCCGAGGTCTCCGGCCGGGTCGGTCTGATGGACTTCGAAGGGCGCTGCTACGAGGGCTGGCACCGGCACGCCACGCTGGCCTCGGTCGCCCATGCCGTCGCTGTGCTGGCCGCCCGCCGCAGTGGCGCGGGCTACGACCGCCGGGGCCGTGCGGCGTGAGTGCGCTCGGGGTCGGTCAGGCTCTGCTTGGTCCGCTCCAGCCGCAGGGCCAGCTGGATCTCCAGTGCCTGGGTGGGCTTCTGCCAGTTCGGGCCGAGCAGTTCGGAGATCCGCTCCAGCCGCCGGGAGACCGTGTTGGGGTGCACATGCAGCAGTTCCGCCGCATAGGTGGGGCTGGAGCCGGAGGCGAAGTACGCCTCCAGGGTCTCGATCAGATTGGTCGCCCGCAGGGCGTCGTAGTCCAGGACCGGGCCGAGGGTCTGCCTGATGTAGCCGACCACGTCATTGCTCTCGCTCAACAGCACACCGAGGAACCCGAGTTCACGTGCGGTGGCGCTGGTGCCGGCCGCTCCCAGCGCGGTCTGCGCGTCCAGGCAGCGCAGGGCCTCGGCGCTGGTCGGGTGGACCCCCTCCACTCCCGAGAACGGGCCCGCGCCGGCCACGGTCACCGGCTGGTCGAGCAGCGGGGCGAGCTCCTGGGCCACCGCCTTGGCGGCGACCGACGGATCGTCACCCGGCAGCAGCAGCACGATGATTCCGCCGCGTACGCTGCGCAGCCCGCCGGTGCGGTAGGCGTAGGAGGAGGCCCAGACCGCGGCCCGGCCGGGGGAGCCGGACTCGGGGCGGGCCACCACGACCACGTGCGGCCGGTCCAGGTCGACGGCGATCCGCCTGGCCCTGGCCTGGATCTGCTGGGTGGACTGGCGCGGCGCGGACAGCAGGTCGTCCAGGAACTCGTCCCTGACCTGGCTCTCGGCGATGGCCGCGGTGCGGTGCATGGCCAGCGCGACCGAGGCGGTGCCGGCGGTGAGGCGCAGCAACTGTCTACCGCCGGTGGTGAGCGGCCGGTGCGGGGTGACCAGCAGGGTGCCCAGGCCGTCGCCGTTGACCCCGAGGGCCAGCACCCAGCACTCGCCGGACTCGCCGCTGCCGGCCGGGGTGCCGCTGATCCGGACCGGTTCCCGGCTGACCCTGGCGTCGATCGAGGCCCGCAGCACCTTGGCCTCGTCCAGGGCGGGCAGCTGGCCGAAGCAGGCGAGCTCCTCGCCGCCGGTGCCGCGTACGCAGACCGCGCTGTCCAGCGCGTCGCCGGCCAGGGCGACCAGGGCGCCGAGGTCGGCGCTGCCGAGCATCTGGTCGGTGAGCCGCAGATGGGCCTCGGCCACCCGCTGCGCGTCGCTGAGGTCGGACCGGACCTGTGAGGCCCCGTGCTCCAACTCGGTGACCTGGGCGTGGATCTGGTCCAGCAGCTGGGTGCGTTCGATGGCGACCGAGGCCAGGTCGGTCAGCGAGCTCATCAGCGCGACCTCGTCCGGCGTGAAGTAACGTATCTGCCGGTCTGCCACGTAGAGCACGCCGAAGATCGCCTCATTGTGCCGGAGCGGCACCGCCATCAGCGCGCTCAGGCCCTCCTCGCGGACCACCTCGTCCAGGACCTCGGAGTGGTGGATCCTGGCGTCGGTCAGGTAGTCGGGGGTCCAGAGCGGGGCCGAGCTCCGCCGGGCCTCGCTGCCCGCACCGGCGGTGGCGGGTATTCGGAGGCCCACGGTGAGCGCCGTGGCGTGGCCGTCCGCGGTGCGGACGTAGCCGTCGCCGGCCTCGTGGTCGTAGAAGCTGATCCAGGACATGTCCAGGTTCAGCAGCTGCCGGGCCCGGCGGGCGATCACCTTGAGCAGCGCGTCCAGCTCATAGGGCTGGGTGAGGTCGCGCGCGGTGTCGACCAGGGCGGCCAGGCCGCTCTCCCGCTGCTGGCGGCGGGCGAACAGGGCACGGACGTTGAGGGCCAGATCCCGGGCCCGCAGCAGCTGCTGCATTTCCTCGGCCGGAGGGGCGGACCGCCGGGCCTCGTCCACGAGTCGGTCGAACTCACTGGCCGGAACCCCCTTGGCCAGGAGTTCCAGCATCATCAGAGCGTCGACTGCCGCGCGCGGCGCATTGGAGTCCACTCTGCGACCCTCCCCGTCGGCTGCCCTGACTCTCGCAGAGGCGCTGACATGCTCTCACAAAGGGCGCCTTGGTGTCGCGGCCACCGCGTACCGGCCCCCTTCTGTTGCCGCGTCACCTTATGCAGGAGACGAGTCCTCCACAAGAGTGAGCCGCGACACGGGGACACCGTGTACCGCCAGGTGATCACACTCTTATGGGGGAGGCCGACATGAGCAGTCTGCTGACGCAGCAGGGCTCGGATGTCAGAAGTTACCTGGGTTCACTCGAACGCAGCCGCTGGTCGCGTACCGAGGCCGTACGTCCGCGGGTGTTCAGTCTGGCCGGACGCGACTGGGACCTGCTCGACCAGGTCTTCGCCCCGCCGCACCACGCCAGCACCGCCGTTGCTCTGGAGCTGCTCGGTATCACCGCACCCTCACCCGTCACCCTCACCGGCACGCTGCTGGAGATCGGCTCCGGCACCGGCGTCATCGCGGTCAGCGCCGCGCTGCGGCACTGCCGCACCGTGGTCGCCGCCGACATCAACCCCCACGCGGTCGAGAACACCGCGCTGAACGCGGAGCGCCACGGCGTCGCCCACCGGGTCAGGTCGCTGCACAGCGACCTCTTCTCCGGCCTCGGCCCGGACGAGCGCTTCGACACCGTGGTCTGGAGCTCCAACTACGTCCTGGCGCCGACCGACTTCGAGTACCGCGCGGTCCACGAGCGCGCCTATGTCGACCCCGGCTACGCCGCGCACCGGCGCTACCTGGCCGAGGCCCGGAACTGGACCACCGAGGGCGGCCGGGTGCTGCTGCACTTCAGCTCGCGCGGCGACCTGGCGGCGCTCGGCGCCATCGCCTCGGCCACCGGCTGCCGGCTGCGGCTGCTGAAGAGCACCAGCGTGCTCGAGGGCGCGGATCTGATCGTGCACCAGCTGTTCGAGGTGGTGGCGGGCTGATGCGGATCCTGCTGGTCGACAACTACGACTCGTTCACCTACAACCTCTTCCACCTGCTCGCCGAGGTGACCGGCGACGAGCCGACCGTACTCAGCAACGACGATCCGCACTGGCGCCCCGGGATGCTCGCCGGCTTCGACGCGGTGGTGCTCTCGCCCGGACCCGGCCGCCCGGACCGGGCCGAGGACTTCGGCCTCTGCACCGAGCTGGTCGAGCACGGCGAACTGCCCACGCTGGGCGTCTGCCTGGGCCACCAGGGCATGGCCCACCTGCACGGCGGCACCGTGGCCCGGGCCCCCGAACCGGTGCACGGCCGGGTCGAGCAGGTGCACCACCGGGGCCAGGACCTCTTCGCCGGACTGCCCACCCCCTTCGCCGCGGTGCGCTACCACTCGCTCACCGTGACCGGCCTGCCGCCGGAGCTGGAGCCCACCGCTTGGACCGCCGACGGCCTGCTGATGGGCCTGCGGCACCGCTACCGCCCGCAGTGGGGGGTCCAGTTCCACCCCGAGTCGGCCTGCTCCGAGCAGGGCGGCGGGCTGGTCGGCAACTTCGTCCGGCTGGCCGAGGCGGAGCACGGCCGCCGCGGACGCCCGCTCGCGGCCCCCCGGCGGCAGGAGCCCGCGCGGCCGGCCGAGGCGCCGGTCGCGGAGCCCGCACCGGCCCGACGGCTCCGGGTGCTGACCCGGGCGGTGCCGCTGGCCCTGGACGAGGAGCAGCTCTACGACCGGATGTTCCGCGGCGGGGACCACGCCTTCTGGCTGGACTCCAGCGCCGCCGACAGCGCCGAGGGCCGGTTCTCGATCATGGGCGACGGGTCGGGGCCGCTGGCCCGGACGGCCCGCGCCGACACCTGGACCGGCACCGTCACCATCACCTCCGCCGACGGCGAGGAACTGGTCACCGGGGACTTCCTGGACTGGCTCGACCAGGACCTGCGCACCCTGGACACCCGGCTGCCCGAACTGCCGGGACCGTTCGCCCTGGGCTGGGTCGGCTACCTCGGCTACGGGCTCAAGGCCCAGTGCGGCGGCGCCAACCAGCACCGCTCCGAGGAGGACGACGCGGTGCTGGTCTTCACCGACCGCGCCGTGGTGGTGGACCACGCCACCGGCACCGCGCACCTGCTGGCCCTGGCCGAGGAGGGCAGCGCGGCCGGGAGCGAGGAGGCCGCGCGCCGCTGGCTGGAGTCGGCCGAGTCCCGGCTGCGGGCACCGGCGGTCCGGCTGCCCGGTGCGCCGGCGCAGCCGGTCCAGGCCGGAGCCGTCCGGCTGCGGCACGAGCGGGACCGCTACCTGGACCTGGTGGCGGAGTGCCAGCAGGAGATCGCGGCGGGGGAGACCTACGAGGTCTGCCTCACCAACCAGCTGGAGGTCCGGGCCGAGCTCGACCCCTGGCAGGCCTACCGGCGGCTGCGCCGGATCAGCCCGGCTCCGTTCGGGGCGCTGCTGCAGTTCGGGGCGGTCTCGGTGCTGAGCACCTCGCCCGAGCGCTTCCTGCGGGTGTCCGCCTCGGGGGTGGCCGAGTCCAGCCCGATCAAGGGCACCAGGCCCCGGGGCCGCACCGCCGCCGAGGACCGGGCGCTGCGGCAGGACCTGGCGGTCAACCGCAAGGACCGCGCCGAGAACCTGATGATCCTGGACCTGGTCCGCAACGACCTGGGCCGCTGCGCCGAGTCCGGCACGGTGGAGGTGGCCGGGATGTTCCAGGTCCGCACCTTCGAGCGGGTGCACCAGCTGGTCAGCACGGTCCGGGCGCGGCTGCGTCCGGAGAGCGGCGCGGCCGAGTGCGTCCGGGCGGCCTTCCCGCCCGGCTCGATGACCGGGGCGCCCAAGCGGCGGACCATGGAGCTGATCGACCGGCTGGAGCAGGGGCCGCGCGGGATCTACTCCGGTGCGATCGGCTACTTCTCGCTCAGCGGCGCCGCCGACCTGAGCGTGGTCATCCGTACCGCCGTGGTCACCCCGGGCCGGGTCCGCTACGGCACCGGCGGCGCGGTGATCGCGCTGTCCGATCCGGCCGAGGAGTGGGAGGAGACGGCGGTCAAGGCCGCCCCGCTGCTGGACCTGGTCGGCGCCGAGTTCCCGGGCCGGGTGCCGGGACTGCTGCCCGGGCTGGTGAGCGGCCTGGTCAGCGACGCCGTTCCAGCTCGTCGGTGACCCGCTGGAGCAGCTTGGACCAGGAGACGGTCAACTGCTCCAGATGGTCCGCCTCGAGCCGGCGGGCCAGGTCCTGGTGCGAGACGCCGAGCCAGGAGAGGTTCGCCAGATCGCGTTCGGCCGAGATGTGACGCCCCGACAGGGTGTCGCCCTCCAGCAGCGCGTGGTCGGCGACCGCCTCCAGGGTGCGTAGCGAGACACTGCTGACCACGCCCCAGGCGACGAAGCCGTCGACATGGCGGGTGTCGGGTCCGGCCGGGCCGATGGCTTCGGTGCCGGACCACAGCAGCCGCTGCGGCCGGGCGCCGGCCGCGGCCAGGGCCCGCCAGCGGTCGCTGCGGTAGCGCAGGTCGAACTCCCGGTAGGCCAGCCGGGCCACCGCGGTACAGATGCGGTGGCGCAGCGGCGCCGGGCCCGGCCGCCGCAGCAGGTCGAAGGCGTGCTCCAGGGCCGCGTCCAGCTGTCCCAGCGGGAAGGTGGCGACGGAGGGGATGGCGGACAGGTCCCGGCCGTTCAGCCGGGCGCGTTCGAGGCCGTCGAAGTAGGCGTCGACCACCTCGCCGTAGCGCTCGGGGGAGTACACCGGGCCGACGTCCACGCCGATGCCGTCGGCCAGCAGCTCCGAGACCACCGGCAGCCAGGCCCCGCCGGCCGGGGCCCGGACCAGGACGTTGGGACGGTCCACGGCCCAGTGCAGGGCCCGTGCCTCGGCCGCCGCGGCCTGCAGCGGGACGGCCGCGGCAGTCGCGCTGACCAGCCCGTCCCGTCCGTCGGCGGCGGTGTGCACCGGGGCCAGTGCGTCGCAGAGCAGCCGGAGGTCGTCGGCCAGCAGCTGCCGGGCGCTGGTGGCCGGGTCGACGCCGCGGGCGGCGAGGTCGATCAACTGCCGGTGGTAGCCCCGTTCGTGCAGGCCGTCGGCGAGCACGTCGGGGGCGTGCACCGCGCCGGTGATCCGCCGGTCCCGGACCAGGGTCGCGAACTCCCCGGAGAGGGACTGGTTCCTGGTCACTCCGTCCAGCCAGAGGGAGACGCCTTCGGACTGCAACTGCTTCAACAGGTCGATGGACATGAAGCGACTCCTCTCGATCATTCTGCCGCACCGTGCCCGACGTTATCCGGGAGGTGGGAGACCTCCGAAACGCTGATCCACTACTTGGTCAGGTCGTGGCCCGACGGGCCCTCCAGGTGACGAAGTGCGCGGGCGTCCATGGGGCGATTTCGCACGCCCGTCGGATAGTTCGGTAGGCGGCTGACACGTCCTGACCGTCCTCGACCAGTCCTGACCTCCCGCCCTCCGCAGATTGGAACCAATCCCTATGTGTGGCCTCGCCGGCTGGGTTTGCTACCAGCGTGATCTGACCGAGCACATCACGCCCTCTGCGGCGATGACCGCGACCCTGGTCTGCCGGGGGCCCGACGCGGCAGGCCAGTGGATCTCGACCCATGCCTCCCTCGGGCACCGCCGGCTGGCTGTGATCGACCTGGAGGGCGGCGGCCAGCCGATGTCCGCGGGCGACGGGCTGCCCGTCCTCAGCTACACCGGGGAGGTCTACAACTACCGCGAGCTGCGTGCCGAACTCCGGGCGCTGGGACAGGAGTTCCTCACCGACAGTGATACCGAGGTGGTGCTCCGCGGCTATCTGCAGTGGGGCGAGCAGTTCGTCGAGCGCCTCAACGGCATCTACGCCTTCGCCCTGTGGGACCCGCGCGTCGAGGAACTGCTGCTGGTCCGCGACCGGATGGGGGTCAAGCCGCTCTACTACTACCCGACCGCGGACGGGCTGCTGTTCGGCTCCGAGCCCAAGGCGATCCTGGAGCACCCGGACGCCGAGGCCGTGGTCGACGCCGAGGGCCTGCGCGAGGTCTTCAGCATCGTGAAGACCCCCGGCCACGCGGTCTTCCGCGGCATGCGCGAACTGCGTCCTGCCACCGTGCTGCGCTACGGCAGGGACGGGCTGACCGAGCGCCGCTACTGGAAGCTGCGGGCCCAGGAGCACACCGACGACCTGGACACCACCGTGGCCACCGTGCGGAGCCTGCTGGAGGACATCGTCGAACGCCAGCTGGTGGCCGATGTCACCGTGGGCACCCTGCTCTCCGGCGGCCTGGACTCCAGCGCGGTCACCGCGCTGGCCGCCGGGGCCCTGGCCAGGCAGGGCAGCCCGGCCGCGCTGCAGGCCTTCTCGGTCGACTTCGCCGGCCACGAGGCCAGGTTCGAGCGCAACGTCCAGTGGGAGGACCCGGACACCCCCTACGCGGTCGAGGTTGCCGCCCATGTCGGCGCCGAGCACATCGTGGTCGAGCTGGACAACGCCGACCTGCTGGACGACGGGGTCAGGTCGGCCGTGCTGCGGGCCCAGGACCTGCCGGTCTCCACCGGCGACATGGAGTACTCGCTGCTGCTGCTGTGCCGGGCGCTGAAGCAGCGGATGACGGTCGCGCTCTCCGGCGAGGCCGCCGACGAGCTGTTCGGCGGCTACACCTGGTTCCACGACCCGGAGGCCGTGCACGCGGACACCTTCCCCTGGCACCACCCGTTCGAGCAGGCGGGCGGCATCGGCGCGCTGCGCGCCCTCGGCCTCTGGGACCGGCTCGGCCTCGGCGAGTACGTCAAGCAGCGCTACACCGAGGCGCTGGAGGACGTGCCCCGGCTGGCCGGGGAGACCGGCCTGGAGGCGCGGATGCGCGAGGTCGGCTACCTCAACCTGACCCGCTGGGAGAACTTCCTGCTGGACCGGAAGGACCGGATCAGCATGGCCGTCGGCCTGGAGGTCCGGGTCCCGTTCACCGACCACCGGCTGGTGGAGTACGTCTTCAACACCCCCTGGGCGATGAAGACCTTCGACGGCCGGGAGAAGAGCCTGCTCCGGGCCGCGATGCGCGGGGTGCTGCCGGACTCGGTGCTGGACCGGAAGAAGAACCCCTACCCGTCCACCCAGGACTCCCGCTACGAGGTGGCGCTGCGGGCCCGGCTCGAGCAGGTGCTGCGCGACCCCGCCGCGCCGGTGCTGCGGCTGGTCTCGGCCGAGGAGGTCCGGGTGCTGCTCGACGCCCCGGTCGGCAGCTACGGCGTGGGCGGGCCCTGGAGCGCCCGCGCGGTGCTGGAACGGCTGCTGGAGTTCAACGCCTGGGTCACCGACTACGGCGTCCGCGTGGTGACCTGATGGACGCTCACCTCACTGTCTGGTCCGACCTCGGCTGCCCCTGGGCCACCGCGGCGCTGCACACCCTGCGGTCCACCGCGGCCCGCCTCGGCGTCCCGCTGCCCATCGACCACCGGGCCTTCCCGCTGGAGCTGTTCAACCGCCAACCCACGCCCAAGCACATCGTCGAGTCCGAGATCGTGGCCATCGCGGCGCGGCGCCCCGAACTCGGCTGGCGGCTCTGGGCCGGCCGCGACTGGGAGTACCCGGTCACCACGCTGCCGCCGATGGAGGCGGTCCAGGCCGCCAAGCACCCCGACGTCGGCGGCCTGCGGGGCAGCGACGAACTCGACGCGGCCCTGCGTCACGCCTACTACACCGAGAGCCGGTGCGTCAGCCTGCGCCCGGTCATCCTCGACATCGCCGGGGAGTGCCCCTCGGTCGACGCGGACGCCCTGGCCTCGGCCCTGGCCGAGGGGGCGGGCAGCGCCGCGGTGCACCAGGACTGGCTGACCGCCAAAGGCCCCGGGGTCCAGGGCAGTCCGCACCTCTTCGCCTCCCACGGCCTGCTGCCGCCGGAGGGCCTGCACAACCCCGGCGTCCGCTACGCCTGGACCGGCGACCCGGACCAGGGCGGCTTCCCCCGCCTGGACGAGTACCGCACCGACTGGGCCGAGCAGCTGGTCCGCGCCTTCGCCGACCACGCCGCAGGCGACCGGCGCCTTCCCGTCGGCCGAGCCGCCGAACCGAACGGAGACGACAGGTGACCACCGCACTTTCCCCGATCCTTTCCCCGATCCCGATCGAGGCCTTCCACACCCTGTGGCCGGAAGGAGACCTCGCCTGGCTCCGGCTGCGGCCCGCGTCCCAGCAGCCCGACTGGGGCTCGGCCCGGCACGACCACGTGCTGGACGAACTCCGCTGCCGGACCCCGCTGGTCCGCGCGGAGGACGTGCTCGCGCTGCGGCTGCTGCTGGCCCGGGTCGCCCTGGGCGACGCCGTGGTGATGCAGATAGGCGACTGCGCCGAGAACCCGGCCGACGCCACCGCCGGCGAGGTGGCCCGCAAGGCCGCCGTGCTGGAGGAGCTGGCCGACGTCATGGAACTCGCCGCCGACCGCCCGGTGCTCCGGGTCGGCCGGATCGCCGGGCAGTTCGCCAAGCCGCGCTCGCAGCCCACCGAGTGGGTCGGCGGTCTCGAACTGCCGGTCTACCGGGGGCACATGGTGAACAGTCCGGAGCCCGACCCGGAGGCCCGCCGGGCCGACCCGGAGCGGATGCTGGCCGGACACCGCGCCGCGCGCGAGGTGCTGCACCACCTCGGCTGGGGCGACTCGGCCGAACGGCTGCTCACCGACCCGCAGGTGTGGACCAGCCACGAGGCGCTGCTGCTGGACTACGAACTCCCGCAGGTCCGGCGGGACGAGCACGGCCGGGCGCTGCTCAGCTCCACCCACTGGCCCTGGATCGGCGAGCGCACCCGCCGGGTGGACGGCGCGCATGTCGCGCTGCTCGCCGCGGTGGCCAACCCGGTCGCCTGCAAGGTCGGCCCCACCATGACCGTCGACGACCTGCTGGAGCTGTGCGCCCGGCTCGACCCGGGCCGCGAGCCCGGGCGGCTCACCCTGATCTCCCGGATGGGCCTCGGGGCGGTCGCCTCGCGGCTGCCCCGGCTGGTGGCGGCGGTCAAGGCGGCCGGCCACCCGGTCATCTGGCTCTGCGACCCCATGCACGGCAACACCGTCCCGGGCCCGGGCGGCCTCAAGACCCGGTACCTGCAGACCCTGACCGGGGAGGTGCGGGCCTTCCGGGAGGCCGTGGCCCTGGCCGGCGGCGTCGCCGGGGGCCTGCACCTGGAGACCACCCCGGACGACGTCACCGAATGCGTCGCCGACGCGTCCCAGGTCCACCGGGTCGGCGAGAGGTACCGGAGTTTCTGCGACCCGAGGCTCAACCCGGACCAGGCAGCGGAGCTCGTCTCCGTCTGGCGCGGATGATGCGGAGGTAGGGATATGGAAAACAAAGTGGCCCTGGTCACCGGGGCGGCCGGCGGTATCGGCGAGGCCGTGGTGCGGGTGCTGGCCGAGCGCGGCGCGATCGTGGCGGCGCTGGACCGGGACGAACTGCGGCTGAACGACGTGGTCGACCGGATGAAGGCGGAGGGCCTCACGGTCCGGGCCTTCGCGGTCGACGTCACCTCCAGCAACGAGGTGGAGGCGGTGGTGGCACAGGTCGAGGAGGATCTCGGCCCACTGGACTACCTGGTCAACGCGGCCGGGGTGCTCCGGCTCTCGGAGGCCACCGTGCTGACCGACGCGGACTGGGCGCTCACCTTCGCGGTGAACACCACCGGGGTCTTCTTCGTCTCCCGGGCCGTGGTCAACCGGATGGTCACCCGCTGCCGGGGCGCGGTGGTCACCGTCGCCTCCAACGCCGCGGGCACCGCCCGGGTGGAGATGTCCGCCTACGCCGCGTCCAAGGCCGCGGCCACCATGTTCACCAAGTGCCTGGGCCTGGAGGTGGCCAGGTACGGCATCCGCTGCAACCTGGTCGCCCCCGGCTCCACCGACACGCCGATGCTGGCCGCGATGTTCCAGCCCGGCGGCCCGGGGCCGGCCGCCTCGATCCGCGGCAACGCGGACGCGTACCGGGTCGGCATCCCGCTGGGGCGGCTGGCCGCCCCGAGGAACGTCGCCGACGCGGTGGTCTTCCTGCTCTCCGACCAGGCGGCCCACATCACCATGCACGACCTGACCGTCGACGGCGGCGCCGCACTCGGCGTCTGACCGACCCCTCTCCTGGAGGACCACAGTGGGTCTCCCACCGATAGCGCCCTACCCGATGCCGGGACCGGCCGACCTGCCCGCCAACACGGCGTGCTGGACGGTCGACCCGGCCCGGGCGGTGCTGCTCGTCCACGATATGCAGCGCTACTTCCTGGCGCCGTTCCCGGCGGGTTCGGCGCTGCGCCGGAGCCTGCTCGACAACCTGGTCCGGCTCCGCGCGCACTGCGCGGAGCTGGGCGTCCCGGTCGCGTACACCGCGCAGCCGGGCGGTATGACGGAGGACCAGCGCGGACTGCTCCGGGACTTCTGGGGCCCGGGGATGACCACCTCCGCCGAGGACCGGAGGATCGTCGGCGAACTGGCCCCCGGCCCGGGGGACTGGACCTTCACCAAGTGGCGCTACAGCGCCTTCGCCCGCACCGACCTGCGCGAACGGATGCGCGCCGCGGGCCGGGACCAGCTGCTGATCGGCGGGGTCTACGCCCACGTCGGGGTCCTGATGACCGCCTGCGACGCGTTCACCCAGGACATCCAGCCGTTCCTGCTCGCGGACGCGGTCGCCGACTTCACGCCGGACGACCACCGGATGGCGCTGGAGTACGCGGCCCGGCGCTGCGCCTCGGTCACCACGACCGGGCAGGTGCTGGCCGCGCTCGCCGGAGCGGGGGTAGCGGCGTGATCACCCCGGACCCGCTGGACCCGCTGGACCGTGTGCTCGGGCCGCAGCCGCCCGCGTACGCGCTGCTGCACCGGCCCGAGGCGAACGGGCCAGGTCTGGTGGACCTGCTGGTGGGCGAGGTGTCCACGGCGGACACCCTGGCCGAACTGCCGGTCCCGGACCGGCCGTCCGGCGCCGGGCCGCACGAACTGCTGGTGCTGGTCCCGTACCGGCAGATCGCCGAACGCGGCTTCACCGCGCCGGACGACGGGGAGCCGCTGCTGGTGATGAGCGTCTCCGGACAGCGGCTGCTGCCGCTCGCCGAGCTGCTGGCCCGGCTGCCGCAGGGGCCGCCGGACATCGGGGCCGGGGCCTTCGACACCGACGACGAGACCTACGCCGGACTGGTCCGACGGATCGTCAGCGAGGAGATCGGCCGGGGCGAGGGCGCCAACTTCGTGCTCAGGCGCTCCTTCGTGGCCGAGCTGACCGGCAGTCCGCTGCGCAGCGCGCTGGCGCTCTACCGCAGGCTGCTGACCGCGGAGTCGGGCGCGTACTGGACCTTCCTGGTGCACACCGGGGACCGGATCCTGGTCGGCGCCTCGCCCGAGCGGCACCTCAGCCTGGCCGGCGGGACCGCGGTGATGAACCCGATCAGCGGCACCTACTGCTACCCGCCCGAGGGCCCGACCCTCGGCGGGGTGCTGGACTTCCTGGCCGACCGCAAGGAGGTCGGCGAGCTCTACATGGTCGTCGACGAGGAACTCAAGATGATGGCCAGGATCTGCGAGGGCGGCGGCCGGGCCTCGGGGCCCTTCCTCAAGGAGATGGGCCGGGTCGCCCACACCGAGTACTTCATCGAGGGGAGGACCGAACGCGACGTCAGGGAGATCCTCAGGGAGACCCTGTTCGCCCCGACGGTGACCGGCAGCCCGCTGGAGAGCGCCTGCCGGGTCATCGCCCGCCACGAACCGGCCGGCCGCGGCTACTACGGCGGGGTCGCCGCGCTGATCGGCCGGGACGCCCTCGGCGGGCGGCGGCTGGACTCGGCCATCCTGATCCGCACCGCCGACTTCCACGGCGGAGCGGTCCGGATCGGAGTCGGGGCCACCCTGGTCCGCGACTCCGACCCGTGGGCCGAGGCCGCCGAGACCCGGGCCAAGGCGGCCGGGCTGCTGGACCCGCCCGCGGGGCCGCCCGCCCCGCGCTTCGCGGAGCACCCCCGGGTCCGGGCCGCGCTGGCCGCCCGCAACCGGGGGATCTCCGACTACTGGCTGGCGCGCCGGCGCCCGCTGCCGACGGCAACGGCGGCGGCGTCGGAACTGGCCGGACGCCGGGTGCTGGTGGTGGACGCCGAGGACACCTTCACCGCCATGATGGCCGACCAACTCACGTCCCTCGGACTCGATGTGACGGTGCGTCGGTTCGACGAGCCGTACTCGGTGCAGGAGTTCGACCTGGTGGTGCTGGGCCCCGGGCCCGGCGATCCCCGGGAGTGCTCCTCGCCGAAGGTGTCCCGGCTGCGGGAGACCATGCGCACCCTGCTCGACCAGGGACGTCCGTTCCTGGCCATCTGCCTGAGCCATCAGGTGCTCGCCTCCATGCTCGGCCTCGACCTGGTCCGCCGGGACGTCCCGATGCAGGGGGCGCAGCGCGAGATCGACCTCTTCGGCCGGACCGAGCGGGTCGGCTTCTACAACACCTTCGCCGCCCGCAGCGACCGGGACCGGGTCCGTTCGGACCGCTACGGCCCGGTCGAGGTGAGCCGCGACCCGGTCGACGGAGAGGTGCACGCCCTGCGCGGACGCGGCTTCGCGTCCATGCAGTTCCACGCCGAATCGGTACTCACCGTGGACGGCGTCCGCATTGTCAGCGCACTCATCACGGAGGTGTGGGAATCATGCATGTTGTTGTCTGCTGGTGGGATCTGAGCGAGTCGGCGCAGAGCATCGAGTCGCTCCGGGTCTTCCTGCGCGAGGAGGGCATCGAGCCGTTCACCCGGTACCAGGGGCTGCGGCTGAAGAGCTGGATCTCCGATCCGTTCGCCAACCGCTGGGGCGCGGTCTTCCTGTGGGAGTCCGTCGAGGACGCACAGGCCCCGATGCCGCCCCGGGCCACCGAGCTGATCGGCTACCCGCCCACCCACAGCTATGCCTTCGACGTGGAAGCGAACGTCGAGGGAATCCACAGCGGCGCCGACCTGACCCAGCTGGGCCTGGTCTTCGCCGGCGTCCCAGCGAACTGACCACCCGCCATCCGGCTCCAGTGAAACAGGAGAGCTCCGTGTCCCTATTCAGCAGAAAAGTCGCCCTGATCGCCGGGGCCGGAGACGGCCTGGGCCGGGCCGCCGCACTGGCGTTCAGCCGCAACGGCGCGACCGTGGTCCTGGCCGGCCCGCCCAGTGAGGATCTGGAGGGCACCGTCAAACTCCTGCACGACGAGGGGGGCGAGGGCTGCTACGTCCTCGCCGACATCACCGACCCCGACTCCGACGCCGCGGCCCGGATGGTGGACGCGGCGGTGCGCCGCTACGGGACCATCGACATCGCCTTCAACAACGCCACCGTCACCTTCCCGCCCACCTCGGTCGCCGACATCTGCGAGACCGACTGGACCCGCACCCTCGCGGCCAACCTGACCGGGGTGTGGATGGCGATGAAGCACGAGATCGCGCACATGGAACGGCACGGCGGCGGCGTCATCGTCAACACCGCCTGCAACCTGGCCAGCAACGGGCTGCTGCCCGGCCTCGGCGCGTACGCCGCGTCCAAGGCCGCGCTGGCCACGCTGACCCGTACCGCCGCGGGCGAGTACGCGGCCAGGGGGATCAGGATCAACGCCATCAGCCCCGGCCCCGGCCATGAGCCGGGGGAGGCGGCGCCGGAGCACCCCTCCTTCCCGCAGGGCAAGAGCGCGACGCCGGAGGAGGTGGCCGAGACCGTGGTCTGGCTGTGCTCCGACGACTCCGGCTTCCTGATCGGCCACGACCTGGTCCTGGACAGAAAGGCGGCAACGCTGTGAAGACAATCGTCGCGGGCGGCGGCATCGGCGGCCTGGCCGCCGCCCTCGCCGTGGCCGGCCACGGTCACACCGTGACCGTGCTCGAACGGCAGGGCGGGTTCGCCGAGTTGGGCGCGGGCATCCAGCTCGGGCCGAACGCGTTCCACGCCCTGGACCGGCTCGGCGTCGGCGACCGGGTCAGGTCCGCCGCCGTGCACATCAACGAACTGCGGTTCATGGACGGCACCACCGGCGCCCGGGTCACCTCGTTGCCGCTGACCGGCCGCTACCGGGAGCGCTTCGGCAACCCCTACGCGGTGGTCAGCCGCGGCGACCTGTACGCGGCGCTGCTGACCGCCTGCCGCGCCGAGCCCGGTGTGGAACTGATCGGCAGTCAGGATGTCATGACGTACCGTCAGACCCCCTACGGGGTCACCGCGGTGACCTGGGACGGCGAGCGCTTCGCCGGCGACCTGCTGGTCGGCGCGGACGGCATCCGCTCGGCGGTGCGGGCCAAACTGATCGGCGACGGTGAGCCGCGGGTGTCCGGGCACACCATCTACCGCACCATCGTGCCGATGGCCCGGGTGCCCGAGGAACTGCGCAGCAACGCGGTCACCCTCTGGGCCGGGCCGCGCTGGCACTTCGTCCACTACCCGATCGGCAGCGGGCGCTTCCTCAACCTGGCGGCCACCCGGGACGACGGCGCCACCACGGCGGTGGCCGGGCTGCCGGTGCCGCGCAGCCAGGTCCTGGCGCAGTTCCCGCAGCCGGGCGAGGTCGCCAGACGGCTGCTGGAACTGGGCCGGGAGTGGCGGACCTGGGTGCTCTGCGACCGCGACCCGGTGCCAGACTGGACCGACGGCCGGGTGGCCCTGCTGGGTGACGCGGCGCACCCGATGCTGCAGTACGCGGCCCAGGGCGCCTGCATGGCACTGGAGGACGCGGTGGTGCTGGGCGAGCAACTGGCGGGCGGTGACCCGGAGTCGGTGGTCCAGCGGCTGGAGAAGTACAACGCGGTCCGGCGTGAGCGGACGGCGCGTGCGGTGCTGGTCGCCCGGGCGATGGGCGAGCGGCTCTACCACCCGGCGGGGGCGGCGGCGGTGGCGCGGAACGCGTTGCTGTCGGGCCTGTCCGTCGACGAGTTGCAGGACGAGGTGGCATGGCTGCACGGGACGCGGGTCTGAGCCGGATCGACACACACGTCAGGGGCTCGGGGAGATGATCCCCGAGCCCCTGACGTGTGTGTCGTGTGTTCAGCCGAACTGCGAAGCCACCCGCAGCAGGATGTCATTGGCCTCCGGCTCGCCCACGGTGACCCGTACGCCCACGCCGGGGAAGGTCCGGACGGCCACACCGGCGTCCGCGCAGGCCGCGCCGAAGGCCGCGGCGCGTTCGCCCAGGCCCAGCCAGCAGAAGTTGGCCTGGGTCTCGGGCACCGTCAGGCCCGCGTCGCGGAGGCCGGTGAGCACCCGGTCGCGCTCCTTGACCACCTGGTCGACCCGGGCGAACAGCTCCCGCTCGGCGGCCGGCTCCAGCGAGGCCACGGCGGCGGCCTGGGCCACCCCGGTCACCCCGAACGACAGCGCCTGCGCCCGCAGGGTGTCCGCCACGGCGGTGTGCGCCACGGCGTAGCCGACCCGGAGGTTGGCCAGGCCGTAGGCCTTGGAGAAGGTGCGCAGCACCAGCACATTGGGGCGGTCGCGGTAGAGCGAGAGCCCGTCCGGCACCTCCTCGTCCCGGACGAACTCGCGGTATGCCTCGTCCAGCACCACCAGGACCCGCGCGGGCACCGCGTCCAGGAAGCGTTCCAGCTCGGCCCGGCGGACCACGGTGCCGGTGGGGTTGTTGGGGTTGCAGACGATGGCGACCCGGGTGCGCGGGGTGATCGCGGCGGCCATCGCCGCCAGGTCGTGGGTCGCGTCCTGGTCCAGCGGGACGGTCACCGCGTCGGCGCCGGCCATCGCGGTGAGATCCGGATAGGCCTCGAACGAGGGCCAGGCGTAGAGGACTTCGTCCCCCCGGCCGGCCCGGGCCCGCAGCAGCTGCTGGGTGACCCCGACCGAGCCGATGCCGGGGACGACGTGCTCGACCGGCACGCCGTGCCGGGCCGCGATCCTGGCGGCGAGGGTCTCGGAGCAGCGCTCCGGGTAGCGGTTGAGCAGGCCCGCCTCCTCCCGTGCGGTCGCCAGGACCGACGGCAGCGGCGGGAAGGGGACCTCATTGGCGGAGAGCCGGTACATGACGGATCAGGGTCCTTTCGTGGGTGGACGGCTAGGCCGCCGCGGCGGCGGGGGCGGTGACCTCGGCCGGGTCCTCCTCCGCCTCCGCCGCGACCGCGGGGGTGCGTACCGCGCAGAGCACCAGCGCGGTGGCGACGGCCGAGCCGCAGGCCAGCACCGGCCAGACGCCGTGGCCGAGTTGGACGAAGAGCCAGCCGCCGATCATCGGTCCGAGCGCGCTGCCGAGGCCGAAGACGAACTGGAAGCTGCCCAGATAGCGGCTCTTCAGCTGCGCGGGCGCGACGATCGCCGGGTAGGCGAAGATGCTGGGGCCGCCGATGATCTCGCCGAGCGACCAGATCAGCGTGCCGGCGATGATGACGGCGGGTCCGATCGGCAGCCCGTAGCAGGCCACACCGAGCCCCAGCAGGGCGAAGGCCAGGCCGATGGACAGCTTGAACGGCCAGGTCTGGGTGACCTTGGTGACCAGCAGCTCGAAGACGATCACCACCAGGCCGTTGAGCGAGACCGCGACCGTGTACCAGACGATCCTCAGCCCGGAGTGGGCCACGTCCAGCGGCAGGGTCGACAGGTACTGGGCGTAGACGGCGGTGTGCACCAGCGCGGCCACCAGGTAGAGCACAAAGCGCCGGTCGCGCAGGACGGCGAGGTAGCCGTGCCGGTTCACATCCGGCTCTGAAGGTGCGGCCGCCACCGCCGGGCGGGAGGCCCGGGCCGGCAGCGCCCGCCAGGACAGCAGGGCGAAGGCCAGGGCCACCGCGGCCTCGCCCCAGAACAGCAGGGCGTAGCTCTGCCGGCCGAGGTCGTAGAGGGCGAAGCCGACCAGCGGCGCGGCGGTGGCGCCCAGGTTCAGGCCGAAGCGGTACATCGCGAAGACCATCACCTGGCGGTCCTCGGGCGTCAGTTCGGACAGCAGGGTGGCCGACGCGGGCCGGAACATCTGCCCGCTGAGCCCCGCCAGCGCGGCGACCGCCAGCAGCAGCGGATAGTCGTGCAGGTACAGCAGTGAGGCGGTCAGCACCGCGGCGCCGCTCATGCTGACCACGGTGGTGTTCCTGGCCCCGAGCCGGTCCACCAGCGCCCCGCCGATCAGCACCCCGACCACCGCGCCGAGCCCGTACGCGCCGAGGCCCAGCGAGGCGCGGGCCACCGAGTAGCCCAGCGAGGTCAGGTAGAGCACCAGGAAGATGGTGAGGAAGCCGCCCAGGCGGTTGATGAAGACCCCGGCCAGCAGCGCCTTCACCGCGGCCGGTGACTCCCGGAAGGTGGATCCGACGCTCGCGCGGGCCTCGGCGGCGTCCGCGCTCTGCCGCGCGGCCATGTCATGCCTCCCCGCCGGTCGCGGGCGAGACGTGCAGGGTGATCGCCGCGCGCACCCGCTGCTCGACCGCGTCGAGCTCGGCCGCGGTGGGCGCGTCGATCAGGAAGGAGAGCACCCGGTCCTCCGAGCTCCGCAGCGGGCCGAGTTCGGTGCCGATCGGCTTGAGCACCATCACCGAGCGCAGCGCTGCGGGCTCGTCGGCGGCACCGGGCAGCACCTCCGGCCAGACCTCGCCCTCCTCGGCCCAGACCGGCTCCACCCCGGGCCAGTCGACGGTCACCCCGTCGAAGATCCCGGCGTCGTGCTCCAGGTAGACCTGGCGGCCGATCCGCCGGGCGGCGGGGTAGCCCGCCGGCTCGCGTAGCGCGATCCGGACCACCTCGGGCTCCAACGGCCGTCCGTGGGTCAGGTGGTAGAGGGCTGATATGCCGTCACCGGCCGGGCGGGCGGCGACCTCCATCAGGAACGGGCGGCCCTCGGCGTCGATCCGCCACTCGGCGTGGGCGATGCCGTCCCTGAAGTCCAGGCCGCGCAGGGCCTCCGCGTTGGCGGCGAGCAGGGTGGCGGTGACCTCGGTCCTGTCGTTGGGGATGGTGTGTGCGAGTTCGACGAAGCTGCAGGTGTGCGAGTCATTGGTGTCCTTGCGGGTGGCCGAGGAGAAGACCACCTCGCCGTCCTGGAGCAGGCTCTCCACCGAGAACTCCTGGCCGACGACCTTCGCCTCCACCAGCACGGTCTCGTAGTCCGGGTAGGTCTCCAGCTGGCGGCGCAGGGCCTGCTGGTCCTCGACCATGGCCACCCCGGAGCTGGAGTGCCGGCCCACCGGCTTGACCACGGCCGGGAAGGTGACCTGGTCCAGCGCGACGGTGTGCCGCTGACCGGCCGGCAGCACCAGCGAGGCCGGGCTGAACTGCGGCAGGTACCAGCGCTGCAGCGCCTTGTCCCGGCAGGCCCGGGAGGCCCGCAGCCCGGGGCCGGCCAGCCCGAGCGCGTCCGCCAGCAGGCCGGTCGGCTCGACCATGGTCTCGCCGACCGCGAAGGCGCCGACGATGTCGTACCGCTGCCGCCAGCCGCTCGCGGCGGCCACGGCGCCGGCCACGAAGGAGCCCTCGTGTCCCACCGCCCCGTCCACGAAGGCGACCTCGGCGATGACCGAGGCCGGGTGCTCCGGGTCCTTCAGTGCGGCCTGGGCCTGCTCCCGCCAGGTCTCCCCGGTGATCAGCAGGATGGTCAGGCCGCGCTCGCTGAGCTCGCGCAGATACTGGGGGAAGCGACCGACCACGAGGAAGGAGCCGGTCAGGATGAATGCTCTGGCAGGGTCGGCGGAGAGGGCGGTGTCGTTCATCGTGCTGGCTCCTTCGGTACATCCTTCGGGTACATGGGGTGCAGACGTGAGCGGGCCGCTCCGTGGTGGGTGAACGGAGCGGCCCGCGCTGTGCTGGATGGCGCTGTGCGCTCAGTCGAAGTTGAGGGAACCGGTCCTGGTGCGCTTCAGTTCGAAGAAGTCCGGGTAGCCGGCCAGCAGCCGGACCCCCTCGAAGACCTTCAGGGCCTCCTCTCCGCGCGGGATCGAGTTGAGCACCGGGCCGAAGAAGGCCACCCCGTCGATGTGGATGGTGGGCGTGCCCACGTCCTCGCCGACCGGGTCCATCCCCTGGTGGTGGCTTCGGCGCACGGCCTCGTCGTACGAGGTGTCCGCCGCGGCCCCGGCCAGCTCGGCCGGGAGGCCGACCTCGGCCAGCGCCTCCCGGACGACCAGGTCGAAGTCCTTCTCCTTCTTCTTGTGGATCCGGTTGCCCAGCGCGGTGTAGAGGTCCCGCAGCACCTCGGGTCCGTGCTGCTCGGCCGCGGCGATGGCGACCCGGACCGGGCCGATCGACTTGTTGACCAACTCGCGGTACCAGTCCGGGAGTTCGCGGTTCTCATTGAGCACGTACAGGCTCATCACCCGGAACCGCAGGTCGAGCGGACGCTGCTGCTCGACCTCCAGGATCCAGCGGGAGGTGATCCAGGCGAACGGGCAGGCCGGGTCGAAGTAGAAGTCGACGGTGGGACGCCGGTCGGCGGTGGGCTCGGTGATCGACATGGTTCTCAGCTTTCCTTGCTTTCCTTCGGGCAGGGCACCGCGGCGACGTACTTGGGGTTGGCCGCGGCCACGTACGCGGGCAGGTTGGCGTACTTCTCACGGAGCAACCGCTTGAGCACCTTTCCGGTCACGCCGACCGGGAAGTCCTCGTGCGAGTGCGCGATGTCCAGGATCGCCAGGACCGGCTGGCCGGCCTTGGTGAGCGCGTCGTTCGCCTGGTCGAGCAGTTTCTGCGCCTCGACGACGCTACCCTCCGCCACTGTCACCACGGCGACGGCGACGGACTGGTCGCCGTACTTGCCGGCGATCACCGCGACGTCGTCGACCTCGGTGAGGTCGTGCAGCAGGGCCTCCTCCATGAACACCGAGTAGCCGGTGCCGGTGGGGGACTCGATGCAGTCCACCGCGCGGTCGACCAGGAAGTGGTCGCCGTTGGCGTCCCGGTAGGCCATGTCGCCGGTCAGCCAGAAGCCGGAGAGCATCGAGCGGTAGGTGATGTCGGAGCCGTTCCAGTAGCCGGGGGTGATCGCCGGGCCCTGGGCGCCGAGCAGGCCGACCTCGTTGACGTTGGCGATCGAGCCGTCCTTGCGCAGCACCACCACGTCGGCCACGCCGACCGGCTTGCCGGCGTTGCGGTCGTTGCGCTCGGAGTCGATGGTGCGGATCTTGAGCAGCACGCCCCAGCCCAGCTCGGTGGTGCCGAGCCGGTCGTAGAAGGCGGCGGCGGGCAGGTCCGGGCTGCGGCGGCCGAGCACCTTCCTGATGTGCGCCTGGTGCACCGCGTCGCCGATGGAGATCCAGACGTTGACCGAGTCCAGCACCCCGGGGGCCAGGTCCAGCGCGGCCAGCTCGGAGTAGGCGTGGGCGAAGGACATCACCTGGGTGGGCTTGAACTCGGCCACCGCCTCGGCCAGTTCCTCGCCCGGCCGGTCGAACCCGGCCACCAGCGGGGTGCCGCCGAGCACCGCGTACGTGGTGTACGCCACGCAGCCGAGGTGCGACTGCGGCAGCGAGGTCATCATCACCGCGCCGGGCTGCTCCTTGTGGTCGATCAGGCGGAACAGCGGGCCGGCCACGATCGAGCGGTGGGTGTGGATGGTCGGCTTCGGGATGCCGGTGGTGCCGGAGGAGTGCAGGATCGCGACCGGGTCGACCGGGGCGTGGCGGAAGCGGGAGACCTCCGGCAGCGGGGCGCCCTCGGGAGCGGGCAGCTCCTCGGCGACCTGGGTCCAGGTCATCCCCTTGATCTGCATGACGTCGGGGAGCATGGCCAGCCGGTCCTGGCTGACGAACAGGCCGACCGGGTTGGTCTGCTCCATCAGCGAGGTGGCGATCTCGGCCGAGGCGTTGCTGTTGATCAGCACCGCGATGGCGCCGATCTGGGCCAGCGCGTAGAAGTGCACGTGGTAGGCGAAGGAGTCGTCCAGGAACACCGCGACCCGGTCGCGCGGGCCGACGCCCTTGCCCACGTACCAGACCGCCCAGCTCTGGGCCAGCCAGTCGAGGTCGAGCAGGCTCCACGAGCTCTGCTCCTCGCCCTCGGTGTTGGTCATCGGCTTGAGTGTGTGGATGAACGGCAGGTGCGGGTTGGGGTTGGCGGCGATGGCGGACTTCAGCAGGTTGCCGCCGCCCACGCGCGGGTCCTGGGCGAGCCGGGCGCGCTGTCCGAGGGTCAGGACGGTCTCGTGCGAGAAGACGGAGACGGAGACGTCAGTCATCGGTGTTTCCTCCAGTGGGGACGTGAGCAGTGGACGTGGACTCGCGCACGGTGAACAGCTGGGCGCAGTGAGCGGTGTAGCGGTCGAGCTCGCTGCCGAGGTATCCGCGCAGCCGCTGCTGCGCCTCGGCGAAACCCGCCCCGTCGTCGTTCCTGACGAGTTCGGAGAGGGTGCGCAGCCCGTCGGCGAGTGCCGTGCGGGCCTGGCCGGCCTGCGGGTTGGCCCACTGGATGTCCCAGTACACCTCCGGGTTGCCGGAGGAGATCCGCGCCAACAGTGCCAGCATGGTGGTGAACGGCGGAGGGGCCACCGAAGCGAGTTCGACTATGTCAATCCCGAGCGCCGGCAGGGCCAGGCCGAGGGCCAGCACCGCGGCGTGGGGCAGCGCCTGGGTGGCCGCCGCGAGGCTGTCGTGGGCCTCCGCGGCGACCGGCACCACCCGTCCGCCCCAGCGCCCGACCAGGGCGAGCAACTGCCGGGAGCGCGCACCTGAGTTGAGACCCACGGCGGCGACCGGACGGCCCTCGAAGCCCAGCGCGGGCGCGAACATCGGGTTGAGGCCCACCAGTTCGCGGGTCGGCGCGGCGGCGCGGACGGCCTCGACCAGCGGGCCCTTGACCGACAGGGTGTCCACCAGCAGCGTCCGCGGACCGAGCAGTTCGCAGAGCTTGCCGGCCGACTCGTAGGCGATCAGCTCCGGGACGGCCAGCACCACCGCGTCGGCGCGGGCCAGTTCGTGGGCCAGCCGCTCGTCCACCGCGCCCAGGTCGCCCTGCAGGTAGCGGATGCCGGGGCAGGTTCCGGGCGGCGCGGCCGGGGCCAGGTCGACCACGGTGACCTCGGCGCCCGAGCCGCACAACCGCTCGGCGAAGAGCCGGCCCACCGCGCCCGCGCCACCGACCACGGTGAACCGCGCGCCGACCGGGAACCCGTCCGGGAGCGCTTCGGCCGCGCTCACAGCCCGGCCCCGGCGAGTTGGGCCGAGGTCTCGGCCACCGCGGTCACCACGGACCGGGACTTGACCACGGTCTCCTCGAACTCGCCGGCCGCGTCCGAGAGCGCGATGATCGCGCCGCCGACGCCGAAGCTGACGCCCTCCTCGGTGGCGACCAGGGTCCGGATGACGATGTTCAGGTCGGCCGCCCCGCTCAGCGAGAACCAGCCGATCGATCCGGAGTAGACCCCGCGCGGGCCCTCCTCGAGCCGGTCGATGATCTCCATGGTGCGGAGCTTCGGCGCGCCGGTCATCGAGCCGCCGGGGAAGGACGCCCGGACCGCGCTGACCGCCGATTCCTCCGACCGCAGCGTGCCGCGGATGGTGGAGACCAGCTGGTGCACCGGGGCGTAGGTCTCCACCGCGAACAGCTTGGGCACGTGCACCGAGCCGACCTCGCAGACCGTGTTGAGGTCGTTCCGCAGCAGGTCGACGATCATCAGGTTCTCGGCGTGGTCCTTCTCGTTGTCGAGCAGGTCGAGCCGCAGCGCCTCGTCCTCGGCCGGGTTCGCGCCGCGCGGGCGGGTGCCCTTGATCGGCTTGGACTCGGCCACCCGGTCGGTACCGATGGTCAGGAACCGCTCGGGGGAGGCGCTGAGCACCGCGACGCCGGGGAAGTCCAGCAGCGCCCCGTACGGCACCGGGCTGATCCGGCGCAGGTGGGTGTAGGTGCGCAGCGGGTCGATCCGGGTGTGCAGGTGCACCGTGTTGGTCAGGCAGATCTCGTAGGACTCGCCGTTGGAGATCTCGGTCAGGCAGTCCGCGATCCGGTCCAGGTAGGCGCTGCGGTCGTGCCGCAGCTCGGCGATCCCGGCTACGGCCGGGTCGGTCATCCCGATCCCGGCGAACTCGGCCGGCTCGCTGTCGGTGTCCGCGCCCGGGAGCGAACGCAGCAGCTGGGCGGTGCGGTCCAGCCAGAGCTCCGCGGCCTCCGCGGCCTCCGCGGCCGAACTGTCGGATCCGGCGCTGAGCGCCAGCAGGTAGCAGGCGCCGTCCTGGTGGTCGAGGGCGACCAGGCGGTCGACGAAGAGCATCGCGGCGTCCGGGGTCTCCGCCCGGTAGGCGGCCCGGCCGCCGGTGTCGGCCTTCAACTCGTAGCCGAGGTAGCCGATGTAGCCGAGGTTGAAGTCGAACGGGAGCCCGGCCGGGGTGGGTACCTGACGGACCCTCAACTGGTCGGCGAGGTAGTCGAAGAAGGGCTGCTCGACCCGCTCCCTGCGGCCGTCGGCGTACTCGACGTCGACGGCGCCGTCGGCGACCCGGTAGGTCAGGTACTCGGCCAGCGGGCCGCTGCCGTCGCCCATGAAGGTGAACCGGGAGAGCCCGTCGATCACCGCGCTGCTGTCCAGCCAGAAGCCGTGCGCGGACTCGGCGAAGAGCTCGCGGTAGGCCGACTCGGCGTCGGGGCGCAGCGGCAGCCTGCGGCTGTGCACCCGGTAGTCGGGCCCGGCCGCGGCGCTGCCGGCGGCGACGGCGGCGGGAGCCGGGGCGGCGGCGTGGGCCAGCGCCAGGTCGCGAAAGTTGGCGAGCAGCTCGCGCCCGTACTCGCTGCTGATCGACTCGGGGTGGAACTGCACCCCCCAGATCGGCAGGGTGCGGTGCCGCAGGCCCATCAGGATGCCGTCCGCGGTCCAGGCCAGCGGCTCCAGCACCTCCGGCAGCTCCTGCACGGCCAGCGAGTGGTAGCGGACCACGTCGTAGGGGGAGGGCAGCCCGGCGAAGACGTCCTCGCCGGTGTGGTGCACCGCCGAGATCCGTCCGTGCACCGGCTCGGGGGCGTGGGCGACCACGCCGCCGAACAGGTGGGCGATGCCCTGGTGGCCCAGGCAGACCCCGAGCACCGGCAGGCCGCTGGTCAGGATGGCCTGCGCGCTGATCCCGAAGTCCCGCTCCCGGTCCGGGCTTCCGGGCCCGGGGGAGATGACGATGCCGTCGAAGGCGGACAGGTCGACGTCGGCCCAGTCGGCCCCGTTCTTGACGACGACCGGCGGGGTCCCGTTCACCTCGCCCAGCAGTTGGTAGAGGTTGTAGGTGAAGGAGTCGTAGTTGTCGATCAGTAGCGTACGCATGTCAGGCTCGCTTTCCGTGGCTCACGTGGAGGGTGGCTCGGCACGGGGGGTGTCGGTACGGGGGACGGCGGGGGAGCCGTCGATCACCAGGTCCTCGACCCGGCAGGTCTCCGCGATGACGAGGTCGTAGAGACGCCGCAGGAACTCCGCGCTGAGTCCGTGCTCCTCGGCGTAGCGGGCCGCGCGCCGCTGGACGACGCCGATCCGGTGGGGCTGCATCATCGGCACCCCGTGCGTGCGCTTGACCAGAGCGATCTCCACGCAGCAGGCGATGCGGAGGCGGAGCGCGTCCAGCAGGGAGACGTCGATGCGGTCGAGCTCGGACCGCAGTGCCTCGAGCTCGTCCGGGGCAACGGCCGTCAGGCTCCGGGCCGTCCGGCTCTCGGGCGTCCGGCTCTCGGGCGTGGGGGTATGGGCTGCCACAGCCGCCCTGTTCATCATGGGCCGTCCTCTCGCCTGCGCCGGGGCACAACGCGCTGGTGGGGTCTGGACGGAACGTCGCCCCGGCAACCCGGCGCCGTTCCGTGCCAACGACTCTGCCGTCGGCGGAAGGGCGGCGGAAAGCGCGGCGACGGTTCGGGTCGGCGCATTGCGGTAAGGCGCGGGGTCGGCCGGACACGCCGAACGACCCGGTCCGCGGGGGACCGGGTCGTTCGAAGTGAGGTCGGATCAGCTGCGGGCTGCGGGTTCGGATCAGCTGTGCGGGCGGGCCCGGAAGAAGCGGGGCCGACGGACGCCGCGCTCGGGCGAGCCGTCGGACAGCGCGGTGCGGGCGGTGAACTGGCGGGAGCGCAGGTGCTCGAGCTTCTGGTCGACAGATGCGCGGGCAACTTCGGAGTGCAGCGAGGTGTACATGGCTCGGTCCTTCCGGTTCGGCGTGTCTGCCAACAAGTATGAGTGTATAGTCACCTCTCATGACAGTCAAGATTAGTGACTATCCGGATGCCGATCCCGACTACGACCTGGGGGTGCTCATCTCCCGCCTCAACCGCGACTTCGAGCGTGAACTCTGGCGCACTCTCACCGCGCGCGGCTTCACCGACATCGGCCCGCGCCACGGCTCGGTGCTGGCGCACCTCCGGCCCGAGGGCGTGCGGGCCAGCGACCTCGCCCGGCTGTCCGGCCAGCACAAGCAGGTCATCGGCACGATCGTGGACGAGCTGGAGGCCCTCGGCTACGCCTTCCGCCGCCCCGATCCGAGCGACCGCCGGGCCAAACTCGTCGTCCCCACCGAGCGCGGCCAGGCCGAACTCGCCACCGCCCACGAGGTCATCGCCGTCTTCGAACAGCGGCAGGCCGAGGTCCTCGGCCCGGCCCGTTACCTCCAGTTCCGCGAGGCCCTGCGCGACCTCGCCCAAGCGTCGGTCCTCTCTTGACGATGGCTTGATAACGTTGCTGCCGGTGTGCCGGGAAGTCTGGTCGGCGCGGGGGATGGTCTGACACGGCCTGTGGAAGCGCCCCCGGTAGTGGATCAGAGGTGCGCGGATGCACGCGGTCGGGCTTGTCCTACTGCTGGTGGTGCTGGGCACGACAGTGGCCACCGGGGCCCGCCGCTGGAGCGTGCCGGCGCCGTCGCTGCTGGTCCTGGCCGGTGTCGGGGTGGCGCTGATACCCGGGGTGCCGGCGCTGCACATCGCGCCGGAGACGATCGGCCTGGTGGTCCTGCCACCGCTGCTCTACGCCTCCGCGGAGGAACTGTCGCTGCGTGACCTGCGCACCGTGTGGCGGCCGGTCGCGGTGCTGGCGTTCGGCCTGGTGCTGGCCTCGGCCGCGGTGGTGGGCGTGCTGGCGTCCGTGCTCACCCCGCTCACCGGGTCGATGGCCTTTGTGCTGGGGGCGGTGCTGGCCAGCACCGATCCGGTCGCGGTGACCGCGCTCGGGCGCCGGCTCTCGCTGCCCGGGCGGGTGCAGGTGCTGGTGCAGGCGGAGAGCCTGTTCAACGACGCGACCTCGCTGGTGCTCTTCAAGGTGGCCCTCGGCGTCGCGGTGGCCGGCGGCGCGGTCGACCGGCAGGCCGCGGTGGGCGGCTTCGTGCTGCTGGCCGGCGGCGGGAGCGCGGTGGGCGCGGCGGTGGCGGGGCTGGTCGCGCTGATCCGCCGCCGCACCACCGACCCGGTGCTGGAGACGGTGATCGCGCTGGCCACCCCCTACGGTGCGTATGTGCTGGCGGAGTCGGCGCACGCCTCGGGCGTGACCGCGGTGGTGGTCGCCGGGGTGCTGCTCGGCCGCTCCGGGCACCGGCTGACCGACGCCCGGATCCGGCTGCAACTGGAGGCCGTCTACGCGGTGGTGGTGTTCGGCCTGGAGAGCGTGGTGTTCGCCGTGGTCGGCCTGGAACTGCCCACGCTGGTCCGCGAACTGCCCGGCGGCAGCGGCGGCTGGCCACTGCAGGCGCTGGCCGTCGCGCTGGTGCTGATCGCGCTGCGGGTGCTGTGGATGCTGCCGCTCTCGGCCACCGTGAAGCCCGACCGCGGGCTGTCCTCGCTGCGGGTGGCGGGCGTGGTGACCTGGGCCGGGACCAGGGGGGTGATGCCGCTGGCCGCCGCGCTGTCGATCCCGCTGGTGGCCGACGGCGGGCAACCGCTGCCGGGGCGTCCGCTGGTGCTGGTGCTGACCACGGCGGTGGTGGTGTTCACCCTGGTGGTGCAGGGGCTGAGCCTGGCCGGGGTGGTCAACCGCTCCGGGCTCGCGGTCGCACCCGGGCAGAGCGCCCGGGAGGAGGCCCGTGCCCGGAAGGCACTGGCCGAGGCCGGGCTGGCCCATCTGGACCGGCTGACCGACCTGGAGAGCGCCCCGGGCCCGGCCCTGGAACGCGCGCGGCGCAACCTGGAGGCCCGGCTCGACCAGGCCGAGGAGGCCGAGGAGCAGGACCCGGGCACCGCCGTGAGCCCGGACGGCATACCGCTGCTGGTCGCGTACCGGGACCTGCGCCGCGACATCGTCGCGCTGCAGGGGGCGGAGCTGCGCCGGCTGTACGACGAGCACCGGGTCAGCGAGACCACCCGGCGCCGGCTGCAGCGCGACCTCGACCTGGAGGACGCCGCGCTGGACAACCGCTGAGCGGCTGGCCCCGGACGCGCTAGCCGAGCGGGGTGCCGAGGCCGGGCAGGACCTGGGCGTTGGGCAGTTCGGCCAGCAGCCGTCCCGGGAGCCAGAGCTTGGAGCCCCGGATGCCGGAGCCCACCACCACCCGGGGGTGCGCCGCGACCGCGGCGTCCACCAGGACCGGCCACTCCGCGGGCAGCCCGATCGGGGTGATCCCGCCGAACTCCATGCCGGTGGCGGCCAGCACGGCGTCCATCGGCGCGAAGGACGCCTTCCTGGCGTCCAGGTGCCGCCGCACCAGGCCGTTGACGTCGGCCCTGGTGGTGGCGAGGACCAGGCAGGCCGCATAGGTGGTCGTGCTGCCGCGCTTGGCGGCGATCACCACGCAGTTCGCGGAGTCGGCCAGGGCCACGCCGTACTGCGCGCAGAAGGCGGCGGTGTCGGCGAGGTCGGCGTCGATCCCGGCGACCTCCACCTCGGCGGCGGCCTGCGCGGCCCAGCCGCCGAGCGCGGCGGCCACCGGGGCGGCCAGCAGTTCCGGTTGCTTCAGTGCGGGGTGGACGGTGAGCTCCGTATTCATCGCCACATCAAAGCAGATCCGGACCGGTGCTACTCCGCGCTGCTCCGCGCCCGCTACTCGGCGGCCCGCTCCCGGCGCCCGCTACTCGGCGGCGAGGGAGCGGCGCAGCTCGGTCTTGAGCACCTTGCCCGCGGCCGACACCGGCAGCTCCGCGCGGAAGTGCACCGAGCGGACCCGCTGGTAGGGGGCGACCCGGCTGGCCACATGGGTGATCAGCTCGTCCGCGAGCTCCGGTGACGGGTCGTAGCCGGCCCGCAGCACCACATGGGCCACCGGGTTCTCCCCGGCGCTCGGGTCCGGCACACCGACCACCGCCGCCACCGCGACCGCGGGGTGACGGTGCAACAGGTCCTCCAGCGGGCCCGGGTAGACGTTGTAGCCGTTGTGGATCAGCATGTCCTTCGCTCGGCCGACCAGGAACAGCCAGCCGTTGGGGTCGGTCCGGCCCAGGTCGCTGGTGCGCAGCCAGCCGTCGACGAACTGTTCGGCCGTCAGCTCGGGGTGGTTCAGGTAGCCCTGGGCCAGCTGCGGTCCGCGGGCCCAGACCTCGCCGATCTCGCCCTGCGCCAGCGGCTCCCGGGTGACCAGGTCGCGGATCTCGACCTCGGTGTCGTAGACCGGGACGCCGACGCTGCCGATCGGGGCCGGCGCGTCCGGGGTCGGCGGGTGGGCGGTGAGGCCCATGGTGGCCTCGGTCAGGCCGTAGCCCTCGCTGATGGCCGCCTGCGGGAAGAGTTCGCGCAGCCGGGACATGGTCACCGAGTCCAGCGGGGCCGCGCCGGAACTGACCTGCCGCACCGAGGACAGGTCGGCCTTGTGGATGCCGGGGGCGGCGAGCAGCGCGTGGAACAGCGCGGGCGAGCCGCTGAGGTTGGTCGCCCGCCAGTACTCCAGGTCGGCCAGGTAGCGGGCCGGTTCGAAGCGCCCGGCGATCACCACCGTGGCGGCGGACTGGGTGCTGATGTTCTGGGTGACCAGGCCCATGGCGTGGAACATCGGGGCCACCGCCAGCAGCGTCGCCCCGCCGAGGGGGACGGTGGAGGGGTCCATCGCGGCCGGGACCTGCTCCAGGTAGAGGCCGCCCTCCCGGTCCAGCCGCGGCAGCGCCGCCGCCCGCCAACAGCCCATCTGCAGCGCGTTGGCGACCACACTGCGGTGGGTGATCATGACCGCCTTGGAGCGCCCGGTGGTGCCGCCGGTGAAGCAGAGATGGGCCAGGTCGCCCGGCGCGGGCCGAGCGGCGGGTGCCTCAGGTGCGGCGGCGGTGCTGATCAGCTCGGCGAAGGGGACGTTCCCTTCCAGCACGGCGGACGCTCCCGGCGCCGCGTGGGTGGCCGGTACCTCGGCGGTGAAGCGCAGCTCCGCGCCCGAGGCGGCCAGCAGCGGGGCCACGGCGGGATGGGTGATCGCGGCGACCGCCCGTACCTCGGCCACCTGCTCGGCCAGCAGGGCCGCGGGCAGCATCGGGCTGAGCGGGGAGACCACCGCCCCGGCCAGCAGCACCCCGTAGTAGGTCAGGGTGTAGCGCAGCGAGTTCGGCTGGTGCAGCGCCACCACCTCGCCCGGGCCGACGCCCCGCTCCCGCAGGCCCCGCGCCATCCGCAGCGCCTGCTGGTACAGCTCCGCGTAGGTCAGCGACTCCTCGCCGTCCCGCACCGCGATCCGGTCGGGGAAGCGGCGGGCGGTCCCGGCGAGGATGTCGCCCACGGCGCAGTCGGGGTAGTCCAGGGTCGCCGGCATTCCCGGGGGCAGCAGCTTCATGCGGATCGACCTTTCAGCTGAAGGGACGTCACCGCAGCAGTCTCGCAAGGCGTTCCAGGTCCGGGAAGGGTCCGGGATTGGACCTCGACCACTTTTACGGACGGAAGCAGCTCATCGCAGTGTCAATCAAGCGGGAGCGGTTCAGCGGAGGTGGATGTAGGTGCCGGTGGTGGTGGCGTCGATGTGCCATTGGTCGGCGGTCTGGTAGTAGAGGTACCAGGTGCCGCTGCCGGTGATCTTGGCGGTGGTGGTGAAGGTGCCCTGGCTGTTGGTGTGGGCGGTGGCCACCGTGTAGTAGCGGGTGGTGCCGTAGGGGCGGTAGACGATCTGGACGGTGGCGCCGGCGGTGTTGGTCCAGGGGCCGTAGCCCTGTTGTTGCAGACGGCCGGTGAAGGTGACGTGCTGGCCGGTGTGGGCGTAGGTGGTGGTGGGTCCGCCGGTGAGGCGGGTCTGGTAGCGGAAGGTGTGGATGGTGTTGCTGGTGGCGGCGGTGTAGCCGGTGGTGGCGGGGGTGGTGAGGCGCCAGTAGCCGTGGGGGTTGGTCACGCGCAGGGTGCGGCGGGTGGGGGCGGTGGTACCGGCCGGGAGGGTAGCGATGGTGGTCCAGCCGGTGTGTCCGTCGGGCGACTGCTGCAGGTAGGTGTGTCCGCTGGGCAGGACGTTGTTCGTGCTGTGGGCGGCCTGAGTGAAGGTCAGGTTGCCGTGGGCGTCGATGCTGGCGCCGGCGAGGGTGAGGGTGGGCTGCTGGTTGACCGAGGTGATGGCGTAGCTGGCCTGGACGGAGGTCAGGTACTGGCTCATGCCGCCGTTGTTGACGACGTAGACCGGCCAGCTGGTGGGGGCGGTGGGGACGGTCAGGGGGAAGGTGAAGCGGCCGTCGGCGTCGGTCTGGGTCTGGGTGGCGGACCAGGTGCCGTCGCCGCCGAGGTAGACCCAGGCATGGGGCACGGGGTGCCAGCCGGTGCTGTCCTGGTACTGCACGGTGCCGGTCACGGTGGTGTGGGTGCCGGCGGTCAGGCCCGGGTTGGTGGGGTGGTCCAGGAGCAGGCGGGTGGGTTGGTTGCGTTGGACCGGGACGGTGGCGGTGGGGCCGGTGACGGCATCGGGCGCGCAGCCGGGGCAGGGCAGGCCGGGGAGGATGGCCTGCAGCTGACGGATTCGTCGCCGCTGGGGTTGGGCTCGGGCTGGATGTCGATGCGGTAGCTGCCGTCTGCGGCGATGGCCTGGGTGCCGGCGGTATTGCCGGTGTCCTGGGGGTGACCGGCGGTGGCCTGGACGGTTATGGGGCCGGTCCAGGGTGTGCCGGTATCGCCGGAGTCGGGGTCGTAGGTGGTCAGTTGGCCGGTGACGGTCTCGGTGGGGGACATGTAGGTCAGCGGGCCGGGGCTGAAGACGGTGTTGTGGAAGACCGGAAGGGGCCTGATCGGGATCGGGGGGCCGCCGCCGGTTTGCAGGCTGGGGGTGCCGTCGGGGGCGTAGGCGTAGACGGAGAAGTCGTAGTCGCCGTGGGGCAGGTGGAGCGGGGCGGTGGTCTGCCAGCTGCCCTCGGTGGAGGGCTGGCTGACGGTGATGCCAATCTTGGGTCCGACTGCGCCCGTGGTGGCGTTGTACTGGCGGAGCACGAAGGTGATGTGGTCGACGGTGCCCTGGGCGGTGGCGCGGAGGACGTAGCCGTGGTCGGCCTGGGTGGCCCACAAGCCGGTGATCTCCGGGGCTGCGTCCGCGGCGGGTGCGCTGGTGGAGGTGCCCGGGGTCGGGGCGGTGGCGGCGGTCGCGGTAGTGGGCAGCAGGAGGGCGGCGGCGAGCAGCGCGGTGGTCGTCGCGGCGGGCAGGACGGTGCGGCGTCTCATGGGGGCTTCCCGGTGGTCGCGGTCGGTCGGTGGCTGGCGGTCTGAGGTGTTGGCCGTGGCGCGGCCTGCCGGGCTTGTCAGAAGCCAGGCAGGCCGCGCGGGGTGGCGGTCGAGGTAGACGTGCTGTCCCGGGCCTTCCCCGGATGGTCCTGGGGAAGGCCCACTGGGTTGTAGGGCTATTGGAGTGCGGTGATGGTGGTGTTGTCGCCGGGGGCGGCGGCGTCGGCGGGGGGTAGAGCGGTGTTGTAGAGGCGGATGTCGCTGATTTTGGCGTTGGCGTATTCGCCGTAGGCGCCGGTATAGAGGCGTCGGCCGATTTGCAGGGGGCCGGTGGCGTTCCAGTTGGTGCCGGTGTAGGGGGTGGTGGCGGCGAGTTGGCCATTGATGTAGAGGGTGAGGGTTTCGGCGGTGGCGTCGTAGACGCCGACGAGGTGGGTCCAGGCGCCGGTGGTGGCGGTTCCGCCGTAGGCGGCGGTGAAGGTGGTGCATCCGGCGTCGGTGTTGCAGCGGGCGAAGGCCCATGTCTGGGCGGTGGCGGAGTAGTAGAGCTGGAGGCCGTTGGCCTGGTTGGTCGTGGGGTTGTCGGATTGGGAGACGAAGGTGGAGTTGGCGGTCAGGGAGTTGAGTTTGACCCAGGCGGAGACGGTGTAGCTGGTGCTGGTGTCGACGGCGGGGCCTGTGGTGGCGGCGTAGGCGGTGGTGCCGTTCAGGTTGAGTACGGGTCCGCGTGTGGCGTCGGTGGCCCAGGCCGCGGCGGGGGAGAGGCTGGCGTCGAGGCCGTTGACGGCGTCGTGGGCGGTGGTGCCGGTGTTGTCGTTGAGGTTCCACCAGTTGGTGGCGGTGTTGGTGATGGTGCCCAGGCTGGTGGGGTTGGTGGTGAAGGCGGCGACGCCGCCGGTGGTGGGGGTGGTGCCGGTGTATTCGGTGAGTTGGCCGGCGGTGTCGACGGTGTAGAGGTCGGGATTGCCGTCGGGGTCGCCGGCGGGGCTGTTGACGTCGCCGGGGGAGGCGATGGTGGGGTAGCTGGCGGGGGCAGGGTGAGGGGAAGGGTGGCCGGGTCGGCGGGAGCGGGCAGGCTTCCGGTCTGCGCTGCCCAGTTCTGTTCGTTGCCGCCGTTGCAGGTCCACAGGATGAGCTGGGTGCCGATGGTGGTGGTGGCGGCGGGGTCGGCCAGGCACTTGCCGGAGGCGGTGTTGATCAGGGAGCCGTTGCTGCCCTGGGTCCACTGCTGGGCGGTGCTGGTGGTGCAGGTGGTCTGGTCGATGGGGGTGCTGTTGGCGGTGCCGCCGCCGCTGGCCTCCAGGCACTTGCCCAGCACCCGGACGGTGTGGTCGGCGCGCAGGGTCCAGGTCTGGGCGGCGGTGTTGTTGCAGGTGTAGATGTCGACCGTGGTGCCGTCCGTGGCGCTGCTGCTGGAGTCGTCGGCACACAGGTGGCCGGTGGCCGGGAGCAGGGCGGACTGCAGGGTGGTGGTGGGGGCGGTCAGCAGCGGGGGCAGACCGGTGGCCGGGTCGGGGGTGAGGTCGAAACTGTAGAGGGTTCCGGTGGTGTTGTCGCGGGCCCACAGGGCGGGTTTGGTGCCGACTGTGCCGGGGGTGATCAGGGTGAAGTGGGACCAGTCGCCGGTGCCGAGGAGTACCGGGTTGAGCAGGGCGGGGCCGGTCTTGGTGTTGAACAGCCACAGGTGCTGGATGCTGGTGCCGGGGATGGTCTCGGCGGTCAGCAGAGTGGGTGTGCCCGTGTTGTACACGTCGCCTGGGGCGGCGATCTGTTTGACGTTGGCGAAGTCGGTCTGGTCGTACTGGGCGCCGGCGGTGCCGGTGCTGCAGCGGGTCGTGTCGGTGGTCGCGCAGGGGGGCTTGCTGTTGCTGAAGTCGATCGGTGCCTGGTTGCCGGAGAAGGTCGCGGTGCCGGTGGGGGCGAAGTCGTTGAGGACTGCGTACAGGTGGCCGGTGGCGTGGTTGAACGCGAACAGATCGTCGACGGCTCCGCCGACCAGGCTGCCGCGGTGGGCGAGCCAGTAGTTGTTCCAGGTGTCGGTGTGATTGCTGGCGTAGCCGGGGGTCTGGGCCTTGGTGGAGGCCAGTTGCGGGGCGGCGTCGGGGTTGGCGCCTCCGGGGATCAGGTCGAGGTCGCCGGTCTGGGTGGTGGCGAGCAGGTCCGCGACACCGTCGTTGTTGACGTCCCCGGGAATGATCTTCTTACTGGGGTTCCAGGGCACGTAGAAGGTGTAACTGGCTGAGTTCTGGGAGGGGTTGCCGGCCTTGTCGAGGGCGGCAATGTACAGGGTGTGCACGCCCCAGCTGGCCAGGGTGAGGGAAATAGTGGCGTTTGCGGTGGGGTCGCCACCGGCGTCGGTGCCGGTGCTGGTGGGGGCGATGACCGAGCCGGTGTGGTTGATGGGCGTGGGCTGGGTGTCCAGCCGCCAGATGAAGCCACCGATGCCGCTGGCGGCGCAGGTGCCCAGGGTGCAGGTGTCGGCGGGCAGCGGGTCGGTGGCGGTGACGGCGAAGGTGGTGGCGGCTCCGGCGTACTGGACCGGGTTGCCCGCGCCGTTGCCGATCCGCGGGAAGGAGGGGTTGTCGCCGACGATGGAGGTGGTCGGCGGGGTGGCGTCGTAGCCGAAGTGGCACTCGGAGACCCAGGGGGAGGTCAGGTGTGCGGGGTTGTTGTCGTCGACGGCCTGGACGCCCCAGCCGTAGGTGTGGCCGTCTTGCAGTGTGAAGGACCTCTGCTGGCTGGCTGTCCCCCCGGCGTCGGTGATCGTGTAGCTGGTGGTGCTCAGCTGCTTGACGGTGGCGCCGCCGCTGCCGTTGTCGAGGTTGTTGTCCCACACGTCGAGGTTGAGGGCGGCCTTCTCGCCGAAGATCTCGGCCCTGCTGTTGGCGAGGAAGGACAGGCTGTTGGCGCCGACGGCGCCGATCCAGCCGGTGCTGGTGTTGTTGCATCCGGCCCCGGGCAGCGAGGTGTCGGGCACGGTGTGCACGTTGCTGGGGGTGTCCGGCGGGACGTCGAAGACGGTGTTGATGCTGATCTTGGTGGAGAAGCGCAGGTAGTTGTCATTGCCACTGGTCTGGGACTCGTCGCCGAACAAGGCGAGGGTCCAGGAGCTGACACCGTTGGCCAGCAGCTTGGTCACCTGGTTGGTGACGGTGAAGACGGCGTCGGCGCCGCTGCAGCTGGAGTTGGGGTTCTTCCCGTTGAGCACGGTGGTGGGCACCGCTGCGTAGGTGCCGTCGTTGGTGCCCGGCTTGTTGTTCCAGTCGGTGGTGGAGTTGATCGACCCCGTGGTGTGCAGGGTGACCGGCTGGTGGTGGGCGCAGTCCCAGCTGGCGGCGTAGGTGTCCGGGGCGGTGACCTTGGAGCTCTGGACCACGGCACTGGCGGGGATGCCTGCCAGGGACAAGGTGTAGTAGGAGCGCTCCAGGCCGCTGCCGCACGCGCCACCTGAAAACTGGTAGCCCACCCCCTCTCCCTGACTCTGCGGCACGTTGAACTGCGGGGAGTTGGAGCAGGTGCTACTGGAGTACACCTCGTCGTAGTTGCCGCTGACGGCGGGGGCAGGGTTGGTGTACGGGTCGACGAACACCGGGTACCTGGTGCCGGTGCCCGAGAGCAGGGCAGCGTTGGGGGTGAGAGTGACCGCGGTGGGGGTGACGGTCATGGCGACCGGCGCGACCTGCGCGCCGGTGCCGGGGCCGGATGCGGACGAGGCAGTGGCGTCCGCTGTGTCGGTGGTGGCGGGGGACAGGGCCCGGGAGCGCGCCGCCGCAGTGGTACCGGTGGACGTGGAGCCGGTGGTCGAGGAGTCCCACATGACCGGTTTGGGCGCGGTGAAGGAGAGGCTGCCGTCGGCGGCGGTGGCGGCCAGGTCACCGGCGGTGTCGGTGGAGAGCGTCAGGCCCTGGGTGGAGGCGGCCAGGGTGAGCTTGGCGAGGCCGGGGTCTGCGGCGGCGGCGGCATCGTGGACGATCAGGACGTCGCTGAAGCCGCCCTGGTCGGTGACCGAAACGGACAGGTCCACGCCGGTGAGCACAGAGCTGTACAGGGCGGTGCTGCCGGTGACGGTGGGGCTCGGCAGAGTGAACGGGAGGCTGTAGGACAGGGTGTGGCCCGCCGGGTCGGTCAGGGTGGCCAGCGGGCCGGCGCCGCCGCCGGACAGGGTGATGCCGCTGGGGGTGGCGGCGGGGCTGTAGCTGCCGTCGCTGTTCTGGGCCAGGGTTGCGTCGAGCGGCACCCAGACGCCTTGCTGCTTGACGCGTACCGGCAGCGGATTGTCGACCGCGCTGAGGGTGCCGTCGGGATTGGCGGTCAACTGGTGGGTCTGGGTGGTCTGCGCGTCCACGACCACCGGTTGTCCGCTGGAGGCGGCCTGGGCCAACGCGATCGGGATCGGCCCGGTGGGCGGCCCGGTCTCCACGGGTGCGGGGCCGGCCGTCGGGGCGGGGTCGGGAGCCATGGGCAACCCGGTGTCGGCGAACGCGGGCACTGCGGCACCGGACAGCAGCAGCGCGGCAAGCGCGGGTGCAAGTGCCCAACGGGAGGTCAGATGCCAACGCTCAGGGTGCTTTCGGGCAAAAGTGGACAGCATGATGCAGAAAGTCCTCCGGTCGGGGGCGGCAGAGCCGTAGTGAGATCACTCACATCACAGTTGGCCGGCTGGTGCGCACAGTGTCCGGTTTGCCGAGGGATACGATCGTTTGCATCCGCACAGAACGGACACATAAGACACACACTTGACGTTTCGGCAGGTCGTGACGCCGGGATAGGGTATGGCGCTGCCCGGCTCGCATCAATAGCCTCCCTCTGGTCATCCATGTGGGCTGGTCATGTGCACGGCGGTCCCTCAGGGCTGCGGCTTTTGTGGGGGGTTCGCGATGGGCGGCAACAAGCAGCGCTGGTTCACGGGCGCGCGGCACAGGGTGTGGGGCAGGACGGCCACGACTGCGACCGCCGCGATAGCCGTACTGGCCCTGACCACGCCGCTGGCGGTGGCCCAGAACATCCCCGGCTACCACTTCACCGGCAAGATCTGGAGCCCGAAGACCCTCCCCGCCACCCCCGCCGTCGGCAGTCACAAGCTGACCGGGACCAGCGGCAAGCAGCCCAAGGCCGCCAAGCCACTGTCTCGCTACCAGCCCACCGTCCCCCAGTGGCCGGCCGCCGGCACCAGCACCGTCGCCCTGACGCGCCCCGTGCCCACCTCCTCCTCCAGTGCCTCAACTGCCCCCAGCAGCACGGCCAGCGCCAGTGCCACCGCGTCCCCCTCGGCGTGGGCCCCGTCGGGCAGTCCCGCACCGCAGGCGGTTACGGTGACCGGTCCGGTCAAGGCCGGCGGGCTGCCGGTGTGGGTCGCCCCCGCGTCAGCGCCGAAGCCCGGTTCGCGCGCCAGGAGTGGCGCATCCAGTCCGTCCCAGGTGCGCGTGCAGGTTGCCTCGCATGCCCAGACGCTGGCCGCGGGCGCGAACGGCATGCTGCTCGGCCTGGCCCGCGCGGACGGGGAGACCGGTGCAGCGCCGGTCCAGGTCGTGATCGACTACGCGGCGCTGGCCACGGCCTACGGCGGTGGCTACGGCTCGCGCCTGCAGGCCTTCCAGGTCCCCGCCTGCGCGCTGACCACCCCGCAGTTGACGGCGTGCCGCACCCGCACGCCGCTGGCGTTCACCAACCGGGCCGGGGCCGACCAGCTCACCGGGAACCTGGTGCTGGGCACCGGAAGCGTGAGCGGCAGTGGGGTCGCGCCGCGTTCCCTCGCGCAGGGCGCTCTTGCGCCGATGGGGTCCTCGGCCTCGTCGTCGATGACCATGGTGGAGATCAGTTCCGGCGATGCCGGGTCGCAGGGCAACTTCGCGGCCACCTCGCTGAACCCGTCGGGTACTTGGCAGACCTCGGCCACCGGGGCCTACACGTACTCCTACCCGATCGATGTGCCCGCCGCGGTCGGCGGCAACACCCCCGCTGTGGGCCTGTCCTACGATTCACAGTCGGTGGACGGCGAGACCTCCGCCCGCAACTCCCAGGCCTCGTGGGTGGGTGACGGGTGGGACTACCAGCCCGGCTTCGTGGAACGGACCTACCGCTCCTGCGGGTCTCTGCTGGACTCCTCCGGCAACAAGATCCTCAAGGGCTCCGGGGACCAGTGCTGGGGCGGGGACAACGCAACCGTCTCCTTCGGCTCCCACTCCGGGGTGCTGGTGCCGGTCGCCAACGCCACCGGCCAGACCAATGAGATCCAGCAGTGGAAGCTGCAGGGTGACGACGGCACCATCGTGCAGGAACTGACGGGTGCCAGTAACGGCCTGTACCAGGGCGTCTACTACCGGGTGCTGACCACCGACGGTGCGGCCGCCTACTTCGGGGCCGACCACGCGCCCACCGGCGCGGGCGCGGCCGGGAGCATGCAGTCCAGCCCTGCCGATGCCTCCACCAACTCCGCCTGGGGCACACCGGTCCTGCACCCGGTGACGGGCGACCCGTGCTACAACTCCACCGCAGGCAAGGCCTCGCAGTGCTCCTCCGCGGAGGGATGGCGCTGGAATCTGGACTTCACCGTCTCGCCCACCGGATTCGTTCAGCGCTACGACTATTCCGCGCAGAGCAACTACTACGACCTCGGGGGCGGTCAGGTCGCCGCGAGCAACGGCTCGGGCACCTTGACGAAATACACTCGCGGCGGGGCGCTGGCCTCCATTTCCTACGGCTACCAGATCGCCGACGCGATAGCCGGCCGCACCCCGGCCGCACAGGTGGTCTTCACCTCCAAGCAGCGCTGTCAGACCACGTCCGACTTCGACTGCACCGCCGCCATCAGCGACAGCAACGCCACTCACTGGCCCGACGTCCCCTACGACCTGAACTGCGACTCCACCGACACCACCACCCTGCCGTCGGGGTCCACCACTGTCCCGGCGAACGTGTGCATCACCTCTGCGCCCACGTTCTGGACCACCACCCGCCTGGACTCGATCACCACCAAGGTCAACGTGGCCGGGACAGGCCTGACCAAGGTCGACTCCTACCAGCTCGGACAGCTCTACTCCGATGCCGGCGGCGTGGTCGACCCGATCACCGGCACCAGCATCGACCCCAAGGACGCCGGCCAACTGCAGGCAGTGATGTGGCTGCAGCAGCTCACCCACACCGGCTACGACGCTTCAGGGTCCGCACTCACCGTCAACCCGGTCTCTTTCACCGGCACCGAGATCGACAACCGGGTCAACGACTCCAACCCCGCTGCCCCACCGCTGTACCGGCCGCGGATCTCTTCGATCCACACCGAGACCGGCGAGCAGATCGGCGTGGAGTACAACACCACTCCCTGCACCGGTCTGACCCTGTCCTTCTCCACTGCGGACAGCAACACCCACTCCTGCTACCCGGTCTACTGGGCCCCACCGGGCCAGTCCCTGCCGGTCCAGGACTGGTTCAACAAGATCACCGTCAGTCAGGTCTTCGTGAGCGACCTGACCATCTCCGCTCTCTACATACCGGACACCAACAAGGCCGTGGCGGCAGGCTCCCCGGCCCAGGAGTCCGACTACACCTACGGCGCCCCGGCCTGGCACCGCGACGACTCCGCACAGACCGACGACCAGTACCGCACCTGGGACCAGTTCCGCGGCTTCCGTACCGTGAGCGTGCGCACCGGCACCGCCCCCGACGTGATCACCCAGCAGACCACCACCTACCTGCAGGGCATGGACGGCGACTACAAGGCCGACGGCACCCGCCGCAGCATCGCCGTCGCCGACTCCGCCGGCGGCAGCACCACCGACAGCAACTGGCTGGCCGGCACCGCCCTGGAGACCGACACCTACACCCAGGCCGGCGGCACCGTCGACGCCATGACCATCAACAATGCTCCCACGCTCACGCAGACCGCGAGCGTGCCCCAGAGCCCATGGACCGACTGGAACACCACCGACAACACCGGTACCGCCCCCGCCCTGTCCACGCTGCCTCCGCTGGTCTCGCGCCGGATCACGGCCAGCACCGGCACTACGTACGCGCTGCTCGCGGACGGCACTACCTGGCGCCAGACCAAGACCACGGTCAGCTACGACAGCAATGCCCGGGTCTCCACCGTCGACGCCCAGGCCAAGGACGACAGACTCACCGGGACCGCCACGCCGCTGCAGGAGAACTGCGCCACCACCACTTACGCCGCCCCACCCTCCGGCAACGCGCTGATGCTCTCCTACCCGGACCAGGTCACCACCGTCAGCGGCCACTGCGCGGCAGCCACCAGCACCACGCTGCTGTCGGACAAGCAGATCTACTACGACGGCGACGGCACCCTGGCCCCCCTGCCCGCCTTCGGCCAGCTCGGAATCACGGGCCGTGCCACCGCGACCAGGATCGCCACCGGCTACAGCGGCAGCACCGAGCAGTGGCGCACCACCGGGGCGATGACCTACGACGGCGGGGGCCGCATCACCCAGACTCTGACCCTGGACCCCACCGGCGCCAAGCCCGCGGGCCTGGCCACCACCACCGCCTTCACCCCGCCTTGGTCGAGCGCCGGTGGCAACACCAATGCGGTCACGGTCAAGTCGACCAACTCGCAGGGCTGGACCACCTCCTCCACCCTCGATCCGCTGCGCGGCCTGGCCACGCAGACCGTGGACGCAAACAACCGCATCACCGACGTCACCTATGACGCGCTGGGGCGGCGCACCGCGGTATGGCTGCCCAGCCGGGTCGCTCCTCTCACCAGCCCCAAGTCGGCCTACCCCAGCGCCCCGGACGAGGTGTTCTCCTACCAGATCGCCCCCGGCGGAACCGTGTCCAGCCCCGGTGCGCCCAGCACCGTGAGCACCAAGACCCTGCGCATGGACGGCACCTACAGCACCTCCGTCAGCATCTACGACGGGATGCTGCAACCACGCCAGGTCCAGACACCGTCAGCCAAGAGTGACAACGGGCGGCTGATCGCGGACACCTTCTACGACTCCCACGGCTGGCCCACCGTCTCCTACGGAACCTACTCCGACGCGAACAACCCACCCTCCACCACCTTGTTCGCGGCCAACGAGGACCAGATCCCCTCGGAGACCAGCACCAGTTACGACGGACAGGGCCGCGCCACCGCCTCCACCCTGTGGCACTACGCGCTCCCGCAGTGGCAGTCGACCACCAGCTACCCCGGCGTGGACCAGACCACCAGCACATCCCCGGCCGGCGGCCCCACCACGCAGTCCTTCACCAACGCCCTGGGCCAGACAGCCAAGACGGTGGTGCAGAACACCAACCCGCAGGTCACCCTGACCGGCGGCAGCGTCATCCCCTCGGGCACCTCGCTGATGTCCGACAGCGTGCGGCTGACCATGCAGGCCGACGGCAACCTCGTCCTGAGCTCGCTCACCACCGGCAAGGCACTGTGGTCCACGGGTACCAACGGCAACAACGGCGCCTACGCCGTCTTCGGCACCGACGGCAACCTCGCCGTCTACACCACCGCCGGCACCAGCAAATGGACCACCGGCCTGACCGCCACCACCGGCGCCAAGCTGCAACTGCAAAACGACGCCAACCTCGTCGTCAAGAACAGCGCCGGCACCTCGGTGTGGGCCAGCAACACCTCGAACCAGGCCCCCGAGGCCGACGCCACCTCCAGCTACACCTACAACCCGGCCGGGCAGCTCGCCTCGGTCACCGACTCGGCAGGCAACACCTGGGGCTACACCTACGACCTGCTGGGCGAGCCCACCAAGCAGACCGACCCGAACACCGGCACCACCACGTACGACAGCTACGACGACGTAGGCAATCTGCTGCAGACCACCGACGCACGCGGGCAGAAGCTGGGCTACACCTACGACTGGGACAGCCGCCCCGTCGCCGAGTACGACCTGGCCAAGTCCGCCACCGAGTCCGGCACCAACGAACTGGCCGCCTGGAACTACGACTCACTGGCCAAGGGCTACCCCACCTCCGCCACCCGCTACGTAGGCGGCACCACCGGCTCCGCCTACACCCAGGCCGTCACCGGCTACAACAGTGCCTACCAGCCGCTCGGCTCCACCGAGACGATCCCCGCCAGTGACGGCTTCGCCGCCGCCGGCCAGTCAACGGCACCCACCAGCGGCACCGTCACCTACACCCAGGCCGCCAGCTACGACCCCACCACCGGACTGCTGGGATCCACCACCTACCAGGCCGACGGCAACCTGCCCGCCGAGACCGTCGACTACGGCTACACCCAAGCCGGCCTGCTCAACGGCTTCGGCGGCACCATCGGCACCAATCCCGCGAACTACCTGGCACAGAACGTCTACGACGAATTCGGCCACGTCCTGCAGGCCAACTACCAGACCCTGCTCAGCAACAAGCAGGTCGTCACCTTCGGCTCCTACGACCCCACCACCGGCCGCCTCACCAGCACCCAGACATCCCTCCAGGGTGCCCCCACCCCGGCGGACACGGTCCACTACCGGTACAACCAAGCCGGCGAGATCACCGCGATCGACGACATCCAGAACAGCACCACCCACGACACCCAGTGCTTCAGCTACGACTCGATGCAGCGCCTGACCCAGGCCTGGAGCGACACCGCCGGCACCACCGACCCGGGCGTCAACGACCCCACCGTCGGCTCGGTCGGCAGCTGCACCACCAGCACCCCGACCACCACCGCCACTGCACCGATCACCACCACCACGATCGGCGGCCCGGCTCCCTACTGGCAGTCCTACAGCTACGACCTGCTGGGCGACCGCACCAGCATGGTCAAGCACAGCACCACCGGCAACGCCGCCAACGACACCACCCAGACCATTGCCTACCCCGGCTCCGACGGTACCGTCACGGCCGCCCTGCCCAACCAGGCCACCAGCATCACCACCAGCAACCCGGGCCTGGGAACTGCCACCCTGACCCCCAGTTACACCGACACCGCCACCGGCAAGAACGCCGGAAACACCGTCAGCCGCACCGCCACCACCAGCGGCGAGATCGTCTCTGGCATCAAGACCACCGCCGGCGGCGCACTGTGCCTGGCCGACCCCTCCGGGCTTACCACCGACGGCACCGTGCAGATCCAGTGGGGCTGCGGCTCAGGCGGCCAGACCTACACCACCAGCACCGACGGCACCGTCAAAATCAGCGGAAAGTGCCTGGACACCGTAGGGGAAGCCACCGCCAACAGCACCCAGGTCGACATCACCACCTGCGTCGCGGGCGACACCGCCCAGCAGTGGAAGGCCACAACCGGCGGCACCCTGGTCCAGGTCAAGTCCGGCCGCTGCCTGGCAGACCCCGCCGCCAACCAGGCCCCGGCCACCAAGCAGATCATCTACGACTGCGGCCACGGCGGACAGACCTTCACCCTGCCCGCCACCGGCACCGCCGTCCTGGCCGGCACCCAGCAGAGCTTCACCTACGACGCAGAGGGCCGAACCGCCTCCGTCACCACCCCCACCGGCAACGCCACGTCCCAGACCAGCAAGTACCTCTACGACGCCACCGGCAACCTGCTCGAACAAACCACCGCCACTGGCACCACCGACACCACCCGCATCCTCTACCTCTTCGGCGGCGCCGAACAGATCACCCAGAACGTCCCCAACAAGTCCTGGACCGCGCTGCGCAACTACCCCAGTTCGCTGGGTACCACCATCACCCGTACCAGCGCGGGCACCGTGGCCTACCAGATCGCCAACGCCCAGGGCACCGCCGAAACCACCATCGACGCCAGCACGCTGGCCGTCACCCGCCGCTACTACGACCCCTACGGCAACGCCCGCGGCACCCAGCCCAGCACCTGGATCAGCACCGACGAGAACCACGGCTTCCTCGGCCAACCCGCTGACACCTCCACCGGACTCAACCTCCTCGGTGCCCGCACCTACGACCCCACCCAAGGCCGCTTCCTCACCCCCGACCCCGTCTTCGAAGCCGGCGACCCCAACCAAATGGGCGGCTACACGTATGCCGGCGACAACCCTGCTTCAAGCAGTGATGCGAGTGGGCTCTGCCCCCGTGACCAATGTGACGGGCTCGACAGCCCAGAACCGCCCGGCACGAGCCTGCCGAATTCCTGCGCAGCCGTCTGCGGCGACCCCGGAAGCACATCCACCGCGGCCGGAGAGTGCTACGGCGAATGCGACGGCCATGACCACATCGGGACAATCAGCGTTCCCGATAACTGGAAATATGCCGATGAGTTCGAGAACGAGGTCTACAAGGAAATCCGGGCAGACTGTTCTCAGAGCTCGATGGAAACCTACTACGGCAGTGGCTTGAGCTGCTTTAACGCGTATACGTCCGGTGGCGCCATGTCTCCGTACACGGGATATCTCTACGCGCACCAGGCCTGCCATGCGCTGAAGATCCAATGTGATCCCACAGTGTGGACGGCACTGGGACAAAACGTAGCCGCATGCCATTCAGGACTCTGTGTTCCAGGAGAAGGATCACTCGTCAGCCACGAAGGAATGCATCCAGAGGGGCTTAAAGCAAGGACCGATCCAAAAGCTCCCCCGGGTCCCGTGGATGACTCACTGCCGCCAAGCGCCACCACGGACGATAATTCCCCTGCTGAGACTGGCAGCAAGTGCAGCTTTGCTCCGGAAACCCCCGTGCTCATGGCCGACGGCAGCACTGAGCCCATCGCAAAGATCAAAGACGGCGACAAGGTTGAGGCTGCCGATCCTGACACGGGCAAAGAGGTGGGTGGACGCAGTGTCCAACATGTCTGGATCAACCACGACGCCGATCTCCTCGACGTCACCGTCAACGACGGACACGGCCACACCTCCGTCATCCACACCACCGCGAACCACCCCTTCTGGGACGACACCACCCAGACCTGGACCCGAGCCGACCATCTCAAGCCCCACGACCACCTCGCCAGCACCCATGGCCAGCATCCGACCGTAGTTGCCACCAAGGCCACGCCTGGCACGGCCGACCGCTGGAACCTCACTGTCCAGCAGCTACACACGTACTATGTGATGGCTGGAAATACGCCAGTCCTAGTCCATAACACCAGCGGAGATGCGTGCAAAACTGCAGCCGCGTCCATGGATCATGTGACATCCGGTGTTCTCGATATTCAGGTTGATGAAGTTCCCTTCGCAAGTGGGTCGGGAAAGGGGGGCTTCATTGACGACATTCGCCGCGTTCCAGGAATGACGGACGAAAACTTCCATCACGTCGAGATGCAGGCTGCGGCCTACATGCGCCTGAATGATATCGAGCAGGGTGTCCTCTATATCAATCACCCGAAGGGTGTTTGCCCGTACTGTGACGGACGAGCTTATAATTTTGGCGTGCCTATCGAGGATGCACTGCCGCGCGGGGCAGAAATGTGGGTATTGTCGCCGGGTGGGCGGCCAATGAAATTTACTGGGAACTCCAAGTGAGATAGAAAAAGAGCCCGCCAGCGAGGTCACGACAGCCTCGCTGGCGGGCTTCATGCTTGCCAATTATTAGAAGGGAATATCCTCGATGGAAACTTCGGCAGGATGTGGGCGCCCCGCCCCGGGGGGAATGTAGCACTCTAGGCTTGTGCGATACTTGCGAACATTACTTTCGGAAGTTGCAGCAATGGATAGAAGCCAACTTTCCTCGCCTCCGTGCGAGTATCCGACTGGCGGCGGACTTACCCTGGCCAAGGCATCGCTGCTGCATAGTAGCCGGGTGGAAGGGTTCTCATTTTCGAGAGGGCGAAATGGCAGAGGGGAGAATCCGACCAGGCAGCCCTGGAGGGCTGATGTTGGCACCACTGCGGAGAACTTAGATTCTGCCCCGATAATGGCTTCACGGACAGTGCAGTGCAGGAGGAAAAGGTCGAGCTTCTCCCCGGTGTTACGCCATACGCTCGATGCGTCCTCTCGGCAGAATACTTCGCGCTCTTCTCGGACTGGGTCGATAGCCCAGTAGTAGCCATTTTGGTTCTCGACCCAGAAGATGATCATCCCGTCATCGGATCGCTCGAGGTTTGCAAGTGCTATCGGGTGATCTTGAAAGGTGGCCTTTGCCCCCGCGGATGCGGCCGCCTCATGCCAATTAACTATTTCATGAGGAATTTCCTGAGCTCTAGAGGAGGCGGTATTTTCGCCACTATCTGCTACGCCGTACCAGCGCTCTAGGAAGCGACGAATGCTGTCGCCCTTGGGATTTAGCAGTTCTTCCATGCTCAAATTATACGACACTGGGTCCCCTCTGGGTATTTAGGGTCCGTCTTGAGCTGGCAGGCCCCCACGAGTAGCCGTGCGTGGATCGACGCCGGCAACTTCAAGCTCGGAATGACCCTGCGCACTGCGACTGGCAACAACAATGTTATCCCTGCCATCCGCGACTTTCCGGGCACTCATCAGACCAACGACCTAACTGTCGCCACCACCCACACGTAGTATGTACTGGCCGGGACTACGCCGATCTTGGTCCACGGCGGTGGAGATGGTCTGGTAGCGGTTGGACGCTGGATGTCGACCGATGAATATCAAAGATGATGGACACGGGAATGGTGCAGCCGGGTGCTGGGATCCGTTCCGCCTCAGCCTCGGGCAGTTCGGCCCCGGCGCCCTCGTCGAGTCCGACCACCGTCTCCGCAGCACCGACCACGGCCTCCGCCACGCCGGCGGCTCCGTCCAGCGCCGCCACCGCACCCTCCAGCCCCACCGCTTCCGCCGGGGGCTCGCTCGCCAGCACCGGCGGCGGCAACAGCACCGGAGTGTTGGCGGGCATCGCGCTGGCCTTGGTCGGTGCCGGCAGCGCCGTCTTCGTCGGCCTCAAGCGCCGCGCTCAGCGCGACTGAGCCGTCCGTCGGAACGCGGGAGGGGCCGGGGACCACAGCGCGCGCTGTGGTCCCCGGCCCCTCCCGTCAGCGCCCATCCTGCCCGGCGCCAACCAGTACCCGCCGCGCTAGGAGCGCGGCCAGCGCCCGCACGTGTAGTGGCGGGTTGGTCTCAACGGTCTCAACCGTTGCTGCCGGCTCCGCTCTCGTGGTGGAGTTCGGTGGTGACGGTCAGTCGGATCTGGGCTTCTACCCACGTTCTGGCCAGAAGTGACGTTGCATCAGATCGCGTGGCCGTCGCCAGCTCGCGCAGCAGCGCTGCCGAGTCGGTGAGGCCGATGCGGGCCAGCGCGTTCGCGGCGTCGTCCAGGGCGGTCAGGGTGGTTGGGCGCAGTCGGCGCAGGCCCTGGTGGGCGGCGTCCGCCAGGGCGTGGAGCGCGCTGTCCAGTGCGGCGCTGACCGGGTCGCCCAACGGGCCCCGGTCGCCGGTGGGCAACTCCGTCCCGGCGCCGGACGGGGCGAGGTCGGGGACTACCACGCCGCCGTCGGCCGTTCCCACGGCGACCGGGGCGATCATGATGCCGCCGCCGGACCGGGTCAGCGAGCCGCTGAGGTAGCGCACGCCGCCGGTCCCGAGGGCCTCCGCGAGCGCGTCCAGCGAACCGGGGCAGAGCGGGTTGTAGGTGGCGGACACCGTCGCCGGATGGCCCGCGGGGTCGGTGATCCGGGCCTCCAGCCGCTGCTGTGCCGGGTCGTAGCCGATCGGCCCGGTCTCCGCGACCTCCACCACATGCAGGTTCTCGGCCTCCACCCGGGGCCGGAGCAGCCGCGGCGGCAGCCCGTCCAGGCCGCGTGCGTAGGCGGCCAGATCCCGCACCAGGACCGGCGGCGGCAGTTCGGACCAGGCCGCGCCGAGCGGGGTGACGCTGGTGGCGGCGACCCGGCTGCGGCCCACGACCAGGGCCCGGCTGGCCGAACGGGTCACACTCTCGCTGACCAGGTTGGACACCGCCAGCGCGCCCAGGGTGGTGCCGAGCAGCCGCCGGGAGGCGAGTTGGCCTGCCTGTGGCGGCTCGGCCGCGGCGGACGCCCAGCTGCGCCGCAGCACCAGCACGATCCCGCCGTGGGCGAGGAACACCTCGGCGACCGGCTCCCGCGCGCTCCCGCCGACCCGGCACCCCAGCGCGGTCAGCCGGACCCGGCGCAGCGCGGTGGTCCCGCTCTCCCGCGAGCCCAACACCTGCGAGGCCAGCACCTGCGAGGCCGCCGCTCCGCCCGGACGGGCCGCCGCCCGGTGCCTGGCGTGCAGTTCGCCGAGGGCGTCGGCGTAGGCGGTGGCCCGGTAGCGGGCGCTGCGGGCGGCGTACGCCTCCAACTGGTCGGCGGCGTCGCCGAGGGCCCCGGCGGGCCAGTGCAGTGCGGCGGCGGCCAGGTCGTCCCGGACCCGGCGCAGGGTGCCGACCAGTACCGGGCCCGCGTGTGCCGCGCCCTCCAGCAGCAGCTCGTCGACCAGCGCGGTCGCGGCGTCCAGCGCGCCGGTCGGGGGCGCGGTCGCGGCCCGGCCGCCCACGTCCACCTGGACGGCGCCGGTGCCGTCGGCGGCCCGGAAGGCCCAGACGGCCAGGGCGGTGACCTCGCCGCGCAGCTCGGTCGCGGCGTCGGTGATCACATGGCCCAGCTCCCCGGGAACCGGGAAGCGGACGGTGCAGCTGGGGAGTTCGACCCAGGCGGCGGGCTGCCCGGCGCTCGGCCGGTGCAGCCGCGCGGTGTAGCCGCGGTCGTGGGTGCGGCGCGCGTTGGCCACCGCGCGGGTGCCCACGGCCAGCGTCAGCGCCTCGTCGGTGAAACCGCCGGGCGACCAGTCCAGGACGGGCGGCGGTTCCGAGGGTGCGTCAGCCGACCGGTCGGCCACCGGATGGGCCGCCGCACGGGCCGCCGCGCGCTGGTAGGCGAGGACCAGGCCGATCCGGTGTCGGCACACCCCCGGCGCACCGCAGTCGCAGGCCGCCGAGGTCAGCCCCGCGCCGGGCGGCAGCACCGTCCGCGCGCCGTCGGGGAAGCTGCCGCGGACCGTCCCGTCCGGGTCGCAGTCCAGCTCGGGGCCGCCGCCCGCGTCCAGTTCCTTCGCGGCGCGTTTCACCAGGCCGCGGTTGGCCATGGCGGCCAGGGTGTCCGGGTCCAGGGCGAGCAGGTCGTTGCGGGTCGGGGTCATCGGCCCAGCCTCTCGGCGACGAACTCGGCCAGCTGACCCGGCGTCATCGCGCCCATGTGCGCGCCGACCTCGGCCAGTCGGCCGGCGAGCACCCGGTCGTAGGCCGGTTCGGCCTCCTCGTCCAGCGCGGCCAGGCCCAGCACCGTGGTGCCCTGCTCGGCCAGCGCCCGGACCGTGCGGACCAGCCGGAACTGGTCGCCGCCCTCGTAGAAGTCGCTGATCACCACGAAGACGCAGCGGCGCGGGTTGTCGATCAGGCCGGCGCCGTAGTCGACGGCCCTGGCGATGTCGGTGCCGCCGCCGAGCTGGACCCGCATCAGCAGCTCCACCGGGTCGGTGACGTCCGAGGTGAGGTCCACGACATTGCTGTCGAAGGCGATCAGATGGGTCTTCAGCCCGGGCAGGTTCCACAGGCAGGCGGCGGTCACCGCGGAGTGGATCACCGAGCTGACCATCGACCCCGACTGGTCCACCAGCAGCACCAGTTGCCACTGCTCCAGATGCCGCCGGGTCCGGGAGTGGAAGTGCGGGTGCTCGATCAGCAGGCGGCGCTGGTCCGGCTGGTAGTGCTTCAGATTGGCGCGGACGGTCTGCTGGAAGTCGAAGTCACGGGCGAGCGCGTGCCGACTGGCCTGCCGGGCCCGGGTCCCGGTGAAGGCGCGGCGCAGCTCCGGCTGCAACCGCTCCATCAGCTGCCGGACCACGGTGTCCACGATCCGCCGGGCCAGCGCCAGGACCTGCGGGTTCATCAGGTGCTTGGTGCGCAGCACGGCGCGGAGCAGGGTCTGACTGGGCTCGATCCGCTCCAGCACGGTGGGATCGGTGACGATCTCGTGGAGCTCGTAGCGCTCCACCGCGTCCCGTTCCAGCCGCTCGATCGTCTCCTTGGGAACAGCCGGTGGATCTGGTCCAGCCAGTCCACGGCGGTGACCGGGGACGGGCCCTGGCCGCCCTCGCGGGTGGGCGGGGTGCGGCGGACGCCACGGGCCTCGTGGTCGGGGTCGCGGCCGTAGAGCCACTCCAGCGCGGCGTCCCTGGCGGCGGCCTCGGCGCCGAGCGGACCGGTGCGGCGCTCGGCGGCGGCGCCGAGGATCAGCCGCCAGCGCTCCAGGCCGGGCCCCAGCTCGGCGGCGTCCGGCGGTTGGGCTGCCGGGGTCATGAGCTGCCTCGCAGTCCGTACTGGTCGAGCAGCCGGGTCACGTCGTCCTCCAGGGATCTCGCACGGGCGATCAGCAGCGGGTCGGCCCCGGTGCGCAGCAGTGCGCGGGCGGAGCCGCGCAGACCGCGCCGGTCCAGCAGCCGCTGGGCGATCCGCTCGCGTTCGCGCGGCGGGAAGTAGCCGAAGGCCAGCCGCAGCGCGGGCAGCGCGGTCAGGAACTCGGCCTCGGTCAGCTCGGAGACGATGCCGTCGAGCACGTCGATCACGGACTCCGCACCGTCCGTACCCGCGTCGCCGTTGGTGCCGCTGCCGGTGGTGGCGCTGATCTCGTCGCGGGCCAGGGCGAAGAGCCCGGCGAGCCAGTCGCCCAGGGTGCGCGGGTCGGCGGCGGCACGGACGGCGGCGGCCTGGTCGCCGGTCCCGCCGAGGGTCCAGACCAGGCCGACCGCCGCGCCGCGCAGGTCGGCCGGGGCAGCCGGGTCGCGGCTGACCCGCAGGGCCAGGCCGATGGCGTCCTCCCTGGTCAGCGACAGCAGCGGGGCGGCGTGCAGCAGGGCGTCCCGGACCGCGGCCAGCGCGCGCAGCCTGGCCGGATCGGCGCCCGAACCGGCGCCGGCGCCGCTGCCCGAGCCGCCGTGCAGGCCCTCGACCAGCCACATCGCCCTGGTCACCGCGCCGTCCACGACGGCGGCGAGCAGCGGGCTGCGGGCGACCCCGTAGACCCGGTCGTGCCGCCACAGGCCGAGGGCGGTGGCCAGGGTGGTACCGAGGGTGCCGAGGTCGCGCAGGTCATGGACCCCGGCCTCCAACGCGGCCAGGATCTCGCCGGAGAGCTGCCCGGCCCCGCACAGCACGGCATCGAACAGCAGCGCGGCCAGGCCGTCCGCACCGGCCCCCGCAGCGGCCTCGGGACCGGCCCCCGCACCGGCGGCCGAGGCGGCGTTGCGGGACCGTTCGCCGAGCAGCGCCACCGCGGCCTCGGCCAGGCTCGGGCCGTAGGCGCCAGCCTCGATCAGCGCCGCCTCGCGGGCCTGGGGTCCGGGGGTCTCCGGCTCCCAGCGCTCACCGAAGACAGGGTCGGCGCCATGGGCCGGACCTGCGACCCGGCGGTATCCGGGCACGGACAGCAGGCGCAGCCGGTGCAGCACCTGACTCCTGGTCAGGTCGTCGGCGCTCATCAGGTCGAGGGCGACCGGCCCGGTCCGGTCCAGACCCAGCCGGGTCAGCTGCGCCGTCACCTCGTGCACCAGCGGTGGTGCGGGTGTGTCCGGGTGCAGTCGGCCGACCCGGTCGCCGCTGCTGGCGGCGACCATCTCCACCACCACCGGGTGTGCTCCGGGGGCGAGTCGGCCGCGTCCGGTCCAGGGCAGCGGCTGGTCCAGGTCGTCCGCGATCAGGGCGCTGGCCATGCCGTCCAGGACGTCGGTCCTGGACGGTTGCGGATGGCCGCGCAGCAGCGACAGGCCCCGGGTGAGCACCCGCGCCGAGACCAGGTCGGCCGTGGACACCGGGTACTTGCGCCGCCGCAGCCGATCGGTCACCGCGCGCAGCAGCCCGTCCGCCGCCTGTTCCGCGCCCCGGTCCCAGAGCTGCTGGTAGTAGCCGGGGGAGGGCATCCCGGACTGGTATCCGGCGAAGGCGTCCAACTGCCGGAAGGAGTAGGGGACGAGGAAGCTCCCGCCGACCGCCCCCGCCGGCGGCGCGGGCACCTCGGGCCAGTCCGAACCGGCCCCCTCCTCACCGCGCCCCTCCTCGGCGCAGAGCGCCTGCAGCGCGGGCCGGTGGAAGCCGCCGGTCACCACCAGCACCGGACGCCCCTCGGCCGCCGCCACCGCGGCCCTGACCCAGCAGGCCATGTACCGCTCGCGGGCCCGGTCGCTGTCGTCGGCGTCCGCGTCGCCCCGGACCAGCTCGAAGTACGCGGCCAGCCGCTCGGCCAGACCCGCTTCCGGCTCGACCTCGAACAGCCGGTCCCAGAGCGCGTCCACCGAGTCGGCCGAGAACTGCGCGCAGAGCCGCGCCGTGGCCTCGGCGTAGCGTGCTTCCGCGTCGGCGTAGCGGTTGCTGCGGTCGGCGAAGGCCGGGTGCCAGGACGGCAGGTCGATGAAGCGGACCTCGGCCCCGGCCGCCCGTCCCTCCCGCAGCGCCACCCACTCCGGCGAGTAGTCGCAGAGGGGCGCCCAGGAGGTGGCGGTGCGCTCGGCGTCGCGGTAGTGGCTGAACACCGCGATCGGGAGCTGATGGCCCAACAGCAGCTCGTCCAGCCTGCCGTTGAGGTCGGACGGGCCCTCCACCAGCACGAACGCGGGCCGCAGCGACTCGATCGTGCGGCTCACCAGCCGGGCACAGGCGGGCGAGTGGTGCCGCACGCCGACGAAGGAGACGAAGGAGACGAAGGAGACGGTGCGGTCCATCAGTCGTCCAGCAGGTGCCGCGCGGCATGCAGCTCCTGCCAGGCCGCGCCGTGGCGCCGCGGGGTCCGCTGCTCCAGGTAGCGGCGCAGCCGGGCCAGGTCCTCCGGGTTGTCCTTGGCGGCGGTGCCGGCCAGGCAGGCCACCACGTCGGCGGCGTTGCCCGGCTCGCCGCGCAGGAACCAGCCGCGCACGCCCACCGCGTGGGCCACCGACACGGCTTCGGCGGTGCTCATCACCGAGGTCAGCCGGTCGCCGCCGGCCCCCTGCCCGCCGCCGGCCCCCGGCCCGCTGCCGCTCCCCGGCCCGTAGCCGCCGCTGCCGCCGCTGCCGCCGGTGCCCGCGCGCAGCTCGCGGAAGGTGGACACCAGCACCTCCAGCACGTCCCGGGACGGCGCGGCCTGCACGCCCGAGCTGCGCAGCAGCGCCCCGGCCTCGGCCTCGACCAGGGCGAGTTCCACCTCGAAGTCGGCGATCGGGAACACCGTCTCGAAGGTGAACCGGCGTTTGAGCGCGGCGCTCATCTCATTGACGCCGCGGTCGCGGGTATTGGCGGTGGCGATGATGTTGAACCCCTGCCGGGCGAACACCATGCCGTCCTGCCCGCCGAGTTCGGGGATTGCCACGACCCGCTCGGAGAGCAGCGACAGCAGCGAGTCCTGCACCTCCAGCGGGCAGCGGGTGATCTCCTCGAAGCGGACGATCTTCCCCTCGGACATCCCGCGCAGCATCGGCGCCGGGACCAGCGAGCGGGTGGACGGCCCCTCGGAGACCAGCAGCGCGTAGTTCCAGGAGTACTTGATCTGGTCCTCGGTGGTCGCCGCGCCGCCCTGGACGGTCAGCGTGGAGGTGCCGCTGACCGCCGCCGCGATCAGTTCCGACAGCAGCGACTTCGCCGTTCCCGGCTCGCCGACCAGCATCAGCCCGCGGCTGGTGGCCAGCGCCACCAGCGCCCGGTCCACCAGGGACGGCGCCCCGACGAACTTGCGGCTGATCCCGGCCGCCGCGTCGCCGACGATGAACCGCCTGGCCGCCCGCAGGCTCAACTCCCAGCCCGGCGGCCGGGGATCGCGGTCCTCGGCACGCAGCGCGGCCAGCTCCTCGGCGTAGCGCAGCTCGGCGGGCGGGCGCTGCCACTGCCCGGTGTCCACGGTCGTCGTCATGTCGTCACCAGTTCGGTCAGGTCGGAGATCACTTCGGAGGCGGTCACCGGATCCAGCTGATCCAGCGTCAGCGCACGGGTGTGGCCCTCCCAGTAGTCGGTCGGGGTCTCGCCCAGCCAGATCCTGGTCAGCGTCTGGTCGCCGTGCATGGTCACGGCACCGGCCTGGATGCCCGGGTCCAGCGCGACCACCAGGTAGCGGCCGTCGGCGGTCTGCCGGGAAACCCAGGTCTCCACCCCGCCGTCGCCCGGCTCGCCGCGGTCCCAGCCGCGCCGCTGCAGGCCCAGCACCTTGCCCACGGCGACGGTCCGGCCCTCGAAGCGGCCGAACCCGGTGCCGGCGGCCTCCTCCTCGGTGAGCCGGTGCACCGGACGTCCGAGCTGCGGGAAGGGCTGCAGGATCTCGTAGTCGGCGAAGAGTTCGGCCCACCCGGCCAGGGCGTCGCCGAGCAGCAGCGGGTGGGCCAGCCGGACCACGGCGTCCGGCGGCAGGGTCAGCAGGGTGTCGGCCAGGTCGGCCAGGCTGCCGTCCTCGGCGATCCGGAAGGCGGTGCTGTCGGACACCCAGACCAGGCGGCGGGCGAGGTGCCGGCTCAGCGGGTGGTCGACGAAAAGCTCCTGGAACTCGGCCGGGGTCCAGGCACGACGGCTGGTCATCGCCGCCTCCAGCCGCCGGGTCTGCTCGGCGGCGACCTTGCGGACCTCCTTCTTGAGCGCGCCGAAGCGCTTGCGCTCGGCGGGTGCGCGCACCGGGTCGTCCTTCACCCCGGGCGCGGGCAGGTCCTTGCGGCGCTGTCCGTCCTGGTCCAGGACGTAGGGGCGCAGCTGCTCGTCGAAGCCGACGGTGAAGCGGCGCGGACCGTAGTCGAGGACGGTGCTGCCGTCCGCGTCGAGGCCGAGTTGCGGCACCAGCCGGTCCAGCAGCTGATCCTGGGTCAGCTCGACCGCCGCGGCCACCTCGTCCAGCTTCTCCCTGGCCCTGGCCTTCAGCGAGCGGAAGTGCGGCTGCTGGGCGATCCGGTGCAGCTGCATCAGCGCGGGGACGCTGCCGATCTCGGCCAGCACCTCGAGGCCCTGCGCCGCCCGCTGGTGCGAGCCCTCGTTCGGCCACTGCAGGATCACTCCCGCCAACTGCCGGAGTGTGGTCTCGTCGCCGATCCAGGCCAGGCAGTGGAACGCCCACACGTCCTTGGCCGGCATCGCCGCCTTCCGCCAGCCCTCGAACAGGGCCCAGCCGAAGGCGGCGAGCGACGCGCGGTCGCAGGACTCCAGGACGGTGGCCAGCCCGGCGTAGGGCTCCCGGGGCCTGGACAGCGCCAGCATGGTGCACACATGGCCCACCGCCTCCGGCGCCAGCACACCGCCTCCGACCAGGGCGATCGGCGGCAGCAGGGCGAGGTCGGCCCAGTCGCCGGGCACCGGCAGCCGGGCCGGGAGGGTGAACACCAGCGGGTCGGCGGCGGAGAGTTCGGCGACCACCGCCCCTGCCTCCGCGCCGTACTCGACGGCGGCCAGGGCGACCACGGCCTCGGCGCCGTGCTGGAGCGCGAGGAAGCGCAGCGCGTTCTCGGCCCGCCGCCGGAGCACCCCGGCGGGCCCGACCGCGTCCGGGACCAGCAGCGCGGCGGCGGCGAGCCCGTACCGGGTGAACCAGCCGCGGGCGGTGCCGGACGTGGTTCCGCGCCGGAGCAGCCAGTCCGCCATCAGCCTGGCCGTGCCGAGGTCCAGGAACGGCAGCAGCAGCACACCGGTCCTGAGCGAGTCGGCGGCCACCGCCCGCCGCAGCGCGGGCAGCGCAGCCGTGCCGTGTTCGGCGACGATCGGCCTGAGGACGTCCGCGACACCCCAGAGTCCCTTCGGGTCCCAGTCGGCCAGCAGCGGGAGCACCCGGTCGGCCGGGCCCAGCACAAACAGCTCGGCGTGCTCGTGCCAGCTGAGACTGCCGCCGCGGAGGCGGTCGAACTGGCCGTCCCAGCCGCCCGACGGGATGCCGGAGAGGCGCCGGATCAGCGGGAGCTGCCAGGACTCCCGCTCACCCGTCAGCCACCGCAGTTGAACGTCGGACGATGCGGTTAGGCCCTTCACCACCCGGGGTTTCACGGCCTTGGGCTGCCAGGTCCACGGCGGGTTCCGCAGCAGTTCGGGGACGGCGGCGGCCGGAGTCCCGTCCTGGGCCGGCGCGGCGGGGACGGCGAGCAGCGGGGCGAGGACGGCCGCGAGCCGGGGCTCCAGACCGGGCAGGGCGGCTGCGGTGAGGTCCCGGTGGGCCTCGACATGCAGCGCCAGCAGTTCGGCGACCAGGGCGGACTGTTTCGTCCCGGCCAGCAGCCGCAGGCCGCGCTCGGGGAAGCGCTGGGCGGCGGACCACAGGGCGGGGCGGATGTACTTGTGGTCCGTGCAGTCGAGCAGAACGCCGAAGGCTTCGTCGGTGGGTACTTCGCCGAGGAACTCGAACATCAGCTTCCGCTGGCCGGCCGAGCTGTTGTAGAGCCCCAACGAGTCGGCGATCAGCGGGACGACCGCGGTGCCCACGCCCTCGGCGATGGTGGCGAGGGCGGCGACGGTCCAGTCCGGCCAGACCGGCCGGTTCTCCGAGTCGTCCAGGGCCAGCAGCTCCCACTGCTCGGCGGAGTCCAGCGAGCAGAGCAGCAGCGAGCGGAGCGCCCAGTCGCCCATGCTGTAGCTGTCGGCGGGGACGCAGCACTCGGTCGCCCACGCGGTCTCCGTCGGCAGCAGGTAGGAGACGATCACCCGCCGCCGATCGCTGCTGCGACAGTCGCGCAGCGCCGCGACGACCTCCAGGTAGGCGGCCTCGTCGGCGGCGGCCAGCAGCACCCGCAGCCGGTCGGCGGCCGGTCGGTGCGCCTCGATCACGCTCTCCTCGTTGCGTGCCCCGAGCAGGCGGACGCCGGGGTTGCCGTTGCGGAAGCCCCACCGGTACAGCCCGCTGACCTGGAGGTCGAACAGCTCCACCACCGCGCGGGCGGCGAAGGGCAGGCCGTGCTCGGCCACCCAGGCGTCCACGAACACCGAGGGCACCGCCTTGCGGTCCTCGCCCAGGACGGCGGCGGCCAGCACCGCCGCGCCCAGCGGGTCGTTGTCGCCGGCCCGGTGCGCGGTGGCGGCCCGCACCAGCGCGGCACTGCTGCCCGGGTCGCCGAGCACCCGGTCCAACCAGTCCGACTGCGCCTCGATCCACTGCCCGACCGTGCTCGGCGCGCCCTTGCCGCGCGAGGTCACCGCCCGGGTGATGCCTCCGCGCCGGGGGTGCAGCAGCCGGTGCCACCTGACCGGCAGGGTGAAGTTCGTGACGGTCACTTCGCCACCAGCTCGGTCAGGTCGGCGATCAGCTCGGAGGCCAGCACCGGGCTGAGCGGACGCAGGCTCAGGGTGTCGTTCCGGCCGCGCCAGTAGCTGTCGGGCTGGGCCGCCAGGCCCACGGCGGCCAGGGTCTGGTCGCCGAGGTCGGCCACGGCGCCGACCGGGATGCCGGGATCCAGGTCGATCACCAGGAAGCGGTCCTCGGCGACCTGCCGGGAGATCCAGCACTCCACGCCCGCGTCCTGCGGCTGTCCCCGCTCCCAGCCGCGCTGCTGCAGCCGGAGCACCTTGCCGACCGGGACGGTGACACCCTCGAAGCGGCTGAGCCGACCCGTCTCGGCCTCCTCCTCGGTCAGGGTGTGGACGGCGCGGCCGAGCTGCGGGAAGGGCTGCAGGATCTCGTAGTCGGCGAAGAGCTCCGCCCAGGCGGCCAGGGTGCCGCCGTCGAGCAGCAGCGGGTGGGCCAGCCGGACGGTCGCGTCCTGAGGCAGTGTCAGGGCGTTGTCCTCGGCGTCGGCGCAGCTGCGGTCCTCGGCGACGCGGAACGACTGGACCGTGCCGTTGTGGTCGGCCAGCCAGACCAGGCGGCGGACCAGGTGCCAGACCAGCGGGTGCTGGACGAAGAGCTCGTCGAACTCGGCCGCCGACCAGGCGCGTTGGGTGACCATGGCGGCCTCAAGGCGGCGCACCTGGTCGGTGGCGATGGTGCGGACGTCCTTCTTCAGGGCGGCGAAGCGCTTGCGTTCGGCGGGTGCGCGCTCGGCGTCGTCCTTGGCCCCGGGCACGGGCAGGTCCTTGCGGCGCTTGCCGTCCTGGTCCAGCACATAGGGGCGCAACTGCTCGTCGAAGCCGACGGTGAAGCTGCGGGGGCCGTAGTTGATGACGGTGCTGCCGTCGGCGTTCAGACCGAGGTCGGGGACCAGCCGGTCGGCCAACTGATCGCCGGTCAGCCCCAGGGTCTCGGCGATCTCGGCGATCTTCTCCTGGGCCCTGGTCTTCAGCGCCTTGAACGGCACCCGCTGGGCGATCCCGTGCAGGTGCATCAGCGCCACGTCCGAGCCGATGGCGGCCAGCACGTCGAGGCCCTCGGTGGCCCGCTGGTGCATCCCCTCGCCGGGCCAGGCCCGGAGCACGGGGGTGAGCCGGCGCACCGTGCTGTCGTCGCCGAACCAGGCCAGGGCCTGCAGCGCCCAGCTGTCCTTGGGCGGCATCGCGGCCTTCCGCCAGCCCTCGAACAGGCCCCAGGCGAACTCGGCCAGCGACTCGCGGTCGCAGGACTCCAGCACGACGTCGAGCCCCGCGTAGCGGTCGCCCGGCTTGGACAGCGCCAGCACGGTGAACACGTGCCGCACCGACTCCTCGGGCAGCGCACCGCCCTTGGCCAGGGTGATCTGCGGCAGCAGGGCCGGCTCGGCCCACTCGCCGACCACCGGCATCCGGGCCGGGAGCACCGCCTCCAGCGGGTCGGCGGACAGCAGTTCGCCGACGATCCCGCCCGCCTCGGCGCCGTACTCGGCGGCCACCGCGCGGACGGCCTCGGCCCCGTGCCGTCCGGCGGCGAGCCGCAGTGCGGCCTCGGCGCGCCTGCGGTCGGCACCGGCCGGACCGACCGCGTCCGGCACCAGCAGCGCCACCGCGGGCAGCCCGTGCCGGGCGAACCAGCCGCGTGCGGTCTGCCCTGCGGACTTCAGCCGGACCAGCCACTCGGCCATCAGCCGGGCCGTGTCGAGGTCCAGGAACGGCAGCAGCAGGACACCGGCCGACGCCGGGTTGCGGACCGCCGCCCGCAGCACCGGCGGCAGGGCCAGTACGCCGTGCTTGGCGACGATCGGCCGGAGGATGTTCACCGCGTCCCAGCTCTCCCCGGGATCCCAGTCGGCGAGCAGCGGCCGGACCCGCTCGGCCGGCCCGTCCACGAAGAACTGGACGGCCAGGTACCACGACAGTCTGCCCGCGCGCACGGCCTCGATCTGGGTGTCCCAGTCCGGCCGGGGGGACTGGTGCATGTGCCAGGAGCGGTCGACGGCCCAGTCCTGCTGTTCGCCCACGGCCCAGGCGACCTGCGGCTGCTCCTGACGGGGAGTCAGGCCGGTGCGGACGCGCGGCTTGGCCGCCTTGCGCCTGCGGGTCCACGGCGGGCTCACCAGCAGCGGCGGCAGCGCCTCGACCGGAGCCTCGGCGATCCGCGCGGACTGGACGAGCAGCGGGGCGACGGCTGCGGCGAGTTCGGGGGCCAGCTCGGTCAGGGCGGCCTCCGCCAGTTCGCGGTGGGCCATGACGTGCAGCAGCAGTTCCCTGGCCGGCTTCGCGGTCTCGACGCTGGGTGCGCCGGCCGCCGCGGCCAACAGCCGTAGCGCCCGCCGGGGTTGGCGCTTCGCCGACACCGACAGCGCGGCGCGGACGTGCCGGTCCTGGATCCGCGCCAGCAGCAGGCCGAAGGCCTCGTCACCGGGGATCTCGGCGAGCACCGAGGAGACGGTCCTGAGGTAGTCGCCGGACAGGTAGGTGGTGTCCAGCGCCTGGCCGATCACCGGGGCGGCATCGGTGCCGAGGCCCTCGGCGAGCGTGGCGAAGGTGGCCAGCGACCAGTCGCCCCAACCGAGTCGGAGCGGCCAGGTGATCAGCGAGCGCTGCTCCGGGGTGCTCACCGAGGACAGCAGCATCAGCGTCATGATGTCGTCGAGCTGACCGTGAGGACCCGGCTGCGCGCAGGCCTCGGTGACCCACTCCGTCTCGCTGGGCAGCAGGTAGGCGACGACCACGCGGCGGCGGATCCCGTCCCGGTGCGCGCCCAGCGCGGTCACGGTGGCCCGGTAGGACTCCTCGTCGGTGGCCGCGATCAGCGCGCGCATGCGGTCGGCGACCGGGCGACGCCGGTTGATCGTCGCCGACCGCTGACCCTCGGCGAGACGCTTGACCGAGGTGCTGGAGCCCATCAGGTCGATGTGGAGTTCGAACAGCTCGGCCACCGCGCAGGCGGCGAACGGCAGTCCGTACCTGGTCACCCAGAAGTCCGCGAACGGTTCGTACCTCTCACCCTGCGCGGCGAGGGCGACGACGGCGGCGCCGAGCGGATTGGGAGTGCCGTCGCGGTGCGCACGGGCGGCCTCCACCAGTGCGGTGTCACTGGCCGCATTGGCAAGCGCATGAGTGACCACGAGGTCGTTCTCGGTGAGCAGTTGCTCGCAGCCGCGCAACGCCTCGTCGCCGCGCGGGGTGACCTTCCGGGCGACGCCGCCGCGTCGGGGGTGCAACTGCCGGTGCCAGCTGCTGGGCAGCGTGAACGTGTCCTCGTCCATGACGGTGTTCATGATGGATCCTCCCCCCGACCTCCCTGATCGGATGTCGGAACCGTAGCCTCCGGCACTGACAGGCAGACCCCCTAGGGTGGCCCCCCATGACCATCGTTTCCGTCCTCGTGGACACCACCGTCGTCGGCTCCGCCGCCGGCTCGCTGATCTGGCGGCGCGGGGCGTCGGGCAGCGGTGGCCGGCGCCGGTGGTGGACCGCGGGCGGTCCGGAGGCGGCGCTCGCGCTGGTGGTGGGGCTGATCCTGCTGAACGAGGTGCTGGTCTCGGTCTATGTGCTGCGGGTGCACGGCGGTGACCCGTCGTTCGTCACCCGGTACCTGGCCCCCGGCTGGTTCGAGACCGACCGGGGCAGTCTGATCCGCCGTCTGGCCGCGGTCTGGCCCGCGCCGGGGCTGCTCGCGCCCAGCGTGCTGCGGGTGCAGGCGACCCTGGAGCTGCCGTTCGGCCTGCTCGCCTATCTCTCGGCGCTGCGCTGGCTCGACGCCGGACTGTACCGGCGGGTGGCCCGCTCGCCGCTGCTCGGCTGCGCGGCGGTGGCCTACACGGTGGTGTTCTGCGCGGTGGAGTGGTTCTTCCACAGCCCTTACACCGCTTGGGACATCGGGCTCAGGCTGGTCTCCGCCGTCGTGACCCCGCTGTGGATCGCCGCGATAGCGGGACGGGAACAGGGGACGGCCGCGGAGCCGGGCCGGGCGTCGTCGGCCGCCGAACTGCTGCTGTTCTGCGGCGCCGCGGGCGCGCTCGGCTATCTGGTGCTGGTGCTGTACGGGACGGTGCTGCTCTACAACCTCGGCCTGTTGGGCCATCAACTCCCCGGTGCGGCGGTCGCCCTGATGATCCTGGTCGGCTGCCGTACGCTCGCCCGCCGGCTGCGGCCGAGCGCGCCGCCCGGCCCTGCGGTCGCCGCAGTGGGGTCCGGGCTGCGCTGGTTCCTGGTTCTCTTCTTCGCCCCGGCCCTGGCCGTGCGCTACGCGGTCAACTTCGGCACCCCGTGGGTCGCGCTCGGCGCGGTGGCCGTGCTGGCACTGACCGCGGCCTGGCTGGCGCTGCGGGCCACGGCGTCGGTCCGACTGCTGCTGACCCTGGCCGGGGCCGCCGTGCTCGGCCTGCTGGCCGGGTACGCGGCGGTGTCCGCGGTCGCCGACGCCTACTACGAGGCCACCGCGCTCCGGGGGTTCGCCGTGTTCGTGCTGACGGTGCTGGCCGCCTGCCTGCTGGCGGACCGGCTCAGCGGCGGCAGCGGCGGCAGCGGGACGGCGGACGCAGCAGGGCGGGCGCTCCCTCCGTGGTGAACGGAGGGGGCGCCCGCCCCGGGAAACGACCGGGTTACGGCCGGAACTGGACGACCTGCGGGTCGTGGTCACTGGTCTGGTTCGCGTACTCCGAGTTGACGTGGACCACCTGGTAGACCGGGTCGGTGATGCCCGGGGCGGTGAGGATGTGGTCCAGCACCTCCGAGACGCCTTCGTAGTCGTAGGTGTACTGCTCGTTGACGGGCAGCGTGGTGATCAGGTCGGTCAGGATCGCCGGGCCGGTGCCGTCCGAGGTGCCGGTGCGCAGCGAGGCCAGGGCCGGGCTGAACTGGTAGTCGTTCAGGTCGCCGAGGACGACGACGTCGGCCTTCTTCTTGATGTCCAGGATGTGCTGGATGAAGTCGTGCTCCACCTGGGCCTGGCCCGAGCGCTGCAGCGCCGAGGACTGGGCCGGGAACTGGAACCGGCCGTCCTGGCTCTGGTCGCCGAGCTTGGCGTCGAAGTGGTTGGCGATCACGAAGACCGTCTTGCCGCCGAAGGCGAACTCGGCCACCAACGGCTTGCGGCTGGAGTTCCAGACCGGGTTGGTCGGGTCGATCCGGCCGGGGGAGAGGGTGAGGTCCGGGTTGCCGCCGTTGGAGACCACCTGGGTGCTGGTGGTCGAGCGGTTGACCGTGCTCGCGCCCTTGTCGACGAAGCTGACCCGGGCGTCGTTGAAGAGCAGCACCACCCGGATGTTGCCGCCGGGCTGGCCGCCGTCCTTGTCGTTGACCGGGTCGATCGAGCGGTAGCTGTACTGCGGGCCGCCGGCCGCGACGATCGCCGCGGTGAGCTTGTTGATGGTCTGGTCGGCCGCGACGGTGCCGTCGTCGGTCGCGCCGCTGTTGTCCTGGACCTCTTCCAGCGCGATGATGTCCGGCTTCGCCAGGTTGGTGACGATGCCCGACGCCAGCTTCTGGTACTTGGTGGCCGCGTCGCCGGGGGCCAGGTTCTCCACGTTGTAGGTGGCGATGGAGAGCTGCTTGCTGCTGGTGGTCGGCTTCGCCGCGACCGGCGCGAGGTTGCCCGCCTGCACGGTGCCGAGGCTCGACGCGGCCAGCACGTAACCGCCGTACTGGGAGTAGTCGATGGTGCCGACGGTCGCGCCGGTGAAGGTGTCACCCACGCTGACCTCGGGGTTGCTGCCGTTGTCCGCGACCACCTCGAGGCGTCCGCTCGGGGTGGCGTTCTCGGCCAGCAGCTCGCTGCCGCCCCGGTAGGTCACCGCCTCGGTGGGCTTCACGGTGACGTACTGCTCGCCGTACTGGTCGGACGGGCCGACCACGCGGGCGTTGTCGGCCTCGACCCGCATGCCCTCGATGGACTCGTAGTAGTCAAGCACCGAGCGGGCCGGGGTGATCGGCGTGCTCTCGATGTTGGCCCCGCCGAGGTCCGGCGCGTAGGTGTCCGGGACGTTGGCGGCGCTCAGCACGATCGGCGCGGGCAGGGCGTTGCCGCTGCTCAGCACGGTGACGGTGGGCGTGGCCAGCTCGGTCACCGAGAGGTTGGAGGTGGTGCTCAGGGTGTCGCCCGAGGCCAGCTGGTAGTAGTCGGAGACCTTGGCCGAGACCAGCACCGAGTCGCCGACGGCGACGGTGGGCGCGGAGGAGGTGTAGACGAACACGCCCTCGCTGGTGGCCGGGTTGGCGTCCGGGTTGGGGTCCTGGATCCAGAAGCCCTTGGAGCCGGTGGTGCGCAGCGCGGTGACGATGCCCGGGACATTGGTGACGCTGTCGCCGTTGTGCGGGGAGACCCAGGAGGTGCCCTGGATGTCGTGGATCCGCAGCGGACCGGGCGTGGCCGTGGGCGTCGGGGTGGGCGTGCCGCTGTCGCTGGACGACGGGGTCGGCGTCGGCGAGGTCGGCACACTCGACGAGTTGGCCGGGCTCGGGGTGCCGGCGCTGAAGTCCGTGCCGTTCTGGTCGGTGTCCGCGCTGCTGGCGTTGCGGGAGTCCGAGGTGGTGTTGCTGGTGGCCGGAGCGTCGGCGGAGCCCTCGTGGACGATGGCGGTGCCGTAGCCCACCAGGTCGTGGATGCTGCCGTCGGCGGCGCAGTCGGCGGTGGTCTTGCAGGTCAGCGCGGTCTGCGAGGTGACCAGGGCGACCGTGCCCGCGGTGCCGCTCATATTGACCGCGCCGGTGGCGTCCGGAGTCGGCAGGCTGTCGGTGCCCCCGGTGCCCGCGGCCTCCTGGACCAGGTACGAGCCGCCCGGGGCGATGGCACCGGTGAGCGGGGTGACCTGCCAGGTCGTGGTCGCGCCCGGCGCGGCCGAGATGTACTGCACCGACCAGGAGCTGAGGTCGACGGGGGTGCTGCCGTTGTTGTGCAGCTCGATGAAGTCGTTCTTCAGCGTGGCGCCGGAGTTGCCGCCGCCGCCGTAGACCTCGTTGACCACGACGTCGGTGGAGGAGGTGGCGTTGGCCGTGGGGGCCAGCGCTATGGCGGCGATGGTCCCTGCCGCTGCTGTGGCGGCGAGCAGCACTCGGGAGCGGGAACGGGATCTGGACACGGTCCTCCTAGACCTGATACCTGGCTTGGGCGGAGATTCAGTGAGGGTTCTGAGCCGTTATCAGGAGTCATCATGGACGCCTTGGATGAACCCTGCATGTCACTTGGGAATACTGCAACCACCGAGTTCTAGATCAACTCATCGTCACTGGTGGGAGCCGGTCTACGCGCTTCGTCTACGCGCATTGGCAACGCGCGTGGATCGCGGGGGCGAAATGGTCCATTATCTGGCGGTATGTCAGCAGCCGCTCCGGGACGGGCTGGACCCCGGGCGAACGGAGCGGGAGCCTTGGGGCCATGACCTCGATAACGCCGCGGCATCGCCGGACCGCCCTGCTGGTGGCGGGCTGCTTCTTCATGGAGATGCTGGACGGCACCATCGTGTCGACCGCCGCCCCGCAGCTGGGCGCCTCGCTGCACACCAGCCCCACCTCGGTCGGCCTGGTGGTCACCGCCTACCTGCTGACCCTGGCCGTGCTGATACCGCTGAGCGGCTGGCTCACCGCCCGCTACGGCGTCCGGCGGGTCTTCCTCAGCGCCATCGCGGTGTTCACGCTGGCCTCGCTGGGCTGCGCGGCGGCCGGGAACCTCGGTGAACTGGTGGCGCTGCGGGTGCTGCAGGGCGTCGGCGGGGCGATGATGGTCCCGGTCGGGCGGCTGGTGGTGCTGTCCAGGACCGAGAAGCAGGACATCCCCCGGGTCATCGCCTATGTGGTCTGGCCGGCGCTGGTGGCGCCGGTGCTGGCGCCGCTGCTGGGCGGGGTGATCACCACCTACCTCAGCTGGCACTGGCTGTTCCTGGTCAACATCCCGCTGGGCGTGGCCGCCTTCGCCACCGCCTGGCGGCTGATCACCGCCGAACCGCGGTCCGCCCCGGCGCCGCTGGACTGGGCCGGGGTGCTGCTGACCTGCGCCGGCCTCGGCGGCCTCACCTGGACCGGGCACCTGGTCTCGGCCGGCTCCGGGCTCACCGCGGCCCTGGCCGTGCTGGCCGGTTCACTGCTGGTGCTGGCCGCCGCGGTACGCCATCTGCTGCGCACCCCGCACCCGCTGCTGAACCTGCGCACCCTGCGGGTGCCCACCTTCCGGGCCTCGGCCACCACCGGCTCGCTGTTCTGGGTGGCGGTCGGCGCGATCCCGTTCCTGCTGCCGCTGCTGTTCCAGACCGTCTTCGGCTGGAGCCCGGTCAAGTCCGGGGCGATGGTGCTGTTCGTCTTCGTCGGCAACATCGGGATGAAGCCCGGCACCACCTACCTGCTGAACCGCTTCGGCTTCCGGCCGCTGCTGCTCACCGCCACCACCGGGATGGCGGCCACGGTCGTGGCCTGCGCCTTCTTCACCGCCGGCACCCCGCTGCCGGTGATCGCCCTGGTCGCGACGGCCAGCGGGGCCACCCGCTCGCTCGGCCTGACCTGCTACTCGGTGATCGCCTTCAGCGACGTCCCGGCCGAGCTGATGCGGGACGCCAACACCCTTGCCGCGACCCAGCAGCAGACCGCGACCGGGCTCGGCGTGGTCGCCGCGACGGTGGCGCTGCGGATCGGCCAGTCGCTCACCGGCCCGTCCGCCCGCCTGTTCCCCGGGCTCTCGCCGGCGGCCGTCAGCTACGGGACGGCCTTCGTGCTGCTGGCCCTGCTCATCCTCGGCGCGACGGCCGGGGCGCTGCGGCTCAGCACCGGCGCGGGCGACGCCGTGCGCCGGGTGCCGACCGGTATGAGTCCCGTGAAGAGCAGATCGTCCCGCACCGGCTGAGCGGGCCACCCACTATCCTGCGCCCCATGACCACACCTCTGTACGCGCCGCTGCCCGAGACCGCCAAGGGACGGCTGGTGCAGTCCCAGCAGGGCAAGCCCTGCTTCACCTCCGACCTCTCGGTGAACGAGTTCGTCCTGGTCACCCAGGCCGGATTCGAGCCGCTGGGCATGGTGATGGGCAGCAGCGTCTACCACGTGGGTGTGCAGAACGCGGGCTGGAAGGTCAGCCAGGAGCTCGGCTACCTCAGCCAGGCCATGTACACCGCCCGCGAACTGGCGATGTCGCGGATGGAGGCCGAGGCGGCGCAGCTCGGCGCGGACGGGGTGATCGGCGTGGTGCTCCGGCCGATGAACTACCAGTTCTTCGGCGACGTCATCGAGTTCGTCGCGGTCGGCACCGCCATCCGCAGCACCGACGGCCAGCCCTACCGCAACCCGGACGGCAAGCCCTTCACCACCTCGCTGTCCGGCCAGGACTTCTGGACCCTGTGGCAGCACGGCTGGCTGCCGCGCCGCCTGGTCCTGGGCACCTGCGTCTACCACGTGGCGCACCAGACGCTCCGTCAGACCCTGTCCCAGGCAGGGGTGAACACCGAGCTGCCGCTGTTCACCCAGGCCATCTACGACGCCCGCGAACTGGCGATGTCCCGGATGCAGTACGAGGGCCAGCAGATCGGCGCCGACGGCATCGTCGGCACCAGCGTGGACGACCACCGCTTCTGGGGGGAGCACGCCCTGGAGTTCCTGGCCACCGGCACCGCCGTCAACCGGATCCGCCCGGACACCGTCCCGGTCCAGCCGCACCTGACCATGCCGCTGCGCTGAGAATCCCCGGTGCGCCGGGTCCGGCCCGCTGGATACCCTTCGGATCATTCGGAGGGGGGACGCGTCGCATGAACGGGTCGATCGGGGACGGGCGGACGCTGGCCTGCCTGCTGGAGCTGGCCGAGCCCGCGCAGGCACGGCGGGCCGCGACCCGGCTGGGCGCGCTCGGCGTGAAGCCGGCGTCGGCGGGCGGGCTGCGCGGGCTGCTGCGGTCGCAGCCGCCGCTCGCGGTCTGGCTGTGGGTGCTGCGCTGCGACGAGCCGGAGTGGAACGCCGTGGCGTTCGACGTGCGCGAGTTGGGCGACGCGATCCGCCGGGACATCCTGAACGGTGTGCCGTTCGGTCCCGGCCGCACCGAGCCGGTGGCGCTGGCGCCGTCCCTGCGGGGGAGCTGGGAGCGCGTCCCGAACCACCCCGCCCTCGACCTGCCCGAGGAGCTGCCGGTCCAGGAACTGCTGCCGCTGCTGCGGGCCGCGGGCGCGGCCCGGCAGCTGGCACGGGCGCGGCAGTTCGCCGGCGCCGTGCGGCGCGACCGGCCGGGCAGCGCGGAGCCGGGGGACTGGGACGCCGTCGCCCGCGCCGACCGGGAGGACCCGCTGCCCGGCTACGCGCGCTGGGCCCTGGCCTGCCAGTTGACCTGCCCGCCCGCGCTGCGCGAGCAGTTCGGCAGCCACCCGAAGTTCACCCACCGGCTGCGGCAGGCGGGCGTCCTGGCCGACGTCCGCGGTTATGTCGAGCGGCGGTCCGCGCACGAGGCGCTGATGGTGCTGGGCGCGTTCACGGGGTCCGGGACGGCCGAGGGCGTGCAGATCCGCGAGCTGCTGGCGCCGCAGGTGCGGGAGCACCTGGGCGGCCACGCCGAGGCCTGGGCCGTGCTCGCGCAACTGCTGCCGACCTTCACCGGCACACTCCCCGAGCTGATCGCCACAGCGGGCGCCGTCGCCGGGCCGGAGCCGCTGGAGCCCGGGCTGTTCGAAGACGGGGAGAGCGACGGGGACCGGCTGGATTCGAACCAGCGTGTTCCGGTTCTGGAGACCGATGCGCCTGCCTCTGCGCTACGGCCCCGCCGCCGCTGGGGACTCTACCGGCGGAACGGGTGACCGGGCCATGCCCGCCGAAGTCGCGCTGATGCCGCGTCACCAGTCGGCGACGCGGTAGTCCTTGAGGAAGGCGCCGGACACCGGACGGCCGGCCTCGCCGCGGACGATCGGGTCGTAGACCCTGGCCGCGCCGTCGACGATGTCCAGCGGGGTGCGGAAGCCGTGCTCGGCGATCCTGGCCTTCTTCGGGGCCGGGTTCTCGTCGGTGATCCAGCCGGTGTCCACGCTGGACAGGTGGACGCCCTGGGCGGCCAGTTCCTCGGCGCTGGTGCGGGTCAGCATGTTCAGCGCGGCCTTGGCCATATTGGTGTGCGGATGGCCGCCGGTCTTGTTGCGCACGGCGAAGCGGCCCTCGACCGCGGTGACATTGACGATGTAGCGGCGCGGGTGCGGGGAGGCCAGCAGCAGCGGCAGCAGCCGGTCGCAGAGCAGGGTCGGCGCGACCGCGTTGACCAGGTGGGTCTCCAGCAGCTCGGCCGGGTCCAGCTCGCCCAGCCGGGCCGACCAGGAGTTCTCCGGCGCGGTGTCGGGCAGCAGCCCGGCCTCGTCGGTGAGCAGCGCCAGCGCGGACTGCTCCCGGCGGGCCGGGGCCAGCTCCCGTCCGGTCCGGAAGCCGGGCGCCTCCAGCAGCCGCGGGCCGTGCGGCTCCAGCGGCTCGCGCTCCCCGGCGGCCAGCACCGCGTACGCGCCGGGCGCGCGGCGTACGGTCTGCGCCGCGTTGTTGACCAGGATGTCGAGCGGGCGCCCTTCGCTGCGCAACTGTTCGCAGAGGCCGAGGACCTGGCGCGGGTCGCGCAGGTCGATGCCGGCGACGGTGAGCCGGTCCAGCCACTCCGCGCTGCCGGGGGCGGCCCGGAAGCGGCGCACGGTGTCCTGCGGGAAGCGGCTGGTGACGGTCAGTTCGGCACCGTCCCGCAGCAGCATCAGCGCCAGCTGGAAGCCGATCTTCACCCGGCCGCCGGTGAGCAGCGCGCGCCGCCCGCGGAGGTCGGTGCCGGCCTCGCGGTGCTCCCGGTTCTCGGCGGCGCAGGACGGGCAGAGCGCGTGGTAGAAGGCGTCGACGGTGCTGAACGTGCTCTTGCAGACGTAGCAGCGCCGGGACTGCCGGTAGGCGCCCACGCTGCTGCCCGGGGCGGCGGCCGGGGCCAGCGGCGCGTCCTCGCGGCGGTCGGCCGCGCCGGTGCCGGTGGCCGCCCGGACCGCGGCGTCCTCGGCCCGTATGCCGTCCTTGCGGGTCTGCCGCCGGCGGCGTCGGCCCTCGTTCACAAAGGACTCGGCGACCCGTTCGGCATGCAGCCGGACCAGGTCGTCGACCGGGAGGGCCCGCAGCTTTCGCACGGTGCGGGAGTAGGCCTCCAACTCCTCCGCGCCGACCTGCCCGTCCATTCCGCCCCCCTGGTGGTTCGGTGGGAACCGGCCGGATTCGAACCGGCGTGCCCTGCATGCCATGCAGGCGCGCCTGCCTCTGCGCTACGGTCCCGCGTGCGACTGCCCGGACGACCGGATTCGAACCGGCGTACTGCGCCATGCGAAGGCACCGCGCCTGCCTCTGCGCTACGTCCGGGCATTGTCGAGGATCGTACCTGTACGCAAACGGAAGTGTTCCCGTCATTCCAACGAAACGGGTCGCCCCTACCGTCACGTCATGGCGGATATCTTCGACTCGTACACGCTTGCGGACGCGTGGGACGAGATGTTCGAACGGCCCGGCATCGTACGTCCCGCGTATGGAGCGGTCTTCTCCGCCCTCCAGTCGCTGGACGCCAACGAGCTGCGCTTCCGCACCGACCAGATGGCCCGGACCTTCACCGACCGGGGCGTCACCTACTCCTTCGGCGGGGAGGAGCGCCCCTTCCCGCTCGACCTGGTGCCACGGATCCTGGACGCGGTCGAATGGGACACCATCGTCCGGGGCGTCCAGCAGCGGGTACGCGCCCTGGAGGCGTTCCTCGCCGATGCCTACGGCCACCAGCGGGCCTTCAAGGACGGCGTGGTCCCGTACCGGCTGCTCTACTCCTCACAGCACTTCAACCGGGCCGCGCACGGGATCGAGCCGCCCGGCGGCGTTCGGATCCACGTGGCCGGCATCGACCTGGTCCGGGACCAGGACGGCGGCTTCCGGGTGCTGGAGGACAACGTCCGGGTGCCCTCCGGGGTCTCCTATGTGATCGAGAACCGGCGGGTGATGACCCGGGTGCTGCCCTCGCTCTTCGCCGAGCAGCCGGTCCGCCCGGTGGACGAGTACGCGCAGCGGCTGCTGGGCGCGCTGCGGGCCTGCGCGCCGGAGGGAGTCACCGACCCGGTGGTGGTGGTGCTCACCCCGGGTGTCGCCAACGCCGCCTACTTCGAGCACGCGCTGCTGGCCCGGCTGATGGGCGTGCAACTGGTCGAGGGCCGGGACCTGGTCTGCTCCGGCAACCGGGTCCGGATGCGCACCACCCGGGGCGAGACCCCGGTGCACGTGGTCTACCGGCGGATGGACGACGACTTCCTCGACCCGCTGCACTTCCGCCCGGACTCGGTGATCGGCTGCCCCGGCATCCTCTCCGCCGCGCACGCGGGCAATGTCACCCTGGCCAACGCGGTCGGCAACGGCATCGCCGACGACAAGCTGCTCTACACCTATGTCCCCGACCTGATCCGCTACTACCTGGCCGAGGAGCCCGCGCTGCCCAACGTGGAGTCCTTCCGGCCCGAGGAGCCCGGCCAACTCGAAGCGGTGCTGGACCAGTTGGACCGGCTGGTGCTCAAGCCGGTGGACGGGGCCGGCGGCAAGGGCATCGTGATCGGCCCGCAGGCCGACCGGACCGTCCTGGACCGGCTGGCCGCGCAGGTCAGGGCCGACCCGCGGGGCTGGATCGCCCAGCGCCCGGTCGCCCTGTCCACCTCGCCCACCCTCACCGGCACCGCCGAGGGCTATGACGGGGTGGCGCCCCGCCACATCGACCTGCGTCCGTTCGCGGTCAACAACGGGGACGACATCTGGCTCCTCCCCGGCGGGCTGACCAGGGTCGCCCTCGGCGAGGGCAATCTGGTCGTCAACTCCAGCCAGGGCGGCGGCTCCAAGGACACCTGGGTGCTGCCCGGGCCGCGCGCCCCGCGCGAGGCCGTGCCGGCCGCGCCACAACCCTCCTACGAACAGCACGGGTTCGCCGCGGCCGACGGAGTGACGCCACGTCAGTTCGGGCCCGGCGCACCCTCCGTCACCGAACAGGGGGCCCAGCAGCAGTGACCGCCGACACCATGCTCTGCCGCATCGCCGAGTCGCTGTTCTGGCTCGGCCGCTACGTCGAACGCGCCGACGACACCGCCCGGATCCTCGACGCCTACCTGCACCGGCTGCTGGAGGACCCCTGGAGCGACGAGGACGCCGCCTGCCGCTCGCTGCACGCGATCCTCGGCCTGGCCGCCGAGGAGGGCAAGCCCTGCGACATGGGCACCGTGCTGGACCGGCTGGCCTTCGACGCCTCCAGCGCCGGATCCATCGACGGCGCCCTGCGGGCCGGCCGGGAGAACGCACTGTCCGCCCGCGAGGTGGTCTCCACCGAGATGTGGGAGTGCCTCAACTCCACCTGGCACCAGCTCGCCGAGCAGCGGCTGGCCGCCCGGCGCAGCGGGCCGCACGCCTACCTCGGCCTGGTCCGCCGCCGGGCCGCGCTGTTCTTCGGGCTCGCCGACTCCACCATGAGCCGGGACGACGGCTGGCGCTTCGTGCTGCTCGGCCGCAGCCTGGAGCGGGTCGACATGACCGCCCGGCTGCTCGCGGTCCGGGTGCTGGCCGCCGTGCACGCGCCGGACTGGCCCACCCTGCTCAGCGCCAGCGGGGCCGACGAGGCCTTCATGCGCACCCACGGCGCCGCCGGCGACAAGGTCGGCGTGGCCGAGTTCCTGCTGCTGGACCGGGGCTTCCCGCGCTCGGTGCTGCACGCGCTCACCACCGCCGAGGACTGCCTCGCCGAACTCGGCAGCCCGGCCCTGGCCGGGGTCCCGTCCGGCGGCCAGTGGGGCCGTCCCGACCCGGCCCGGCTGCCGATCGGCCGGATGCGCACCCGGCTGGAGTACCTGGACACCAGGGAGCTCGGCGGCTCCGGGGCCGACGGGCTGCCGCTGCTGCTCCGCGACCTCCAGCAGGCCTGCGGCGACGCCGCCCGGGCGGTGGCCGAACGGTTCTTCCCGTACGACGGACCCGTCGAGTGGTCGATGGAGGGAGCGTGATCGACATGGGCCGCAGGCTCCGGATCAGGCACGAGACGGTAGCGGCGTACGAGGGGACGGCCGCCTCCTCCTACAACGAGGTGCGGATGACCCCGCTCACCCTCCCCGCGCAGACCGTGCTCGACGCCCGGATCACCGTCAACCCGGCTGCCCCCACCTGGAGTTACTGGGACTACTGGGGCACCCAAGTGACCGTCTTCGACCTGCCGGAACCGCACACCCGGCTCTCGGTGACCGCCACCAGCATGGTCGAGACCTCCCCGCCGGCCCCGCTGCCGGTGCCGCCGGCCCGGCGGGAGATCCGGGAGCGGGGCGGGTCCACCGCGCTGGCCGAGTTCCTGGCGGCCACCCCGCGCACCACCCTGGGCGGCGAGCCGGTCGCCCGGGCCCTGGACGCCGCGGACGGCCTCGACGCGCACACCGCGGCGGCGGCCGTCGCCGAGCTGGTCCGCGGCCACGTCGTCTACACCCAGGGCGCGACCGGGGTCTACACCGGGGCGCAGGAGGCCTGGGAGCTGGAGGTCGGCGTCTGCCAGGACTTCGCCCATCTGACCGCGTCGCTGCTGCGGGCGGTCGGCATCCCGGCCCGCTACGTCTCCGGCTATCTGCACCCCGACCCGGACGCCGACCCGCTGGTGTCCGTCGCCGGGCAGAGCCACGCCTGGGTCGAGTACTGGGCCGGCGAGTGGATCGGCCACGACCCGACCAACGGCACCAGGGCCGGTGAGTCCCACGTCGTGGTCGGCCGCGGTCGCGAGTACGGCGACGTGCCCCCGCACAAGGGCGTCTACCGCGGCGCCGCCGGCGGCATGCCCCGGGTGGAGGTGGAGTTCGTCCGCCTCCAGTAGCGCCGATTGCCACGTGTATACGGAACTGTATACTGTCCTGTATGGGTACTGCGATGATAAGGGTGAGCGAGAGCACGCGTGAACGCGTCATGCAGGTGGCGGCCGACGACTATGGCCGGGCCACGGCCGACGAGACCATCAACCGCCTCCTCGACGAGCACTGGCAGCTCACCTGCGTCGCCGCGGTGACGGCCTACCGGGAGGCCGACCCGGCGGGCTGGGCCGAGTACCTGGGCGAGGCGGAGGAGTGGGGTCAGGCCGACGCGCCGGTCGCCGACACCTGGGACGGGCCGGCCGCGTGAGCCCGGCCGTACCGGTCGAGCCCTGGCAGGTGTGGTGGGCCGATCTGGATCCCACCCAGGGGCGCGAGCAGGCCAAGAAGCGCCCGGTGGTCGTGGTGTCGTCCGCGTTCCATCTCGCGCTGACGGCGGGGCAGCTCGTCACCGTGCTGCCGCTGACCACGGTCGAACGCCCCGGCTGGAAGCACCATGTCCGGATCGACTCGCTGCGCAAGCCCGGCTGGGCGATCACCGAGCAGGTCCGGACCCTCTCGGCCGGTCGCCTCGACGGTCGGCCCATCGGCCGGCTGACCGCGGACGAGGTCGCCGAGGTCCGTACCGTCCTGGTGCGGATGCTCGACGTCCGCTGAGACTTCTGGTCCCAATTCACCGGCTGACACCGGGAAATGCGGAATACCCGCTCCGGATGCGGCTGCTCCGGGACCCGAGGAGCATGGGGTACGGGCATGGGTGTGTCCAGTTCCTGAGAGGTGAGGACCATGCGGGTACTGATGACGGTCCAGATGGACACCGAGAAGGGGAACAAGTCGATCACGGACGGCAAGCTGCCCGAGATCCTCATGTCGGTCTTCGACCGGATCCACCCCGAGGCCGCGTACTTCGGGGCAAAGGACGGGCAGCGCACCGGGTACGTGGTGTTCGACCTGCAGGAGCCATCCGACATTCCCTCGATCGCCGAGCCGTTCTTCCAGCAGCTCGGTGCCAAGGTGGCCTTCGTACCGGTGATGAACCTCGACGACGTTCAGGCCGGGATGAAGAAGTACGAGTCCGGGTGAACGCCGGAGGGCGGGCCGGCTGCTGCCGGCCCGCCCTCCGCCTCCGCGCGGTCGGTTACGGGTAGCTGGTCAGGTCGGCCACGGTGTTGCTGGAGTTGGACGGCCCGCCGCTGCTGTTGACGATGTGGCTGATGGTGCCCACGCCGCCGAGCGAGACGGTGACCATGTCGTGCAGCTTCACCCCGGAGACCTGGGGCACCTCGATGGCGTGGTCCGCCACGATCGAGCTGTTGACGTTGAAGTAGCAGTAGACGCCGAGCCCCCAGCCCTCATGGGTGGTGACATTGGCGGCGACCTTGTAGGCCGCGTAGCCCCTGGTGCTCCCGTTCATCCAGCTGGACTGGTTGGGCGGGTCGTAGGGCAGCTCGTTCTGCAGGAAGTAGGTGCGTCCGCCGTTGGCGTTCCAGAGCACCGCGTACTGCTGGTAGTGCTCGGCCGCGAGGCCGTACATGGTGACGTTGGCGCCGTTCACCACCAGCCCGTTCTGGGCGGTGTTGGAGGTCCAGCCGACTCCGCTGCCGTGGTCGGCGCGCCAGAGCCAGAAGTCGTCACCGATGGTGTTGTTGCTGTTGACCTGGACGCTCACGGTTGCCTTGCCGACCGCCGCGCCGCCGATCCGGGCGAAGATGTCGGACAGCACGGTCGGGTCGGCCGAGTGGTCCGCGCTGCTGCCGGTCGGACCGACCTGCAGCAGGACCGGGGAGTTGGTGGTGCCGGCGTCGAACAGCAGCCCGCCGATGCGGAGGCCGCTGACGTCGGCGGTGGTCATCGCGGTGGTGCCGTTGTCGGCCTCCAGCGTGGCCAGGCCGAGGCCCAGCACCACGGTGTCGGCGCGGGTCACGTTGATCGGGCTGGTGAGGTGGAACACGCCCGGGGTGAACAGCAGGTTCTTGCCCGCCGCCAGTTGCGCGTTGATGGTCGCGGCGCTGTCGCCCGGCTTGGCGATGTAGAACTGGCTGATCGGCAGCGAGGTTCCGGCGGTGTTGCCGCTGCCCCAGGTGATGCCGCTGGCGTTGGTCCGGTCGGACGGGACGAACACCTGGTAGTTGCCGGAGGAGTCGATGTACAGGTACGGCTTCTCGGCGACCACCGGGGTCTGCGCGACCGTGGTGTACGTGGGGAAGCTCTGCGCCGGGGCGTTGGTGTCGCCGACGAAGACCATGTTCCAGTTGGAGCCGGTCCAGCTGCCCCACTGGTCGTTGCGGGACAGCCACTGCTGCTGGGTGCCCGAGTTGACCTGGCCGTCGACCTTGGAGTCGCTGAGGAAGCCGCCGCTGGACCAGCCGCCGTTGTCCGAGAGGATCATGTTGCCGGTGACGTGCACCCGGCGCATCGGCGAGGCCTGCGAGACGGCCCACTTGACCTGCCCGTTGGACGGGCTGTCGGTGAGGTTCTCGACCGAGCGCCAGAAGTTCTGGGTGGCGTTGCCGCCGTCCCACTGGGCGTCCGCGTTGACGCCGCCGCCGGTGATGGTCACCTGGCCCGGGTTCTGCCCGAGGCCGAGCACCTGGGTGTAGTAGCCGACCGGGACGTTGACGTTGTACGTGCCCGGCTTGAACAGCAGGGCGTAGCGCTGGCCGCCGAACTGGTTGGTCTCCTGCGAGCTGTAGACGCTGTTGATCTGGCTCTGGATCGAGGAGGCCGACTGCGACGGGTCGAAGGTCAGCACGTTCGGGCCGAGGTCCGGCGCGCCGCCGCTGGGCGGGGGTGACGTCGGCGGGGGCGAGGTGGGCGGCGGCGTGGTGCCGCCGCCGTTCAGGGTGAAGGACTGCGCCGCGGTGCCGTTGCAGGTGTACTGCTGCAGCTGGGTGCTGTCGGCGGTGGACGCGGCCGGCACGTCCAGGCACTTGCCGCTGTTGCGGTTGACGAAGTGGTAGGTGCCGGTGGACTCGGCGACCGGCAGCCACTGCTGGTTGTTGCCGCCGCCGTAGGCCCACAGCTGGATCGGGGCGCTGTCGGCGGTGGAGACATTGGTGACGTCCCACACCTGGGCCGGGCTGGGGGCGCTGCCGACCTGGAAGTAGCCGCCGCTGGTGGCGGTGAAGACCCAGTTCTGCGCGGCGGTGGCGTTGCAGGTGTACTGCTGCACCGCGGTGCCGTTGGCGGTCGCGGCGGCGCGGGCGTCCACGCACTTGCCGCTGTTGCTGTTGACGACCGTGTAGCTGGTCCCGGAGACCACGGCGGCGGGCGTGGCCGCCCCGGCCGAGGGGCCGAGGCCGAAGGCCAGTCCGCCGGCGACCAGGGCCGACAGTGCTGTTCCGGCGACTGCGACGGTCCGCACTCGCACATGTCGTTGTGCCATCGTGGAGGTGCTCCTGGGTAGGTGGTGACGTGGCATCAGCTGGGGAGGTTCCACTGCTGGTTGGCGGAGCCGGCGCAGGTCCAGATCTGCAGCCGGGTGCCGTTGGCCGAGCTGGGCCCGGTGGCGTCCAGGCACTTGCCGGAGGCCGGGTTCAGCAGGGTGCCGTTGCTCTGGTGCTGCCAGACCTGGGCGCCGGTGCCGTTGCAGTCGTAGAGCTGCACGGTGGTGCCGTTGGCGGTGCCGGCCGCGGTGACGTCCATGCACTTGCCGAGCGCCTGCAGCGAGCCGTTGGAGGCGACGCTCCAGCTCTGCGCGGCGGTGCCGTTGCAGTCGTACAGCTGCACGGCGGTGCCGTTGGCGCTGTTGGCCCCGGCCACGTCCACGCACTTGCCGCCGTATCCGGTGATCGCGCCGGAGCCGGCCGGCGGCGGCGGGGGCGGGGTGGTGCCGCCGCCGGTGATCGCCTTGAAGGTGTTGGTGAACTGGTAGGGGCTCTGCGAGGTGCCGCTGCAGTTGGTGGGTGCGCCGGAGAACCCGCCGGAGCAGGCCTGGTCCCGGCCCAGCGCCCAGAAGGACAGCTCCTGGATGCCGTTGGCGGCGGCGAAGCTCTCCAGGGTGGACGCGTTGGCGGTGCTGAACACCTCGACCGTGGAGTCGTTGACCCCGATCATCGGGGTGTTGCCCTCCATGGCCCAGAGCTGGGCGGACGTCTTGGTGGTCCAGATCTGGCCGAGCTGGGTGTGCAGGGCGGTGGCCGCGCTGGTGGCGGCGGTGCCCATGTTCTGGGCGTTGCCGTAGTCCATGGTCATGATGTTGACCAGGTTGACGTTCAGGTTGTGGCTCTTGGCGTTGTTGAGCAGGCTCAGCGAGTCCGACAGCAGCCCGGTCGGCAGCACCGGCAGGGTGTAGTCCACCGAGAGGGTCTTGCCCGCGGCGGCGTACTGGGCCTGCAGGTTGGCCAGCGCCTGGTTGCGGCGGTCGTTGGCGGCGGTGTCGTCCAGCGGGCCGCCCTCGACGTCCAGGTCGATCCTGGTCAGGTTGAGGGTGTCGATGACCGTCTTGTAGGCGGCCTGGAGCGAGGAGACCGAGGTGCAGGCCTGGGCCAGCTCGGTGCCGGAGGCCCCGCCGAAGGAGGCGATGACGTCGCCGCCGTTGGCCCGCAGGGTGTTGATGGCGCTGGTCCAACCCGGGTCGCTGAGCGAGACGTTGCCGTCGATCAGGCCGTTGCAGCCGCCGTTGCTGATGATGAACGCCAGCGTGTAGTACTTGTTGCCGGTGGCGTTGTACGCGTTGGTCAGTGCCGAGGCGGAGTTCCAGGTCTCGACATAGGGCGCGGCGTAGTGGGCCGGGAAGCCCGGGCCGGGGTTGGCGGCGGCGTGTGCGGCGGTGCTGCCGCCGAGCAGCATTCCGGCCGAGGCGAGCGGGACGATCGCCGCGACGAGCGCGGCGCGGGCACGTGAGGCCCGGGATCTGGGCATGCTGAACCGAGGCATGGCGGTGTCCTCCTGGGGACGGTGGGGGTGCGTCCGGGTACGCAGAACGGGCGGGAATGGGGCCCGCCGACGGCGCTCACGCCGGGGGAGCGCTCTCTGCGCCCTTTGTTCAAGTCTTGATTGAACTCATGTCGCATGCCCGCGTCAATGGTCTGGCCCACAATTGGTGCAGACCATTGTGGTGGAGAAGACCGTTCTGGCAGCTCAGGACGGCAGTGGCGAAGTTCTGCCGGAGAGGCCGCCGACCAGGGTGCGGGCCAGCGTCGCGGCGAAGGTCTCCAGCGGCTCCGGCTTCCGGTCCAGGAACGGTGCCAGCAGGGCCCGTTGGAAGCAGGCGCCGAGCAGCAGCGCGGCGGCGGCGTCCGGATCGGTGTCGCGGCGGATCCGGCCCCGGTCCTGCTCCAGCCGCAGATAGCGGGCCAGGGCGGTGAGCGGGGTGTGCGGGCCGACGCCGAGCCGGTGGAGGTGCTCGATATGACGCTGCATCAGCGCGGGGTCGGCGAAGAGCGAGGCGGCGATGGGCGCGCTGGCCTCGTAGAAGAGCGTGGCCTGGGCGGCGATCTCGGCCAGGCAGTCCTCGGTGCTGCGGTCGCCCGGGTTCTCGAACACCTCGGCCAGGGTCGGCCCGAGCGGGGGGAGCCGTTCGTGCAGCACGGCGACGAAGAGCTCCTCCTTGCCGGCGAAGTACTTGTAGAGGGCGGCCTCGGAGCAGCCGGCCGCGCGGGCGATCTCCTTGGTGGTCGCCCGGATCAGCCCGATGGTGCGCATCAGCTGCGACCCGGCGTCGAGGATCCGCTCGCGGGTGGGTGCGGCGGGGGGCGTGGAGGGGGGCGTGGAGGCGCTGCGCGTCACGTGGGTCCGGTCTCCTCGGCAGCAGGGGCTTGACGCAAGGGTAAGTGAATACTCACTCTAGAGGGGTGAGTAAGTACTCACCCACCTTTTCCGCACGTGGTACCCCGCGAGGAGCAGCTATGAAACTCACCGTCCTGGGCGCGACCGGCGGCATCGGCGGCCAGATCGTGCGGCAGGCCCTCGCCGCGGGCCATGACGTCACCGCGGTGGTCCGGGAGAAGTCCAGGCTGGCGCTGGAGCACCCGGCGCTGCGGGTGGTCACCGCCGACCCCACCGACGCCTGGGCCCTGGTCCCCTTCGTCACCGGCCGTGACGCGGTGCTGTCCGCGCTGGGGCCGCGCGGGCGCAAGGCGGTCGGCATCGCCTCCGCCGGGACCGCCGGGGCGCTGCAGGCCATGGACGCGGCCGGGGTCCGCCGGGTGGTCGTAGTCAGCGCCGCTCCGCTGGCCCCGATCCCCGACGGCGAGTCCCTGTTCCTGCGCTACGTCGGCACCCCGCTGATCCGGGTGGTCCTCAAGAGCCTGTACGCGGACCTCGCCGAGATGGAGGCGCTGCTGCGGGACAGCCCGGCGGAGTGGACCTCGGTCCGCCCGCCCCGGCTCACCGACAAGCCGTCCACCGGCAGCTACCGCACGGTGGTCGGCGGCGCCGTGCCCAAGGGGATGTCGATCTCCCGGGCCGACACCGCCCACGCGATGCTGGCCATGGTCGACGACCCGGCCACCTTCCGGCAGCCGGTCGGCGTGGCCTACTAGGCGCTCTGCGAACCGCTACCCGGGGGTGCGCTCGGTGAGGACGCCGTCCTTCTCGTCGTGCAGCGCGCCCGATTGCGGGCACTCCCAGACGCCGGGCTCGTCCGCGCGTTCGACCAGCCGGACGCCGGCCCGGCCGACCCAGCCGATCCTGCGCGCCGGGACCCCGACCACCAGGCCGAAGTCGGGCACGTCCCGGGTCACTACGGACCCGGCGGCCACCAGGGCCCAGCGGCCGATGTGCACCGGGGCCACGCAGACCGATCGCGCGCCGAGCGAGGCGCCCTCGGCGACGGTGACCGCCACGGCCTCCCAGTCCGCGCTGCCCTTCAGCTTCCCTGACGGGTCGACCGCACGCGGGTTGTGGTCGTTGGTGAGTACCACCGAGGGCCCGATGAAGACGCCGTCGGCCAGCTCCGCCGGCTCGTACACCAGGGCGTAGTTCTGGATCTTGACATTGGAGCCGATCCGCACCCCGGGACCGACATAGGCACCGCGGCCGACCACGCAGTTCTCGCCCAGCCGCGCGTTCTCGCGGACCTGGGCGAGGTCCCAGATGCTGCTCCCGGCGCCGATCTCGGCACGCTCGTCGACCTGGGCGGAGGGTTGGACCCTGGAATTCACTCGTGGACGCCTTTCGGAGTGAGACGTGGTCCCGCGAGCATAGATGTTCGATCCGCTGCCGGAGGCACGAGCCGGAGAAATCAGAAAGGCCCCCACCACCCGGAGGGCGGTGGGGGCCTTTCCTGTCAATTCAGAGCGGGCGAATGTTCTCGGCCTGCGGGCCCTTGGGGCCCTGCGTGACGTCGAACTCGACCTTCTGGCCCTCGAGCAGCTCGCGGAAGCCCTGGGCGTTGATGTTCGAGTAGTGGGCGAAGACGTCGGCGCCGCCGCCGTCCTGCTCGATGAAACCGAAGCCCTTTTCCGCGTTGAACCACTTCACGGTGCCAGTAGCCATGTCTGTCTCCTTCATGGGGCAGAGTTCGGAGCCCACACTGTGCGGGATCCGAGTCGCCGCGATGATCGACCCGCTCCGGCATGCGACAGGTGACACAAAAGACCGGAAAAACAAAAGTGCGCCTGGGGTCACAACCCGGCAGGCGCACACAACGTTCATGGGAACCACAACTGCAACGTTCTCCAAGCTAGCACACGCCGCGCCGGACCGGCCGTTCTTTCCGTCCGGGTCGCGCTGTGCAAGGCTTGACAGCGGACGCCACCCCCCACGTCCTCCCCACCCCCTTCCTCCCCCGACTGCGAGGCACGATGCGCGTCACCATCGCCGGCTGCTCCTTCTATCTGCAGGCGCCCGAGGTGGTTGCCCTCATGAAGGATGTGAAGGCCGAGCCCGTCACCGGCGAGTCGGTCCGGATCGGACGGCGCACCTATCCGATCAAGCAGGTCGGAGCCATGATCACCAAGCAGGACCGGCGCGACTTCAGCGCCGCCGACGTCGTCCGGGCGATGCAGCGGCTCGGCTTCACCTGCAACCCGGCTCCCGCCCCCGCCGCGCCCGAACCGGCCCCCGCGCCGGAGGCCGGGCTCGGCGGCGGCCCCTCGATGATGCTGGACTCGGACGCCGAGGTCTGGCCGCTCAGCGCGCCGGAGCAGCAGCTCTAGGGGGTGTCTGACGGATCTCCGCGGGTGAAGGAGCGGTGTCCGGTGCGTGCGGTCGCAAGGCGCCGGAGCGCCCTTGTAGCGGAGCTACCAGGGCGGTTCGGCAACGCGGCGAGCGTGCGTGCCGGGCGCCGCGACGCCGCGGAGATCCGTCAGACACCCCCTAGGCGCCAGGGGTGTCCGGAAGCGCCTCCAGGTAGGTCCAGGCGCCACCCTCGCGGACGAACCTGCTGTTCTCCTCCAGCACGCCCGAACGACCGGGCTCGCTCCAGTGCGCCCGGAAGGCGACCGTGCCGCCCACGTGGAACGGCCCGCCCTCGGTGGCGCCCAGGACCTCCAGACGCACCCAGCGCTGCGCCGGATCGAGCTCCAGCTCGGCCGGGCGGGTGCGGGAGTGCCAGCTCCGCAGCAGGTAGCCGGTGTCGCCGACGGCGAAGGCGCTGTAGCGGGAGCGCATCAGCAGTTCCGCGGTCGGCGCGGCGGCCGTCCCGGCGTGGAACACACCGCAGCAGTCGCGGTAGCGGCTGCCGTCGCGCCCGCAGGGGCAGGGGGAATCGGCGGCGGCCGGCGCGGACGGCGCACGCCGGGGGGTGGTCTTGCTGCGTCGGGCCATGCCCCGATTGTGCCTCAGTGAAAACTCAGCGGAAGCGGGTGAGTTTCCGCTCGCAGGCGGCGCGCCAGACCGCGGGCAGGTCGCGGTCGACCTGGGCGATGGCGGCCCGTTGGCGCGCGTACAGCACGCCGTAGCCGAAGCCCTCCTCGCCGGCCAGGTGCGCGGTCCTGGCCAGGCCCGGCAGCGCCGCGCAGGCCAGCAGCGCGTCCTGGCGGACGCCGAGCAGCTCCTGCACCGCCTTCATCCGCCGGGCCAGCCGCCGGGCCGGCCTGCCGACGCAGGCGACGGCGCCCTCGCCGGCGTAGCGGGCCCGCTTGGCGGCCTTGCGGGCCTCGTGCAGGGCCGCGTCCCTGGCCGGTCCGGCGGGGGTCGCGCTGGCCCCGGCGATCCGCCGGTCGACCCGGCGCTGCTCGCTGCGGACGGTGCGTTCGAACGCGCCGACCGCGCTGCCGCGGGCCCGGGGGCGCAGCCCCGGCCGGGCCGCCAGCGCCTCCACCGCGTCCAGCAGCGCGTAGTAGCGGGGGGCGTCCAGGGTGCTGCTGGCCCGCTTCCAGGACCTGCGGTACTGGGCCGCGGTCCGGCTGCCCACCCGCTCCCCGACCGGCCCCGGGCACTCCTCGGCGGACAGCTCGGCGATCTGCGCCGCCAGCAGCGCGCCCAGCACCTCCTGGTCCCTGGCCTCGCCCAGCACCGTGCCGAGCCAGCGCAGTTCCGCGGCCACCGTCCCCGCGGGCTCCTCCGCGAACTGCCGCCGGTGGATCCGCAGGGTGCTGCGCAGCCGCCGGACGGCGACCCGCATGGCGTGCACCGCGTCGGGCTCGTCGGCCCGCACCGCGGGGTCGAGGGCCAGCAGCTGGGCGGACTGCTCGCGCAGCAGCGCGGTCACGGCCGCCCCGATCGAACCGGGCGCCGGCTGCTCGGGGGCGTCGGGGCCGGGGCCCGGATCCGGCCGGCCGAGCGCGCGGGCGAGCTTGGACGGGCTGGTGGAGCGCCGCAGTCCGGCCTGGGCGAAGCGGCGCTCCACCGCGTCCAGCAGTTCGGTGCCGCCCTTGACCAGCTCGGCCTCGACCTCGGTCCAGCCGGTGACCACGGTGCTGCTGCCGCCGCCGCGGCCCGGTTCGGCCCCGCTGCCCCGCTGGGCCGGGACCAGCGGCGCCGCGTCCTTGGGCCGCAGCCGCTCCGCGGCCAGGACCTGGGCGGACACCGTGTCCTGGGCGATCTCGGCCAGCGACCGCTGCCGGCCGTCCAGCAGCAGTCTGCGGCGGCGGTGGGTGCGCAGGTGCACCACCGGGGTCAGCGCCCCGCCGCGGGTCAGCGCCCGGGTGCGCAGCACCAGTTCGCGCGGGACCCGGCCCGGCGCGCCCGCGCTCAGCGGCAGCCGGGTCTCGCTGCGGACGTCCGGGCCGACCGGCAGCTTGAGGTGCCAGCCGGCGTCGTGTCCCCCGGTCCTGCGGCGCAGGGTGACCCCGCGGGCCAGCAGCCGCAGGTCCGCGGTGTCGTAGTAGACGGCGTCCAGATCCTCCGGTTCCGCGTCAGTGATCTGCGCCACACCGGGTATCCCGTCCAGGACGGGGAGTGCCGCGTCGCCGCTGCCGTCGAACTTGCGTTCTTTCTCCATGTGTCCAGCCCTCATGCCCCTCCCTTTCCCGAGCCCGAGCCCGCCATGCGCCGTCCCTCAAGGTCCTTCCTGGACGCTCGGGCACCAGTGCGTCCCCGCAAGCTCGTCCCGTCGCTGCCGTTTCAGCAGGGCCTCGGCGTTTCAGCAGGGCCCCAGCGGAGGAGAAGGTCTACATGAACGAACTCGCGGAACGCGTGGCGGTACGGCGGGGCCTCCGCTACGGCCCCAGTGGGCAGCTGCTGGACGTCTACCGTCCGGCCGCGCCTCCCGGCGGCCGCCGGCCCGGCGAAGGGCTGCCCGCCAGGCCGCTGCTGCCCACCGTGCTGCTCTGGCACGGCCGCCCCGCCGACAACCGGGCGGTGCTGGCCTCGCTGGCCACCGCGGTGGCCGGGCACGGCATGCTGGTCCTGGTCCCGGACTGGCGCACCGACGCGGCCGACGGCGGCTGGGGCGAGCTGCGCGAATCCCTCGCCTACACCCGCCGCCGCGCGGTGGAGTACGGCGGCGACCCCGGCCGGATCGTGCTGGCCGGCTGGTCGCTCGGCGGCCGGGCCGCGCTGGCGACCGCGCTGCGGCCGTCCGCGGCGAGCACCGACGGCTGGCGTCCGCTGGCCGTGCTCGGGCTCGGCAGCAACTACCGCTCCGAGGACGAACTGATGCACCCCACCGTGATGGAGGAGCTGACCTGCTCCGCCGCCACCCCGATCCCGGTCCACCTGCACCACGGCACCGCCGACGCGGTGGTGGACGTCGCCCGCTCCCGCGAGTTCGCCGCCGCACTGCGCCGGCGGCACTGGCCGGTGACCCTCACCGAGTCGGACTCGGACCACTCCGGCGTGGTCATGGCCGAGTACGACCGCGGGTTGGGCCGCTGCCGGGGCGCCACCGCCGAGCACGCCCTGCGCGCCGGCGAGACCACGGCCCGGCTGATCGCCGAGGCGGCGGGGGTCCGGCTGCCGGTCGGCGTCCGTTGAGCCCGGCCGCACCGCGGCCGGCTGTGGCAGGGTTGCCCTCATGAACGACGTTTCCGCAGACCGCCGCCCGTATGTCGTGCTCAGCGTCGCCATGTCGATCGACGGGCACATCGACGACCGCGGCCCCGAACGGCTGCTGCTCTCCTCGCCCGAGGACTTCGACCGGGTCGACCAGCTCCGGGCCGACAGCGACGCGGTCCTGGTCGGCGCCGGGACGCTGCGCAGCGACGACCCCCGGCTGCTGGTCGCCTCGCCCGAGCGGCGGGCCGAGCGGGAGGCGAGGGGGCTGCCCGCGTACCCGCTGAAGGTGGCGCTGACCGGCAGCGGCGACCTGGACCCCGCGCTGCGCTTCTGGCACCACGGCGGCGCCAAGGTCGCTTACGCCCCCGACACCGCCGCCGCCAAGCTGGCCGAACGCCTGGACGGCCTGGCCGACGTGGTCGGCACCGGCGCGGCGCTCGACCCGGGCGCGGTGCTGGACGACCTCGGCGCCCGCGGCGTCGGCCGGCTGATGGTGGAGGGCGGGGGAGCGGTGCACACCCTGTTCCTGACGGCGGGTCTGGTCGACGAGATCCAGCTCGCGGTCGCGCCCTTCTTCGTCGGCGACGACGCGGCCCCGCGCTTCGTCCTGGCCGGGGCCTTCCCGCAGGACCCGCGGCACCGGATGACCCTGGCCGAGACCCGGATGCTGGGTGACACCGCGCTGCTCCGCTACCTGGTGCGCCGGCCCCCGCTGACCGCCGCCGACCGGCACTGGCTGGCGGAGGCGGTCGAGGAGTCGCGCCGCTGCCCGCCGTCGGTCACCGCCTACTCGGTCGGCGCGATCATCGTCGCCGAGGACGGCACCGAGCTGGCCCGGGGCCACTCCCGGGAGCAGGGCGACCCGGCGGTGCACGCCGAGGAGGCGGCGCTGGCCAAGCTGGACCCGGCCGACCCCCGGCTCGCCACGGCCACCCTCTACAGCACCCTGGAGCCCTGCAGCCGGCGCTCCTCGCACCCGGTGCCCTGCGCCCAGCTGGTCCGGGCCTCGGCGCTGCGCCGGGTGGTCATCGCCTGGCGCGAGCCGGCCCTGTTCGTGGCCGACTGCGAGGGCGTGGAACTGCTGGAGCAGGCCGGGATCACCGTGCTGGAGTGCCCCGAACTCGCCCCGGCGGCGCGGGCGGTGAACTCCTACCTGGAGCTGGGCTGAGGCCGGGTCAGTCTTCCTGCTGCTCCGGCCAGACGCCGACGTGGTCGGGCTCCAGCGAGACCTCGACCCGGTGCTCCATGCCCAGCGCCTCCAGGAACTGCTTCGGCAGCTGGACCCGGCCGGTGCGGTCGAGCATGGCGTACTCGCGCTCCTCCACCGACTCGGCGCCGTGCTCGTCGGTGGCGAGCCGGCGCAGCACCTCGGAGCTGGTGCGGCCGTCCCTGATGGCGACGGTGCGGCGGACCTCCCCGGCGACCATGAGGTCATGGGTGACGATCACCACCGTCGCGCCGAGTTCGCGGTTGACGGTGCGGAAGGCCTCGAAGATCTGGGCGCCGGTCTCCGAGTCCAGCTCGCCGGTGGGCTCGTCGGCGAGCAGCACCGAGGGCTGGTTGGCCAGCGCCACGGCGATGGCGACCCGCTGCTGCTCGCCGCCGGAGAGCTGGTCAGGACGGCGGTCCATGGCGTGGCCGACGCCGAGCAGGTCCAGCAGCTCACCGGACCGCGCGGCGCGGGCCCGGCGCAGCTTGCCGCCGCTGCCGCCGCTCAGCTGCATCGGCAGCGTCACATTCTGCCGGGCCGTCAGGAACGGCAGCAGATTGCGGGCGGTCTGCTGCCAGACGAAGCCGACCACCTCGCGCCGGTACGCCAGCCGGTCCTTGCCGCTCATCGCCAGCAGGTCGCGGCCGGCCACCGTGGCCTTGCCCGCGGTGGGCACGTCCAGACCGGCCAGGATCTGCAGCAGGGTGGACTTGCCGCTGCCGGACGCGCCGACCAGGGCCATCAGCTCGCCCTGCGGCACGGTCAGGTCCAGGCCCTGCAGGGCCTGCACCTCCACCCCGTCCGAGGAGAAGATCCGGACCAGCCGGTCGCAGGCGATCACGGCGTCGTGCCCGTAGGCGGGGCGGTCGCGCTCGGCGCTGACCCGTCCGCGGAGCTCGGCCAGGGTGGGCTCGGCCGGGGTGGATCCGGCCGGGGTGGATTCGGTGGCTGGCTGGTCGTTCAACGCTGGTCCCCCGCTCGCAGTACTGTGCTGATCTGACGCCTGCCGATCACCGCGGCCTCCAGCAGGACCACCGCCACCGCGAGCAGCAGCAGGGCGAGGCCCGGGCCGAGCAGCGGCAGCGCCTCGGCCCGGAGCCCCGCCGCCGGGGCCGTGCCGGTGTCGCCGACCAGGGCGGCCAGGTTCACCGAGGGGCCGAACAGCGGGATCGCCGCCAGGCCCAGCAGGGTGCCGACCACCACCGCCGCCAGGATCTGCGGCAGCGACTCCACCAGGATCAGCCGGTAGCCCTGACCCGGCGTCAGCCCCATCGTGCGCAGCCCCGCCAGCAGCGAGGACCGGGCCGGAGCCGCCTGGAGCAAGGACAGTAGCACCGCCATCAGGCTCAGCAGGGCGGCTGCCAGCACCGTCGCCGCGTAGAGCGGGACCAGCGCGGCCTGCAGCGGCGAGTGGTCCAGCTGGGCCCGCAGCTCCGAGCGCACCAGCACATCGGCCGACACGTCGCCCGCGGTCCTGGCGACGGCGGCGCGCAGCGCCTTCCCGTCCACCGGGCCCTGGAGCAGCAGCGTGGCGGGGTCGAGCGCGTTGTGGACGCTGCTCGGCGGCAGCGCCGCCAGCGCCGCACCCGAGACCAGCATGAACTCCCCGCTGCTCACCAACGGGGTGCTGTCCAGGACACCGACCACCTTGATCCGGTAGGTGCCGAACTGGTCGTCCATGGCCATCGGCTCGGGGCCGATCGCCGCCGCAAGCGCGGGCGAGGCCAGCACCGGCAGCGGGCCGCTGCCGGAGTAGCGCAGCAGCGCCGGGTCGAAGCGGCCGATCCGGTCCGCGCCGGAGAGCCGGGCGTAGCCGGCCGGGTCGACCCCGTACAGGTCGAACACGTCCCGGTTGCCGTGCACGGTGAGCGGCTCGTCGGCGCTGTGCTGGACGCCCAGCACCGAGCGCACCCCCGGGCTGCGGCGGACCGCGGCGACCAGGGCGGGCGGCAGCGGGGAGCGCTCCGAGACGATCTGGGCGTCCGCGCCGACCTGGGCGGCGACCGCCCGGTCCCGGCCGCTGCCGATGCCGCTGAGCACCTCGGTGCCGAAGACCGCGACGGTCAGCGCCAGCAGCACAGCCAGCAGCGGCAGCGCGGACGCGACGGCGGAGCCGCGTCCGGCCCGGACCAGGCCGAGGAAGCCGACCGCCCCGCGCCGCCGGGCCACCGGACGCGCCGCCAGCCGCAGCGGCCACGGGTACAGCCGGATCAGCAGCAGCGCGCCGGCCGCCCCGAGCAGCAGCGGGGCACCGCTGAGCAGCGGGTCCACCCCGCCGCCGGGGGCGAAGCCCTGCCGCCGCACCGCGGTCGCCGCGGCCACCGCGGCGACCAGGACGGTGAGGTCGACCACGGTCCGGCGCCGGGACGGGCGCTGCGACACCAGCTCCTCCGGCCGTCCGGCGGCGGTGACCCCGCGGTGCGCGGCCAGCGAGCGCAGCGGTACCGCGAGCGTGGTCAGCCCCCAGACCGCGAGCGCGGCGAGCAGGGCGGTGCCGTGCCGTCCGTTCGGCAGCAGGGCCAGGGCGAGCGCGGTGCCGAGCACCGCGCCCGTCGTGGTGCAGACCAGGGTCTCCGCGAGCAGCCGCCTGGCCAGCGCGCCCATGCTGCCGCCGCGGGCGCGCAGCAGCGCCAGCTCCCGGGACCGCCGGTCGGCGGCCAGCCCGGCCGCCATCAGCAGCACCGCGGCGCCGACCCCGACCGTCCCGGCCGCGCCCACGGTGAGCACCGGGGTCAGCGCGTCGTCCTGGTCGGTGAAGCGGGTCAGCAGCACCGGCAGCGAACTGCTGAGGGCGACCCCGCCGGAGATCATGGGCAGGTTCTGCGCCTCGGCCGCCCCGGGTCCGGTCAGCAGCCCGGCCAGCCGGGTCTGGATCGCGGGCACGGCGTGCGCGGTGAGGGCGCCGTCGGCGACCGGGAACCACCAGTACGCCTCCATGCCGCTGCGCAGGCTGTTGAGCAGCGGGAAGGCGCCGGCCGAGACCAGTGCCTCGGCGTGCCAGTACTGCAGGCTGTACGGCGAGGGCGTGGTGTCGAGCCCGGGCCTCAGCAGCCCGGGCTCCCCGGTCCAGTAGGTGTCGCCCGGGCCCAGCGGGCGGTAGATGCCGACCACGCTGAGCTGCACCGGACCGGCCTGGTCCGGGCGCAGGTGCAGCAGCTGGCCCAGGTGCAGCCCCAGGGTGCGGGCGGTGTCCGCGCTGACCGCGATCTCCAGCGGGCCTTGGCCGCGCGGGTCGGCCGGCAGCCGTCCCGACACCATGGCGGTGTGCTGGGCCTGGTCCGGCTGCCAGTCCAGGGTGAGCACCGGCGCCGGACCGTCGATGACCGGCAGCCCGGGGTCGGTGAGGGTGTCCTTGAGGCCATTGCTGTGCAGGCCGTAGCTGCTCTCCGCCGGATCGACCGGCAGCGATCGGCGCAGCAGCGGCAGCAGTTCGCCCCGGGCGGCGGCCAGCAGCGCCGGGCTGACCGTCGAGGGGTCGGCGACCGGCAGGCCCTTGTCGCCGAACTCGGCCCGTGCCTCGACCCCGTGCCCCGCGGGGTCGGTCCCGGCCAGGATCTGCCGCAGCGCGCGGTCCCCGGCCCGGTCCAGGGCCAGCGGCAGCGCGGCGGCCAGGAAGGCCGAGACCAGCACCAGCAGGGCCAGCCCCAGCGCCGCGCCGCGGGCGCTGCGCAGCCGGGTCAGGGTCCAGGGCGCCAGCGCGGGCGGGGTGGTGCCTCTCATGTCTCCTCCGGTCGGCGCAGCCGCTGCGCCGGGTCGCCGCCGCGCAGCCCGGCCACCGCCGCGACCAGCAGCGGTACGGCCGCGATGGCGGCCAGCAGCAGGCACAGCTGCCCGCCGGGCAGCAGCACCCGGACCCCGGGCACCGGCTGCGTCCCCTGCGGGGTGAGCACCAGCAGCGGCACCACCAGCCGGGTCAGCACCTCACCGAGGGCCAGGCCCACGCCCACCCCGATCAGCACCGGCAGCGCCAGTTCGGCGGCGGTGCTGCGGGCGATCAGCCGCCGCGGCGCCCCGAGCGCCCGCAGCACCGCGATCTCCCCGGCCCGCCGCCGGACCGCCCCGGCCGCGGCGGCGCCGAAGCCGACCGAGGCCAGCACCACGGCCAGCGCCACGGCGGCCAGCAGCGCGGCCTCGGGGCCGGTGCCGAGCGGGTCCTGCCGCAGCGCCGAGGTGATCCGGGCGCGGTCGAACACGGCCTGGACGCCCGGCCGGGCCCGCAGCACCGCGGAGACCCGCGCGGCGGCCGGGTCGGAGCCGGTGTTCAGCCACCATTCGCTGGGGCTCAGCAGGGTGGCGTTCGCCTGCTCGGCCCGGCGGTCGTAGGCGGCCAGGTCCACCAGCAGCGCCCCGCCGTAGGCGGCCGGGTCGGTGCTGCCGTAGCCGCTGCTGCGGACCAGCGCCGAGCTGCCGAGGCCCTGCTCGGCCGCGGCGCCGGTGCCGGGCAGCGCGGTGACCACGGCGGCGATCCGCACCCGTACCGTGCCCTGGCCCGAGGGCAGCGGGACGATGTCGCCGACCTTCGCGCCGCTGGATTCCAGGAAGCGCCGGTCGGCCACCCCGTTCAGCGGCGGCAGCGGCTGGTCGGCCTGGGCCGGGCGGACCACTGCCTCGGGGGTGGGGGCGCCGGAGCCGTACCGGGCGTCGAACTGCCCGCTGTCCAGGGTCAGCGTGAGCGGGGCGGTCGCGTCGCCCCCGGTGCCGGTCACCCTGCCCGGGCGATAGCGCGGCACCACCGGGGTCCCGTCGGCGGCCACGGCGCTCTCGGGCTGCCCGGGATCGGCCTGGGCGGCCCAGGCCAGGCCGGACGGGAAGGCGGCGGTGGCGCCGTCCGCCTGAACCGCGTGCACGGTGAACACCTGGGTGACCGGCCCGGCGTCCGACACCGGGGTGGACAGGGTGATCCGGCTGAGAGTCAGCGGATAGGCCGGGACGCCGCCCCCGGCCAGGGCGTCGAGGTCGATGCTGAGCCGGTGGGTGCGGCCGTCCGTCGGCAGGTCGAACTCGGTGTCGGGGGAGGGCAGCCCGAAGCGGTCGGTCAGCTCGACCGTGAGGTCGTCGGTGGGGGTGGACATCCGCGGCGCGGCGCCCGGGAGGGCGGTCAGCGCGGCGCTGACGTCCAGGGTGAGCCGGTGCGGCCGGCCGGGCAGGGCGATGCCCAGCGCGGCGGCGGGCCGGGGCGGGTCGGCCAGCGGCGCCAGCAGCGCGGCGGCGTCCGGCCCGGCCAGGTCGGGACGCAGCGGGTACCGGCCGCCCTCGGTCCGGGTGTCCAGCGCGATCAGCTCGCCGAGCCGGTCCCCGCTCAGCGACACCGACTGGCGTCCCACCGGCACCACCGAGGCCACCCCGGGCAGCGCGCTGTAGCCGCCGCCCTGGCCGAAGCTGGGGCCGCCGCCGCTGACCACCCGGATGTCGCCGCCGGTGTTGAAGGCGGTCTGGTCGGCCTGGGACCGCTGCCAGGTCGCGCTCTGGCCCAGCGCCAGGGTGCCGATCGCCGCCGCCAGCGCCAGCACCAGGACCGGTCCCGCGCCCTGCTGCGGCCTGCGCGCCACCTGCCAGCCGACCAGCGCCGCGGGCAGGCCCCGGCCCCGGGCCGAGAGCCGCTCGGCCAGCCGGGCGGCCGGCGGCAGCAGCCGCAGCGCCAGCACCGTCCCGGCGCACAGCGCCAGCGTCGGGGCGACCACCAGCACCGGGTCCACCCCGAGCCGTCCCTGGCTGTCCTGGCTCAGCGCCCCGCTGCCGGAGCCGTGCGCGAGCTGCCAGTACGCGGCGGCGGCCAGTGCCACCAGGGCCAGGTCGGCGCCCCCGCGCAGCACCCCGGGCAGGGTGGCCCGCCGGGTCCGCCGCCGCTTCTGCTCGGACCAGCTCCTGGCCCGGACCAGGGTCGGGCCGACCACCACCAGCGCGCTGCCGCAGGCCGCCGCCAGCGCGGCCCACCAGGCGGAGGCCGGCAGCGGGCCGTCCAGCCGCACCCCGGCCGAGGCCAGCGGACCGTAACTGCCGAGCAGCCGGATCAGCGGTCCGGCGAGCAGCGGCGACAGCAGCAGGGCGGGCAGGACCAGCAGCACCGCCTCCAGCGCGGCCAGCCGGGCCAGCCGGGCCGGGGCGGCGCCGCGGGCCCGCAGCAGGGCGTTCTCGTCCTCCCGCTCCTCGACCAGCAGCCTGGCCGCGAGCAGCAGCGTCATCAGCGCCAGCAGGGTCAGCTGCAGCACGCCCACCAGCAGGGTGGAGCGGGCCACCACCAGGCTGCCGCGGAGCTGGGTGAGCAGGTCGGGGAGCAGGGTGCTGCCGGTGAAGCCGCTGCTCGCCCCCTGCGCGCCGGACAGCCGGGCCACGGCGGCCCGGTTGGCGTCGGCCAGCGGGCCCAGCCGGTCGCTGCCGAGGGTGCTGAAGTCGGGGACCAGCTGCCAGCTCGCCTGGTACTCGGGGACCGCGCCGCTGCCGAAGGAGCCGTCGTCGACCAGCAGCGGCCCGTAGGTCGATCCGGCGGCGCTGCCCGAGGAGCCCTTGCCGGCCAGCGGGTCCAGCTGCCAGTAGCGGTCGGTGCTGTCGGCCGGGCGGTAGCTGCCGGTGATCAGGATCCGCAGCGGGCCGCCGCCGACCCGGTCCTTGAGGGTGAGCTCGGTCCCCGGCCGCACCGCCGCGCCGTCGCTGCCGAAGCGCGCGGCCACCGTGCTCGGCACCGCCACCGGCACCGGCCCGCCCGGTTCCGCCGCCCCGGGCCAGCTGCCGCTGACCAGCCGCAGCCGGGACCGGTCCAGACTGCCCAGCACGGTCACGTCGGGGTCGTTGCCGGCCCCCGGGGTCGGCAGGCTGTAGGGGTCGGACTGGGCCAGCGAGCGGATCGCGGTCGGCAGCCCGGGGAAGGCCCGGGCGGCGACCGCTCTCGCCTCGGCGTCGGCCTTGGCCCGGTCCTGGTAGCCGAGGCTGCGGTGGAGCAGCAGCGGGGTCCCGGCGGCGTCGGTGGTGGCCAGGGTCCGGCGCACCCCGGCGTCGCCCACCGAGGAGGTGAACCCGGCCAGCGCGGCCAGCACGCTGGTGGTCAGCAGCACGGTCAGCAGGGCGGCGGCGAGCAGCAGCCGGTGTGCGCGCAGCCGCAGCAGCACATAGCCGACCACCGTGTTCCCCCGTACTCCCGTTCCGCCCCCGCGTGCTGTTCGCGGGCGATCCTGTCACGGGGGCCAGTGGTGGCGGAAGGGTTTCCTGGGGATGAACAGGATTGCTGGGATCAGTCCGGGGTGTTGACCATCGAAGCGGCGGCATAGACCAGGTAGTCCCACAGCTGCTGCTCGTGCTCCTCGGCCAGCCCCAGCCCGTCCACCGCCGCCCGCATGTGGCGCAGCCAGGCGTCGTGCGCCGCGCGGTCCACGGTGAACGGCGCGTGCCGCATCCGCAGCCTGGGGTGGCCCCGGTTGTCGCTGTAGGTGCGCGGACCGCCCCAGTACTGCATCAGGAACAGGGTCAGCCGCTCCTCGGCGGGGCCGAGGTCCTGCTCCGGGTACATCGCCCGGAGCTCAGGATCCCCGGCCACACCCTGGTAGAACGCCCCCACCAGCCGCCGGAACGTCGGTTCCCCGCCGACCTGCTCGTAGAAGGTCTCCGTCTGCACCGTTCCCCGCTTGATCTGGTCCACGGCCTCATCCTCCCAGACTGCGGTGAGTCCTAGGCGTGGTGGACGGTGATGGTGGTCCAGGCGCCCACGTGGATCCGGTCGCCGTCCTTGAGCGGGTGCGGGACGTGGGCCGGGAGCGCGTCCGGGGCGCCGTTGAGGGTGGTGCCGTTGGTGGAGTCCTGGTCGATCACCACCCAGCCGCCGTCCGGCTGCTCCTGGAGCAGGGCGTGCTGGTGCGAGGCCCCCGGGTCCTCGGGCGCCGTGGACAGGTCGATCTCCGGGACGGTGCCGCGCTGGTGGCTGCGCCGGCCGATCCGCAGCTGGCCGCGCCCGGTCATCGGCACCCGGCGGTCCTGCGAGTACGGCGGGAAGTACAGCCCGGCCGCGTCGGGGCCGCTGCGGGCCATCATGTCGTTGAAGTAGTCGCGGTCGGCGGCCACCGTCGCCACCCAGGTGCCCCGGCCGACCGGCCGGGACTGCTGGCCCGGCTGGGACTCCTGCGGGGGCTGCAGCAGGAAGTCGGTGCCGAAGCCGCCGCTGGTGTCGCCGGTCGAGTACTGCACCCCGCCGTAGGTCCCGGCCGCGACCCCGTACGGGGGCGAGGGGGCGGCGGGGGCCGGCGGCTGGGTGGGCTGCCGGTAGCCGCCGGGCTGCTGCTGGGGCTGGCCGTAGCCCTGCTGGGGTTGCTGCTGCGGTTGGCCGTAGCCGGGGTCGTAGCCCTGCTGGGGCTGGGGCTGGCCGTAACCCTGCTGGGGTTGCGGCGGCTGCTGCTGGGCGCGGCGGGAGGGGGACGCGAGGTCGTAGTCGTACCCGCACTCCTCGCAGTAGCGGCCGGTCTGCGGCGTGGCGCAGATCGGGCACATCTCCAGCCCGGCCGTCTGCGGCGCCGGCTCCGGGGCTCCCCACTGCTGGTGCTGGTGCTGAGGCTGCTGTTGCTGAGCAGGCTGCTGCCCCTGCTCGGCTATCGGCCAACCGCAGTAGTCGCAGTAGTCGGCGGTCGGCGAATCATGACCTTGCGGGCAGATCGGCATGGGGAGCCCCCCTCTGGCTCGTGGGTGCAGCGCCCGGCCGGGTGGCCTGCTGCTCTGTGTCGCTACGTCTCGTCGCGCTCGCGGATTACGGAGTCTTCTTGACGCGTACGGTCTTCGTCGACCGTGTCTCCAACGTCATCGAGTCGGCCTCGCTGACGTTCTTACGGAATCGAACGGTACCTTCCTTCGCGTCGACCACGTCCACCACCTTGGCCAAGAGCCGGAAGGTGTCCTCATTGCCCGATTCGTGTGCCAGCTGGACGGCCTTGCCCAGCTTGGAGGTCGCATTGTCGACATCCCCGCGCCGGTGCGCGTCCATGCCCTCCTGGATCGCATTCGCCAGATCGGCCTGCCCGGTGTAGTGCGCGACCTGCGGGCTGATCTTGGTCGAGGCCGAGATGTCGTCCGTCCAGACGGCCTTGACCAGGCCCTGCGACAGCACCTCGCTGGTCCCGTCCGGCTGCGGCACCACCAGGCTGATCCGCCCGGCCAGCATCTCGCTGCCCACGGCGGCCGAGGGGACCTCGATGCAGACGTGGTAGTCGCGGCTCTCGTCCCCCCAGGACCCGGTGGGATAGTCCCCGGCCCGGGGCGCGGTGTCCTTGCGGCGGCCGGTCAGGTCCTCCACGGCGGGGGCGACCTGCTTGACGAACTTCACCGAGGCGTTGGCGGGGGTCCAGACCCGCAGGGCGACGTCGGCCACCTCCTTGCCCATGGCGTTCTCCATCATCGACCGGAAGTCGTCGGCGAGGCCGGCCGGGTCGGCCACGATGTCGACCGTGCCGAGCAGGGCGGACGAGATCCGGCGCAGCTCCTCGACCTCCCAGTCGGTGCCGACGCCGCGGCAGTCCGCGGTGAAGTGGCCCTGCACCCGGTCCAGGGTGCGCTGCAGGTCGGCCGGCTTCTCGTGCTCGTTGCGGCCGTCGGTGAGCAGGATGCCGTGCCGGATCGAGATGTCCCGGCGGGACAGGAACAGCTGGTCGGCCTTGCTCAGCCAGGTGCCGATGGCGGTGCCGCCGCCCGGGGTGAGCCGGCGCAGCGACTGCTTGGCCTCCTCCCGGCTGCCCGGGTGCGAGACCGCGAGCTGGCCGGAGCCCGGGTAGACCTCCTTGGCCTCGTGCGTCCCGGCGATCACGGCGAAGGCCACTCCGTCGCGCACCGCGTCGATCGCGGCGGCGGTGGCTTCGCGGGCGGCGTGGATCTTCGCGGCGGGGTAGTCCATCGACCCCGAGCAGTCGACCATGATCACCACGGCGGCGTCCGGGCCGTCGCTCAGGGCCGCCGCGGCCGACTGCGAGCTGACGGAGGCGCTGACGGACGCGCTGGTGGAGCCGCTGGTGCCGCCGCCGGTCGCGGTGACCGTGACGATCGCGTTGACCTCGCGGGCGCCCTCCGCCAGGTACTCGTTCTGGAAGATGTCGACGGCGAACTGGGGCAGGTTGGACTTCGTGAGCCTGGCCATGGGTCAGCTCTCCCGCTTCTCTCCCGCGCCCAGGACGGGCAGCGAGAGCTCGGTCGGTGTGTAGGACGATGGCGCCTTGATCGGGAGGCAGGGGAGGACGGCCACGGTGATGTTGTCGTGCCCGCCGCGCTCGCAGGCCAACCGGACCAGTTCCCGCGCGGCCTCCAGCGGCCGGGTCCGGGCGTCCGCCGGGACGATCGCGGCCAGGTCCTCGGCGGCCTCCCAGTAGTTCCACAGGCCGTCGGTGCAGATCAGCACGACGCCCGGGGCGGGGGGCGTGAACACCAGGGTGTGCGGCTCGACCTCCACCGCGTCCGCCCCCAGCCAGCCGGTGATGGCGTGCGCCCGCGGGTCCGCGTAGGCCTCGGCCTCGCCCATCAGGCCGGCCTCGACCATCCGGGCCGCCCAGGAGTCGTCCAGGGTCAGCCGCTCCGAGGTGGACCGGGCGTCCGGGAACCAGTAGCCCCGGCTGTCGCCCACCCAGCCGAGGGTCACCTCCGGGCCGACCGCGACGGCGCTGACGATGGTGCAGGCGGGGGAGTTGCGGCTGGGCTCGCGCGGGCCCTCCGAGGCCAGGTCCTCCACGCGCTGGGCCGCGGCCATGATCGCGTCGTGCATCGCCGACTTGGGGTCGGCGCCGGATTCGAGCGACTCCAGCAGGTGCTCGCTCGCCGTGTCGGCGGCGGCCTGTGACGCCTCGTCAGGACGGGTCGCCGAGGACACGCCGTCACACACCACCGCGACCACGGCGGGGACGCCGCCGGGACGGGAGGTGGCCGCGACCGCGAAGGCGTCCTCGTTGCGGTGGTGCCGGTGGCCCCGGTCGCTGACCCCGGTGACGCCTGCGAGCGCGCGTTCCTGATGGTCCCTCGGCCGGGGCTGGGCCCGGCCGCAGCCCTCGCAGTAGCCGTCCGCGTCGATGCGGTGGGCGCCGCAGCCCACGCAGACCGGGCCGTTGCCCGGGGGTGGTGGCGGGATGACGGGGTTGGGCTCGGTCGGCGCGTGGTCCTCTTCTTCGTCGTCCGTCTCGCTCACCAGCAGGCCGGAGGGTGCGGCCAGCACGAAGTCGCCGGTGCTCCCCGGCTCGGCAGGCGCCTGCGGCGGTACGGCGTGCCGCCCCCCACGAGGATCCGCCGCAGCCCCGCCGCCGGGCGGTGGCCCCGCAGGCAACGGCGGAATCCCCCCAGGCACAGGCGGTATGCCACCCCCCACCCCGGCGGGTGCGCCTGCGGCGCCGATCGCTGCCGCGTGGCCCACCGCAGGTGCCGCCCCGGAGGGGAAGCCCGGCGCGCCCGCGGGGCCTGCGCCGCCAGGCGCGCCCGCGCGACCGCCCGGGCCTGCAGCGGTGGCGGCTTGGGAACGGAGGTCCACACCGCAGCCTTCGCAGAAGCGGTCCGACTCGCCGACCGGCTGCGCGCAGTTCGGACAGGAAAGGGTCAACTGATCCATCTGCGCTTACACCCACGTCCTGGGCCGGGTGCGGTTGGCCCGCTCCACCCACTCGATCCGCTTCTCCGGCTGTTCCGCGAGACGCGCCAGTACCCGGTACGACTGCTCCAGTGCGAACCGTAGTTCCCGTTCCTCGGCCGGATGCCCCAGCAGCAGAATCGGTCCTGCGCCCGCAGGCCCGTCGGGCCGTCCGGCGAGGACCCAGCCGAGGGCCTTGCCCAGCACCTCGACGGACAGTTCCTCGCGCCGCCGCGCGTCCAGGCCGAGCCCGCCGAGCTGCGTGGCGCAGGCGTCGAGGTCGCTCCGCAGCGGCTCCGCCGCCGAGCGTTCGCGCAGCCGGGCCCGGACCGCGGCGACCCGCGCGGCGACGTAGTGGTTGGAGGTCTCCGGCACGGACTCCAGCGCCTGCACCGCGCCGACCCGGTAGCCGGCCGCGAGCCGTACCCGGGCCAGGCCGAACGCCGCGCTGACGTACGCGCGGTCGGTGGTCCACACCAGCCGGTAGAACTCGGCGGCGTCCTCCCGTTCGCCCAGCGCCTCGGCGCAGAGGCCGAGCGCCAGCTTGGGCGCGGCCTCGCCGGGGAACGCGTCGTAGACGGCGTCGAAGGAGTCGGCGGCGGCGCGGGCCGCGGCCAGCGGGTCGGGGCCGGAGCTGGTGCCGGAGGCGACCAGGGCCGCGAGGCCCCGGTACCAGACCACCCGCCAGTCGTCGGGGTGGTCGGCGGAGAGGCTGCTCAGGGCGGCGTCCACGGCGGCCAGGTCGCCCAGTTCGACCAGGGCGCGCAGTTCCCGCAGCCGCAGTTCGACCGAGTTGACCGGGGCGGACCGCAGTGCCGCGATGACGTCGGCGGGCGCGGTGGCCATCAGCGCGGCCAGGAACCCGGCGTTGGGGTCGGCGGCGTCGATCCGGGGGACCGGCAGCGCCAGCGCGGACTGCCGCGCGTCCAGCGGCAGCACCTGCGGCGCGGTGCCGGGCGCGAACCCGAGCGCGGGGACGCCGACCAGGGTCGCGGTGCGGACCGCGCCGCCGGCGGTGGGCACCGGTGCGGCGGGGGCGGCGGGCGGCGCGGCCTGTACCGGGAGCGGGGCAGCCGGCTGCGCCGTGGTCCGGTCGCGCCGGCCGCGGGCCGTGCGGCCCGGTGCGTCGAAGCTGGCCGGGCCGACCAACTCGGTGTCCACCACCCGCAGTTCGGGGCCGAACAGGGTGGAAAGGGCGGGACGGGGCCGCTCGTCCTGCAGCGCCAGGATCTCCCGGAGCACGCCGGTGAGCTGCTCCGCCATCTCCTGCGCCGAGGAGAAGCGCTTGTCGGGGTCGGGGTCGGTGGCCCGGACCAGCAGCCGGTAGAAGGACTCGTACTGGGCGAAGACCTCGACGTCCTCGGGCCCGGGCAGGGTGTCCCGGTAGACCGTGGAGAAGCCCTGGAAGTCGAAGGTCAGCACGGCCAGCGAGCGGGCCACGGTGTAGAGGTCGGAGGCGGGGGAGACGCCGTCGGTGGCGATCTCGGGGGCCTGGTAGCCGATGGTGCCGTAGATCGCGCCGTCGTCGTCCTGGCGGCGCACCGCGCCCATGTCGATGATCTTCAGCTGGTCCTCGGACTGGATCACGTTGTCCAGCTTGAAGTCGCAGTAGACCAGCCCCCGGCTGTGCAGGTAGCCCAGCGCGGGCAGCGCCTCCAGCGCGTAGGCGATGGCCTGCTCCACCGCCAGCGGGGTGCGCCGCCCGTCCGGGCCGCGCCGCTCGTCGGCGATGTCCTTGAGCGACTTGCCGCCGACGTACTCCATCACGATGTAGCCGTCGACGGTGCCCTTGCGGGTGTCCGGGTGCTCGACGAAGTTGATGATGCGGACGATGTTGGGGTGGTCCACCTCGGCCAGGTAGCGGCGCTCGGCGATGGCGACCGCGAGGGCCTCCTCGTCACCGGTGTCCAGCAGGCCCTTGAGCACCACCCACTTGTCGTTGACCCGGCGGTCGATGCCGAGGTAGATCCAGCCCAGGCCGCCGTGCGCCAGGCAGCCGACCACCTCGTACTGGCCGCCGACCAGGTCGCCTGCGAAGAGCTTGGGGGTGAACGAGTACTCGGTGCCGCACTTGGTGCAGAAGCCCTCGGGGCGGCCGACGTTGCCGTTCCGGGAGCGGCCGACCGGGGCCTCGCACTTGCTGCAGTAGCGCTTGCGCTCGGGCACCTCGGGGTTCACCAGCACCATGCTGCGCGGGTCGGGGCGCGGCACCGGAGGGACCGTCACCAGCCCGGCGCCGAGCGCCCCCCGGCTGGAGGTCGAGGTGCTGCCGCGGGTGCTGCGCACCGAGACCGAGGAGCGCGCCGAGCCGGTCCGGGTGGAGCGGGAGCGCCCGGAGAGCGAACGGGAGGACCCTCGGGAGGTGCTGGTCGAGCGGGCGGACGCCTGCGCGGGCACGCTGCCCAGCGGCTGGGCCTGGACCGGCGCAGGTGCGAGGCCGCACTCGGTGCAGTAGCCGTCGGCGTCGATGACCCCGTTGCCGGTGCAGTCGGGGCGGGTGCATGGTGCCGCCGCTTGGGCTGCTGCCTGGGCCGGCACCGCGGCGGGTGCGAGGCCGCACTCGGTGCAGTAGCCGTCCGCGTCGATCACTCCGCTGCCGCCGCAGTCGGGCCGTGTGCACGGTGTGCCCGTCGTCGCCGTCATCCCTGCCGTCCCCCTGTCGTTCCTGCCTCGGTGGTCATACTGAGTTCCTGCCGGGTCCGGCCGTGGGCCGGAGGGTCTGCTGATAGCGCATCACCGCGTACTCGGCCGCCCGCAGGTCGCACGGTGCGCTCCAGAGCATCCGCCGTGCCTGGTCGTAACGCTCGATCAGTTCCGGGTCCTCGGAGACCCCGAGCCGCGCCGCCATCGCCTTGTAGGCGTCGAGCCGGCCGCGCAGCTCGGCGCGTATCGCGAGCGGCGCGGTCACCGAGGTCAGTGACTCCCTGGCCCGCTGCAGCTCGCGCTGCGCCGCCCCCTCCAGAGTGTCCAGCAGCGGTCCGAGCCGGTGCCACTGCCCGTGCCGGCGCAGCTGGTCGGCCTGGGCCAGCCGCTCCCGCATCGCGCTGGCCGGTCCCGGTACGGCCGGGACCTCGGTGGACGCTATCTTCGCCAGCACCTCGCCGCGGGCCCGCCTGGCCTCGGCCAGGGTGGCGTCGGCGCGGGCCAGCGTCTCGCCGATGCCCTCGAGCCGCTCGTCGGCGTCGTCGCGCAGCCGCAGCAGGTCCTCCAGCTGCACCCGCAGGCCGTCCACGGTGCGGGCGGCCCGGTCGTAGCGGCCGGTGTCGACCGTGCCCGGCGCGGAACCGGAGCCGCCCGGCGCGCCGGTTCCGGCACCGGGCCTCGGCACCCAGAACGCCAGCGGGTCGGCGACGACCTCGCCGCGCAGCGCCGCCAGTTCCTTGGCCATCTCCTCCAGCGCGTCCCCGGCCGGGTGCTCGCCGGGGTGCACGCCGACCGAGCGGGCCAGCGCCCGGACCCGGCCCAACTCGGCCGAGAGCAGGTCGATCCGGGCCGGCAGCGCGGTCCAGACCGCGTCGGCGGCGGAGGCCACCTCGATGATCCGCCCGTACCAGGTGTTCATCCGCTCGACCAGCTCGGTGAGGCTGACCTGCTCGCTCATCCTGGTGCTGCCGGTGATGTGCAGGCCGCCCTGCGGCAGCTGCCCGGCCGAGACGGTGACGCCGCGTCCGCGCAGCAGCTCGGTCATCTCGTACAGCTCGGACTGGCCGGGGCGGGCCCGGCGGGAGCGGACCGCCCGGGCGGCGGCCAGGGCCTCGGAGTAGGTGTCGAACATCGACCAGAGCAGTCCGAGGCCGGGCTCGGCCTCGGACCAGCGCTCACGGGTGCGTCCTGACAGCTCGGCGCCCTCCAGCAGCCGGCGGCCCGGGTGGTCCTGCAGTGCCAGCAGCGAGGCCTCGACTGCGTCCCGCTCGGCGCCGAGGCGCGTCAGGGTACGGTCCACCTCCTCCCGGGTCATCACCGGACCGTTGGGTCCTGTCAGCGCCATCCGCCCGCCATTCGTCTCGCTCGGTGCTTTCTTTTCCTGGTCGTCAGATTGTCAGATCGGCGTCCGTTCGGGTAATGAATCAGTTCGCGAAGTGCGGCACCGGCGCCGGCGGGGGCGTGCTGCCCAGCGGCGTCAGCCAGCGTTGGTACTCGGCGGTCCACTGACCGGTGAAGTAGTCCTTGAGGACGTAGTTGACCCGGCGCACCAGGTCGTCCGAGCCCAGCTTCATGGCCACCCCGTACACCTCCTGGTCCAGCGGTCCGCCGACCAGGTGGATGGTCGGGTCCTGGGCCACCTGGCCCGCGCCCAGCGCGTTGTCGGTGATGGTGGCGTCGACGTTGCCGAGCTGCATCTGCACCAGGCAGTCCAGCTGGTTCGCCACCGGGAACACCGTCTCCCCGTGGTTCTTGGCCGGGTCCTTCAGCATGTCGGCGGCGGTGGAACCGGTCGCCGCGCAGACCTTCTTGCCCTTGAGGGTGTCGTTGAACCCGGTGATCGAGGAGGACTTGGGGACCACGATCTCCTGCCCGGCGTTGAAGTAGGGCACCGAGAAGGCCACCTGGGACAGCCGGTCGCAGGAGATGGTCATGGTCCGCACCACCACGTCGACCTGGCCCTGCTGCAGCGCCGAGACCCGGTTGGCGGTCGGCACGGCCAGGAACTCCACCGCGTCGGCGTTGCCGAGGATCGACTTGGCCAGGGCGTGCACCAGGTCGATGTCGAAGCCCTGCAGGCTGCCGTCGGTCGGATTGCGGAAGCCCCAGAGGTAGCTGTTGGTGTCGATGCCGGCGATCAGCTTGCCGCGCTTGATGATCCGCTGGACGTCGGGACCGGCGTCGGAGCTGCTCGGGGTCAGGCTGGTGTTGAGCTGCTGCGGAGCGCACGTGGCGTCCTCGGGCACGAGCCGGATGCCGGCCCGGGCCGCCGCCGGAGTGTTCCGCGGCTCGGCCGCGGAGCTCCCCGGCAGCAGCACCGAGCCGAGCAGCAGGCCCCCGGCCGCCAGTACCGCCACCCTGGTCCGTGTCACGACCCTCGCCCCCCTCGTCATCGGTACTCCGCCGCTCGGCGGTTGATCCCCAGCAGGGCACCGGCCGCGGCGACCAGCGCCAGTACTCCCGCGCCCTCGGCCAGCAGCGCGGTGTCGTCGCGTCCGTTCCCGGCCAGCGTGTGGAAGTTGGCCCGCTCGCGGTCGATCGCGCTGTTCAGCTGGGCGTCCAGCTGGCTGAAGGCCGCGCTGGTGGTGTTCGGGGTGGACCCGATGGTGGTGTCCACGGCCTTGGTGTAGTCGCCGCTGTCATTGGCGGTCTTGGCCGTGTCGTGCCGCTGCTGCCAGGTGGTGAACGCGGCGGCGGCGGCCTTGACGGTCTGCTGCGCGGCCGGGTCGGCGCCGGTCATCGAGGTGGCCTCGGCCAGGAAGCCGCTGCTGCCCGCGAGCTGCGCGCTGTCCTTGCTCCAGGCCGTCTCGTAGGCGTCGGTGGAACCGCGGGCCACCAGGTTGAGGTTCTCCGCGCCGCGGCACTGCAGCGCCTTGATCCGCGCCTCGTTCAGCACCTGCAGCGGCGCCGCGCCCCTGGTGTTGCTCGCCCTGAGGTCGGACGCGGCCAGGCTCTGCGCCGTCACCAGCCACAGCAGCGCCACCGCGGTGGCCCCGGTGGCCAGTACCAGGCCGACGTTGAGCACCCGGTTCGTCTGGCGGAACAGTCGCACCTGGGCCCAGACCAGGGCCGCCAGGGTGATCAGCCCGAGGCCGATCGCGGCCCAGGGCAGCGCCTGCGCGTCGCTGTAGTCCCGGTGCAGCCGCGCGGTCTCGGCGGTGTAGAGGGACTGCGCCTCGACCAGCATGGTGTCCTGCAGCTGCCCGGACGCGAAGCGCAGATAGGCCCCGCCGAGCGGCAGGCCCTGCCGGTCATCCGCCCGCGCGGTCTCCACCAGGCCGGTGTAGACCGGCAGTTGGGCGTTGAGCAGCTGGATCTGCTTCTGCCCGGGGTCGGACGGCGAGGTGCTCGCCGCGGCCTGGGCCAGCAGCGTGGAGGCGGTCTTGATGTCGGCGCTGTACTGCTGCTGCACCGCCCTGGTCTCATTGCCGGCCTGCAGGAAACCGGTCGCCGCGGTGGTGTCCGCGTCCGCGAGCGAGTGGAAGATCTGGGCCGCGTCGTCGCTCAGCGGCTGGCTGTGGTTCACCACGCTGGAGGCCGCGGCGGAGCTCTGCACCACCTGGGTCACCGTCAGCGCGCCGAACAGCACCGCGAGCAGTGCCAGCAGGGAGCCGGTGGTCCACAGCCGCCGCGGCGGCGTGCTGCGCGGACCCCGCCGCGCCCGCGGCGCGGGCAGCACGGCCGTCCCTCCGCCCCTGTCCCACTCCGGACGGTTGGCCTGTACCGGCGTCGCCATCAGTCGCGCCCCCTTCCCCTGCTGCGGCCTTTGGGAGCAGTATGGCCAACCCCTGTGACATCCACACGGGACTTGCGTGGATCTTGAGGTTTCGTCGCCCAGCTGTGACGATCAGCTGGTGCTGCCCGCGGTGCAGTCGGAGAGCCGGCACAGGTTGCCGTAGGCCTGCAGCGCCACCGCCTTGGCCGTGCCCACCGAGTCCGGCGACTTGACCTCGACGTGCAGCAGCTCGCTCCCGGCCAGCACCAGCAGCTCGCTCCCGGCGGCGGTGCCGATCCCGTAGCTGTCGGCGGCGCCGGGCAGGGTGAAGTCGGTGGCCCCGGCGTCGTCCTGCTCCAGGGCGGCCTCGATCTGCAGGTAGGCGGCCTTCGCCCCGGTCCGGTCCCGGTAGTCGCCGAAGGTCACCAGCACCTGGGTCCCGTTCCGCTGCTGCCAGGCCCGCTGGGCTCCGGACCGCAGCCCGAGCTGCCGCTCGGCGGCCAGTGCCTTCGGCGCTTCGGCCGCCCCGAACTCCACCGTGAGGTACTGCTTCTGGGTCAGCGCGCCGCTGGGGCCGCCGCGTCCGGCCCAGGCCTTGGCCCCGGCGGGCCGGGGCGGCAGCGCGGCGACCAGCTGCGCGGCGGTGACCGGCCCGGTGGGGAGCGCGGCGGCGGTGACCGGTGCGGCCGTGGTGGTGGTCGCGGCCGGGGTGGTGGCCGGGGTGGGAGTCGGGGTGGGAGTCGGGGTTGGCTCCTTGGCTTGGCAGCTCGCGGTCAGCAGTGCCGCTGCGAGTGCGGAGCCGGCGGCGAGGGTACGGACGGAGCGGCGCATAACGGTGGAATGTCCCCTGGCGTTCATCTGACAACTGGTAAGAACGCCTGATCATCGCGTCTTCGGGGCCGCTCGGCAACGGGTTACCAGCCGGGGCGGATCGGCCCCCGGGGGTCCAGCCGGGCCAGATCGGCGACCAGGGCGTGGAACCGGTCCTGGCCCAGCGCGTCGATCCAGGGGCGGACGGTCTCGGCAGCCGCCGCGTCGGCGGCGCGGGTGCAGGCACGGCCGCGTTCGGTGAGGACGATCAGGCGGGCCCGGGCGTCGCGGGGGTGCGGAAGCCGTTCGACGTAGCCCTTGCCGATCAGCTCCTCGACCAGCTGGCTGGCGGCCTGCTTGGTGAAGCCCAGGTACTCGGCGAGCGCGCTGACGGTGGCGCCGTTCCCGCTCATGCGGACGAAGGCGTAGCCGTGCACGGGGCGGATGTCGTCGAAGCCGCGGGCCGCGGTGCCGGCCTGGATCCCGGCGACGAGTTCGCCGTTGAGCGCGAGCAGCAGATAGGGGAGGGCGTGGATGTCGCCGCTGGTGTCCATGGTGCGCAGTCTTCCATACATGGACAAGCCACTTGACTAAAAATGGACAAGCAGCTTGACTGTCTCCAGGGAAAGACAAGCAGCTTGACCATTTTCGAAGGAGGCATCCCCATGCCCTACGTCCGCGGCCACCAGGCCGTCGTCCATGAGATCCACGGCGTCCGCTTCACCGCCCACGCCAACTCCGGCACCGGGAGCCGGCAGATCGCCGCCTGGCAGGGCGAGGTCCCGGCCGGGACGGTCGGGGTGCCGCACACCGTCAGCCATGAGGAGGTGATCCATGTGCTGTCCGGCGCGCTCCGCTTCACCATCGACGGGGAGTCCGCCGACCTGGGCGCCGGGGACACCGTGATCGTCCCGGCCGGATCCCTGTTCGGCCTGGACAACCTCGGCACCGACACGGCCACCACCTGGGTCACCACCAGCGTCGGCCTCACCGCCACCCTCCCCGACGGCAGCACCCTCACCCCGCCCTGGGCGAACTGAGCAGCAAGAGAACGAACGAAGGGCCCGGCGGGAGTGCACCCCGCCGGACCCCTTCTCGAAGGCTCGCGCCGCCCCCTCAGACAGCGCGTGCCGCACGCCGCAGCGCATAGGAGGCGCGCAGGCGCTCCTGTGCTCCGGGCGTGCTGCTCAGACCCGCCGCGGCGAGGTGGTCCAGGCCCAGCAGGGCCGCTCCCACCACCGGCGGGGTGGTCACGATGCGCGGCACCGCGTACGGGGCGTCCGCCGCGAGCCGTGCGTTGACGCCGTCCAGCAGCAGCGGCTGCCGGGAGGCGAGGACGCCGCCGCCGAGCACCACGTCGGCCGGCGAGTCCAGCAGGTCGAGCCGGCCCAGGGCGACCACCGCGAGCCGGACGATCTCCTCGGCCTGACGGTCGATCAGCGCCAGCGCGGTCGGGTCCCCGGCCTCGGCCACCGCGAACAGCACCGGCACCAGCTCGTGCAGCCGGGCGTCGGCGATCGCGCCGAGGTGCACCGCCTCCGCCACCGCGCTCGCGCTCGGCAGCCCGAAGTGCGCCGCCGCGGCCGCGGCCAGCGCGGTGTCAGGGCCGCGCCCGTCCTCGGCCCGGGAGGCCGCCCACATCACCTCGTTGGCCAGTCCGCCGCCGCCGCCCCAGTCACCGGTGATCATGCCCAGCGCCGGGAACCGCGCGGTGCGGCCGTCCGGCAGCAGGCCGACGCAGTTGATGCCGGCGCCGCAGACCACCGCCACCCCGCGCGGGGCGTCGGTGCCGGAGCGCAGCAGCGCGAAGGTGTCATTGGCGACCACGGTGGTCTTCGACCAGCCGTAGCCCGCTATCAGCTCCTGCAGCAGCTGCTCCTCGACCGGGAGGTCGGCGTTCGCCAGGCAGGCCGAGACATGGGTGGCCAGCGGGCCCTGACCGGCCGTGAGGTCGAACCCGGCCTCCGCCGCCGCGGCGAGCACCAGCGGGGCGAGCGCGGCCACCGCGGCGTCCGAGCCGATCTGGTGCGGGACGAAGCCGCCGCCCCTGGCGGTGCCGAGCACCTGGCCCTCGGCGCTGACCAGGGCCACGTCGGTCTTGCTGTTCCCGGCGTCGATGGCCAGGACGCCGAGCACCAGCTCCTGTCCGACGGCGCCGGTGCTGCCGGACCCGATCGGATTGCCGACCGAGTCCGGACCACCCTGAATGTGCGTCAACGCATTGTCGCTTTCTTTCCCCGTGGACCGTTCGCCAGTTGCCGTCACGCCCATGCCAGATGCTCGCGGTTGTGCGCGATCAGACGGTCCGTCAACTGGTCCGCGAGATCGATCTGGCCGATCAGCGGGTGCGCCAGCAGGGCCTGGAACACCCGGTCCCGGCTGCCGTGCAGGGCCGCGGTCAGCGCCAGCTGCTCGTACGCCGTGACATGGGCGATCAGCCCGGCGTACAGCGGCTCCACCGTCGGCACGGCCAGCGGCACGGCGCCGTCGCGGCCCACGGTGGCCGGGACCTCGATCACCGCGTCGTCGGCCAGGAACGGCAGGGTGCCGTCGTTGCGGACGTTGACCACCTGGACCGCGCCTGCCGGCGAACCGGTGCCGAGCAGCGAGGCGACCAGGTTGACCGCCGCCTCGGAGTAGAACGCGCCGCCGCGCTTGGCCAGCAGCTCGGGCTTCTCGTCCAGCGCCGGGTCGCCGTACATCTCCAGCAGCTGCTTCTCGATCGCGGCGACCTCGGACGCCCGCGAGCCCTTGACCTTGAGCTCGGCGACCACGTTGTCGTGCTCGTAGAAGTAGCGCAGGTAGTACGACGGCACCGTGCCCAACTGCCGCACCAGCGACAGCGGCAGCTCCAGGTCCGCGGCGATGGCGGGGCCGAAGTTCTCCAGCAGCTCCGGCAGCACGTCCCGGCCGTCCAGGCGGACCCCGCGCTCCCAGGTGAGGTGGTTCAGTCCGACGTGGTCCAGCTGGATCCGCTCCGGGGCGACCCCGAGCAGCCCGGCGAACTTCCGCTGGAAGCCGATGGCCACGTTGCACAGGCCGACGGCCTTGTGCCCGGCGGTCTGCAAGGCCCGGGTGACGATGCCGACCGGGTTGGTGAAGTCGACGATCCAGGCGTCCGGGTTGGCCCGGCGCACCCGCTCGGCGATGTCCAGCACCACCGGGACCGTGCGCAGCGCCTTGGCCAGGCCGCCGGCGCCGGTGGTCTCCTGGCCGACGCAGCCGCACTCCAGCGGCCAGGTCTCGTCCTGGCCGCGGGCGGCCTGTCCGCCGACCCGGAGCTGCAGCAGCACCGCGTCGGCGTCCTGCACCGAGGCGTCCAGGTCGGTGGAGGTGGTGATCAGGCCGGGGTGGCCCTGCTTGGCGAAGATCCGCCGGGCCAGCCCGCCGACCAGCTCGAGCCGGTCGGCGGCCGGGTCGACCAGGACCAGCTCGCCGATCGGCAGCGAGTCCCGCAGCCGGGCGAAGCCGTCGATCAGCTCCGGTGTGTAGGTGGACCCGCCGCCGACGACGACGAGCTTGAGCGGGCCGGAGCCTGAAGGTGCGGTGGTGCGGCTCATCAGCCCTTGACCCCTGTCAGTGTCACGCCTTCGATGAAGGCTTTCTGTGCGAAGAAGAAGACGATGATGACCGGTGCCATGACCAGCAGGGTGGCGGCCATCGTCATGTTCCAGTTGGTCTGGTGCGCCCCGTGGAAGGACTGCAGCCCGTAGGAGAGGGTCCAGGCCGCGGGGTTGTCGGAGGCGTAGATCTGCGGTCCGAAGTAGTCGTTCCAGCAGTTGAAGAACTGGAACAGGGCGACCGCGGAGATGGCCGGCTTGGCCATCGGCAGCACGACCTTGATCAGCGTCCGCAGCTCGCCGCAGCCGTCGACCCTGGCCGCGTCCAGGTACTCCTTGGGGATGGTCAGCAGGAACTGGCGCAGCAGGAAGATGGAGTACGCGTCGCCGAAGGCCATCGGGATGATCAGCGGCCAGAGCGTGCCGTCCAGGTGCATCTGCTTGGCCCAGAACAGGTACATCGGGATGATGATGACCTGCGGCGGCAGCATCATCATCGAGATGACCAGCAGCATGGCCAGCCGGCGGCCGGGGAAGCGGAACTTCGCCAGCGCGTAGGCGACCGGTACCGAGGAGACCACGGTGAGCACGGTGCCGAGCACGGCGTACTCGATGGTGTTCTTCCACCAGGTGCCGAAGCCGGGGACGTTGAAGACCGTCCGGTAGTTGCTCCAGACCCAGTGGTGCGGCCAGAAGTCCGTGGTCAGCGCCTGGTCGTCGGTCATCACCGAGGTCAGGAACAGGAAGACGAACGGCAGGATGAAGATCAGGGCCACGGTGATGGCGACCGAGTGCACCGCGATCCACTCCAGCCGGCGCTGCCGCTTGCTGCGGCGCAAGGCCGCGGTCGAGCTGGACTGGACGCCGCTGCGGGACCGGACGACTGTGTCGGTCATGGTGGGAACACCTCTGCTTTCGGTGGACACAGTGCTCAGTCCTCGCCCATGAGACCGGAACGGCGGCGCATGAGGAGAGTGGTGAAGGCCATCGCGACCACGAAGAGAATGATCGAGATGACGCAGGCCGAGCCGTAGTCGAAGTTCTGGAAGCCGACGTTGTAGACCAGCTGCGGCAGGGTCCAGGTGGAACCGCTCGGGTAGCCCGGCTGGAACGGCTGCCCGGAGTTGCCGACCACGCCGGAGGCGACCTGCCCCGCGACGATGGCCTGGGTGTAGAACTGCATGGTCTGGATCACCCCGGTGACCACCGCGAACATGATGATCGGGGTGATGTTGGGGAAGGTGACGTAGCGCCAGCGCTGGAATGCGGACGCGCCGTCGAGCGAGGCCGCCTCGTACTGCTCCTGCGGGACGTCCAGCAGCGAGGCCATGAAGATGACCATCAGGTCGCCGATGCCCCACAGAGTGAGCAGCACCAGCGAGGGCTTGGACCAGTTCGGGTCGGTGAACCAGCCCGGCTGCGGCAGGCCCGCCTCGCCGAGGAAGTGGTTGACCGGTCCGGTGCCCGGGTTGAACAGGAAGGCGAAGCCGATGGTCGCCGCCACCGGCGGGGCCAGGTAGGGCAGGTAGAACGCGGTGCGGAAGAAGCCCGCGCCGCTCTTCACCTTGATGATCAGCTGGCCGATGCCGAGCCCGAAGAGCGTGCGCAGCGTCACCATCACCACGACCAGCCAGGCCGTGTTGCGGGCGGCCTGCCAGAAGTCCGCGTTCTTGGTCAGGACATAGGTGTAGTTCTTCAGGCCCACCCAGACCGGCGCGTCGAAACCGGTGTAGTGGGTGAACGAGAAGTACACCGTGGCGATCAGCGGGTACGCGAAGAAGACCGCGAAGCCGATCAGCCAGGGGGAGAGGAAGCCGACCGCGGTCGACAGCTCCTTGCGGCGCTTGCGGCGCAGGGCGGGCGGAACCGGCAGGCGCACAGCGCTCTGTGGGGTTGCCATCTGAGTGTCACCACCAGGTCAGGACGAGCAGGGAGGGGCGGGGGAGGGGGCCGGTGCCCTCGCGGACACCGGCCCGTGCTGCTCCGGGACTACTGGCCGGCCTGGGCCAGGTCGTTGTCGATCGTGGTGGCGAGGCCGCTCAGACCGGACTGCAGGTTCTTCACCTTGCCGGACTCGAAGTCGTACTCGAAGTTCTGAATGGAGGTCAGGTACTTGCCGCCGTTGACGGTGGCCGGGGTGGTGTTGGTGTTGGGGTTGTTGGCGATGTCCAGGAAGGTCTGGAACTGCGCCGAGTGGTCCAGGGCCGGGTCCTTCAGCGAGTCGAAGGTGCTCGGCACGTTGGAGATCGCGTTGGCGAACTGGACCAGCATCGGGGTGTCCGTGGTCATGAACTTCAGGAACTTCCAGGCGGCGGCCTGCTTGGTGCTCTTGGCGTTCATGCCGATGATGGTGCCGGTCTGGTAGCCGCGGCCGTAGGTGCTGGCCAGCGCGTCCGGGACCGGGAACGGCGCCGTGGCGTAGTGCAGGTCGGGGGCGTCGCCCTTGATCATCGAGACCCGCCACTCACCGTCCATCGCCATCGCGACCTTGCCGGTCTCGAACGGGTTCTTGGCGCTGAACTCGTCGCCGAAGGTGTTGCGGTACTTCTCCAGCTTGGTGAAGCCGCCGAGCTGCTTCACCAGGCCCTGCTGCCAGGTCAGCATCTGGGTGAAGGCCGGGTCCTTGGCGACGTTGGACTTGCCGTCCGAGGTGAAGTAGGTCGGGCCCCACTGGCCGAGCAGGTGCTCGGACTGGGTCTCGTAGCCGTGGAAGTTCGGCATGAAGCCGAGCTGGCTGTAGCTGTCGCCGCTCACCTTGGTGAGCTTGACCGCGTCCGCGTCGAACTCGCTCAGGGTCTTCGGCGGGGAGGCGATGCCGGCGGCCTTGAACATGTCGGTGTTGTAGTAGAGGCCGAAGGCGTCGCCCAGCTGGGGCAGCGCGCACTGGTCGCCCTTGTAGTTGGTGTAGTCCAGCATCGACTTCGGGAAGGTCTTGACCGGGTCGAGGCCGTCCGCCTTCATGAACGGGGTCAGGTCCGCGAACGCGTGGCTGCTGCAGTACTGGCCCACGTTGTTGGTGGAGAAGGTGGAGACGACGTCCGGGGCGTTGGCGCCGCCGGCCCGCAGCGCCTGGTTCACCTTGTCGTCGGTGTCGTTGCCGACCGCCTTGACCTTGATGTTCGGGTTGGCCTTCTCGAACGCGGCGATGCTGGTGTTGATCGCCTTGAGCTCGTTGGGGGCGCTCCAGCCGTGCCAGAAGGTGATCGTCACCGGGGCGGCGGAGCTGCCGACGTCACCCTTGCTGCCGGTGCTGCTGCTGCTTCCGGTACAGGCCGCCGCGGTGAGCGTGAGAGCGGCGGTGCAGGCCAGTACCGCGGTGGCGCGGCCGAGGCGCACATTGCGGAATCTCTCGGAGGGAGAGGTCGTCACGGGTTTCCTCCATTGGGTGTGCTGATCCGCGGCCCGGCGCTGGCGCCGGTCCGGGACGTTCTGTGGGGGTTGTGGTGGTGGTCCTAGTGGGTGGTGAAGACGCGCTCCCTGGCGGTGCTGAGCGCCGACTGCAGTGCGCCGACGACCACGGGCGAGCCCTGGACGCTGCTGATCAGCAGCCGTGGCCTGGGTACGGCCAGTCCGGTCAGTTCCTCCTGGACCAGCGCCCGCAGCCGCTCGCCGCCGGCCTGCGGGATGTCCCCGCTGAGCAGGACCAGCTCCGGGTCGACCACGGCCACGATCGCGGCCAGGCCGGTCGCCAGCCGGTGCGCCAGCACCGCCAGCACCCGGTCGTCGCCCTGCTCGGCCGCCTCCGCGGCCCGGCCCACGGCCTCGGCCGCGGTGCGCGCGGTGATGCCGTGCTCCCTGGCCAGCGCCAGCACGGCGGGTGCGCCGGCCAGTTGCTGGAAGCCGCCGGCGTTCTCCCGGCGGACGTTCTTGACCACCGGGGCGCCGGGCAGCGGCATGTAGCCGACCTCGCCCGCGCCGCCGGTGTGGCCCCGGTGCAGTTTGCCGCCCAGCACGATGGCCGCGCCGATGCCGTCCTCGACCCAGAGCAGGACGAAGTCCGCCACGCCGACCGCCTGGCCGACCCGCTGCTCGGCGACCGCCGCCAGGTTCACGTCGTTCTCCAGCGCGACCGGGACGCCGAGGCCCTCGGCCAGCTCCTCCAGCAGCCGGGACGAATGCCATCCGGGCAGGTGGGGGGCGTAGCGCAGCTTGCCGGTGGTGGCGTCCAGGGCGCCGGGGGTGCCGATCACGATCTGCCGCAGCGCCTGCCGCTGGAGTCCGGCGGCGGACACCGCGGCGTCCACCGCCTCGCGGACCCGCTCGACCGTGCCGCTGGCCTGCCGCCCCGGGGTGGGCTGCCGGTGCTCGGCGACGACCTGGCCGGTGATGTCGGCGATGGCGACCCGGATCCGGGCCGGGTTGACGTCCAGCCCGGCGACGAACGCCGCCTCCGGGTTGATCTCGTACAGTTGTGCACCGGGGCCGGGGCGTCCGGCCGTGGTACCGACCGGGACGACCAGGCCGGCGCTCTCCAGTCGCGCGAGCAGCTGCGAGGCGGTCGGCTTGGACAGCCCGGTCAGGCCGCCGAGCTGGCTCCGGGACAGCGGTCCCTGCTCCAGCAGCAGCTCCAGCGCCGCCCGGTCGTTGATGGCGCGCAGGAGGCTGGGTGTGCCTGGCTGCCCGGGATTGCCGTTGCCTGCGGCGGTCATCTGCCTCAACACTCCTCACGCCGAACTCATGGATGCGGGGGACAGTCTGGCAGCCCCGCACCTGAACTAATAGGAAACTTTCCTAACGGTGTGGAGGAACGTAAGGCCGCCGCCAAGACCCTGTCAATGCCCTGATCGCCCCAGCCCCCCTCGGAAACCGAAGCGTTACTTAGCTGCACGCAAAAGCGCCCCGCCGAAGCGGGGCGCTGCGCGATGGGGGCGAAGAACGACTACTCGTGCCCCGGCTGCCGCGAGGCGGATTCGGGCGGAGCCGTCGGCAGGACGATCGCGGTGGCCGCGCGCGACTGCGCCGACGTCGGGTCGGCGAGTGCGGAGGGGGCCGCGATCTCCCCGGTGGACGAGGAGTCGCCGCGCGCGGCGGGGACGTCCGCGACCTTGCCGATCCGGATCCCGCCCGCGTCCAGCGCGGTCTTGATCCGCTGCCGCAGCTCCCGGGCCACCGGCACCGCCTTGCCCGGCATGGTCTTCGCGGCGACCTGCACCACCACGGTCTCCGCGCCCAGCGTGTCCACGCCGAGCACCTTCACCGGCTCCCAGAGCTGCTCGCTCCAGGGCTCCTCCTTGGCCATGTCCTCGGCCGCGCGCAGGATCAGCTCCTGCACCCTGGCCAGGTCCTCGTGGTACCCGAGCGGCACCTCCACCGTCGCGGTGGCCCAGCCCTGGCTCATATTGGCGATCCGCTTCACCTCGCCGTTGCGGATGTACCAGATCTCGCCGCCCGCGCCGCGCAGCTTGGTCACCCGCAGCCCGACCTCCAGCACCTTGCCCGAGGCCACCCCGGTGTCGATCTCGTCGCCGACCCCGTACTGGTCCTCCAGGATCATGAACACCCCGGACAGGAAGTCCGTCACCAGGTTGCGGGCGCCGAAGCCGATCGCCACCCCGGCCACCCCGGCGCTGGCCAGCAGCGGCGCCAGGTCGATGCCGAGCACGGACAGCGCGGTCAGCGCGGCGGTGCCGAGCACCAGGAAGGAGGCGACGCTGCGCAGCACCGACCCCATCGCCTGGGACCGCTGCTTGCGCCGTTCGGCGTTCTCGATCAGTCCTGATATCAGGGCCGGCTGGTTGTGCTGGTGGCCCTGGGCCATTCGGGCCACCATTTTGCTGATCATCGTCCGGATCACGGCCCGGAGCACCAGGGCGATCACCAGGATGAGGGCGATCTGCACCGTCCCTGTCACCCATGATTCCCAGTGACTGCTGAGGTAGCCGGCGGCCTGACCTGCGCTCTTGGTCGCGTCGCCGAGCGACGGGGCGGGGGAGGGCGTCGTGGTAGCCATGCCGTCAGCCTATCGGGGGCGGGCAGGTGTCCCTGACGGGAAGTGCAATCGGCCAAGATCGTGGGCATGAACTGTGTGGCAGGACACACGGGTCCTGTTCTCCGGGATTGGTGGCGCCGCGGGGAGGCATACGGCGACACTGGTGGAGATCGCAAGCGATTCATGTGTGACCGGCACGAAGTCCAGTCCGGACTGCGTGCCCGTCCCGGCGCGAGCCACGCGCCGTCGGCGTCAAGGGAGGCCTTCGTGCCCTATGTCCTGGTCCTCAACGCGTCGTACGAGCCACTGGGCGTCGTATCGATGCGCCGCGCCCTCGTTCTGGTCCTCGACAAGAAGGCTGTCAGCCTTGAGGACTCCGGGGTTTACATGCACAGTGCCACCAGCGCCCTCGCGGCGCCCTCCGTCGTCCGTCTGACCCGCTTCGTGCGGGTCCCTTTTCGTGGTCCCGTTCCGCTGACCCGCCGCGCCCTGTTCGCTCGCGACGGGGGACGGTGCGTGTACTGCGGTGGCGTCGCAACCAGCGTCGACCACGTGGTGCCGCGCAGCCGCGGCGGCCAGCACCGCTGGGACAACGTGGTGGCGGCCTGCCGCCGCTGCAACCACGTCAAGGCCGACCGCCATCTCGCCGACCTCGGCTGGCGGATGAAGCGGCCACCCGCCCCGCCCAGCGGCCTCGCCTGGCGGATCATCGGCACCGGCCACCGGGACCCCCGCTGGCGCCCCTACCTGGAGCCCTACGGCTCCCGTGAGGAGGTCTCCCACGTCGCCCCCGACGTCCCTCCACGGGAGGCCACCGCAGAGCCCCTGTCCGCCTGATCCGACACCCTCCGACCTGCCCCAGCAGGACCGGAGGGTGCTGTACGTCAGGCCCGCCGCTCGTGCATCAGCGCGTTCCGGTCCACCGTCGCCACCGCCGTGTTGACCAGCGCGACCGCCGCGAACACCCAGGCCAGTGCCGGGTGCCCGACCGCGTCGAGGCAGAGCGCCGCGCCCGCGAACACCGCCGCCTTCAGCAGCAGCACCCCCGGCAGCGGCACCTGCCAGCGGGCCTTGGGGGCCGCGATCAGCCCCCACAGCACGATCGCCGCAGCCGGGGCGCCGATCCCCAGCACCAGGTGGACCAGCAGGTTTCCGCCGGTCTCGAACCCCCACCAGGCCAGCGCGGCGAAGGCGAGCAGCTCCAGCAGGAAGGCAAGACCCTCGTTGACCAGGTGCAGCGGCTTGGGGATCACTCGGGCTCCCCGAGGCTCAGCGGATCGGCGGGCACGGTGGGTTCGGCCGTGGCGACCGGACCCGCCGGCGCGGTCGGCGCACCGGTCGCCGGGGCGCTGGGCACACCGCCCGCCGGCGGGGTCGGCAGCCCGGACGGCGGCGGGTCGATGCTGACCGGCGTGCCGACCGAGGTAGTGCCGGCCACCGCGTAGAGCTCGATGCCGAACAGCGAGTAGCCGAAGCGGGTGGCCCGCTGCACCCCCTGCATCCGCACGTAGCGCACGTCAGGGGCGTCGAAGTGCACCGTCTCGTCGCCGCCCGCGCCGTTCAGCACGGTGGCGGCGGTGGTCCAGGTGACCCCGTCGGCCGAGGTCTCGATCCGGTACTGCGCGGCGTAGGCGTCCTGCCAGTGCAGCACCGCCTCGCCGACGGTGGCCGGCCGGGCTAGTTCCAGCTGCACCCAGGCGTCGTCCTTCGCGGGGGAGGACCAGCGGGTGTCGGGCAGGCCGTCGTTGACCGCCGAGGCCGGGAAGTCGGGCGTCTCGTCGCCGGAGGAGCCGGCGGTGGCGCCCAGCGCCAGGTCCGCCCCGTCGGTGCGCGGATAGACGTGCACCTGGACCGCCTGGGTCACCGTCTGCCCGCCGGCCGTGAAGACGACGGTGACCGGGTAGGTCCCCGGCGCGGTGCCGGCCGCCGCCCGGAAGACCAGCGGCAGGGTCAGCCGGCCGCCGCGCGGTAGGGCCACCGGCCCGGGGACGCCCACGGTCAGCCCCTTGACGCCCTTGGGCAGCACCGCCGCGACCGTCCCGCTGGCGCCGCTCGCGCCCAGCGCCTGCAGGTCGCCGGTCAGCGTGGTGGGCGCGCCGCCGATCTCCAGGTCCACGCTCTGCTGCGGCAGTTGCAGCGCCGCCGTGGGCGCGTCCGCGTACCAGGGCACGATCTGCTGCACCACCGGCGCCTCGCCGCCGCCGGCCCAGACCAGGCGCACCTGGTCCACCGGCACCCGCGGGTCGACCGGCAGGTCGGTGTAGCCGGCCGACAGCGCGCCGACCCGCACCCAGGCCCCGCCCACCCGGTGCACCTCCACCCAGCCCGCTGAGACCACGTCAGGATCGGTCAGCACCAGCACCTGGTCCATCGGCCGCGCGGTGCCGAGCGTCATCGTCAGCGCGTCGCCGGCCTGCGGCGGGGCCACCGCCCGGTACGCGGTGTTGAGGTCGCCGTCGGCGACATTGCCGATCGGGTAGCCCGGCCGGCCGACCGGGCCGCCGGTGACCGTCGCGGTGCTGCTGGTCGGCGCGGAGACCGAGAACTCGCGCACCGCCACCGCGCTGGTCTGCGTCGCGGTCGCCCGCAGCCGCAGGTAGCGGGCGGTGGTGCCGGACGGCAGCGTCGCGGTGACCACCTTCTGGTCCCGGTACACCGCCACCCGGTGCCAGCCGCCCTCCCCGGAGGAGTACTCCAGCACCGCCTGGTGCAGGTAGTCGTCGGCGGCCACGCTGTCGTCCCCGCCGCCCATCCGCACGGTGACCGAGGCCACCGGCTGCACACTGCCCAGGTCGATCCCGACCGTGTCGCCGACCTGCGGCGGGGCGTCGCTCCAGTAGTAGCTGGCGGCGTCGCCGTCGACCATCTGCGCCGGGTCGTGGTCCTGCGCCGTGCCCATGCTGCTGCTCGACACGATCTGGCCGCCGCCGACACCGGCCCAGCTGGCCGCCTCGGCCAGCGCGTGCTTCAGGAAGGGGTCGAGCACACCCGCGCCCACGGTGACGTCCGACTGGGCCAGCCGCGCCACCAGCCTGCGCAGCGAGACCTGGGCCGACCAGGCCTTGGCGCCCTGGCCGGAGCGCTGCTCGGTCAGCATGTCCACCGCCGCCTGCCCGGCCCGCCCGTAGACCGCGAGCTGGGCCAGCCAGGGGCCGTCCTCGCCACCCACCCCGGAGTCGGCGGAGGCCAGCACCTGCGGGGCGGTCGCCATGGTGGTGAACGCGGCCCGCAGCGCGGCGCTCGCGGCCGGGGTGCCCTGGCCGAGCCGGAAGTCCGCGATCAGCGGACGGAGGTAGGCCGACTCCTGCTGCCCGTCAGGGACGGTGCCCGCGGCGGCGGTTCCGTCCGGCGCGGGCGAGGCGCTGTTGCCGGCCAGCGCCGCCAGCGCGGCGGCGGCCTCGGGCCGGCCGCCCGCCAGGTCCCGGGTGGCCGCCTGCCAGGAGGAGGCGGCGTCGTAGCCGGACGGGTTCCAGGCGTAGTCGGCCGCGGTGAACAGCGGGATCCGCGAGGCCAGCGGCTGCTGCATGGCATTGACCAGCAGCGCGGCCGAACCCGTGGCCACCCCGGGCTCCCGGCCCAGGTAGGGGCCCAGGTAGAGCCGGTCCGGGTTGGAGTCGTTGACCGGGTAGTTGTCCTGGGTCACCAGCGGATGCCCGAACGCCTGTCCGGCCGCGGTGGTCTGAGCCCCCGTGATACTCGTCGGCTGTACCCCGACCCCGGTCCAGGCGACCTGGACCGAGGGGTCCAGCCGCTGCGCCAGCGCGGTCCGGTACGGGGTGGCGCCGTCCTGGTAGTACTCGGTGGGCAGCACCGACAGCGGGGCCGCGTCCGGGTGCTTGGAGCTGAACCGGCGCAGCACCAGCTGCACCAGGTCGCTCTGCGCCCGGGCCATGGCGGCTGGTCCTGTCCCGTACCTCGCATGGTCGGCGTCGCAGTGCCAGTGGGTGAAACTGCTGTCCTGGAACTGCAGTTGGAAGGAGCGGACGCCGAGGCCCCAGAGCGCGTCCAGTTTGTCCAGCAGCGCCTGCTGGTCCTTGGCCGAGGTGAAGCAGACCGAGCCGCCGAGAGCGAGACCGTAGCCCAGCGTCACGTGGTTCAGCGCCGCCTGCCGGGCCAGGGCCCGCAGCTGCGCCTGCTGGGCGGCCGGGTAGGTGTCCCGCCAGCGGCTGCTGCGGTACGGGTCGTCGCCGGGGGCGTAGAGGAAGAAGTTCTGCTTGGTGCGGCCCAGGAAGCCGATCTCGTCCAGGGTCTGCGCGGGCGTCCACGGCGTGCCGTAGAAGCCCTCCTCGGTGCCGCGGACCGGGGTGGTCGGCCAGTCGGTGATCCGCACCCCCGGCAGCGTCGAGCCCTGCCCGCCGCTGACCACCAGCTGCCGCAGCGACTGGGCCGCGTTGAAGGTCCCGGCGGCGTCCACCCCGGCCAGCACCACGGCGCCCGCGCCGTCGCTCCCGGTCCGGCCCGCGGCCAGCACATAGCCGCCGTCCGGCAGTCCGGACGGGCTGAGCGGCGCCTCGTGGCCCCCGGCCGAGGCCAGGTCGCGCAGCGCGCGGTCGGTACCGCCGCCGGCGCCCTCGGCCAGTCCGCCGACGTAGACGGTCAGGCTCCCGGCGGCCGGCCGGCCGCTCGGCGCCGCGTCCGAGGACTCGTCCACCCGCTGGGCCCCGGCGGCGGTGAGGACCTCGCGCACGGCCGCCAGCGCCCCCGGGTCCGCCTTCGGCGCGGCCACCAGGGTCACCACCGCGGGGACGGCCACGGCCTGCCCGTAGGCCGTCTGCGTCTGCGGACGCGGAAACACCTGAGGGACCGTCACCGGGCCCGGTGTCGACGTCGCGCCGACCCGCCCGGCCGCCGGGGCCGCCGCGAAGGAGCCCTGGGTCCCGGTCACCATCCCGCCCACCACCGCGGCCACGGTCAGCGCCGCGCTGGCCCGCAGCGCCCGCCCCCGCCTGCGGCCCTGCGCCGGCTGCGGGGCCGTCGCGGCTGAACCCACCCTGGCCTTGAACTCCGCGATCAGCCGGTCCGCGGCCTCCGGTGCGATCCTGCGCGCGGTGCGCGCCGCATGCTGTTCCAGTCGGCGGCGCAGACCGCTGCCGGCGGAGGCGGGGAGGGAGGGCCGGTGGTCCACGCGGTCTCCTCGGTGCGACAGGTGGTGCGGGCGTGCGCTAAGACCATCAGAGAGGTATGTCCACTGTCAACGAAGTGGTGACACCCGGGCCCACCCCAATGGCCGGTGTCAGAGCACCCCCGATCCGGGTAGGAGCATCCCAGCCTGCCGTCCGCCCCCCTCGCGCCGAGGAGCCCCCGTGGCCACAACGTCCCAGCCGCCCGCCGACCCCGCGGCCACCGGCCAGCCGCAGGCCCTGGTGGAACTGGCCCGCGCGCACGGCGTCGACACCGTCCGCGACAGCCCCGAGGGGCCGGTGCCGATCGCCGCCGACACCCTGGTCGCGGTGCTGGCCGCGCTGGACGTGGACGCCTCCACCCCGGACGCCGCGGCGGGCGCCCTGGAGCGGCTGTACCAGCGCCGGTCCACCCGGCTGCTGCCGCGTCACATCACCACCAGGGAAGGACGGGCGCACGACCTCACCGTCCCCGGGGACACCGAGGTCTGGATCGAGTTCGAGGACGGCAGCCCGGCCCGCAGCCTGGACCGGCACCCCGCTACCGGGCGGATCCCCGGCGACCTCCCGCCGGGACGGCACACCCTCTGCGCCCGCCGCTACGACCGCGCCTCCGCCGCGCCGCTGCTGGTTGCCCCGGCCCGGCTGCCGGGCGTGCCGAAGCGCAGCTGGGGCGTGCTGGCGCAGCTGTACTCGGTGCTCTCGCAGCGCTCCTGGGGCATGGGCGACCTCGGCGACCTGGCCGACCTGGCCCAGTGGGCCGGGCTCACCCACGGCGCGGGCTTCGTCCAGGTCAACCCGCTGCACGCGGGCGTCCCCGCGACGCCGGGGTACGCCAGCGACCCGTCCCCGTACCGTCCCTCCTCGCGCCGCTACGCGGACCCGGTGCACCTGCGGATCGAGGCCGTGCCCGAGTACCCCTACCTGGCCCCCGCCGACCACGCCCGGGTCTCCGCGCTGGCCCAGCGCGGCGCCGCGCTGCGGGACGCGGTGCTGCTCAGCGACGGGCTGATCGACCGCGACGCCACCTGGGCGCTGAAGCACGAGGCGCTGACGGTCCTGCACGGCGTCCCCCGCAGCCCCGGCCGGGAGGCCGGCTACCAGGCGTTCCTGCGCCGCGAGGGCACCGCCCTGGACCGGTACGCCACCTGGTGCGCGCTGGCCGAGGTGCACGGCCCGGCCTGGCACTCCTGGCCGTCCGGGCTGCGCGACCCGGGCTCCGCCGCGGTCCGCCGCGCGGCGGCCGACCTGGCCGGACGGGTCGAGTTCCACCGCTGGCTCAGCTGGCTGGTCGACGAGCAGCTGGCCACGGCGCAGTCCGCCGCCGTCGGTGCGGGGATGACGGTGGGTCTGATCCACGACCTGGCCGTCGGCTGCCACCCCGAGGGCGCCGACGCCTGGGCGCTGCAGGACTGCCTGGCCACCGGCATCTCGGTTGGCGCGCCCCCGGACGCCTTCAACGCCCACGGCCAGGACTGGGGCCTGCCGCCGTGGCGCCCGGACACCCTGGCCGACGCCGGCTACGCCCCGTACGCGGGGATGCTGCGCGGAGTGGTCCGGCACGCGGGCGCGCTGCGGATCGACCATGTGATGGGGCTGTTCCGGCTCTGGTGGGTGCCCGAGGGCCGCCCGCCGACCGAGGGCACCTACGTCCGCTACGACCACGAGGCGATGCTCGGGGTGCTGGCCCTGGAGGCGGAGCGGGCCCGGGCGATCGTGATCGGCGAGGACCTGGGCACGGTCGAGCCGGGGGTCCGCGAGCAGCTCTCCGAGCGCGGCATCCTCGGCACCTCGGTGCTCTGGTTCGAACGCGACTACGGCGATGACGCCAAGGGCACGCCGCTGCCGCCGGAGCGCTGGCGCGAGCAGTGCCTGGCCACCCTCACCACCCACGACCTGCCCAGCACCGCGGCCCGGCTCAGCGGCGAGCACGTCGAACTGCGGCACCGGCTGGGGCTGCTGGCCCGGCCGCTGGCCGAGGAGCAGGCCGAGGCCGAGTCCGACGTCGAGGAGTGGCTGGGCGAGCTGGCCGGACAGGGGCTGCTCTCGGTCTCCCCCTACGGCGAGGGCCCGGCCGCCGACCTGGCCGAACCCGTGGCCGGCGACGGCCTGCCCGAGGCCGTCGCGGCGCTGCACCGCTTCCTGCTGCGCACCCCGGCGGAACTGGTCGGCGTCTGGCTCCCGGACGCCCTCGGCGACCCGCGCCCGCAGAACCTGCCGGGGACCTCCTCCGAGTACCCCAACTGGCGGCTCCCGCTGGCCGACGCCACCGGCCGCCCCACCGACCTGGAGCACCTCACCGCGGCCCCCCGCACCGCGGCCCTGGCCACCGTCATGAACGAGACCCCGGAACGGGACTGACCGGTGCGGTGCGGGCCGCTGCTGCGTGGGCCCGCACCGCACGGTGCGTCAGCGCTGGGCCGCGAGCCGGTCCGCGGCCTGCGCCCGCAGCGCCCGCTCCACGCCGGAGCGGGCCTCGACGACCATCCGCCGCAGCGCCGGGGCCGGGTCGGCCGAGGCCAGCCAGGCGTCGGTGGCGTCCAGCGTGGCCTGCTCGACCTGCACCGAGGGGTAGAGCCCGACGATGATCTGCTGGCCCATCTCGTGCGAGCGCTCCTCGAAGATCCCCTTGATCGCCGCGAAGTACTTCGCGGTGTAGGGGGCGAGCAATTCCCGCTGGTCGGTCTGCACGAAGCCGCCGATGACCGCCTCCTGGACGGTGTTGGTCAGCGTCTCGGCCTCCACCACCGAGGCCCAGGCCTCGGCCTTGGCCGCCGCGGTCGGCCGGGCCGCCCGGCAGGTCGCGGCGTGCGCCTGGCCCGCCGCCGTGTTGTCCCGGTCCAGCTCGGCCAGCACCGCCTCCTCGTCGGCCACCCCGGTCGCCGACAGCCGGACCAGCAGGGCCCAGCGCAGCTCGTCGTCCACGGCGAGGCCGGTGATCGGCGCGCTGCCGTCGAGCAGCCCGCTGAGCACCGCGAGGTGCTCCTCGGTGCGCGCGGTCGAGGCGAACGCCCGGGCCCAGGCCAGCTGGTGGTCGCTGCCGGGCGCGGCGGCGCGCAGCAGCTCCAGTGCGGCGTCGGCGTAGGCGGCCAGTCCCTCGGCCTGCCAGGCCGGGTCCGCGTAGAGGTGCACGGCCAGCTCGGCCTGCCGCTGCAGCGACTGCACCACGCCGATGTCGGACTCCCGGCCGATGCCGCTGAGCACCAGCGAGAGGTAGTCGCGGGCGGCCAGCTCGCCGTCGCGGGTCATGTCCCAGGCGGAGGCCCAGCACAGGGCGCGCGGCAGCGACTCGGTGAAGTCGGCGATGTGCGCGGTGACGTTCGCCAGCGACTCGGCGTCGAGACGCACCTTGGCGTAGGACAGGTCGTCGTCGTTGAGCAGCACCACGGCCGGACGCTTGCGTCCCGCCTGCACCGGCACGCTGGTGAGCTCGCCCTCGACGTCCAGCTCGATCCGCTCGACGCGGACGAGAGCACCGCTCTCGTCCAGGTCGTACATGCCGACCGCGATCCGGTGCGGACGCAGGACCGCCGCGCCCTTGGCGCCGGCCGGCAGCGCCGGGGCCTCCTGGCGGATGCTGAACGAGGTCAGCACACCGTCGGCGTCCAGCTCCAGCTCCGGACGCAGCACATTGATGCCCGCGGTCTCCAGCCAGGCCGTGGACCAGGCCTTGAGGTCGCGGCCCGAGGTCTGCTCCAGCGCGCCCAGCAGGTCGGACAGCCGGGTGTTGCCCCAGGCGTGGCGCTTCATGTACGCCTGCACACCCGCGAAGAACGCGTCCTGACCGACGTACGCCACCAGCTGCTTGAGCACCGAGGCGCCCTTGGCGTAGGTGATGCCGTCAAAGTTGACCTGCACGTCCTCCAGGTCGTTGATCTCCGCCATGATCGGGTGGGTGGACGGCAGCTGGTCCTGCCGGTACGCCCAGGTCTTCATGGAGTTGGCGAAGGTGGTCCAGGCCTGCGGCCAGCGCCCGCCGGCCACCTCGGACATGCACAGCACCGAGGTGAAGGTGGCGAAGGACTCGTTCAGCCACAGGTCGTTCCACCACTCCATGGTGACCAGGTCGCCGAACCACATGTGCGCCAGCTCGTGCAGGACCGTCTCGGCCCGGCCCTCGTACGCCGCGTCGGTCACCTTGGACCGGAACACGTACTGGTCCCTGATGGTGACCGCGCCCGCGTTCTCCATCGCGCCCGCGTTGAACTCGGGCACGAACAGCTGGTCGTACTTGCTGAAGGGGTAGACGGTGTCGAACTTCTCCTGGAAGTAGTCGAACCCCTGCTTGGTGACCTCGAAGATCGCCTCGCCGTCCAGGTACTGGGCCAGCGAGGGCCGGCAGTAGATGCCCAGCGGCACGCTCTGCCCGTCCGGGCCGTCGTAGGCGTCGAACACGCCCACGTACGGGCCGGCGATCAGCGCGGTGATGTAGCTGGAGATCCGGGGCGTCGCCGCGAAGCGGTGCACCTGGGTGCCGGCCACCGGGCCCGGCTCGGGCTCGGGGGAGATCTCGTTGCTGATCACCTTCCACCCGGTGGGGGCGGTCACGGTGAACCGGAACGTCCCCTTGAGGTCCGGCTGCTCGAAGCTGGCGAACACCCGGCGCGCGTCCGGGACCTCGAACTGGGTGTAGAGATAGGTCTCCTTGTCGACCGGGTCGACAAAACGGTGCAGTCCCTCACCGGAGTTGGTGTACGCACAGTCGGCGACCACCCGCAGCTCGTTCTCCGCCGCGAGCGCCGGAAGGGCGATCCTGCTGTCCTGGAAGACCTCGGCGGGGTCGAGCGCGGTGCCGTTGAGGACGACCTCGTGCACCGTCGGCGCCACCAGGTCGACAAAGCTGGACGCGCCAGGGGTACCGGCGGTGAAACGGACCACGGTGGTGGACCGGAACGTACCGCCCTCGGGGGCCGTGCTCAGGTCGAGCTCGATCTCGTACGCGTCCACGTGGAGGAGTGCAGCCCGGGTACGGGCCTCCTCACGGGTCAGATTGGTGCCAGGCACGCTGCGTGACTCCTTCGTTGACTCTTGCCGCACGCTTGCTACGCGCTTCTCGGCATCCTCCCATGTCGTACCGGGCTCACTCGAAGCTGACGCCCGCCAGCCGGGCCTGGAAGGCCTGGGCGTGCCCGGCCACCGTCTCGGCGTGGCCGTGCATGGTCTGTGCGTGCACCACCAGCATCTGCGGATGGATCGAGAAGCCGTCCCCCGCGCCGCCCGCTCCGGCGGAGACCCCCAGCGCGCCCTCGGCCGCCTGGAACACCAGACCGCTGACGGCGTTGCCGACCGTCTCGATCAGCGGCCCCATCGCGGCCTCGATCACCTCGCCGATGATGTACTGCTCCAGCTGCTGCTCGAGGAAGTCCATCACCTTCTCCGCGGCCTCGACGATCAGCACCTCCGCGGCCTCCGCCAGCCCCAGCGTGAGCACCGAGGCCGCCTGGTCCGCGACGAAGCTCGCGGCGAGGACCACCAGCTCGGCTATCGCCTCCAGCTTCATGGCCACGACCACGTCCGCCGCCGCGTCCAGCGCCGTCGCCACCACGTGGCAGGCCGACACCAGCTCGGTCATATGACTGTTCGACAGCTGCGCCCACTTGGCCAGCAGCGCCTCGTAGGAGGCGCCCTGGTAGTGCTCGGCCATCCCCTTCACGGTCGCCGTGGAGTCCTGGTGGGTCTGATCGATGCTTGTGGCGAAGTCCCGCACGTGCGTGGCGAGTTCATGCACCTTGTCCTCGTTCACCCGAGGCCAGTTCACCCCGATGAACTGCAGGAAGGACACCACTTCACCCGGCAGTTCGATCGCCACAGCGCCCCCTCGGCCAATCGGATGCACACGTCGCGGCCAGGCTAGTACAGCGCATTAGGGTCGGCCCATGCACTTGCTCGTAAGCACCCCCGCCGGTGACGCCCGCTGCACCCTGCTGTCCGCCCCCGCGGAGCGGACCCGCGCCGCGCTGGCCCTCGGCCACGGCGCCGGCGGCGGCATCGAGGCCCCGGACCTGGCGGCCCTGGCCGCCGCCCTGCCCCCGCTCGGGATCACCGTGGCCCTGGTGGAGCAGCCCTGGCGGCTGGCCGGCCGCAAGCTCGCCCCGGCCCCGAAGACCCTGGACGCCGGCTGGCTGCCGACCGTCGCCGCGCTGCGCGCCGAGCTCCCGGCCGGGCTGCCGCTGCTGGTCGGCGGACGCAGCGCCGGCGCCAGGGTGGCCTGCCGCACCGCCGCCGCCACCGGCGCGGCGGGGGTGCTGGCGCTGGCCTTCCCGCTGCACCCGCCGGGCCGCCCCGAACGCAGCCGCGCCGCCGAACTCCTCGGCTGCCCGGCCCCCACCCTGGTGGTCCAGGGCGCGGCGGACCCCTTCGGCGGCGGCGACGCCTTCCCGCCGCTGGGCGCCCACCAACGGCTGCTCGCCCTGCCGTACGGCAACCACTCCTTCGCGGTACCCAAGTCCGCCCCGATCAGCGGCGAGGACCTGCTCCGGCAGATCACCGACGCGGTGGCGGAATGGGCCCTGGACGTTGCCGCTACTTGAACGCCTCCACGGCGGGGACCTCGGCGCTCCCGAACGAGTTGAGCACCAGCAGTCCGCCGCCCGGCAGGGCGTAGAGGGTGCCGCCGCTGACCGTCCAGCCGTCGGTGCCCGAGGGCAGCGCGCCCAGGACCGTCGACTTCCCGGTCACCGGGTCCAGCCGGACGAAGTGCGGCGAGCCGCTGTAGGTGCCGGTGGAGAGCGCGTACAGCTTGCCGTCGCTCGCGGTACGGGCCAGCACCGCGCCGTGCCCGCTCTCCCCGTTGTAGCGCCACAGCTGCTGCCCGGTGGACAGGTTGAAGGCGATGACCTGCCCGGCCGTGCTGTCCGAGCCGGCGCTCTCCAGGTCCTCGCCGCTCTGCACGACCAGGGTGTTGCCGGCCGCCTTGACCGGAGTCACGCTGTCGCTGCTGACGGAGAAGCCGGTCATGTCCAGCGGGGTGGGCACACCCTTGCTGCTGTAGACGTCGACCGGGCCGTTCAGCTCCGAGGACAGCTGGGCCACCAGCGGGCTGGCGTTCAGCATGTAGCTCTCCACCGCGGTGGTGGTCTCGGTCCGCCGCCAGAGCCGCTTCCCGGTGCTCGCGTCCAGGGCGGTCATGGTCTGCTTGGGGCTGGCGTCGGCGCAGTAGTCCTCGACGACGACCACGCCGGTCGTCCCGTACGACTCCTCGTTGCAGTACGAGCCGCGGGACGGGTTGACCCAGATCTGCTTACCGGTCTTCGCGTCGAAGCCGCCGGCCCGGCCGAGGCTGAGCACGGTCGCGACCGAGCCCTGGATCAGGGCCGTCGCCGAGGTGGCGACCGGGTGGTCGCTGTTGGTCAGGTTGAGCTTCCAGAGGATCCTGCCGGTGGCGGAGTCCACCGCGGCGAAGTACGTGCAGGACTCCGCGTTGGTGCCGAAGGCCATGGCGCCGATGCCGGACGCGTTCACGCCCTGCGACATGGCGCAGGGCGTGGCGGCACCGGCCGGCGGGGTCAGCGTCCAGCTCTTGCGGCCGGTGGTGAGGTCGTAGGCGACCACACCGTCCCCGCTGCTGGCGCGGATCACGGTGGTCGCGGTCAGCCAGGAGCCGAGGATCCGGTCGTCGCTCCCGGACGAGGGGACGCTCCAGGCCTTGGCCAGGGTCGGGCCGCCGGCGCTGTCGTTGCTCTTGGTCTTGTTGGACAGTGCGATCACCAGCGTGGCGATGACGGCGAGGATCACCACCCCGGCCACGATCCCGAACACCGCCCCCTTCCCCGGCCCCCGCCGGGGGTACGCCTGCGGCGGTGGCTGGTAGCCCACCGGCTGCTGCGGATAACCCCCCTGCGCCGGCCCGTACCCGCCGTACGGCGGCGGGTACCCCTGCGCGGGCGGCCCCTGCGTCGGCGCGTACCCCTGCCCGGGAGGCGCGTACCCCTGCCCGGGCGAGGCCGCCTGCGGCGCGTACCCCGCCGGAGGCGGCTGCGCCTGGGGGTACGCCTGCGTGGGCACATACCCCGGCCCCGCCGGAGGCGCCTGCCCCGGTGCCGACGCCTGCGGGTACGCCTGGGTCGGCACATAGCCGGGCCCGACCGGGGGCACCGCTCCCGCCGGAGGCGCCTGCGGCGGGGCCGCCGACGCTCCGTCAGTCACCGTCTGCCGATAGGGATACTGCTCCGCAGGCGGGCCACCCGCGGCCCCCGCCGTGTTCTCCGACATCCCCCGTACACGCCTTTCCTCAACCCGACACTGCCGACAATGACAATGCGAATGACAATGCGGAGGCCATCGTAGGCCCGCCGCAGGCGCCTACCGGTCCCGGGCCGACGCGGCCCCCGCTCCCGCTCCCGCCCCCCGTGCGTCGCACGCTTGCGCCCGCAGCGCCCGCGCCAGGTCGTCCCGGCCCTCCAGCACCAGCCGCCGCAGCGCCGGCGCAGCCGCCTCGTGCTCGGAGAGCCACGCGTCGGTCCTGGCCAGCGTCTCGGCCGTGGTGACCAGTCGCGGGAACAACCCGCTGACGATCCGCATCGCGATCTCGATCGACCGCTCGCCCCAGATCTTCTCCAGCACCTCGAAGTACGGCTCGGTGTACGGCGCGATCAGCGCCCGCTGCCCCGCCGACTGGAACCCGCTGATCCTGGCCTCGACCAGGGCGTTCGGCAGCTCGTCCGAGTCCACGACCAGCCGCCACACCTCGGCCTTCGCCGCCGCCGTGGGCCGTGCCGCCAGGCACACGGTCTGCAGCCGCCGGCCGCTCGCGGTGTCGTCCCTGAGCAGTTCCAGCGCCAGCGTCTCCTCGTCGGCCCGGCCCGCCGCGGCCAGCGTCTGCAGCAGCATCCAGCGCAGCTCCTGGTCGATGTCCAGGCCGTCGATCCGGGCCGTCCCGGCCAGCAGGCCCTCGACCAGCTGCAGGTCCGCGTCGGACTTGGCGGTCTGGGTCAGGAACCGGGCCCAGGCCAGCTGGTGGTCGCTGCCGGGCCGCGCCGCGCGCAGCTCCGCCAGGGCGCCCTCGGCGAGCCGCGCGGCCCACTCCTCACGCGCCCCGACGCCGCCGGGCCCCTCCCCGTCCGCCACGTAGACGTCCAGCGCGGCCCCGGCCTGCGCCTGCAGTGACTGGAGCACCCCGATCTCGCTCTCCCGCCCGGCGAACCGCAGCACCGTGTCCAGGTAGTCGCGGGCCGGCATCAGCCCGTCCCTGGTCAGGTTCCACAGCGCGGACCAGCACAGCGCCCGGGCCAGCGGGTCCTGGATGTCCCCGAGCCCCTCCCGCAGCGCGTCGAGTGACACCTCGTCAAAGCGGATCTTGCAGTACGTCAGGTCGTCGTCGTTGACCAGCACCAGTTCCGGACGCGGCAGGCCGACCAGCTCCGGCACCTCGGTCCTGGGCCCGGCGGCCACGTCCAGCTCGACCCGGTGGGTGCGCACCAGCGCGCCGTTGTCGTCCCTGCCGTAGAGGCCGACCGCGATCCGGTGCGGGCGCAGCGTCGGGTACGCCTCCACGGCGTCCTGCAGCACCGCGAACGAGGTGATGGTCCCGGCCGCGTCGGTGACCACCTGCGGCGTCAGGGTGTTCAGCCCGGCGGTCTCCAGCCAGGCGCGGGACCACTCGGCCATGGCCCCGGCCCCGCGGCCGGAGGTCTCGGCGAGCACGGCCAGCAGGTCGGCCAGCGTGGTGTTGCCGTACGCATGGCGCTTGAAGTACCGCCGTGCGCCCTCGAAGAACGCGTCGCGCCCCACATAGGCCACCAGCTGCTTCAGCACCGAGGCGCCCTTGGCGTAGGTGATGCCGTCGAAGTTGAGCTTGGCGTCCTCCAGGTCGCGGATGTCCGCGGTGATCGGGTGCGTGGTCGGCAGCTGGTCCTGCCGGTACGCCCAGGTCTTCCTGCGGTTGGCGAAGGTGATCCAGCCCGCGCCGTACCTGGTGGCCTCCACCTGCGCGAACGCGCCCATGAAGTCGGCGAAGGACTCCTTCAGCCACAGGTCGTCCCACCACTGCATGGTGACCAGGTCGCCGAACCACATGTGCGCCATCTCGTGCAGGATGACGTTCGCCCGGCCCTCGTAGGCCGCCTCGGTCACCTTGGACCGGAACACGTACTCCTCACGGAAGGTCACCAGGCCCGGGTTCTCCATCGCGCCGAGGTTGTACTCGGGGACGAACGCCTGGTCGTACTTGCCGAAGGGGTAGGGGTAGTCGAACTCCCGGTGGAAGAAGTCCAGACCCTGCTTGGTGACGGTGAAGATCTCGTCCGGGTCGAAGTACTGCGCCAGCGAGGCCCGACACAGCGCGCCGAGCGGGATCTCCAGCCGCCGACCGTCGTCCAGCACCCGGCTGTAGTGGTCCCTGACCACGTGGTAGGGCCCGGCGACGATCGCGGTGATGTAGCTGGAGATCCGCGGGGTCGGCGCGAAGCTCCAGGTCAGCCCGTCCCGAACCAGCTGCGGGTCGCCGCCGGCGGGGGAGTTGGAGAACACCTGCCAGTGGGTGGGCGCGGTCACCGTGAAGCTGAACGGGCCCTTCAGGTCGGGCTGCTCGAAAGTGGTGAACACCCGGCGGGCGTCGGCGGGCTCGTACTGGGTGTAGAGATAGGTCTCCTTGTCGACCGGGTCGGTGAACCGGTGCAGGCCCTCACCCGTTCGGCTGTACGCGCAGTCGGCGTCCACCACCAGCTCATTGCTCTCGGCCAGCCCGGGCAGGGCGATCCGGGAGCCGTCGAACACCTCGGCCGGGTCCAGCTCGCGCCCGTTCAGCACCACGCTGCGCACCGCCGGCGCCAGCAGGTCCGCGAAGCTGTCCGCGCCGGGCTCGGAGCAGCGGAACCGCAGCACCGTCCGCGAGGCGAACCGACCCGCGCCCTCGCCCGCTCCGACCGGCTGCAGGGCCGAACGCAGGTCGAGGTGGACCTCGTAGCTGTCCACACTGATGATGCGGGCCCGTTCGCGGGCCTCGTCGCGGCTGAGATTGGTCCCGGGCACTGCGGTTCTCCCTACGTACGGCTCTGCGGCTCGGCGCGACCGGGTGAGGGCCCCGGCCGTCGGTCAAGTCGTTCCCGGCATCTTTTCACGGGCCGCCCGCAACCAGCCCCGCGAGAACCGGCCGACCCCCCGACCAGCAGGGAATGCGCGGCGACACGACCGTGTTCGCCCCTAGCGTCTGCCCGTCCCTCGTCCCGGAGGACTTCATGTCCGCTACGTCCACCACCCCCGTCACCGCCGACTTCTGGTTCGACCCGCTCTGCCCCTGGGCGTGGATGACCTCCCGCTGGATGCTCGAGGTCGAGCAGCAGCGCCCGGTGACCGTCCAGTGGCATGTGATGAGCCTGGCCGTGCTCAACGCCGACAAGGACATCCCCGAGCAGTACCGCACGTTCCTCAAGGAGGCCTGGGGCCCGGTCCGGGTCTGCATCGCCGCTGCCCAGGCCCATGGCGACGAGGTGCTCGGCGCGCTCTACACCGCGCTCGGCACCCGGTTCCACAACAACGCCGAGCCCCGCACCCGGGAGACCATCGAGGCCGCCCTGGCCGACGCGGGCCTGCCGGTCGAGCTGGCCGACGCCGCCGAGTCCACCGAGTACGACGAGGCGCTGAAGGCCTCGCACAAGGAGGGCATCACCCTGGTCGGCGAGGACGTCGGCACCCCGGTGATCGCCGTCCCCGGCCCGACCGGCGAGCGGGTCGCCTTCTTCGGCCCGGTGGTCACCCCGACCCCCCGCGGCGAGGCCGCCGCCCGCCTCTGGGACGGCACCCTGCTGGTCGCCTCCACCCCCGGCTTCTACGAGATCAAGCGCACCCGCACCGCGGGCCCCAGCTTCGAGTAGCACCTCCGCAGGCCCCGCGGCCCGCCCCCGCCCGGCCCCCGCAGCGCCGTCCGCTGCGGGGGCCGGGCGCGTCCACCGGTCCGACCGGCGGACCATCCAACGCACCGACCTGCGGCTCTGTGGGAAACGCCATACCCGCGCCGACGCGGCAGCCGATAGGTTCACAGTCGTTCACACCCTCGCCCGACCTGCGGAGATACCCTTCATGACCCTCGCCACCGCCGCTGCCGCCCGCCCGGGCACCCGTCCGGCCGCCGTCCTCGCCGACCTGCTCCCCGCCTCCACCCGGGCCCGCGGCCGCGCCCGCGACCTCGCCCTGGTGGTCGGCGGCGCGGCGTTCACCGGGATAGCCGCCCAGCTGGTCGTCCCGGTCCCCGGCTCGCCGGTGCCGGTGACCGGCCAGACCCTGGCCGCGCTGCTGGTCGGCACCGCCCTGGGCACCCGCCGCGGGGTGGCCTCGCTGGCGCTCTACCTGCTGGCCGGCCTGGCCGGGCTGCCCTGGTTCGCCGCGGGCAGCTCCGGCACCGGCCCGACCCTCGGCTACGTCATCGGCTTCGTGCTGGCCGGCGCCCTGGTCGGCGAGCTGGCCCGGCGCGGCGCCGACCGGAGCCCGCTGCGCACCGCGGTCGCGATGGTGCTGGGCAACCTCGCCGTCTACGCCGTCGGCGTGCCCTACCTGGCCGCGTCGCTGCACGTCGGCCTGGGCAAGGCGGCCTCGCTCGGGCTCTACCCGTACCTGCTCGGCGACGGCCTCAAGATCGTGCTGGCGATGGGCCTGCTCCCCGCCGTCTGGAAGCTCGCCGGGCGCAGGGGCTGACACAGCAGGGCCGACCGGAGGCCCCGGACGCCCTGCTCAGTCCGCTCGTGCCACACTGGCGACCATGCGCGTGTACCTGGGATCCGACCATGCCGGATACGAACTCAAGCAGCACCTCGTCCAGTGGCTGGCCAGCGCCGGACACGAGCCGATCGACTGCGGCCCGCTCGTCTACGACGCGGTGGACGACTACCCGCCGTTCATCCTCCGCGCCGCCGAGCGCACCGCCGCCGACCCCGACGCCCTGGGCATCGTCATCGGCGGCTCGGGCAACGGTGAGGCCATCGCCGCCAACAAGGTCAAGGGCGTCCGCGCCGCACTGGCCTGGAGCACGGAGACGGCCGAGCTCGGCCGCGAGCACAACAACGCCAACGTCATCAGCATCGGCGGCCGGATGCACACCCTGGACGAGGCCACCAAGTTCGTCGAGGTCTTCGTCGGCACCCCGTTCTCCGAGGACCCCCGCCACATCCGCCGGATCGACATGATCAGCGAGTACGAGACGACCGGCGAACTCCCGCCGATCCCGGCCCACCACCCGCAGGGCTGAGTCCGACACCCCATGCCCGAAGGCCACACCCTGCACCGGCTCGCCGCCGAGTACCGACAGCTGTTCGGCGGCGAGCCGGTGCGTGTCTCCAGCCCGCAGGGGCCCTTCGCCGCGGCGGCGCGGCGGCTCGACAACCAGGCGCTGACCAGCACCGAGGCCCATGGCAAGCACCTCTTCCTCGGCTTCGCCGCGGTCGGCTGGATCCATGTCCACCTCGGCCTCTACGGCAAGGTCCGCTTCGGTGACGGGCCCGCGCCGGCCCCGGTCGGCCAACTGCGGCTGCGGATAGCCACCGACGACCACTACGCCGATCTCCGCGGCCCCACCACCTGCGAGCTGATCAGCGAGGTCGAGAAGAAGGCCGTGCACCAGCGGCTCGGCCCCGACCCGCTGCGGCCGGACCACACCGGGGACGCGGCCTGGCAGCGGATCAGCCGCAGCGGCACCACCGTCGCGGCCCTGCTGATGGACCAGAAGGTGCTCTCCGGCGTCGGCAACATCTACCGCGCCGAGGTGCTGTTCCGGCAGGGCCTCGACCCCCGGATGCCCGGACGGTCCCTCAGCCGGGCCCAGTGGGACGGGATCTGGGCCGACCTGACCGTCCTGATGCGGGACGGCGTCCGCGACGGCTGGATCGACACCGTCCGCCCCGAGCACATGCCGCAGGCCATGGGCCGGGCCGCCCGCGAGGACGCCCACGGCGGCGAGGTGTACGTCTACCGGCGGGCCCACCAGCCCTGCCTGGTCTGCGGACACCCGGTCAGCACCGAGACCCACGCCGGCCGCAACCTCTTCTGGTGCCCGGCCTGCCAGCCGCCCGGGTAAGGTCGGCCCCAGCGCTGGACCACGGCCCCCGGGGGGAGTCCGCAGGTGACCCTGAACAAGGCCCGGAGCAAGGCCCCGAACACGGCCTCGAACAAGCCCCGGCGACGGACCATCCTCCGGGCTGCCATCGACGCATGGCCTCTCTCCTCGGTAGGGTCAGCGGGCATGGCAGGCAGAGCGCCCGGGGGACCCCCGCGGGAGACACTTGCGGCACGGGGGCGCAGGGCGCTCTACCGGGGCCGCCGCAAGGTGCGCCGTTCCGCCGTCGACTACTTCCGCGGCGACGCCTCCGACTGGTTCGCTTTCGCCGCACTGTTCGCGCTGGTGCCGCTGATCACTCTGGTCACCCTGCTGAGCCCGATCTGGTGCCCGCCCACCATGCTGGTGCTGCCGGTGCTCGCGGGCGCCCTGCTGCTGCGTCCCAGCAGCCTGGTGCTGCTCTACACCGCCGCCGCCTCGGCCCTCGCGGTCGAGTCCGCGCTGCTCGGCCCGTACCGCCTCGGCGCCGGACGGGTCACTCCCGGCAGCGTCCTGGTGGTCGGCGCGGTGGGGGCCGGCGGACTGCTGGTGGCTCAGCTCCGCAGCCGGGTCGGGGTGCCCTGGCGCGGCGGCGGCACCATGCTGTTCGACCTGCGCGAGCGGCTCAAGGTCCAGTCGCAGATCCCGCTGCTGCCCTCGGGCTGGCACGCCGAGATGGCGCTGCGTCCGGCCGGCGGCCAGTCCTTCTCCGGCGACTTCCTGGTCGCCGCCCGCACCGGCGAGGGCAGCCGGGTACTGGAGGCGGTCCTCGCCGACGTCTCCGGCAAGGGCATGGACGCCGGCTCCCGGGCCCTGCTGCTCTCCGGGGCCTTCGGCGGCCTGCTCGGCTCACTGCCCCCGCACGACTTCCTCCCGGCCGCCAACGGCTACCTGCTGCGCCAGGAATGGGAGGAAGGATTCGCCAGCGCCGTGCACCTGGTTCTGGACCTGGACACCGGCGAGTACGAACTGCTGTCGGCCGGTCACCTTCCCGGTATGCAGCGCTGCATGGGCAAGGGCCACTGGGAGACCAAGGAGGCCGAGGGGCCGCTGCTGGGCATCTTCGAGGGCGCCAAGTTCACCGGCCTGCGCGGCCGGCTGGCCCGCGGCGACGTGCTGATGCTCTGCACCGACGGCATGGTCGAGGAGCCGGGACGGGACCTCTCCGAGGGCATGGACCGGCTGATGGGGGAGGCAGACCGGCTGGTCGGTACCACCTTCACCGGCACCGCCTGGCGGCTGATCGAGACCGTGGCGAAGGATCTCAACGATGACCGGGCGCTGCTGTTGATCTGGCGTGAATAACCGTCCCTCAACCCACAGTTCAGCACACCTGTACCATCGCCACCAAGATCTCCGGGCGGTGTTCGGCCAATATCGGCCGGATAGGGATCACCAGGTGAGCATTGTCCCGGAAGTGCTTTACGGAGCCGTTCGCTCCGGAGACACTGAGGGTCGGGCGTGGGGAGGGAGGGGCAGTGCCGGAGATCGGCGCGGCGGACCGGCCTGCCGGGTGGCCCGGGCCCCGAGCACGTCTTGAACCAGGAAGTGGAACAGAGTGACGACCTTTTCAGTCTCGGCCGTTGTCCTGCTGGGCATCCTTCTGATCGTTTTCATCCGGAACAAGAGCATGAAGCTCGGTTACGCCATACTGGCCGCGCTGTTCGGATTCTTCCTCGCGAAGACTTCGGCCGCGACGCCGATTCAGGACTTCCTGAACCAGCTCGCGACCACGATCAACAGCCTGACGAAGTAGCCTGACGAAGTAGCAGGTCCCTTCACCGCTGCTGCTGTTGCCGCACCCATCGCCGCAGCAGCGCCGTTCCGGGGGCGCCCCAGCGCGCCCGCCGGGCCGTAACCAACCGTTCGATTCCGGCCAGTTCCTCGGGATCCGCGGCCAGCAGGACGAAGCTGCGCACCCACGCCAGCCGCTCGCCCCGGGGCCACGGCATCGCCCGCAGCGCGGCCGAGGCCGCCGCGACCGGCTCGCCGTTGACCCGTACCTCGGCGACCTCGTCGCCCTCCCGGCCGCCGAAGAAGAACTTCACCCCGTTCACCGCCGGGTCGGTCAGGTACGGCAGCACCGCGTCGGCGACCGCCGGCAGCAGCTGGTGCTCCGCCACCCAGTCGCCCAACGGCCCGCTGCGGAAGCCGAACACGCAGGCCGGCCCCTGGATCGCGTGCCAGCCCGCGACCCCGCCGACCGCGCCGGGCCCGAAGTGCTCCCCGTGCACGCCGCGCCGCTCCAGCAGCTCCACCACCGCCGAGGCGGTGGTGGTCCGCCACATCCGCACGGCGTTCTGCAGCTGCTCCTCCTCGGTCCGGCCGAGACCGGCGGTGCAGTCCCACACCACGGGGCCCTCGCCCTCGCCGAGCCGCAGCACATAGCCGAGATCCACATGCCCCTCGCCGTGCCCGCCGTGCTCCCGCACCGCCACCGCGGTCGTCCCGGGCCCGCGCACGACACTGCCCTCCACCTGGAACTCCAGTCCCAGGCAGGCCATCTCCCGCACCACGCTGCGCTGTATGACCTTCATCCGCTGCGGGCCGCGCAAGGAGAGTCTCCAAATGTGTAGTTGCGGTGAACGCTTCACCGCCCCCGGAGCGTACCGGCGTTCGACCACCGGATGAACCCGAGTCCCACACCGGACCCGCCCACTCCCGCCCCACCCGTCAACGAACGAGCCCGAAAAACCATCCCATCGAGCGCCAGCTGTCGATCTCCAGGATGCTGCCCGCTGCGGCTCCCTAGCCTTCCAACCATGGTCAGCTCATCCCATGAGGCGATGCACCGCATCTTCCAGGAGGACCCGGGGATCTTCGCCCGGGCCTTCCGCACACTCGGGATCCCGTTCCCCGACCCGGTGGCGGTGTCGCTCCTGCCCACGGACCTCACCGAGATCAAACCGCTGGAGCGACGCGTCGACACCCTGCTCCAGGTCGACACCGCGTCGAGCGGCAGCCACCTCCTCGCCGTCGAGGCCCAGGGCAAGAAAGACCCGGACAAACCGGGCAGTTGGGCCTACTATCTGGCCCACCTCTATGCGAAGTACCGACTGCCTCCGGTGCTGCTCATCGTCTGCCAGGACAGGTCCACCGCCGCCTGGGCCGCCGAGCCGATCACCATCGGCCCGGCCGAGTGGCCCACCCTCACGGTGCGCCCGCTGGTCCTGGGGCCGCACAACGTCCCCGTCATCACCGATCCGGCCACCGCCGCCGAGGACATCCCGCTCGCGACATTCTCGGTGATCACGCATGGTAGGGACGCGAACGCGGGTGCCATACTGAAAGCGCTGGCCGCCGCGTTGAAAACCATCGACGAGGAGACCGCGAGGATCTTCGCCGAGCTCACCGAACTCGGCCTCGGCACTGCCCGGCCGCACAGACCTGGAGGAACCTGATGTCCGTCGACCTCTCCTTCTTCCGCTCGGAGACCTCACAACGCCTCCGCGCCGAAGGCCGCGCCGAGGGCCTCGCCGAGGGAATCCTGCTGATCCTGCAGAAGCGCGGCATCACCCTCTCCGCCGCCGACCACGACCGCATCACCGCCTGCACCGACCCGGCCCAACTCAGCACCTGGCTCGACCACGCCCTCACCGCAACAACCACCGCCGACCTCTTCCAGCAGTAGCGGTTACCCCCGAACGCAACAGGAGCCGGTGCCCGCAAGCTGCGGACACCGGCTCCTACCTGGCACTTCACCTACTGGAGCGGGCGACGGGAATCGAACCCGCGTAGTCAGTTTGGAAGAGTTCGGGTCAAGATCCCGATTGAGCTGGCAACCCGCTGGCCCAGCTGCGGAGCCTCGTTCGCCATCTGGGTTCCTTTGGTTCCCCGCAGCTTCCCGCCTGACATGGCACGTACGTGGCACGGCTCACGAGAGGTCAGAAGTCCCGTGGAAGGCGCACCGCTGGGCGGGGAAAGGCTTCAACTTCTTCTATGGTGCCCTAGGCGGCCCCTGTTGATCCCCGTGCGTGGAGTCCACCCTTGCCGCGTACGGGCCGGGGAGGGCCACTGGAGGCTTCAGAACGTCCACAAGAAGCGTCGTGTAGTGGTGTCGCCTGTCGCCATCGCATCTCTAACGATCATTGACGCAGTGGTCGGGCAGCCTCCGACTTCGTGGCCAGTGCAGTCTGCGTTCTCGGAGGATTGACGATCACAGTGCTTCAAACTAGTGTTCGATATGCCGGGTTCCAAAAATCGGCCCTCGGATGAGGTACGATTTTTGGAACCTAGTCAGTTGGGAGGTCACATGGAACCCGTGTGTCACGTGGGACTCGATGCCATCGAGCGGCTGCGTCGGCTCGGCCTTGTCGTGGACGACATCCACATGCCCTTGAGTGGCGCGTCTTCCGAGGCCCGCGTCTGTACCGACCTGGATTCGCCGGGCATGGCCGGCTACACCTTCTGGTCCCGCAGCAATCGGCTGCTTCGGGAGCGACTGCTGCCGCAGGGGTGGAGCTACAGCAATGCGCAGCAGATCCTGCGGACGATCCATCCGTCAGGTGAATTTGCGATCACTGCTGGAAGTGGATCGGGACTGGTGGGCGATGAGTCCGCCAGTTGGACCGGTGAAGTCAGGACCAAGAACCCCAAGGGTCCTGCGGTGGCTCGCCTCGTGCAGTTCAATTTCGAGCAGCTTCCGCTGTTCTCAATTCCCGGCCGAGAAGAATCAAAGCAGGATATCAACGCGATTCCTACATGGTTCCTCCTCTACAAGTCGACTCGCGAAGGGCTCACTTTTGAGCTATCTTTGCCCGTAGAGATGCACGGCAAGTTTGTCGATACCTGGCGGGAACGCATAATTTTGCCGGATAATCCGTTCACCGGTCCCGAGTTCGACATCAGGAAGCTCGACCAAGTAATTGAAGAAATTCCGGTTGAGGTTCCGGTGGCATTCAAGGGAGCCGTTTAGTTACTACTTAAGATCTGGAGATGGTAAGGCATGCTAACTTCTTCGCGACTCGTGCTTGCGCGAAAGAGGCGGCGCATGACTCTGGCTCGGCTTTCTCAGAAGTCCGGGATTTCGGTACGCAGCTTGACGGCGTTCGAGAATGGGCATAAGGCGGCCTCTTCCGACACCATCAAGCTGCTAGCCGAGGCACTAGAAATCCCGACCTCATTTCTCTGCGCCGACGACATGGAAGAGATTCCCGTTGACGCGATTAGCTTCCGAGCTCTTTCTAAGATGAGTGCGCTTGATCGGGATGCGGCGCGTGGTGCGGGTCGAATCGCAATCGAAATCAACAGTTGGATCGAGAAGCGCTTTGACCTTCCAATGGCCGACGTCCCGACCCTTCCGCGCTGCCGTCCTGAGGAGGCAGCCGAGAGAGTCCGTGGCCTCTGGGGCTTGGGGGAGGCGCCCATCACGAATATGGTCCACCTGCTTGAGAGTCACGGAGTGCGTGTCTTCTCGCTCGCGTCTGACTGCTCTGGGGTCGATGCTTTCTCCTTCCGTTGGGAGCGGCTAAAACCTTTCATTATTTTGAACCTTGCCAAAAGTGGAGAGCGTGGAAGATTTGACGCGGCGCATGAGCTGGGGCATCTCGTCTTGCATTCGGAGCACAGGATTCCGCATGGGCCAGAAGCAGAGCAAGAGGCTCAGCAATTCGCCTCTGCATTTTTGATGCCACGCGCGGGACTTCTGGCGCAGATGTTGTATAACGCTGATACGAAAAGAGTTTTGAGTGCCAAGCTCAGGTGGAAAGTTGCCGCTGTCGCCCTGGCTTATCGCCTGAGGGATATGAGCCTAATCTCAGACTGGGGATACAGGACAATGGCAAAACAGCTGTCGCAGATGGGGTATCGAAGCGGCGAGCCTAATGGAATTACGCGTGAAACGTCCCAGTTGCTAACTAAGGTATTTTCAGCTCTGCGTGCCGAAGGTATTCATCCTGCTGAAATGGCGGGAGACTTGAACTTGACTATCGACGAGATGAATCTACATGTATTCGGTCTTGTCCCCATTGCCCTAGAGGGCAACGGTGAGCCGTCTGCTATTGGCCGTGCCAGCCTGAGGCTTGTCTGAATATTCCCTTGCGAGTTGGCAGTCGACGTTCCTGGCCCGCTGGGGAATTCGGCTGCCGTCACCCCACGCCGTTCCCAGAAGCTGAAGAAGTGACGGGCCGGATCGCTGATCTGCGATGCAATCGCCGATCATCCTCCGGACCTGCGGGGGCGCCAATTTTCATCGTTGTGCGCCCTCGGTTGACCTCATACGGCCCAGGGGTGGCCCTAGGCAGTGAACGAAGCCGTCTTGGCGGGATCGACGACTCCGGTGGCGGGATGAGTGCTCTCGTTGGACGGTGGATGTATGGGGCCCGACGAGGACGCAACTGGAGCGCGCGCCCAAGAGGAGCCTGCGAGCAAGAATGCTGCGCTGCCTGCTGAGGCCATCACGATCTTTCGCGATCTGTGGCAGGAGCTACGCGACGAGCGGGCGAATCAAGCGTCCACGCTCGCGGCCATCTACTGGGCAGCGACTGCACTGATGGCTTTCGAAGGGGTCTTCCTCGTCATCGCCCTGGACGCGGGGGCTGTGGCGCTGACTAGATGGGTTGCCTGTCTGATGGTCGTACTGAGCGTGGTGACGCTCGCAGCTTGCCTCTATGGTGGCAAGAAGATCGTGGATGACCAAGGTCGCACCTACCGGAAGGGCAGTCTTCAGGCCATTGATGCGGACCTAATTAGGCAGTGGGAGCGGCTGGAAGGGCACGACCTTCTGCTGCAGCTGTACCGGAACGAGAAGAACATGGTCGCACGAAATCTTTACCAAGTCATTGACAAGAAGCGTGCGACCCTGGTCGTAGGAGCTGGCGAGTTCGCGATCGCGGTCTTGACCTTGGGCGTCGGCGAGCTGCTCACACTGAAGACCTAAGTAGGTAGGTGCTTTCTAATGCAATTGCCCTTCCGCCGCACGCAGCATCAGGACGACGACCGCTTCGACACCGAAGCCAGAGATGTCATGGTCCTCCTCGCCAATGGATCTAGAGTGATCGTTCACCTCCCCGCAGTCGACCAGCGGATCATTACGCACATTGGCGCCAGCAGAGCCCCGGCAGAGCGGCGTCCGAATTGAGGCGAACGGGTAGAGATCCCCACCGGGACCACACTCCTCCCCGCTGCCATCCCGTCTGCCTGGGACGACGGCAGGCGGGATGGCAGCCCCCAGGACAGCTCGGCCAATGGGATCGTCCCGGTGATTGCTTCACTGGCCGCTTTCGGATCGGCCGCCGCCACCCAGTAGCCGTCCTGGACGTTCATCATTTCCCGCTGGGCGCGAACGAGAGCGTGGAGACGCTCCGTCGGGCTCAGGCCTTCCAACCTGCCGACCATTTCGCGGTGCTGCTTTCGGGTCAGACAGAACGAGCCATTCGAGGTACTGCCCGTCTGAACGGCACATGGCGATGGTGGCTGAGGGGGTCATCGGGTCGCCGGGATCGCACGTTCCGGAGTGCCGGAACGCGGTGTGCTCGATCGCTTCGCTGAGGCAGCTCCCCCAAGCTGTCCGTCCCGTTGACCGCAAACCGATGCGGCTCCGTACCCAATTGCCTTGCGTACCAAGCTGTTCCGTGGATGCAGCCCGTGGGTAGCGCTGCTGGAGTGCCAGCTCCGTCGATGACCACTGCCGTTCTCGGGCTGCCTATGGCGTAGTCCTCGTTGAGCAGGCCAGGATCGGTTCACCGACGATAAGGACGGTCACGTCATGCCGCCTCGTGGAGCAGGAGCCCACTGATCAACCGGCTCCGGGAGCGTCCGGATCCGCTCCACCGTCGCTGAGCTGAGCAGCGGAAAGCAGATCACCAAGCTGCCCAAGGGCCGGGCCGACTTCCGGACGTGGTCGTGCCCGCTGCGACTATGGCGGCGCTGCGCCAGCACATGGCCACCTTCACCGAATCGGGCAGGGATGGGCGCGTCTTCCTCGGGGCCAAGGGCGGCACCCCGCGTCAGAACCAGTTCAACCGGGTGTGGCGTCGGGCCTGCTGGGACGTGGGGATCAAGGGCCTGCACTTCCACGATCCTCGGCACACCGGCAACACCATGGCGGCCTCGGAACGGGCACGCCGGGAGTAGGTGGGACCGGAAACGAAGATCGGCCCCAGTCCAGCGATCATGTCGCTGAGCTGGGGCCGAACCGTTCGGAGCGGGCGACGGGAATCGAACCCGCGTAGTCAGTTTGGAAGACTGGGGCTCTACCATTGAGCTACGCCCGCGGAGCGCGCCGAAGAAGCGCGTTCGAGGAACAGAGTAGCGGACTGGGGCGGGCGGATGCACGCCGGTTGATCGCGTGGCGGATCCCGGCGAAAAGCGGACGGTGGGCCGGCATTCTGCATGTACGCTACGTGTCGTCCAGGCACGGGCAGCGCCGGTTCGACGAGCACGGGTGCTGCATCTGGGCGGTGCGGGGTGTGGCGCAGTTTGGTAGCGCGTCCGCTTTGGGAGCGGAAGGTCGTCGGTTCGAATCCGGTCACCCCGACGGAAGGCCCTGCCGGGGTACCGGTGGGGCCTTGTACGTGTTCTGGGCCGGCCCGCGGAACAGCGGAACAGCGGAACAGCGGAATAACTGAGCAGTCAGGTGTTGTTCTCCGCGGCGCGTCACCACCCACCCAGGAAGGCGTGACCCGCACCCATGCCCGCAGCGCCCACGCCCACGCCCGCACGCCGTCCGAGCCTCCGCCCCCGCATTGCGCCCAAGACCGCCGTCGCGGTGGTCTTCGTCGCCGCGCTGTTCATGTCGATCATGGACACCACCATCGTCAATGTCGCGCTGCCCTCCATCGGGAACCAGTTCCGCGTGGACGCCGCCTCCGTCGGTGTGGTGAACGTCGGCTACCTGGTCAGCCTGGCGGTGTTCGTGCCGCTGTCCGGCTGGATGGGGGACCGGTTCGGCACCCGCAGGGTGTTCCTGTTCGCGCTGGCGCTGTTCACCGTCGCCTCGCTGCTCTGCGGCACCGCGAACAGCCTGGACCAGCTCAGCCTCTACCGGATCGTGCAGGGCGCCGGCGGCGGCATGCTGACCCCGGTCGGGATGACCATGCTGTTCCGCGCGTTCCCGCAGCAGGAGCGGATGCGGGCGACCCGGGTGCTGATGATCCCGACCGCGGTCGCGCCCGCGCTCGGCCCGGTGCTTGGCGGCTGGCTGGTGGACGCCTTCTCCTGGCACTGGGTCTTCATCGTCAATGTGCCGATCGGCATCGCCGCGATGGCCTTCGGCCTGCTCTTCCTCCCCGACTTCCGGTCCGAGCGGGCCGGGCGCTTCGACGCGGCCGGCTTCCTGCTCGCCGCGGTGGGCTTCGGCCTGGTGATGTACGCCCTGGCCGAGGGCGCCGACCAGGGCTGGGGCACGCCGAGGATCCTGACGGCCGCGCTGCTGGGCCTCGCCGCCGTGGTCGGCCTGGTCCTGGTGGAACTGCGGATCAAGGACCCGATGCTGGACCTGCGGCTCTTCAAGGACCGGCTGTTCCGCACCACCAACCTGGTCAGCCTGATCTCCGGGGCCGCGTTCCTGGGGATGCTCTACCTCTTCCCGCTCTACTACCAGAACGCCGTCGGCGCGAGCGCCTTCCAGACCGGCCTGAACACCTTCCCCGAGGCCATCGGCGTGATGATCGCCTCGCAGATCGCCAGCCGGCTCTACCCGAGGTTCGGGCCCAGCCGGCTGATCGCGGGCGGAGCCGCGGGTGTGGCCCTCTGCATGGCGCTGATGTCGCTGCTCACCCCGGAGACCAGCGTCTGGGCGGCCCGGGCGCTGATGTTCGGCACCGGCTTCTCCATGGCGCATGTGTTCATGCCCGCGCAGACCGCCGCCTTCGCCACGGTCTCGCCGGCCGCGACCGGACGGGCCTCGACGCTGTTCAACGCCCAGCGCCAGCTGGGTTCGGCGATCGGGGTGGCCCTGCTCGGCACGGTGCTGGCCGGCATCGGCACGGTGACCACCACGGCGGCCGGTACGCCGACCGCGAACCTGACCGCGTACCACGCCGCCTTCCTGGTGGCCTCCGGCCTGGCGGCCGTGGCCGCGGTGGTGGCCCTGTTCATCTCCGACCGCGACGCCGCCCCGACCATGGTCCGCAAGCCCCCGGCGGGAGCCCCGGCCGAAGCCGGGGACAGCGCCCCGGTCGACGCCCCGGCCGAAGCCGAGGCCGAAGCCCCGCCCGCAGCCGAGGAAGTCCTCCCCGGGACCGCCGAAAGCACCAGGGAACCGGCCCCCACCGCGTAGCCTGCTCCCGCTGGGACCAATGCAGATTGTGGTACCGGTAGGATGGACCGCTGGTGGCTGTCTGCGTGTGCACGACCTCAGGAAATACCCCGGGAAATCCGGGGTCCGGCCGGAGGAAACGCACACGAGGGACCGGCCGCCCGAGGGCGAGGAGCGAGCTCAGCGTCCACCCACCCCGGCGGGCGATGTCGCCTCTGACCTATCACCCGTCTCGCCGTGCGCCCTTGGAAACGGGTGTGCGGCGGACACCCCGACCGCAAAGCCCCCAAGGAGACCCAACCGTGAAGAGCGCCGTGGAGACTCTGAACCCGACCCGGGTTCGACTCACCGTCGAGGTGCCCTTCGAGGAGCTCAAGCCCAGCCTCGACGCGGCGTACAAGAAGATCAACCAGCAGGTCACGGTTCCGGGCTTCCGCAAGGGCAAGATCCCGGCTCGCGTCATCGACCAGCGTTTCGGCCGGGCGGCCGTGCTGGAAGAGGCTGTCAACGACGCCCTGCCGCGCTTCTACACCCAGGCTGTCGACGAGAGCAAGCTCGATGTGCTCGGTCAGCCGGACATCGACGGCCTCGAGGGCGTCGAGCGGATCGCCGACGGCGGCGACCTGAAGTTCACCGCCGAGGTGGACATCCGCCCCGAGATCACCCTGCCGGACTTCACCGGTATCGAGGTCGAGGTCGACCCGATCACCGTGTCCGACGAGGACATCGAGGAGAAGCTGAACGAGCTCCGCGACCGCTTCGCCTCGCTGAAGACCGTGGAGCGCGCCGCCGCCGAGGGCGACGTCGTGGTCGTCGACCTGGAGGCCAAGGTCGACGGTGAGGTTCCCGACGACGGCACCGCCACCGGCGTCAGCTACGAGATCGGCTCCGGCCGCCTGCTGGACGGCATCGACGAGGCCCTGACCGGCCTCGAGGCCGGCGGCACCGCGACCTTCACCACCGAGCTCAAGGGCGGCACCGCCGAGGGCAAGGACTCCGAGGTCACGGTCAGCCTGACCACCGTCCAGGTAAAGGAACTCCCGGAGCTGGACGACGAGTTCGCCCAGCTCGCCAGCGAGTTCGACACCCTGGAGGAGCTCAGGGAGGACTCCCGCACCCGGCTGGTCCGGATGAAGGAGTTCGACCAGGCCACCCAGGCCCAGGAGCGGGTGCTCGACAAGCTGATGGAGCTCGTCGAGATGCCGTACCCGGAGAAGCTGCTCGCGGACGAGGTGGAGACCCGCAAGCACAACCTGGAGCACCACCAGCTGCCGCAGATGGGCATCGACCTGGACGGCTACCTCAAGCTCCAGGGCAAGACCGCCGAGGAGTTCGAGGCGGAGCTGGTCGAGCAGGCCAAGAAGGGTATCAAGACCCAGTTCGTCCTGGACGCCATCGCGTCCAAGGAGGAGCTCGCGGTGAACCAGGAGGAGCTCACCGAGCACCTGCTGCGCCGTGCGGCGGGCTCCGGCATGACGCCGGACCAGTTCGCCCAGCAGGTCGTCGAGGGCGGCCAGGTGCCGCTGCTGGTCGGCGAGGTCGTCCGCGGGAAGGCGCTCGCGGTGGTCGTCGAGGCCGCCAAGGTCGTCGACACCGAGGGCAACGTCATCGACTTCGAGGACGACGAGGACGAGGAGGACGCAGCCGACGCCCCGGCCGAGGCCGCGTCCGACGAGACCTCGGGCGAGACCGCCGACGAGGCCCCCGCCAAGACCGTCGAGGCCTGATCCCGGCACGCACTCTGGAAGGGCCCGGACGCGCTCGCGTCCGGGCCCTTCGCCGTGTTCGGTGACCCTGCGCTCACAGCGAACAGTTCTGTGTAGGGGATGGCCAGGCCCTGCCTGCGCGTTAGGGTCCTTTGTACGAGGGGCAGGGTGACTGTCGGTCCATCAATACCCGTCGTACCCGAGGACCGATCTTCGTAGCAGACCTTCGTAAGAGACGCAGTGACGGCGGACGATTCAGCCGTCCGAACACAATGAGCGGGTGGATTACGTGACGACTCCCCAGTTCCAGATGCCCGGCCTTATGGCGCCCCAGGCCGCCGGTGACATCGGCGGCGGCGGTCTGGGCGACCAGGTCTACAACCGGCTGCTCAACGAGCGCATCATCTTCCTCGGCCAGCAGGTCGACGACGAGATCGCCAACAAGATCACGGCTCAGCTGCTGCTGCTCGCCGCGGACCCGGACCGCGACATCTACCTGTACATCAACTCTCCCGGTGGCTCGGTCACCGCGGGCATGGCGATCTACGACACCATGCAGTACATCAAGAACGACGTGGTCACCATCGCCATGGGCATGGCCGCCTCGATGGGCCAGTTCCTGCTCACGGCCGGTGCCAAGGGCAAGCGCTTCGCGCTCCCCAACGCCGAGATCCTGATGCACCAGCCCTCGGCCGGCCTCGGCGGTTCCGCCACCGACATCCGGATCCAGGCCCAGCAGCTGATCCGGCTCAAGCACCGGATGGCGGAGCTGATCGGCCAGCACAGCGGCCAGAGCGTGGAGCAGATCACCAAGGACTCGGACCGCGACCGCTGGTTCCAGCCGCAGGAAGCCGTGGAGTACGGCCTGATCGACGCCATCATGTACAGCGCCGCGGACGTCCCCGGCGGCGGCGGCACCGGCGCGGCCACCTGATTCCGGCCCACGCCGCAGCCCGCTGAAAACCGTCAACGACCGCGACTTGAGCCGTCTCGAACGCTCCCGGAGGCACACCGTAATGAACATCCCCAGCCTGTCCAGCGCCCGCGGGCGTGTGGCGGACATGCGCGCAGAGGGACGCTACATCGTCCCGCGCTTCGTGGAGCGCACCTCGCAGGGCGTCCGCGAGTACGACCCGTACGCCAAGCTGTTCGAGGAGCGCATCATCTTCCTGGGATCCCAGGTGGACGACATCTCCGCGAACGACATCATGGCGCAGCTGATCTGCCTGGAGTCGATGGACCCGGACCGGGACATCTCCATGTACATCAACTCGCCCGGCGGCTCCTTCACGGCGCTGACCGCCATCTACGACACCATGCAGTTCGTGAAGCCCGACGTGGCCACCGTCTGCATGGGCCAGGCGGCCTCCGCCGCGGCCGTGCTGCTCGCGGCCGGCGCCCCCGGCAAGCGGCTGGCGCTGCCGAACGCCCGGATCCTGATCCACCAGCCGTACACCGAGACCGGCCGCGGCCAGGTGTCGGACCTGGAGATCCAGGCCAACGAGATCCAGCGGATGCGGGAGCAGCTGGAGGAGATGCTGTCCAAGCACTCCAACCAGACCCCGCAGCAGGTCAGTGAGGACATCGAGCGCGACAAGATCCTCACCGCGGCCGAGGCGCTGGAGTACGGGCTGATCGACCAGATCACCTCGACCCGCAAGACGTCGCTCTCGGACTGACCGGAATCCGGGACTGAGACGAGCACCACGCAGGCGGTCGGCCCCCCGCTCTTGGAGCGGGGGCCGCAGCCTGGCACCATCGTTAGTACTGCCCGTGCACCGCCTTCGCGTACTCCCTGTCCCGGAACGCGCTGCGGTACCGTGCGGTCACACACAGCTTCTCTCCGGCCTTCCGGCCGTAATTCGCCCAGGGCGGAAGAGGGAAGACCGCCGAACACGGCGGATCGAGGGTCATGACGGAGTACCGTCGGAAACCAAGCACCAGGCTCCTGTCCCTACGGGGCCTTTGGCGAAGGGGAAGCACCTCGTGGCACGCATCGGTGACGGTGGCGACCTGCTCAAGTGCTCGTTCTGCGGAAAGAGCCAGAAGCAGGTGAAGAAGCTCATTGCCGGGCCCGGCGTGTACATCTGCGACGAGTGCATCGACCTGTGCAACGAGATCATCGAAGAGGAGCTCGCGGAGACCTCGGAGGTGAGGTTCGAGGAGCTGCCCAAGCCCCGGGAGATCTACGAGTTCCTGGACGGGTACGTGGTGGGCCAGGAGGCGGCGAAGAAGTCGCTCTCGGTGGCCGTCTACAACCACTACAAGCGGGTCCAGGCGGGCGAGAGCGGCGGCAGCAAGCACGGCCGCGACGAGGGCATCGAGCTGGCGAAGTCCAACATCCTGCTGCTCGGCCCGACCGGCTCCGGCAAGACCCTGCTGGCGCAGACCCTGGCCCGGATGCTGAACGTGCCGTTCGCCATCGCGGACGCCACGGCGCTGACCGAGGCCGGGTACGTCGGCGAGGACGTCGAGAACATCCTGCTGAAGCTGATCCAGGCGGCGGACTACGACGTCAAGAAGGCCGAGACCGGGATCATCTACATCGACGAGATCGACAAGGTCGCCCGCAAGAGCGAGAACCCGTCGATCACCCGCGATGTCTCCGGCGAGGGCGTGCAGCAGGCACTGCTGAAGATCCTGGAGGGGACCACCGCCTCGGTCCCGCCGCAGGGCGGCCGCAAGCACCCGCACCAGGAGTTCATCCAGATCGACACGACGAACGTGCTGTTCATCGTGGGCGGCGCCTTCTCCGGCCTGGAGCGGATCATCGAGGCCAGGGCCGGCAAGAAGGGCATCGGCTTCGGGGCGACCATCCGCTCCAAGCACGAGATCGAGTCCAGTGACCAGTTCCGCTCGGTGATGCCGGAGGACCTGGTGAAGTTCGGGATGATCCCGGAGTTCATCGGCCGCCTCCCGGTGATCACCAGTGTGCACAACCTGGACCGGGACGCGCTGCTGCAGATCCTCACCGAGCCCAAGAACGCCCTGGTCAAGCAGTACCGGCGGCTGTTCGAGCTGGACGGCGTGGAGCTGGAGTTCACCGACACCGCGCTGGACGCCATCGCCGACCAGGCGATCAAGCGCACCACCGGGGCCCGCGGGCTGCGCGCCATCATGGAGGAGGTGCTGATGTCCGTGATGTACGAGGTGCCCTCGCGCAAGGACGTCGCCCGCGTGGTGGTCACCGAGGACGTCGTCCTCGAACACGTCAACCCGACGCTGGTGCCGCGCGATCTGCGCACCCAGCGCGAGCGCCGCGAGAAGTCGGCCTAGCGGCCGGAGCGACAGACGGCGGGGCCCCGGTACCAGTGGGTACCGGGGCCCCGCCGTCTTGTCGGCGGTTACTTCTTGATCTCCATCACCGTGCGCAGCGCCCGTACCCGGGTGGCCAGGGCGGGCAGGTCGGGGTGGGCACTGGTGGTGTGCGCGGTGTCCATCACCCCGGAGAAGGTGCTGTTGTCGGCCCAGACGCAGGTCGGGAAGTAGATGCCGTCCTCCTTGACCAGGGCGCACTGCATCGAGCCGCCGAGCGGGCCGGCGTCCTCGCTGGTCTTGAGGGTGACGCTGTTGCTGGAGTCGGCACCGGTGATGCCCTTCCAGAACTGGTCCAGCTGCAGGCTGGCCAGCGGGAGCTTGCCGTAGCCGCCGATCACCAGGATGTCCGGCAGTGGGGCTGTCGGCGAGCTGACGTAGCTGGTGACCACCGGGGTCGCCCCGGCGTCCTGCAGGCTGCTGCTCGACCCCTGCATCGCCTTGGTGATCGAGTTGTCGTCCTGCTTGGTCAGGCCCTGGAAGGTGGCGGGGGCGACCAGCTTGTAGGTGCCCATGTTCTTGGTCGCCTTCATCACCCCGTAGGCGACGGTGCCGCCGACCGCGAGGATCACCACCACGCCGATGCTCAGGCCGATCTTCAGGCCCTTGCGGCTCTTCGGCGGCGGGGGCGCCATTCCGTAGGCGGCCCAGGCGCTGTCCGGGGCCCCGTACGGGCCCCCGGCCTGCGGCGGCACCTGCGGGGCCCCGTACGGGGGCTGCTGCCCGTAGTCCGGCTGCGGCGGCTGCTGGTACTGCGGCTGCTGGCCGTACTCGGGCGCGGCGGGCTGTCCGTACCCGGGCTGCCCGTACGGGGGCTGCTGCCCGTACTCCGGTTGCTGGCCGTACTGGGGCTGCTGCCCGTACGGCTGCTGCCCGTACGGAGGCTCGGGCTGTTGTCCGTAGGGAGCGGCTCCACCGGAGGTGTTCTCAGGGGGCGGCGGGTACATCGACATAGTCGAATATCAGACCAGTACGATGAACGGCTGTCCATCGTGTTCTGCTGAGCCGCCCCTTTCGATGGGCTTTGGGTATCCGATGGAAAGCCGTTCGTGACCAGCCGTTCGTGACCGGTCGGTCGCCGTCGGCCGGTCAGCCCTTGGTCACCGGCACGCTGTTGATCACCACACTGTCCTTGGGCGCACCGTCGGCGCCGCCGGTGCCGGTTCCGTCCTTGGCGATGTGCGCCAGGATGTCCATGCCCGAGGTGATGGTGCCGAAAGGCGTGTAGGCGGGCGAGAGCTGGCTGGCCTGGTAGACCAGGAAGAACTGCGAACCGTTGGTGTTCGGGCCGGAGTTCGCCATCGCCACGGTTCCGGCCGGGTAGGTGCCGCCCTGGATCGCCGGGTCCTTGAGGTTCTCGTCGGCGAAGCTGTAGCCGGGGCCGCCGCTGCCCGACCCGGTCGGGTCGCCGCACTGCAGCACATAGATGCCGCTGGTGGTGAGCCGGTGGCACTTGACGTGGTTGAAGTACTCCTGCTGGGCCAGGAAGACGAAGCTGTTGACGGTGGTCGGCGCGGCCTTGGCGTCCAGCTTGATGCCGATGTCCCCGCAGGAGGTCTTCAGCGTGGCCGAGTAGGCCGCCGCGGTGTCGATGCTCATGGCCGGCGCGGTCTTCCACTGTTTGCCGTTGGGGTCGCCCGGGCTGACGTTGCCACAGAAACCGGACCCTGCGGCGGAGTTGGACTTGGAGCCGCTGGAGTCGGTGACCGCCCAGGTGATCAGGCCCGCCGCCACCACGGCCGCGGCCGCCACGGAGGCGATGACCGCGGTGCGCCGCCGCTTGGCCTTCGCCTTCTCCGCCGCCCGCAGCTCCTCGATCCGCGCCCGCCGGGCCGTGTTCTGCTCGTCGCCGCTGCCGGGGCTGCCGCTGCTCACCAGGAACCTCCATCGTCCGTTCGTGCGGCCACCCGGAGGGAAAGCCGTTCGTGACCATGCTCGCGGGCTCGTAAACTGTGTGTCGTGACCGACACGAACCAGCGCCCCGAGAACACCGGGGACAACAGCGCCCGCGACACCACCTTGCCGACCCAGTACTCCCCGGCGGAGGTAGAGGGTCCGCTGTACGAGCGCTGGGTCGAGCGAGGTTACTTCGAGGCCGACGCCAAAAGCGAGAAGCAGCCGTACACCATCGTCATCCCGCCGCCCAATGTCACCGGTGCGCTGCACCTGGGGCATGCCTTCCAGCACACGCTGATGGACGCGCTGACCCGCCGCAAGCGGATGCAGGGCTACGAGGCGCTGTGGCTGCCGGGCATGGACCACGCCGGCATCGCCACCCAGAACAAGGTCGAGCAGCAGCTCGCCGAGCAGGGCCTGTCCCGGCACGACATCGGCCGGGAGGCCTTCGTCGAGAAGGTCTGGGAGTGGAAGGAGCAGTACGGCGGCCGGATCCTCGGCCAGATGCGCCGCCTCGGCGACGGCGTCGACTGGTCCCGTGAGCGCTTCACCATGGACGAGGGCCTGTCCCAGGCCGTCCAGACCATCTTCAAGAAGCTCTTCGACGACGGCCTGATCTACCGCGCCGAGCGCATCATCAACTGGTGCCCGCGCTGCCTCACCGCGCTCTCCGACATCGAGGTCAACCACGAGGAGCTGCCCGGCGAGCTGGTCTCGATCCGCTACGGCGACGGCGACGACTCGATCGTGGTCGCCACCACCCGCGCGGAGACCATGCTCGGCGACACCGCGATCGCGGTCCACCCGGAGGACGCCCGCTACGCCCACCTGGTCGGCCGCACCGTCGCGCTGCCGCTGACGGACCGTCGGATCCCGATCGTCGCCGACGAGCACGTCGACCCGGAGTTCGGCACCGGCGCGGTCAAGGTCACCCCGGCCCACGACCCCAATGACTTCGCCATCGGCCAGCGGCACAACCTGCCCAACATCACCGTCATGGACGAGCACGGCGTGATCACCGTGCACGGCCCGTTCCTCGGCCTGGACCGCTTCGAGGCCCGCTCGGCGGTCGTCGGCACCCTGCGTGAGCAGGGGCGGATCGTCGCCGAGAAGCGCCCGTACATGCACGCGGTCGGCCACTGCTCGCGCTGCCACACCGTGGTCGAGCCGCGGCTGTCGCTGCAGTGGTGGGTCGGGGTCGCCCCGCTGGCGGCGCTGGCCGGCGACGCGGTCAGGGACGGCCGGGTGAAGATCCACCCGGAGGAGCTGGAGGGCCGCTATTTCAGCTGGGTCGACAACATGCACGACTGGTGCATCTCGCGCCAGCTGTGGTGGGGCCACCGGATCCCGGTCTGGTACGGCCCGGACGGCGAGGTCGTCTGCGTCGGCCCGGACGACGAGGCGCCCACCGGCGAGGGCTGGCACCAGGACCCCGACGTCCTGGACACCTGGTTCTCCAGCGCGCTCTGGCCGTTCTCCACCCTCGGCTGGCCCGAGCAGACCCGGGACCTGGAGAAGTTCTACCCGACCGACGTGCTGCTGACCGGCCACGACATCATCTTCTTCTGGGTCGCCCGGATGATGATGTTCGGCCTCTACGCGATGGACGGCCAGGCGCCGTTCCACACCATCGCGCTGACCGGCCTGGTCCGGGACCAGTTCGGCAAGAAGATGTCCAAGTCCTCCGGCACGGCGGTGGACCCGCTGGACTGGATGGACGCCTTCGGCGCGGACGCGGTCCGGTTCACCCTGGCCAGCGGCGCCAACCCGGGCGCGGACGTGCCGATCGGCGAGGACTGGGTCAAGGCCTCCCGCAACTTCTGCAACAAGGTCTGGAACGCCACCCGGTTCGCGCTGATGAACGGCGCGACCCTGGAGGGGCCGCTCCCGGCGGCGGAGCAGTTGACCGCCGCCGACCGCTGGATCCTGTCGCGGCTCAACGCGGTCGTCGCCGAGACCGACGCCCTCTACGACGACTACCAGTTCGCCAAGCTCAGCGACGGCCTCTACCACTTCGCCTGGGACGAGGTCTTCGACTGGTACCTGGAGCTGTCCAAGACCACGCTGCTGGCTGGCGGCCCGCAGGCGGACGCGTCCCGCCGGGTCCTGGGCGAGGTCCTGGAGGTCACCCTGCGGCTGTTGCACCCGGTGATCCCCTTCGTCACCGACGCCCTGTGGACGGCGCTGACGGGCCGTGAGTCGGTGGTCGTCGCCGACTGGCCGACCGTGGACGCGGGCCGTGCCGACGCCGCGGCCGAGGCCGAGATCGCCCAGCTGCAGCAGGTGATCACCGAGGTCCGCCGGTTCCGCGCGGACCAGGGCCTCAACCCGGGCCAGAAGGTCCCGGCCCGGCTGGACCTGGCCGGGACCGGGCTGGCGGCGCACGAGGACGCGCTGCGCGCCATCGCCAAGCTGCAGCAGCCGGCCGGGGCGGAGTTCACGGCGACGGCGACGCTGGCGGTCGCGGGCGCCACGGTGGCGCTGGACCTGTCCGGCACGATCGACGTCGCGGCGGAGCGCAAGCGGCTGGCGAAGGACCTGGCGGCGGCGGAGAAGGAGCTGACGCAGGCCGTGGCCAAGCTCGGCAACGAGGCGTTCCTGGCGAAGGCGGCCCCGGCGGCGGTGGAGAAGATCCACGGGCGCAGGGCCAAGGCCGAGGCGGACATCAGCCGGCTCACCGCGCAGATCGCTGCGCTGCCCGAGGGTTAGGCAGGAGCGGGCGGCTGTGCTGCCGACACCTGGGGCAGGTGGGTGGTCGGCAGCGCAGTTCCCCGCGCCCCTGGGGTGTTGCCGGGTCGGGCGTGCAGCGAGGGCCCGCGCCCCTGGGGCGGTGCCGGGTCGGGCGCGTCCGTAGACTGTGGGGTGTGAGCGACACTCCTGGTGACACCCCGCAGTCCGACCTCTCTCCCGTCGAGCAGCTCCGCGCTGTGGAGGTGGAGCTCGGCGCGCGCTGGCCGGAGACCAAGCTGGAACCCTCGCTGGACCGGATCACCGCGCTGATGGACATCCTGGGCGACCCCCAGCGGTCCTATCCGTCGATCCACATCACCGGAACCAATGGCAAGACCAGCACCGCCCGGATGATCGAGCAGCTGCTGCGCCACTTCGAGCTGCGCACCGGCCGCTACACCAGCCCGCACGTGGAGTCGGTCACCGAGCGGATCAGCCTGGACGGCGAGCCGATCAGTCCCGAGCTGTTCGTCGAGACCTACCGCGACATCGAGCCCTACATCGCGATGGCCGACGCCTCCCAGCCGATCGCGCTCTCCTTCTTCGAGATCGTCACCGCGATGGCCTACGCCGCCTTCGCCGACGCCCCGGTGGACGTCGCCGTGGTCGAGGTCGGCATGGGCGGGACCTGGGACGCGACCAATGTCATCGACGCGGTGGTCTCGGTGATCGCCCCGATCGCGCTGGACCACGTCGACAAGCTCGGCGACACCACCGGCAAGATCGCCACCGAGAAGTCCGGGATCATCAAGAAGGGCGGCCTCGCGGTGGTCGCGCACCAGCCCGCGGACGCCGCCGAGGTGATCCTGCGCCGCGCGGTGGAGCAGGACGCCACGGTCGCCCGGGAGGGCCTGGAGTTCGGCGTGGTGCACCGCGACATGGCGATCGGCGGCCAGCTGCTGACCCTGCGCGGCATCTCCGGCCATGAGTACACCGACGTCTTCATCCCGCTGCACGGCGCCCACCAGGCCCAGAACGCGGCGCTCGCGCTGGCCGCGGTCGAGGGCTTCTTCGGCGTCGGCGCCGCGCGCGAGGAGCCGCTGGACATCGGCAAGGTCCGCGGCGCCTTCTCCGGCGTCAGCTCGCCGGGCCGGCTGGAGGTCATCCGGCGCAGCCCCACCATCGTCCTGGACGCGGCCCACAACCCGGCCGGGGCCCGGGCCACCGCCGAGGCCATCGGCGAGTCCTTCGGCTTCACCCGGCTGGTCGGGGTGATCGGCACCAGCGGCGACAAGGACTCCTACGGTCTGCTGGAGGCGCTTGAGCCGGTCCTGGCCGAGGTCGTGATCTCCAAGAACTCCACCCAGCGGGCCACCGACATCGACAAGCTGGCCGAGGCCGCGGTGGAGATCTTCGGCTCCGACCGGGTACTGGTCGAACCGCGCCTGGACGACGCCATCGACGCGGCCGTCGCCCTGGCCGAGGAGGTCGGCGACCTCGGCGGCTCCGGCGTGCTGATCACCGGCTCCATCATCACCGTGGGCGAGGCCCGCATCCTGCTCAGCCCCCGCTGACCCCTCCCGACCGGCCCGGAAAGGCACCTGACCGTGCGTACGCTCTGCTCGTCCACGCTGATCGCCGAGGCGATGGTGGTGGGTTTCGCCGCCCTCGTCGCGATGCACCTCTCCGACATCTCCTCGACCACGCTGTGGACGGTGTGCGGCGCCGCGATGGCGGTCTGCGTACTGCTCTGCGGTGTGATCACCCGTCCGGGCGCGGTCCCGGTGGGCTGGGTGCTCCAGCTCGCCCTGATCGCCTCGGGCGCGGTGGTCGGCATGATGTACGGACTGGGCGTCATCTTCGCCGCCCTGTGGTGGGCTTCGGTGCACTACGGACGCAAGATCGACACCATCAAGGCCGCCCGCGCCCTGGGTACACCCAGTCAGACGGCCTGACGTTCGAATGAGTCACCCGCTCGGGTAGGCTCAGGCCCAGCCTTGACAACGCTGCCGCGACCGTACCCGCGGCGTTCCAGCATCCGCAGTGTTCGACCACCCCGGAGCCGTTCCATGCCCCAGCGCACCCTTGTCCTGCTGAAGCCCGACGCCACCCGCCGCGGCCTCATCGGTGAGATCATCAGCCGGATCGAGCGCAAGGCCGGCTGGACCCTGGCGGCGATGGAACTGCGCACCCTGGACACCGCGACGCTGGAGCGGCACTACGGCGAACACCTGGGCAAGCCGTTCTACGAACCGCTGATGGAGTTCATGGCCTCGGGCCCGGTGGTGGCGCTGATCGTCCAGGGCGAGAGCGTGATCGAGGGCGTCCGCGCGCTGGCCGGGAAGACCAACCCGCTGGAGGCCGGTCCTGGCACCATCCGCGGCGACTTCGCCACCATCACCCGGGAGAACCTGATCCACGCCTCCGACTCGGAGGAGTCGGCGGAGCGCGAGATCGCGATCTTCTTTCCCAAAAGCTGAGATTACGTCAAGAACGTGTGCAGATATTCGCCCGTTGGACCCTGTGTCGAACGGGTAGCCGGTTTACTGGAACGTACGATTCCGTGGAACCGGACCGCCGACACCGGCGTCCCAATAGCGGGAAATGTGATCGTCTGCCATGACAATGGCAAGGGTCCGTACAAGCGCTTCCGGTAACCCTCAGTGCTTGCGCGGCTACCATGGTGGTCTGTGTCCGTCCCGCCTCCGCCTCCACCCTCGACCTCGGGAAGGCCCCGTATACCCATGGCGAACAACATGTCGTTCATCGGTCGTGACATGGCTGTCGACCTCGGCACCGCCAACACGCTCGTGTACGTCAGGGGTCGCGGGATCGTCCTCAACGAACCGTCGGTCGTCGCGGTGAACACCAACACCGGCAGCATCCTGGCGGTCGGCGCGGAGGCGAAGAAGATGATCGGGCGCACGCCTGGCAACATCGTCGCCATCCGGCCGCTCAAGGACGGCGTCATCGCTGACTTCGAGATCACCGAGCGGATGCTCCGCTACTTCATCCTGAAGATCCACCGCCGCCGCTACATGGCCCGCCCCCGGGTCGTGGTCTGCGTGCCCAGCGGCATCACCGGGGTCGAGCGACGCGCCGTCATCGAGGCGTCCCGGCAGGCCGGTGCGCGCCAGGTGCACATCATCGAGGAGCCGATGGCCGCCGCCATCGGGGCCGGCCTCCCGGTGCACGAGGCCACCGGCAACATGGTGGTGGACATCGGCGGCGGCACCACCGAGGTCGCCGTGATCTCGCTCGGCGGCATCGTCACCGCCCAGTCCATCCGGGTCGCCGGGGACGAGCTGGACAACGCGATCATCCAGCACATCAAGAAGGAGTACTCGCTGCTGCTCGGCGAGCGCAGCGCCGAGAACATCAAGATGACCATCGGCTCCGCCTACCCGGTCGACGGGGACAACGAGGAGCACAGCGAGCTCCGTGGAAGAGACCTGGTCAGCGGCCTGCCGAAGACCATCGTGATCTCCGCCGCCGAGGTCCGCCAGGCCATCGAGGAGCCGGTCAACCAGATCATCGACGCGGTGAAGACCACCCTGGACCAGTGCCCGCCGGAACTCGCCGGTGACATCATGGACCGCGGCATCGTTCTCACCGGGGGCGGCGCACTGCTGCGCGGCTTGGACGAACGGCTGCGCCGTGAGACCGGAATGCCGGTCCACATCGCGGAGAACCCGCTCGACTCGGTCGCCCTGGGATCCGGCAAGTGCGTCGAGGAGTTCGAGGCGCTGCAGCAGGTCCTGGACTCCCAACCCCGTCGCTGACCCGTCGTCATGGATATGAAGGGCTCTGCCGAGGACCGTGAGGGACACACGAGAGAGCCGGCTGCTGCTGGTCCTGCTGGTCGCGATCGCTTTCGCACTGATTACCGTGGACATCCGCGGTGGTGACGCCTCCCCGCTGAACGGGCCGAGGAACGTCGCCGCCTCGGTCTTCGGGCCGGTCGAGAGCGGCGTCTCCGGCATGGTCAACCCGGTCGCCGACGCCATGCGCTCACTGCGCGAGTCCGGCACCAGCGGTGACCGGATCCGCGCCCTGCAGCAGCAGAACGCCCTGCTCAAGCAGCAGTTGTCCAGCTCCGACCTGGCCCGCGGGCGGGAGACGCAGCTGGACCGGATGCTGGGCGCGGCCGGTGCGGGCCAGTACACCGTCAAGGCCGCCCAGGTGGTCGCCATCGGCGCGGCCCAGGGCTTCTCCTGGACCGTCACCATCGACATCGGCAGCAACGACGGCATCACCCGGGACATGACCGTCATCAACGGCGACGGCCTGGTCGGCCGGATCACCACGGTCGGCCCCGGCACCTCCACCGTGCTGCTCGCCAGCGACCCCGGCTTCTCGGTCGGGACCCGGATGGAGGGCAACGGCGAGATCGGCTTCGCCACCGGGCAGGGCACCGAGCCGATGCGGGTGGAGCTGCTCAACAGCCAGTCCCAGGTCAAGCCGGGGGACCGGATGGTCACCTTCGGCTCGCAGAACGACCGCCCGTTCGTCCCCGGGGTCCCGGTGGGCACCGTCACCAAGGTCGAGGACACACCCGGCCAGCTGACCCGGACCGTACTGGTCCGACCCTTCGTCAACTTCACCCGGCTGGACCTGGTCGGCGTGGTGGTCCAGCCGCCCAGGACCGACCCCAGGTACGCCCTGCTGCCGCCGAAGCCGACGCCCGCGCCGACCGCCAAACCGGCCGCCAAGGCCAAGCCCGGCAGCAAACCCAAGCCCGTCCCCACGCCGACTCACGGAAAGGGCCAGTGACATGTGGCTGCACCGCATCCTGCTCTCGGCCGTCCTCGTCGTCGTCGCCCTGGTGCTCCAGGTCAGCGTCTTCGCCCGGCTCGGACTGCCCGGTGCCGTCCCCGACCTGCTGCTGCTCGTGGTGATAGGGCTGGCCCTGGTGTACGGACCGGTCGGCGGCTGCCTGGTCGGCTTCTCGGCCGGACTGCTGGCCGACCTGGCCCCGCCGTCCGACCACGCGGTCGGCCGCTACGCGCTGGTGCTCTGCGTGCTCGGCTACGCGGCGGGGCTGCTGCGCCCCGAGAACGGCCAGATCCGCTCGGTGCTGACCCCGCTGCTGGTGGTCGGCGCCGCGGCCTTCACCGCGACCCTGCTCTACGCCGGGGTGGGCGCGCTGGTCGGCGACACCGCGGCCCGCCACGTCGGCATCGTCAGCCTGCTGGTCACCGCGGTGATCTACGACATGCTGCTGGCGCCCTTCGTGGTGCCCGCGGTGATGGCGCTGGCGAGACGCTCGTCGGTGCAGCCGGTCAGCAGCGGCGGCGGGGCCGGCGGCCCGGCGCGCAAGCCGTCCCGCACCCGCACCGGGCTGAACCGCAAGGGCTCGATCTTCGGCGAGGGCGGCAGCCGCAGCGGGGGAGTGGCCGGACTCGGCACGGTCCCCGGCTTCGGCCCCCGGACCAAGGCCGGCAGCAGCGCCAAGAACTGATCCGGGAAGCGAATCCTCCACATGACCAACATCCCGCCGACCGGCCGCACCGGCCGGGTCACCGGACGCCTGCTGATCCTCCAGGTCCTCGTGCTGTCGCTGCTGGCCACCCTCGGCGGCCGGCTCTGGTACCTGCAGATCCGCGAGGGCCAGCACTACACCGACCAGGCCTCGTCCAACCACATCAGGACGGTGCTGGTGCCGGCCGTGCGCGGGGAGATCCTGGACGCCAACGGCACCGCGCTGGCCGACAACGCGACCAAGCTGGTGGTCTCGGTCAGCCGCACGTCGCTGCTGCAGCAGAAGGACGGCGGCAAGGCCGTGCTGGACCGGCTGGCCGTGGTGCTCGGCCTGCCCGCGCAGGAGGTGCACGACAAGGTCAGGCTGTGCGACGCGAAGACCCCGCAGCCCTGCTGGAACGGCTCGCCCTACCAGCCGATCCCGGTGACCGACAAGGCCACCACCCAGCAGGCCATGCAGATCATGGAGCGCAGCGAGGACTTCCCCGGGGTCACCGCCGACCCCACCGCGGTCCGCGAGTACCCGGCCCCGCACGGCGCCAACGCCGCCCAGGTGCTCGGCTACCTCTCCCCGGTCACCCAGGACGAGATCGACGCCGCCACCGGCGCCAACGGCAAGTCCGCCTACGCCCCGGCCGACCAGATCGGCCGCTCCGGTCTGGAGTCGGTGTACGACAGCGCGCTGCGCGGCAAGCCCGGCACCACCGACCTCGAGGTGGACAACCTCGGCCGGGTGATGGGCACCGCCGGCGGCAGCCCGGCGGTGCCCGGCGACGACGTGGTGACCAGCATCGACTCCCGGATCCAGGGCATCGCCGAGAAGCAGCTCCAGCAGGCGCTGGTGACCCTGCGGAAGACCTACGACCCGGTCACCCACGAGAACTTCAAGGCCGACTCCGGCGCCGTGGTGGTGATGGACGTGCACACCGGCCGGGTGGTCGCCATGGCCAGCGCCCCCACCTTCAACCCCAACATCTGGACCGGCGGCATCTCCAGCAAGGACTACAAGGCGCTGACCAGCAACTCCTCCGACTTCCCGCTGCTGAACCGGGCCATACAGGGTCAGAGCGCGCCGGGTTCGACCTTCAAGGTGGTCACCACCTCGGGCGCGATCAACGCGGGCTACACCTACAGCGACACCTTCCCCTGCACCTCGTCGATGACCATCGGCGGCCGGGAGTTCAAGAACTTCGAGGGTGAGAACTTCGGCATGATCAACCTGTCGAAGGCGCTGGAGGTGTCCTGCGACACCGTGTTCTACAGCGTGGCCTACGCGCAGTGGCTCAAGGACGGCGGCACCAAGCCCAAGAAGCCCAACGACTGGCTCTACAAGGCCGCGCACCAGTTCGGCCTGGGCCAGAAGACCGGGATCGACCTGCCCAGCGAGGTGGCCGGCCGGGTCCCCGACCGGGCCTGGCACCAGGCGTACTACGACGCCATGAAGGACACCTGGTGCAAGCAGGCGAAGAGCGGCAAGCAGGACTACGGCACCGAGGTCGCCCGCGAGGACTGCGCCGACTTCGCCACCCTGCGCGCCGGTGACGAGGTCAACTACGCCATCGGCCAGGGCGACACCCTGGTCACCCCGATCCAGATGGCCCGGATCTACTCCGCCCTCGCCAACGGCGGCACGCTCTACCAGCCGCAGGTCGCCAAGGCGGTGGTCTCCCCGAGCGGACAGGTCGTCAAGAACCTGGCCCCGGTGGTCCAGGGCAAGCTCCCGGACAGCAAGAAGACCCTGCAGTACATCGACCAGGCCACCGCCAACGTGGTCACCCAGGGCACCGCGGCCTGGAAGTTCCAGGGCTGGCCGCAGGACAAGATCGCGCTGCACGCCAAGACCGGTACCGCCGAGGTCGTCGGCAAGCAGACCACGTCCTGGTTCGACACGTACACCAAGGACTACGCGATCGTGATGACGATCTCCCAGGGCGGCACCGGCTCCGGTGGCGCGGGACCGGCCGTCCGCAACATCTACAACGCCCTCTACGGGATCCAGGCCAACAACACCATCGACCCCAAGAAGGCGCTGCTGCCCCGCGCGCAGACCAGCCTCCCTGCCTTCAACTCCGACGGCAGCGTGGCCCAGCAGACCGCCTACACCGGCCCTGTGCTCAGCGCCCCGGCCACCCCGCTGCAGAGCCCGGCAGGCCCGCTCACCGCGTACGCCCTCGCCCCCGAGCAGCGGAGGCCGCTCGCATGACCGGCTTCACCGGAGCCGGCACCGGCTACCGCGCCCCCCGCTACGCCCCGCCGCGCGGCGCCATGAGCCGGCTGCTCTCCCGCGACTCGCCGCTGCGGCGGATGGACTGGCTGCTGGTGCTGGCCGCGCTGGCGCTGTCCGGCCTGGGCTCGCTGCTGGTCTGGTCCGCGACCCGGAGCCGCAGCGAGATCAACCACGGCGACCCGCAGTACTTCCTGGTCCGGCACCTGCTGAACCTGGCCATCGGCGCGGGCCTGTGCACCGCGGTGGTGCTGTTCGGCCACAACCGGCTGCGCACCGCCGCGCCCTTCCTCTACGCCCTCGCCATCCTCGGGGTGCTGGCCGTGCTCAGCCCGCTGGGCTCCACGGTCAACGGCGCGCACTCCTGGATCGTGCTCGGCGGCGGCTTCTCGGTGCAGCCCTCCGAGTTCTGCAAGATCGCGATCATCCTGGCCATGGCGACCCTGCTCTCGGCCCGGGTGGACGCGGGGGAGCTGCCGTTCCCGGACGGGCGCTCGATCGCCCAGGCGCTGGGGCTGGCCGCGGTGCCGATCGGGATCATCCTGCTGATGCCGGACCTCGGTTCCACCATGGTCATGGTGGTGATCATCCTGGGCATCCTGCTGGCCTCCGGCGCCCCCAAGCGCTGGCTGTTCGGCCTGATCGCGGTGGGCACCCTGGGCGCCTTCGCGGTGGTCCAGCTGCACCTGCTGAAGCAGTACCAGATCGCCCGCTTCGCGGCCTTCGCCGACCCCGCGCTCGACCCCTCCGGCGTCGGCTACAACACCGCCCAGGCCAGGATCGCCATCGGCTCCGGCGGGCTGACGGGCAAGGGCCTGTTCCACGGCACCCAGACCACCGGCCAGTTCGTCCCCGAGCAGCAGACCGACTTCGTCTTCACGGTGGCCGGCGAGGAGCTGGGCTTCCTCGGCGCGGCCCTGATCATCCTGCTGCTGGGCATCATCCTCTGGCGCGCCTGCCGGATCGCCCGCCAGGCCAGCGACCTCTACAGCACCGTGGTCGCGGCCGGGGTGATCGCCTGGTTCGGCTTCCAGGCGTTCGAGAACATCGGGATGACCCTCGGCATCATGCCGGTGGCCGGCATCCCGCTGCCCTTCGTCAGCTACGGCGGCTCCTCGATGTTCGCCATCTGGATCGGCATCGGCCTGCTCCAGTCCGTGAAGATGCAGCGGACCATAGCGGCCTGAGCAGCGCGGGAACGGCGGCCGGGGCCCGGACAGCGGCCCCGGCCGCCGGCGCGGTCAGATCTGCGCGAGCAGCAGGTTGCCGTAGACCCGGCCGATGCCGGTGCAGGCGTCCCAGCCCTTGACCGCCGAGTAGCCGGGGGCCGGCTGCACGGTGTTGCTGCCGCTGTCGACGTCGAAGAACAGGTTCGGCTGCGCCATCAGCTGGTACAGCAACGGGCTGATGAAGCCCGGCCGGTAGCCGCTGCTGGCGGCGATGACCGCCATCAGCCCGGCGTACAGGGGGGACACCGCGCTGGTGCCGCCCACGGACATCCACTGCCCGTCCACCACGACCTCGTACGGGCTCTGCATCGCGTCGGCGTTGCCGGACAGGTCGGGTACCCCGCGGCCCTGCAGCCCGGTGTCGACCTGGCGCGGGATCTCGTCCTCGGGCTGCCAGCCGGGCAGCGGGAAGGTGTCGCTGACACCGCCGCCGGTGGCCCAGCCGTTGCCGTTGTTCCAGCACACCTCGTTCTGCAGCGCGCCGTTGCCGTCCAGCTGGAGCGAGGTTCCGCCGCAGGCCAGCACATACGGGTCGGAGGCCGGGAAGTCGCAGTGCGCCAGCCCGTCGTAGACGTTGTCGTTGCTGCCGTTGTCGCCCGAGGCGGCGGTCACGGTGATCCCGAACAGCGCGGCCAGGAAGCAGGCCCAGTCCATCCCGGCCAGGCCGGCCGGGGTCCAGGCGGCCTCCGGGGCGCCCCAGCTGATGGAGACGGCGGTCGGCGGGTACTGGGAGCTGAACACCGCCGCGTAGATCGCGTCGATGAAGCCCTGCTCGCTGTTCGGGGCGAAGTACACGATGATGTTCGCGCCCTGGGCGACCGTCGCGGCCACCTCGATGTCCAGCTCCACCTCGGCGTCGGCCCCGCTGGGGTCGCCGTAGTTGTTGCCGGCGCCGTCCACCCCGATCGTCACCACGTTCGGGGAGGGCAGGTTCATCGTGTGGAAGTAGGTGTCCAGGTCGTTCTGGTCGTAGCCGCCGCCGAGCTCGATCACCGCGATGTTCTGCCGGCTGCAGTCGACCCCCTGCGGGAAGTCGTAGAGCTGCGCCACCTGCTGGGCGGTGACCCCCTGGGCGATCTTGGGCATGGCCTTGTTGTGCGGCGCTGCCAGCGGACGGTCCGTCAGCCCGGAGACCCGCTCCACCACGCCCTGCAGGTGCCGGGGAACGAAGACGCTGCCCTGGCGGGAGCGGTAGTTGTGGGCACCCTCGCGGTACTGCTTGAGCTGCACCCCGAAGGCCCTGTTGAACCGGTCGACGGTGCCGCTGAGCCGGATCGTGCGGCGCTCGGGGAAGGTCTCCTCGACCGTCAGCTCGTGGTGCCGCGCGAACTGCTTGACCTTCTCCAGATCCCCCGGGTCGGCGCCCAGCGCGGCCATCAGGGCCTCGCGGTCCACCTGCCGCCTGCGGCTCGGCCGCTCGCGGCCGATCGTCTCCAGGTCCGGCAGCTCCGGCCCGCCCGGACGGCGGCGCAGCTGCACGGTCACCGAGAGCCGCTCGTGCGAGTCGGCCGGCCCGACCAGGGTCTGGCCCTTGCGGATATGCCGTTCACTTCCGACCAGTGGTACGCGGTCGTTGACGACGGGCATGGTCTCCTCCAGTCCTGCTTTCCTGCTGTCCTGCTGTCCTGCGGGACGAATCCGTTGGCCTCCTGCCTACGGCCGGGCGCGTCACCGGAGCGTCACCGGCCGCGCACCCGCTGTTTCCGAACCCTGTTGACACGGCACCCGAGCGCGCCGAGAGTGCACAGTGCCGGTACCGGGAAGGAGGCTCGGGATCGTGGTCATCGAACTGTCCCTGCTCGGAGGCTGGCGGCTGGCCGCCGACGGCCGGCCCGCGGCGCTGCCCGAGGCCGCCCGCAAGGTGGTGGCCTATGTGGCGGTCCGCGGCCCCTCGACCCGCCAGCAGCTGATCGGGGCGCTGTGGCCGGAGAGCCCCGAGGCGCAGGCCGGGGCCTGCCTCCGGTCCACCCTCTGGCGGATCAGGCGCTGCCTGGAGGACCTGCTGGTGGCGCGCGGAGAATGGGTCAGCCTGGACCCCCGGGTGCGGCTCGACCTGGCCGGGCTGCGATCCGACCTGCTCCGCGTCCCCGACCCGCCGCGCCCCGGGCCCGAGGAACTGGACGGCGAACTCCTGCCCGACTGGTACGACGACTGGCTGCTGGTCGAGCAGGAGCGGCTGCGGCAGCAGTGCCTGCACGCGCTGGAGCGGCTGGCCGCGGTCCTGGCCGACGAGGGGGACTACGGCGCCGCGCTGCAGACGGCCCTGGACGCGGTCAGGATCGACCCGCTCCGGGAGAGCGCCCACCGCGCCGTCATCGGCATCCACCTGAGCGAGGGCAACCGCTCCGAAGCCCTGCGCCACTACGCGGCCTACCGGCGGCTTCTGCACGACGAACTCGGCCTGGAACCCTCACCGCTGCTGCGCTGCCTGGTCCCGCCGTCCCCGGCGGACCTGCTGACCGGTCCGGGCGCGGCGCGGACCGCGTTATCCTGAGGGGTCCGACCTGCGTCCACACTGAAAGTCCTCCTCATATGTCTGTCGAGTCGGTCTTCCCGCGCCTGGAGGCCCTCCTCCCGCACGTCCAGAAGCCGATCCAGTACGTCGGCGGGGAGCTCAACTCCACCGTCAAGGACTGGGACGCCTGCGACGTCCGCTGGGCCCTGATGTACCCGGACGCCTACGAGGTGGGGCTGCCCAACCAGGGCGTCATGATCCTGTACGAGGTGCTGAACGAGCGCGAGGGCGTCCTCGCCGAGCGCACCTACAGCGTCTGGCCGGACCTGGAGGCGCTGATGCGGGAGCACGGCGTCCCGCAGTTCACCGTGGACGCGCACCGCCCGGTCAGGGCCTTCGACGTGTTCGGGCTGAGCTTCTCCACCGAGCTCGGGTACACCAACATGCTGACCGCGCTCGACCTGGCCGGGATCCCGCTGCTGGCCCGGGACCGCACCATCGACGACCCGATCGTGCTGGCCGGCGGCCACGCCGCGTTCAACCCGGAGCCGGTCGCCGACTTCCTGGACGCGGCCGTGGTCGGCGACGGCGAGCAGGCCGTGCTCGACATGACCGAGATCATCCGCGCCTGGAAGGCCGAGGGCCGCCCCGGCGCGGACGGCCGCAGCCCCCGCGACGAGCTGCTGTTCCGGCTGGCTCGGACCGGCGGCTTCTACGTGCCCAAGTTCTACGACGTCGAGTACCTGCCGGACGGCCGGATCGGCCGGGTCGTGCCGACCATCTCCGGCGTGCCGTGGCGGGTGTCCAAGCACACTGTGATGGACTTGGACGAGTGGCCCTACCCCAAGCAGCCACTGGTTCCGCTCGCTGAGACGGTGCACGAGCGCATGTCCGTGGAGATCTTCCGCGGCTGCACCCGCGGCTGCCGCTTCTGCCAGGCCGGCATGATCACGCGCCCCGTGCGGGAGCGAAGCATCACCGGCATCGGCGAGATGGTGGAACGCGGGCTCAAGGCGACCGGCTTCGAGGAGGTCGGCCTGCTCTCGCTGTCCTCGGCCGACCACACCGAGATCGCGGACATCGCCAAGGGACTCGCCGACCGCTACGAGGAGGACAAGGTCGGCCTGTCCCTCCCGTCCACCCGGGTCGACGCCTTCAACATCGACCTGGCGAACGAGCTCACCCGCAACGGACGCCGCTCCGGCCTGACCTTCGCCCCCGAGGGCGGCAGCGAGCGGATCCGCAAGGTGATCAACAAGATGGTGTCCGAGGAGGACCTCATCCGCACCGTCGCCGCCGCCTACAGCAACGGCTGGCGCCAGGTGAAGCTGTACTTCATGGTCGGCCTCCCCACCGAGACCGACGAGGACGTGCTGCAGATCGCCGAGATGGCCAGGAACGTCATCCAGAAGGGCCGCGAGGTCACCGGCCAGAACGACATCCGCTGCACCGTCTCCATCGGCGGGTTCGTGCCCAAGCCGCACACCCCGTTCCAGTGGGCCCCGCAGCTCGGCGTCGAGGAGACCGACGCCCGGCTGCTGAAGCTGCGCGACGCGCTCCGCAACGACAAGAAGTACGGCCGCAACATCGGCTACCGCTACCACGACGGCAAGCCCGGCATCGTCGAGGGCCTGCTGTCCCGCGGCGACCGCCGGATCGGCAAGGTCATCCGGGCGGTCTACGAGGACGGCGGCCGCTTCGACGGCTGGCGCGAGCACTTCTCCTACGACCGCTGGATGCGCGCCGTCGAGAAGGGCCTGGCCGGCACCGGCGTCGACCTCGCCTGGTACACCACCCGCGAGCGCCAGTACGAGGAGGTCCTGCCCTGGGACCACCTGGACTCCGGCCTGGACAAGGACTGGCTCTGGGAGGACTGGCAGGACTCCCTGGAAGAGGTCGAGGTCGACGACTGCCGCTGGACCCCCTGCTTCGACTGCGGGGTGTGCCCGCAACTCGACCTCGACATCCAGATCGGCCCCACCGGCCAGAAGCTCCTGCCCTTGACCGTGGTCAAGTAGCCGCTTGTGCCGTGTCCGACCGGCTCGGACACGGCACAACCGGATCCTGTGAAAGCCCGGCGTCGGAGCCTGATCCGAAGGCGTCCGGTTTGATGACGAGTCGGTCTCTCGCATCCTTGGGGACGACGAGCTGCAGTCGGACCCCGGGCGCGCGGACCTTCGGGATCCTGACCCGGGTGACCCTGCAGGTAATCCCGGCTCGCAGCAGATCCGCGGCCATCACCGCTGCGCCCGCCGATTGCCAGTACGTCCGGAGACTCCTGCCGTCGAGGACGTTCTCCCAGCGGTCCGCGGCAGCCTCCCCTTCCCGGCCCGATACGTAGACCCTGATCCGCACAGGGATATCACCCAGGACGGCCAGCACCTCCTCGGCGAGTCTGCTGTAGACCCCCTGGGGGTCGGGCGCACCCATGCCGCCGCCTGGACAACCGCGGCATCTCAGGTACTCGTACGCCCTGCCCTTGTTACTCGTCCTTTGCGCGGTCAAGGTGGTGCCGCATTCGGCGCAGACGAGGACGCCGAGGAACCGGGTCGCGCCGCCCGGTTGCCGCAGGGGCTGGTTCTTGGAGCGCTTGTCGAGGGCTGCCTGCAGTTCGTCGAACTCGGATCTGGTGAAGATGGGATCGGCGACGCGGGTCGGTTGTCCGTTCCGGCCGAGGACCAGCCTGGCTCTGCGCACTCCGCCGTTCCGATCCTCCTGGACCCGGTAGCCCGTGAGGCCGGGGTTCCGGAGCCTGCGAAGCAGGGTCGACGTGGTCAGGCCAGGGCCGCACAGCCCGGTCCGGTCGATGACCTTGACCATGTGTCTGGCGGACACACCGCGCAGCGCCATGGCCCGGCACCAACGGAGAACGCGGACCGCCGCCTCGTCGTGGACGAGCACGGGCCTGCCGCGCTCGTCCTGGGCAGTGGTGTACCCGTAGGTGGGCTTGCCGACCAGCCATTCGCTCTGCGACTTCGTGTAGTCCCAGAGGCCCGTGACGCGGGTACTGGTGTTGGCGGCCTCGATCTGCGCGACACCGCCGATGACCGTGGTCAGGATCTTCCCGGCCTCGCTGGTCAGGTCGACGGGGTCATGCTTGGAGGCGAGGTTCTTCCCGTACCGGGAGCACCAGTCGATCATGGTGCTCAGATCGCTGAGCCGACGCACGAACCGGTCGAGCTTCCAGAACAGCAGCACATCGAACTCGGGTGCCCGGTTGTGGAGCCAGTCGCCCAATTGCTTGCGTTTCCAGGGTGGCACCTTCGTGGCGGAGACATTGAGGTCACTGGCAACGCCGACGACCCTGATCCCACGCTCCCTGGCCAGGACGCGGAGGTCGAGTTCCTGCCGGGCGGGTGACGTGGTGTCATGCGTCATGACCGACAGCCGGACGGACAACAGGCCGCGCGGCGCGTCCGCCGGGAGCAGCGCTTCCGCGTCCCGCAGCTCTGCCAGCAGCGCCAGATCCGCCTGGGTCCACAAGCCTTCTGGATTGTCGTGGTCGGGCTTGGTTGCGCGCCCCCTGTGCTGTCCCATGCCGGGACCCTAGATCTGGGTCCGTCGCCGGAGCCGCCTGTTTGCCAGTGGATCATCCGATCGGGGAGGGCCGCGCCCGGACGGGAATATCCGTGGGCGCGGCCCTGTTGCAGATCAGGTGCCGCAGAGGCAGAACGGGTGGCCGACCGGGTCGGCGTAGACGCGCCAGGTCTTGGTGCCGTTCCAGTCCTCCAGCAGAGTGGCCCCGAGGGCCAGTACCTGGCGCTGGGAGTCGGCGATGTCGGTCACGGCGATGTCGATGTGGGTCTGCTGGGGCTGCTCCTGGCCGGGCCAGCTGGGCGCGCGGTAGTTGTCGATCCGCTGGAACGACAGCGTGGTGCCGTAGTCGCCCTGCAGTTCGACCCAGGTGTTGTCCCCGTCCTCGTCCACCACCTTGCCGCCCACCAACTCGGCGTAGAAGCCGGCCAGTGCGGTCGGGTCGGGGCAGTCCAGGGCGAAAGTCTGCAGCGTGCCGATCATGCTTGTGCCTCCGTCAGGTGCGTCGCGGGCCCACCGGCTCCGCGTACCCTTGGCCGAGTACAGCTACACACTCCTACTCCCTAAGGACTGAGCGCTCTGGCACGCCGCACGCCCGACGGTCCTCCTCCCGCCCCGGTGGTCCAGCGCATCCGTCTGCGCTACACCAAGCGCGGCCGTCTGCGCTTCACCAGCCACCGCGACTTCCAGCGGGCCCTCGAGCGCGCCCTGCGCCGCTCGGCCGTTCCGATGGCGTACTCGGCGGGCTTCTCGCCGCACCCCAGGATCAGCTTCGCCAACGCCGCCCCCACCGGCTCCGCCAGCGAGGCCGAGTACGTGGAGCTGGCGCTCAGTGCCCGGCGCGACCCGGAACTGCTCCGGGCTCAGCTGGACGAGTCGCTGCCGAACGGGCTCGACATCGTGGACGCGGTGGAGGCGACCGGCAGCAACTTCACCGACCGGCTGGAGGCCTCGCTGTGGGAGCTGCGCCTCGACGGGGTGACACCCGGGGCAGCCGGTGCCGCTGTGGCGGCTTTCCTGGCCGCAGAGACCGTCGAGGTCCAGCGGACGATGAAGAACGGTATTCGCACGTTCGACGCGCGCGGGGCCGTGGTGTCCTTGGAAGTGGTCGAATCGCAGGTCGTCGCGGGTGCGGACGGCCTACCTGAAAGTAGTACCGATATCGCCGCAGGCCGTGCTTGTGCGATACTGCGGCTGGTTGTTCGGCACGCCACACCCGCCGTCCGACCCGATGACGTCCTGTCCGGTCTCCGTGTGACGGCCGACCTGGCGCTGCCGGTCCCCGCTGGGGCGACCAGGCTGGCGCAGGGGCCGCTAGACGAGGAGTCCGGTGCGGTGACCGACCCGTTCGCGCCCGACCGCGGCGCGGCACCGGCCCTCCCATCCGAGGCGGCCGAGCCGCAGCCCGTGTAGGCGGCGGCGGCCGGTCAGGCCCGCGCCCTGCACCGTACGGTGCATCGCGGCTTCGTCGTCGGCGCCCGTTCAGGGCCTCTGGGAGCCACCCGGGGCCCGGACAAACCCGACCGTCCTGTGCCACTGGGGACGGTCCTGCGCAGCCAAGACCTGAAGACTGGCTCGACCAGAAGACTTTTCGGCGTACCGCACTGCGGAGCGTCGATCGACACACGCAAGCCCCTGTGCGGCGCCCGCCCAAGAAGCGTGGCGCCCGGGGGCATGAACGGGAGAACCGCCCGGATGCTCGATATCAATGACCAGAACGAACAGAACGACCCGCAGGGCGACGGCGCCGCCGCGGAGGGATCGGCCCCCAAGGCCGCCCCGCGTCGCCGCCGCGCCGCCAGCCGCCCGGCAGGGCCGCCGCAGGCCGAGGCGGACGCCTCGGGTGCCGCAGCCGCCCTGGAGGCCGCAGCCCCGGAGGCAGCGGCTGCCGAGCCGGTGAAGCGGGTGCGCCGCACCCGCAAGAAGGCCGAGGCCGAACCCGTCGCCGAGGCGCCCGTCGCCGAGGCCCCGGCCGCCGAGGCCCCCGTCACGGCAGCGCCCGCCGAGGAGGCCCCCGCGGCCGAGCCGGTGAAGCGCGTACGCCGGACCCGTAAGAAGGCCGAGCCGGTGCAGACCGAGATCGAGGTGCCGCAGCAGCCCGCTGCGGTGGCCGAGGAGCCGGTCGTCGAGGAGCCGGTGGCCGAGGAGCCGCTCGTCGTGGTGGTGCTGGAGGAGGAGCCCGAGGCTGAGGCCCCGGCCGACCCCGAGCCCGCCCCGCAGCCCGAGCCCGCCCCGGTCGTGGAGACCACCCGCTCGCGCCGTCGCGCGGTCCGCCCGTCCACCGCGGTGTTCCAGGCGCCGGTGTTCCAGGCGCCGGCCGAGATCGTCGTCGCGGCCCGCCCCGCCGTCCCGGCCGCCTCCTTCACCCAGCCCGCCGCTCCGGCGGTCGACTCCGGCAGCGCCGAGCAGGCCGAGCTCGAGGACGGCCGTCGCCGCAACCGCCGCCGGGCGACCGCGCCGGTCGCGGCCCCGGTGGTCGACAGCGCCCCGGCGGCCCCGGTCGAGACCGAGGCCGAGCCGAGCGCTCCGGCCCGCCGGACCCGCAGCCGTTCGAACGCGCCCGCCGCGCCGACCGCTCCGGCCGTGTTCCAGCTCTCCACCGGCCGCGCGCCGCTCGGCGCCCCCGAGCCGGTGCGCACCCCCGCCCCCGAGCCGGTGCCCGCCGGGCCGGCCGAGGAGGCCGGGTACGAGGACGACGCGCCCACGGGCCGCCGCCGCAACCGCCGCCGCGCGGTCTCGCAGGCCCCCGCCTTCACCGCCCCGGTCGTCCCCGAGGAGCTGGACGAGGACACCGAGGACGACACCGAGGCCGATGAGGCTCAGGACGCCCAGGGCTCGCAGGAGTCCTACGGCGACGAGGAGGGCCGTCCCTCGCGCCGCCGCCGTCGTGGCGGACGCCGTCGCCGCCGTGGCGAGGGCGACGACTTCGACGCCCCGGCCGCCGGTGAGCAGCAGGCCGCCCCGGCGCAGTCGCAGCAGGAGTCCGACGAGGACGAGGACGAGGACGACGACCTGGGCGAGGCCCTGTCCGCGTCCAGCCGTCGCCGCCGCCGTCGCCGCCGTCGCAGTGGGGACGGCGCCTCCGAGGTCGAGTCCGCGGCCGTGACCGACGACCCCGAGCGCACCGTGGTGAAGGTCCGCGAGCCGCGTCGCCGCGGTTCCGCCTCCGACACCGCCGCGCCCGCGGCGTTCGACCCGGACGAGGTGCAGTCCATCAAGGGCTCCACCCGTCTGGAGGCGAAGAAGCAGCGCCGCCGCGAGGGTCGCGAGCAGGGCCGCCGCCGGGTCCCGATCATCACCGAGGCCGAGTTCCTGGCCCGCCGTGAGGCGGTCGAGCGGGTGATGGTGGTGCGTCAGCAGGGCGAGCGCACCCAGATCGGCGTGCTCGAGGACAATGTGCTGGTCGAGCACTACGTCAACAAGGAGCAGGCCACCTCGTACGTCGGCAACGTCTACCTGGGCAAGGTCCAGAACGTGCTGCCGTCGATGGAGGCCGCCTTCATCGACATCGGCAAGGGCCGCAACGCGGTGCTCTACGCGGGCGAGGTCAACTTCGCCTCGTTCGGCTCCAAGGGCGGCGCGCGCCGGATCGAGTCGGTGCTGAAGTCCGGCCAGTCGGTGCTGGTCCAGGTCTCCAAGGACCCGATCGGCCACAAGGGCGCCCGGCTGACCAGCCAGATCTCGCTGCCTGGCCGCTACCTGGTGTACGTGCCCGAGGGCTCGATGACCGGGATCAGCCGTAAGCTGCCGGACACCGAGCGGGCCCGGCTGAAGAACATCCTGAAGAAGATCGTCCCGGACGACGCCGGCGTGATCGTGCGCACCGCCGCCGAGGGCGCCTCCGAGGATGAGCTGACCCGTGACGTCCAGCGGCTGCAGCAGCAGTGGGAGGACATCCAGAAGAAGGTCAGCACCGGCAACGCGCCGACCCTGCTCTACGGCGAGCCGGACATGACCGTCCGGGTGGTCCGCGACATCTTCAACGAGGACTTCACCAAGGTCATCGTCTCCGGCGACACCGCCTGGGAGACCATCCGCGAGTACGTGGACGGGGTCGCCCCCGACCTGGTGCCGCGGCTCACCCGGTGGACCTCCGAGGTGGACGTCTTCGCGACCTACCGGATCGACGAGCAGCTGATGAAGGCGCTGGACCGCAAGGTCTGGCTGCCCAGCGGCGGTTCGCTGGTGATCGACAAGACCGAGGCCATGATCGTGGTCGACGTCAACACCGGGAAGTTCACCGGCCAGGGCGGCAACCTGGAGGAGACGGTCACCCGGAACAACATCGAGGCGGCCGAGGAGATCGTGCGCCAGCTGCGGCTGCGCGACCTCGGCGGCATCATCGTGATCGACTTCATCGACATGGTGCTGGAGTCCAACCGGGACCTGGTGCTGCGCCGGCTGCTGGAGTGCCTGGGCCGGGACCGGACCAAGCACCAGGTGGCCGAGGTCACCTCGCTGGGCCTGGTGCAGATGACCCGCAAGCGGGTCGGCCAGGGCCTGCTCGAGTCCTTCTCCGAGACCTGCGTGCACTGCAACGGGCGCGGCGTCATCGTGCACATGGAGCAGGCTCCGCCGGTGCCCAAGGGCTTCTCCGGTCCGATGGGCGAGGAGTCCTTCGGCCACCAGGACGGCGAGTCCGCCGAGGGCGGCAGCGGTGGCGGCAGGCGCCGTCGCGGTCGCGGTCGCGGCGGGGACAGCCAGTCCGACGCCCACGGCCAGGGCCACGAGCACGACCACGAGGAGACCCTGGACGAGCTGGCGCAGCAGGTCGTCACCCACGGCCTGACCGCCGAGGAGGTCGAGGACCTGGAGATCGTCGGCCCCGACGCGGACACCGAGGCAGCGGCCGAGCCGGTGGCTCCGGTGGTCGAGGTCGTCGTCGAGCAGGTCGAACCGGCCGCTCCGGCCCCGCTGGACGCCGCGGTGCAGGCCGAGGCCGAGGAGCTGGCCGAGGCCATGATCGAGTCCTCGGCCCGTCCGGCCCGCACCCGCCGCCGCGCGGTCCGCAAGGCCACCTCGCCGGCGGGCCTGCCCGCCGCGCAGGAGGCGGCCGTGGTGGTCGTCCCGGCCCCGGTGGTCATCGAGACCGCCCCGGAGCCGGTGGCCGAGGCCGTGCCGGTGGCCGAGGCCCCTGAGGCCGAGACGCCCGCTGCCGAGGCCCCCGTGGCCGAGGAGCCCGCCGCCGAGGCGCCCGCGCCCCGCAAGCGGGCCCCGCGCAAGGCGGCGGCCAAGAAGGCCCCGGCCGACAAGGCCCAGGCCGAGCAGGCCGGGGCGGACGCCCCGGCCGAGGCCCCCGCCGAGGCCGCGGCCCCGGCTCCGGCCAAGAAGGCCGCGGCGAAGAAGACCGCGACCAAGAAGGCGGCGGCCAAGAAGACCGCCACCAAGCGCGCTGCCAAGAAGGCGGCTCCCGCCGCCGAATAGCAGTCAGCAGCCGTCACCCGGTCGGCAGCCCGTCCCGCTCAGCGGGGCGGGCTGCCGCGGGTTCTGCGGTCGTTCGGCCTGTTCACCCCGTCCCACCTGGGCTGGTTTGACCCGCAGGCCGTGGTTCCGTAGCCTTGACCCTCGGTGCAAATTTACAGATCCGTAGGTTTGCCCCCACTCCTGAGCACACACCCTCCCGGTTCGAGGCGTCAGCCTCACCTCACCGGGGGAGGCCCCTCGCCGTTTCGCTGCGGGAAGGCTGGCGTCAGGAGTTCCGTCCGAGTGGAGAGTGGGTTCGCGGTGTACGCGATCGTGCGTAGCGGCGGTCGGCAGCACAAGGTTGCTGTCGGCGATGTTTTCGAGTCCGACAAGGTGGACGCCAAGGTCGGCGAGACCGTGGAGCTTTCGACGATCCTCATCGTCGACGGCGAGGCCGTCACCAGCGACCCCTGGGTCCTGGCCGGTGTGAAGGTGCGCGCCGAGGTGGTCGACCACCACAAGGGCGAGAAGATCAACATCATGAAGTACAAGAACAAGACCGGTTACCGCAAGCGCATGGGCCACCGTCAGCGCCACACCGCGCTCCGTGTGACCAGCATCGACTCGGCGAAGTAAGGGGCTCGGGAGATGGCACACAAGAAGGGCGCAAGCTCTACCCGTAACGGTCGTGACTCGAACGCGCAGCGCCTCGGCGTGAAGCGCTTCGGCGGCCAGAAGGTCAACGCCGGCGAGATCCTGGTCCGCCAGCGTGGCACCCACTTCCACCCGGGCTCCGGCGTGGGCCGCGGTGGCGACGACACCCTGTTCGCGCTGAACGCCGGCGCGGTCGAGTTCGGCACGTTCCGCGGCCGCCGCGTCGTGAACATCGTGCCGGTTGCCTGATCCGGGCAAACCGCAACGCTTGAGGGTGGATCGGAACATTCCGGTCCACCCTCGGCGTTTCATTGACTTACTCCCCATTGCTTATCGAGAGGCCCTGTCACCATGACCACCTTCGTGGACCGCGTCGAGCTGCACGTCAGCGCGGGTAACGGAGGCCATGGCTGCGCCTCCGTGCACCGGGAGAAGTTCAAGCCGCTGGGCGGTCCGGACGGCGGGTCCGGCGGCCGTGGCGGCGATGTCACCCTGGTGGTGGACCCGCAGGTCACCACCCTGATCGACTACCACCACTCGCCGCACCGCAGTGCCACCAACGGCAAGCCGGGCGCGGGCGACAACCGTACCGGCGGCGACGGCAACGACCTGGTGCTGCCGGTGCCGGACGGCACCGTGGTGATGGACAAGCAGGGCAAGGTGCTGGCCGACCTGGTCGGCAACGGCACCAGCTTCGTGGTCGCGGCCGGCGGCCGCGGCGGCCTCGGCAACGCCGCGCTGGCGTCCTCGCGCCGCAAGGCCCCCGGCTTCGCGCTGCTCGGCGAGCCCGGCGACAGCATGGACATCGTGCTGGAGCTCAAGTCCGTGGCCGACGTCGCGCTGGTGGGCTACCCCAGCGCCGGCAAGTCCTCGCTGATCTCGGTGCTCTCGGCGGCCAAGCCGAAGATCGCGGACTACCCCTTCACCACCCTGGTCCCCAACCTCGGTGTGGTCACCGCGGGCGACCACGTCTACACCATCGCCGACGTGCCCGGGCTGATCCCCGGCGCCAGCCAGGGCAAGGGCCTCGGCCTGGAGTTCCTGCGCCACGTCGAGCGCTGCGAGGTGCTGGTGCACGTGCTGGACTGCGCCACCCTGGAGACCGAGCGGGACCCGCTGGCCGACCTGGACATGATCGAGGCCGAACTGGCCCAGTACGGCGGTCTGGAGGACCGGCCGCGGCTGGTCGCCCTCAACAAGATCGACGTGCCGGACGGGCAGGACCTGGCCGACATCACCCGCGCCTCGCTGGAGGAGCGCGGCTACGAGGTGTACGAGGTCTCCGCGGTGTCCCGCAAGGGCCTGCGCGAGCTCAGCTTCGCGCTGGCCCGGATCGTCGCCGAGGCCCGGGCCGCCCGCCCGGTTGAGGAGGCCACCCGGGTGGTGCTGCGCCCGACCGCGGTGGACGACGCCGGCTTCACCGTCAGCTACGACGCCGCCGAGAACCTCTACCGCATCGTCGGCAGCAAGCCGGAGCGCTGGATCAAGCAGACCGACTTCTCCAACGACGAGGCCGTCGGCTACCTCGCCGACCGGCTGGCCCGGCTGGGCGCGGAGGTCGCGCTCGCCAAGGCCGGCGCCAAGGAGGGCGACACCGTGGTCATCGGCGAGTCCGACAACGCGGTGGTGTTCGACTGGGAGCCCAGCATGGCCGCCGGCGCGGAGATGCTCGGCCGCCGCGGCGAGGACCACCGTCTTGAGTCGCCGCGCGACGCGGTCACCCGCAAGCGCGAGCGCGAGGCCATCCGCGACGACGCCGCCTCCGAGTTCGCCCGCTTCGACCCGCTGCCCCGGCGCGAGGTCGAGCCGGCCCCGGAGGAGTACGACATCGAGGACGACGAGGACATCTGAGCCATGCCCACCCCCCTGGCTCCGCTGCCCAAGGCGGAACTGCACCTGCACATCGAGGGCACGCTCGAACCCGAGCTGGCCTTCCTCCTGGCCGAGCGCAACGGCATCGACCTGCCGTACGCCACGCCGGAGGAGCTGCGCAGCGCGTACGCCTTCAGCGACCTGCAGTCCTTCCTCGACCTGTACTACCGGCTGACCGCGGTGCTGCTCACCGAGCAGGACTTCACCGACCTGGCCGAGGCGTACCTGGTCCGGGCGGCGGCGCAGGGGGTGCGGCACGCCGAGGTCTTCTTCGACCCGCAGGCGCACACCGCCCGCGGGGTGGAGCTCGGCACCGTGGTCCGGGGCCTGGCGCGGGCGCTGGACCGCAGCGAGGAGCGGCACGGCATCTCCACCGGGCTGATCCTCAGCTTCCTGCGCGACCTCCCGGCCGAGGACGCGCTGCGGACCCTGGCCGACGCGGCGCCGTACCTGGACCGGATCTCGGCCGTCGGCCTGGACTCGGCCGAGGTCGGCCACCCGCCGGCCAAGTTCACCGAGGTCTACGCCGAGGCCAAGCGGCTCGGCCTGCGGCTGGTCGCCCACGCCGGCGAGGAGGGCCCGCCCGCCTACATCAGCGAGGCGCTGGACCTGCTCGGCGCGGAGCGGATCGACCACGGCATCCGCTGCCTGGAGGACGAGGCGCTGGTGGCCCGGCTGGTGGCGGAGCGGATCCCGCTCACCGTCTGCCCCTTCTCCAACGTCCGGCTGCGCTGCGTGGACCGGCTGGAGGACCACCCGCTGCCGGCCATGCTGGCGGCGGGCCTGCTGGTCACGGTCAACTCGGACGACCCGTCCTACTTCGGCGGCTACGTGGAGGACAACTACCAGGGGCTGCGCCGGGCGCTGGGGCTGACGGACGGTCAACTCCGGCTGCTGGCGCGCAACTCCTTCCTGGCGTCCTTCGTCGACGAGGCCCGCAGGGCCGAACTGCTGGCCGAGTTGGACGCGCACCCGTCCAGCGGCTGATATCCAGGTGAGGCCGGTCCTCCGGTTCGCGTAGATTGCGATCCGGCGGACCGGCCACCACTCGAGTTCGGGAGCGACGGCGTGACAGGCACCCTGCGGGACGACGTGCGGGACGCGCGGCGGATCGTCGTGAAGGTGGGGTCCTCCTCGCTGACCACCGCGGCCGGCGGCCTGGACGCCGACCGGGTGGACGCCCTGGTCGACGTGCTGGCGAAGCACCACGGCGGGCAGACCCAGATCCTGCTGGTCTCCTCCGGCGCCATCGCGGCCGGGCTCGCGCCGCTGGGGCTCGACCGGCGCCCGCGGGACCTGGCCCGGCAGCAGGCCGCCGCCAGCGTCGGCCAGGGCCTGCTGATGGCCCGTTACACCGCCTCCTTCTCCCGCTACGGGCTGCGGGTCGGCCAGGTGCTGCTCACCGCCGAGGACGCCAGCCGCCGGGCGCACTACCGCAATGCCTTCCGCACCCTGGAGCAGCTGCTGGTGATGGGCGCGGTGCCGGTGGTCAACGAGAACGACACGGTGGCCACCGCCGAGATCAAGTTCGGCGACAACGACCGGCTGGCCGCGATCGTGGCCCATCTGGTCCGGGCCGACCTGCTGGTGCTGCTCTCCGACGTGGACGGCCTCTACGACGGCGACCCCAGCAGGCCGGGCAGCAGCCGGATCGCCGAGGTGCGCGGTCCCGAGGACCTGGCCGGGGTGGAGATCGGCAGCGCCGGCAAGGCGGGGGTCGGCACCGGCGGCATGGTGACCAAGGTGGAGGCGGCCAGGATCGCCACCGGCGCGGGCATCCCGGTGGTGCTCACCGCCGCCAGGTATGCCGCCGACGCCCTGGCCGGACGGGACACCGGCACCCTGTTCCACCGCACCGGCCGGCGCTCCGCCGACCGGCTGCTCTGGCTGGAGCACGCCAGCGCCCCGCGCGGCGCGGTCCGGCTCGACCCGGGCGCGGTCCGGGCCGTGGTGGAACGCCGTACCTCGCTGCTGGCCGCCGGTGTGACCGGAGTTGAGGGTGAGTTCGCCGCAGGCGATCCGGTGGACCTTCTTGACGAAAACGGCAACATCGTCGCCCGGGGGCTGGTCAACTTTGATGTGAGGGAGCTTCCCCGACTGCTCGGACGCTCGACGCCGGAGCTGGCTCGGGAGCTCGGCCCTGCGTACGAACGCGAGGTGGTGCACCGCGATGACCTGGTAGTCCTTCCCACACCACTGGGGCGGGGCTGAGGGTCGGCGGAACGGGGCGGAACTGGGGCGGACCTTCCCGCGTCAACTAGGAGGGTGGCACGGGGGTGCACGGGTGCGGCGGGCTCAAGAGGCCGGCCGGGCCATGACCGACTGACACCGACAGGAGGCCGCCGGTGGCACGCAGACGCCAGGGGTCGGGATCCGCAGGAGCGGCGGACACGGTGCTCACCAGCATCGAAGGGGGCGCATCGCACTCGGTGCGCGCTGCCCGTACGACCCAGAACGCCCCCACGGCCGCGATACCGCCCAGCACGTCCGCGGACGAGGACGGCGGCCGGTCCCGGCTCTGGCACGTGGTGCTCAGCGTCGCCGGCCGGGCGACCCCGCTGACCGAGCTCAAGCGCGGACTCGAACAGCTGGCCCATGACCACACCCCCTTCCTGACCGCCCGCTACGCCACCGACCACGGCGAGATCCGGTACTGGGAGCAGGCCGAGGACCTCCAGGACGCGGCGGCGATGGCGCTGCGGCTCTGGGGCGAGCACAAGGCCAGCGCGCGGCTGCCGCCCTGGGAGATCGTCGGCCTGGAGGTGGTGGACCGGGCGACCTACCACAAGCGGATCGCGGAGGGGTACGGGGAGTCCCGGGTCTTCCTCGGCGGCGTGCACCCGTACTGACCGTTGCCGGGGCCGCGCCCGCGGCGGTTATTCTTGCCCGCATGAGCAGCAGCCCTGACGGCGACTTCGAACTGACGGCCTTCCCCTCCCCCGACCTCCCGTCCCCGCTGCCGCAGTCCCCGGTGCTGCAGGCGGCGTACCGGGCCAAGGCCGCCGCGACGGACCTGGCGCCGCTGCCGCGCACCCCCAAGGACGACGCGCTGCTCGCCATCGCCGACGCCCTGGTGGTGCGCACCCGGGAGATCCTGGAGGCCAACGCCGAGGACGTGGCCAGGGCGCGCGAGGCGGGGACCTCGGAGTCGGTGGTCGACCGGCTGACGCTGACCCGGGAGCGGGTCGCCGCCATCGCCGCCGATGTGCGCCATGTCGCCGGACTGCCCGACCCGGTGGGCGAGGTGGTCCGCGGCTCCACCCTGCCGAACGGCCTCGACCTGCGCCAGGTCCGGGTGCCGCTCGGCGTGGTCGGGATCATCTACGAGGCCCGGCCCAATGTCACCGTGGACGCCGCCGCGCTCTGCCTGAAGTCCGGCAACGCGGTGCTGCTGCGCGGCTCCTCCTCGGCCTACTCCTCCAACCGGAAGCTGGTGGAGGTGCTGCGCGACGCCGTCGGCGGGGCCGGGCTGCCGCCCGACTGCGTCCAGCTGGTGCCGGGGGAGTCCCGCGACTCGGTGACCGAGCTGATGCGGGCCCGCGGCATGGTGGACGTGCTGATCCCGCGCGGCGGAGCCTCGCTGATCCGCAACGTGGTGGAGAACTCCACCGTCCCGGTGATCGAGACCGGTACCGGCAACTGCCACGTCTATGTCGACGCCGACACCGACCTGGCCATGGCGGTGGAGATCCTGGTGAACTCCAAGGCCTCCCGTCCCAGCGTCTGCAACGCCGCCGAGACGCTGCTGGTGCACCGGGACGTGGCCGACGCCTTCCTGCCGCTGGCCCTGGACGCGCTGGCCGAGGCCGGGGTGACCGTCCACGGCGACGAGGAGGTGCTGGCCCACGGGGAGAACTCCAAGGCCACCGTGGTCCCGGCGACCGTGGAGGACTGGGAGACCGAGTACCTCTCCTACGACATCGCGGCCCGGGTGGTGCCCTCGCTGGACGCCGCGGTGGACCACATCCGGCTCTGGTCCACCGGCCACACCGAGGCCATCGTGACCACCTCGCAGGCCGCCGCCCGCCGCTTCACCCAGTTGGTGGACGCCACCACGGTCGCCGTCAACGCCTCCACCCGGTTCACCGACGGAGGGCAGTTCGGCTTCGGCGCGGAGATCGGGATCAGCACCCAGAAGCTGCACGCCCGGGGCCCGATGGGGCTGCCCGAGCTCACCTCCACCAAGTACATCGTCACCGGCGACGGGCACGTGCGCGGCTGACCCGCGGGTGGTGCGCCGGGGCGCGGCCCTGGCGAAGCCACAGACAAGCGGAGGTACCGGCGCTACGCTGATCGCAGTGGTGCGAACAGGCTGTGGTCTGCTGATACCGGGGGGTGCCGTGAATCCCGATGGCTTTGACACAGGTGCGAGTGACGCGGTGCCGGGTGATCCGGAGACGAACACGCCCGAGACCGGAGCGCCCGACATCTTCGCCGGACTCGTCCTCGACGAGGCCTTCGTCCTGGCCGCGCTGATCCACGAGCCCTCGGCCGAGGAACGGCTGCGGTCGATGCGCGCGGACGCCAAGCGGCGCGGGCGCGCGGTGACCGGCCCCAAGCGGCTGGACCAGGGCGGCGCGGTGCGCCCGGTCGGCATCATCAGCCGGCGCGGCCGGTACCAGGCCGCGCCCGGGCGCTGGCAGCGGGTCGTCGCCCGGGTGATGCTGGTGGTGATCGGCCTGCTCGCGGTGCTGGTCGCGGCGGCGGCGGTGTACCGGGGGACGGGCCTGAACGGCCAGCCGGTCCCGGGGTCCAGCAGCGGCACGGGCAGCAGTTCGACCGGCAGTGCGGCGGTCGGGGTTCCGCGCTAAGTGAACTTGCTCTCAGTGACACCACCCGCTGGGTGCTTATGCCCCTTTTGTCGTAGTGCTATGGTCGTCGGTCAACCCGGATCCAGAAGTTGACCCCTGAGGACCTTTCACACCCGTTGGAGCGACATACCCTTGAGCCATGGGTGGCCGGGCAGAGCCTCCGGAGGGCACGCCCGAGGGCGGTCCCGGGGGCGAGGACGAGTTCCGATCCGTCGTGTTCGACGAGTCGTTCGTCAGAGCTGCCCGGATCCAGGAGCTCTCGGCGCAGGAACGCATGTCCTCGGGCACCCGTCCGGTCCGCAGGCGCGGGCTGCGCAGCGGGCTCTCGCGGCAGGCCCTGGCGCTGATGCTGCTGGTCTCGATGGCCTTCGCCGCCGCCGTCTACCTGGGGACCAAGCACCCCTATGTGCCGGTGCGCGGGAACGCGGCCGAGCTCAGCATCTCGCTGTTCCCGCTGCAGGCCGGGCCCGCCGGGGTGCCCACGCTGGTGCCGGGGGTGCCCGAGGCCGAGGAGTCGGCCTCGCCGAGCGCCTCGTCCTCCGCGTCGGCTTCCTCCTCCGCTGCCGCCGGGTCCTCGTCGGCCCGGTCGACCCCGTCGGCCCAGGTGTCGCCGCAGGCCTCGGGGCCGGTGGAGATCCTGCCCGAGGACTACCCCTCCGGCAGCTCCGGCCTCGGCCTGCCCAGCCCCCGGCACACCGACAACTTCAGCCAGGCGCAGGTGCTCCAGGCGCTCCAACTGGTCCAGCACTACCTGGAGGTGTCCTCGCTCGACCCCAATGTGCTGACCGGCGGTGACACCGACGCGGTGCGCAACCTGCTGGCGTCCGGCCAGTACGGGCAGTTCGACCAGAGCATCTCCAAGCCGACCGACGACCGCAGGCACGAGGCCACCGGCTGGATGGTGCGCTTCGACCCGAAGCAGGTGAAGCTGGCCCCGGACCAGAAGATCCGGGCCCAGGGCACCATGAGCTTCGCCGAGGTGGGCTCCAACACCCTGGAGCTGACCAGCGACTACACCTTCATCTACGCGCTGGCGCAGACACCGGGGGCGATCGCCTCCGCGTCCGCCTCGGCAGCCGCCGCGGATGTCCCGACCACGATCGGGGGACTGGCCGCGCCGCACCCCACCGTGCTGTTCACGGTCCGCCGGGAGATCACCTACCGGGTCACCGCGGCCGACATCGACGACGGCCACCTGGAACTCTCCGACTCGGTCACCCAGGTCGGCGCCACCGCCTGCGACGCGGACCAGAGCCGCTTCCTGCAGCCGGTCTTCCCGCAGCCGAGCACCGCCTCGCCGTTCGCCCCGGCCACGGCCGTGCCCTCGGCCGCCGCCACCGCCGGTGCGACCGGGTCGGCGACACCGGACGCGACCCCCACCCGGACCCGCGGCCCGGTCGGCACCGACCCCTTCGACCAGAACCGTCCGGCCTGGGCGGTCTGCGGCTACATGACGGGGCCGACGCCCTGACCCGTACGGCACTGGTGGGTCGGGAACGTCGGCCGGTGTCGTGCTGGTGCGGACGACCGTGCGGTCAGGCCTGGGCGGGCGGGGGCTCCTCGGCGGTGCCGCCGGTACCGGCCGAGCCGGTGCCGCGGTTGCCCGCGAAGACGTCCCGCAGCTTGCCGCCGAGGTCGCCGGCGCCGCCCGCGACATCGCGGATCAGGCCCACCAGCGGGTCCTTGGACTCCTTGAAGGACTGCGCGTAGGAGTCCGCCGCCGACTTGAAGCCCTCGCTGACGGAGGTGTCGCCGTCCTGCTCCCGGCGCGGGTAGGCGCCGGCCAGGATCGAGCTGTACTCGTCGCTCTCGGCCCACTTCTTCAGCTTCTGCACCCGCACCGCCACGAACGGGTGGGTCTGCGGCAGCACCTGCAGCAGCTTTATCACGCCGTCCCGCAGGTCGCCGGCCCGCTCGTACTCGTCGGCCTGCTCCAGGAAGGCGTCGGTGTTCATCTCGTGCAGGTGGTGGCCGCCGGCCAGCTTCATCAGCGCGCGCATGGACGCCTGCAGGTCCTGGCCGACCAGCAGCCCGGCCCGGTCGCAGGAGAGCTCGGCCTTGCGGAACCACTCCTTGAGCGCGGTGATGATGCCCAGGATGGCGATGTTGCCCAGCGGGATCCAGGCGATCTTGGTGGCCAGGTTGGTCAGGATCAGCAGCATGGTCCGGTAGACCGCGTGGCCGGACATGGCGTGGCCGACCTCGTGGCCGATGACCGAGCGCATCTCCTCCTCGTCCAGCAGGTCGACCAGACCGGTGGTCACCACGATGACCGGGGTGTCCATGCCGATGCACATGGCGTTGGGCAGCGGGTCCTGGGTGACGTAGAGCGCCGGGACCTTCTCCAGGTCCAGCGTGTACGCGGCGTCCCGCGCCATGTCGAACAGGTGCGAGAACTGACGCTCCGAGGTGCGCACCGCGGAGGCCAGGAACATCAGCCGGACCGCGCGCTCGGAGACCATGCCGCCGAGCTTCTTGAGGATGTCGTCGAAGCCGCTGAGCTTGCGCAGGGCGACCAGCGCGGAGCGGTCCGCGGGGTGCTCCCAGGCGCGGGTGGAGATGCCGGGGAAGCGCTTGCGGGTGCGGCTCGGCACATTGCCGTCGTTGGGTTGGGTCATCTGTTCGGTCCTCCCGGTCGACAGCGGACCCCGGCCTGCCGCCGGGCCCCCGCCGTCCTTTGTCAGTCTGCCTGTCCTGCTGCCGCGCTCGTCCCCACAGCGAAAAGCTCTGCTCGACACACTACGCGCGGGTTCCGACACTGACCGGCGATCCCGCCGACAATTCGCGGAACCGTCCGGTCTAACCTGGGTTGTCCGGCCGTTCCCCCGAGGGAGTCACACCCCATGCGCACCACCACCGCCCTGCAGCAGCTCGCCGCCATCTCCAACGGCGCCGGCCCGGGGATGTTCCTGCGGATCATCGTCATCGCCGCGATCGTCGGCGTCGTCCTGCTCGCCGTCGTCCTGCTCCGCGGCTACCGCCAATAGGCACACAGACAGTCAGACGCGCGCGGACGCCGAGCGGTTGCCTCTGCTGCCACGCACCGGCGGTGCCCGTACCATGAGCACGGTCAAGCAGGCCCCCGTACGCCTCCGAGTCAGAAGGTCCAGCCACCGATGAGCCTCCACGCCGCCGCACCCGCTCTCGCCCTGCTCGCCGAGGGCGACAGCGACCACCACAGCCTCAACCCGATCATCACGGGTGGTGGCGCGCTGCTGATCCTGCTGATCCTGCTGTTCCTGACCACGCGCTTCAACAAGGACCGCTAGCAACTCCGGCGTCCCGGCCCGGCCCCCCGGCGGCCGGGCCGGAGGCCCGTCGCCGAATCACGTAGGGTAATCGCCCATGGAGCAGCGTCAGCCCGGTGACGGACCGGTCAAGAAGCGCCTCGGAGTCATGGGCGGCACCTTCGACCCGGTGCACCACGGCCACCTGGTCGCGGCCAGCGAGGTCGCGAGCCAGTTCCAGCTGGACGAGGTGATCTTCGTTCCCACCGGTGAGCCCTGGCAGAAGGGCGGCCGGCCGGTCTCCCCGGCCGAGGACCGCTATCTGATGACGGTTCTGGCCACCGCCTCCAACCCGCAGTTCTCGGTGAGCCGCATCGACGTCGACCGCAAGGGCCCGACGTACACCACCGACACCCTGCGGGACCTCCGCGCCGAGCACGCGGACGCGGACCTCTTCTTCATCACCGGCGCCGACGCCCTCGAGCAGATCTTCTCCTGGCGGCACGCGGAGCAGCTGTTCGAACTCGCACACTTCATCGGGGTCACTCGTCCGGGGCATACGCTGACGGACCCGGGCCTGCCGGTCGGCGGCGTCTCGCTGGTCGAGGTGCCGGCGCTGGCGATCTCCTCCACCGACTGCCGGCTCCGCGTCGCCCGGGGCGAGCCGGTCTGGTACCTGGTGCCGGACGGCGTGGTGCGCTACATCGACAAGCGACGGCTCTACCTGGACCAGGGGGCGGTGTGACCGGGACCGCGGACGGCAGGCAGCCGCAGCAGCAGGAGTACGACGAGTGGGGCCGCCCGCTGCCGCCCGCCGCCCCCTACGGCGAGGTGCCGCAGCAGTACGGCTACCAGCAGCAGGCCCCGTACGGCTACGACGACTACGGCCGGCCGCTGCAGCAGCCGCAGCCACCGCAGCAGCAGCAGTACTACGCCGAGCCCGGCTACGAGTACCCGCAGCAGCAGCCGTACCAGGAGCCGTACCAGGAGCCGCAGTACGGGCAGCAGCCCTACCAGGACCCGGCGCAGTACTACTACCCGATACCGGAGCAGCAGGCTCCCCCCGTGTACGCGGCCCCGCCCGCCCCCGAGCCCGTCCTCCGGGTCCCGGCGCAGGCCCCCGCGCCGGAGGCCGCGCCCGCCGCCGCGCCGGGCCCGGGCCAGCCCGGTTACGGCACCGAGCAGTTCACCTTCGTCGACGACGCCGAGGAGTCCGCCGACGTCATCGACTGGATGAAGTTCAGCGAGACCCGGGGCGAGCGCCGCGACGAGCGCCGCAAGCGGCTGCGCAACCGGTTCCTGGCCGGGCTGGTGGCGCTGGTGCTGATCGCCGGCGGCACGGCCGGCTACCTGTGGGCGAAGGGCAGCCTCTTCGCTTCCTCGAAGGGCGCCGTCGCCGCGTCGACCAAGCGGACCGTGGTCGCGGTGCACCTGCACGACCTGAACAAGAACATCTACACCGCCCTGCTGGTCTCCAACCCGGGCTCGGGCACCGGCGCCACCGTGCTGGTCCCCGGCGCCCTCGGGGTGCCGACCGAGGGCGGCGGCGCCCCGGTGCCGCTGGGCGCCACCTCCGGCTCCCCGGGCTCCGCGGACGCCCAGGGCAACGCCGCCACCCGGGAGGGCCTGAACACCCTGCTCGGCGCCGACATCACCGCGACCTGGGGCCTCTACACCCCGTTCCTGCAGAAGCTGGTGGACGCCGTCGCGCCGGACGGGCTCACCCTGGACGCCAACACCACCATCACCGTCTCCGGCAAGGCCCTGGTCAAGCCGGGACGGGCGGCCCTGCACGGGGACGCCGTCATCGCCTACGCCACCTACCAGGCCAAGGGCGAGAGCCCGAGCGCCCAGCTGTCCCGCTTCGGACAGGTGCTGCAGGCCCTGGTCACGGCCATGCCGCAGGACCCCTCCACGGCCGCGAGCGACATCACCCAGATGGGAGCGGTGCCCGACCCCTCGCTGCCGGACAGCACGCTGGGCGCGCTGCTGGCGGCCCTCTCCAAGGACGCCAAGGCCGGGAAGTACAGCACCGACACCCTCGCGGTGAAGGGCGACGGCACGCTCGGCCCGGGCGCCGGCGACCTGGTCAAGCGGCTGCTCGGGGGCCAGGTCAGCGACAGCGGCGACACCGCCACGGTGGCCAGGGTCGCGGTCAAGGACGCCACCGGCAGCAGCAACGGCGCCAACCTGGCCGCCGCGGACGTGGTCAACGGCGGGTTCACCCTGGTCCCCGGCACCGCCAAGGCCTCCTCGACCCAGGCGGTCAGCACCGTCGCCTACACCGACGACGCCCGCGCGGCCGACGCCAAGCAGGTGGCCCAGGACCTGGGGCTGCCGGCCTCGGCAGTGAGGAAGGTCACCACGGACCAGTCGGTCGACGTCATGGTGGTGCTCGGGAAGGACTTCAAGGGCTGATTCCCGCTTCCGTAACAACGCCGGAGCGGGTTGTCCGCGGTCCATGAGATCCTGGAGGGTACCTGTGTCCCCCAACCGAGAGCATCCTGTGACCGCGACAGACCGCGCCGTAGAACTTGTCACCACCGCCGCCCAGGCCGCGGCGGACAAGCTGGCCCACAACATCATCGCCTTCGACGTCAGCGACGTGCTCGCGATCACCGACGCCTTCGTGGTGGCCTCCGCGCCCAACGACCGCCAGGTCAAGGCCATCGCCGACGGCATCGAGGAGGCACTGCGGGAGCAGTGCGACGCCAAGCCGGTGCGCCGCGAGGGCGAGCGCGAGGGCCGCTGGATCCTGCTCGACTTCCTCGACATCGTGGTGCACGTCCAGCACTCCGAGGAGCGCTCCTACTACGGCCTGGAGCGGCTCTGGAAGGACTGCCCGGAGATCGACCTGCCCGAGGACGCCAAGGCCAGCCGCAACCGGAGCAGCGAGGACGAGTACATCCGCGAGCCCAACGAGTTCGACCACGTGGAGGCCGTGCTGCAGGCCGAGGCTGATCGGAGCCTGCGCTGAACGGGAGCTCACGCGGTCGGCGGGTCGTCTTCTGGCGGCACGGGCAGACCCCTTGGAACCTGGAGGGCCGCTTCCAGGGCAGCACGGACATCCCGCTGACGGAGACCGGCACCGCCCAGGCCCGCCGCGCGGCCCGGCTGCTCGCCGCGCTCAGCCCGGACGCGGTCGTCGCGTCCGACCTGCAGCGTGCCGCGGACACCGCCGCCGAGCTGGCCGCGGTGACCGGGATCGAGGTGGTCCATGACGCGGGCCTGCGGGAGACCTACGCCGGCTCCTGGCAGGGCCTGACCAACCAGGAGATCCAGGAGCAGTACGCCGAGGAGTACCGCGCCTGGAAGCTCGGCGAACCGGTCCGCAGGGGCGGCGGCGAGCTCGGCACCGAGGTCGCCGACCGGGCGGTCCCGGTGGTCCTGGACGCGGTGAAGAACCTCCCCGACCGGGGGACGCTGGTCGTGGTCAGCCACGGCGGGACGATCAGGATGGCCATCGGCCGGATGCTGGGGCTCGACTCCTACCACTGGGAGGCGCTGGGCGGCCTCTCCAACTGCTGCTGGTCGATCCTGGGCGAGGGCGCCCGCGGCTGGCGGCTGCTGGAACACAACGCGGGGACCCTTCCGGAGCCCGTGATCGGGGACGACACCTGAGCCGACAGGTGGGGTGAAGGGGCCGGATTTCGCAGTTCGGCCCCCCTGCCGCTAAAGTCTTCCTCGTTCGCACCCTAGGAATTCGGTGCCGGACAGCGGGGCTGTAGCTCAGTTGGTAGAGCGCTTGCATGGCATGCAAGAGGTCCGGGGTTCAATTCCCCGTAGCTCCACGCAGGACAACGCAGGACAAGACAATCGGACAGGCACGTGCGGGGCTGTAGCTCAGTTGGTAGAGCGCTTGCATGGCATGCAAGAGGTCCGGGGTTCAATTCCCCGTAGCTCCACAAGTCGGTGGGAAACCCGCCCGATCCCAGTGATCGGGCGGGTTTTTCGTCTACGTTGGAGAGATGGACGATTCTGCGACCGTCGACCCGATCAACCCCTCGGTGCCGCCCTCGGGCACCGGCTGCGTCGAGTGCGAGAGTTCCGGCGGCTGGTGGTTCCACCTCCGCCGCTGCGCCCAGTGCGGGCACATCGGCTGCTGCGACAGCTCGCCCTCGCAGCACGCCAGTGCCCATGCCGGACATGAAGGACACCCGGTGATCCGTAGCTTCGAACCGGGCGAGGAGTGGTTCTGGAGCTACCCGGAGAAGCAGTTCTACGAGGGCGGCCCGGCCCTGGCAGGACCGCAGCACCATCCGGTCGAGCAGCCCACCCCCGGCCCCTCCGGCCGGGTCCCGGCCGATTGGACCGAGCACCTCAACGGCTGAGCCCAGTACCGGCCGTGGGCGGATGGACGTGGTCGACCACCGGCAGCCCGGGGTTGGCCATCAGCCACGCGATCCGCTCACGGCTCTCCTCGTCCATCGGCGTGTAGACCACCATCCGGGCCTCGGGCACCCCGGTGACGCCGAAGTTGGCCGCCGACAGCCGCATCTCGCCCACCGCCGCGTGCCGGAACACCTTCTGCCGGATCGAGAACGCCGCCACGTCCTGCTGCGCCCAGAGCCGGGCGAAATCGGGGCTCGCCGCCAGCAGGTCGCGGATGAAGTCCTCCCAGTACGGCTCGCCCACATGCCGCCCGTAGCCGGCCCTGAGCACGGCGATCATGCGCGGCAGCTCCTGGTCCCGGTTGACGAAGGCGTTGCAGCACTCCGGGAAGGTGGCGGTGGCCCACAGGCTGTTGCGCCGGCCCGGGCCCAGCAGCAGGCCGGGGAACAGGGCCTCGTAGGCGGAGTTCCAGCGCAGGATGTCGTAGCGGGAGTTGCTGACGGCGGTGGGCAGCGGGGACAGCGCGTCCAGGACGCCCTGCAGCTCCGGGACGAACGGGCAGTCGTCGGCCGACTGCTGGAGCGGTTCCAGGCCGGCGAGCCGGAAGAGGTGGGCCATCTCGACGGCGCCCAGCTTGAGGGTGCGCGCGATCGAGGTGATGACCTGCTCGCTGGCGTTGATCGGCCGCCCCTGCTCCAGCCAGGTGTACCAGGTGACCCCGACCCCGGCCAGCTGCGCCACCTCCTCCCGCCGCAGGCCCGGCGTGCGGCGGCGGAGCCCGGGCGGCATGCCGACGTCCTCCGGGGTGACCCTGGCCCGGCGGGCCTTGAGGAACGCGGCGAGCTCGGTCCGCCGCGGCGCGGCCGAGGTCGACCGGGGAGTCTTCGATGCGGCGTCGGTCAGGCTCATGGACCCATGGTGCCGCAGATCCCGAGCGGCTGACAGGTAGTGTCAGTACCAGTATCAGCAGGCTCTAACTACCTGTACCAGCACGGCACCACGATAGTGGCATGGCCGATACCGAGCTCACCCGTCCTGCCCCGACTCCCACCGCTGACACGGCAGTTCACTCCAGCAGCCGCGGTGCGGCACCGCCGTCCGGCGCGGCTGTGCCCATCGCGGGGACGGCCCGTCCCGGGCTGCTGCTCGGACTGATCCTCACCGGCCAGTTCATGGCCGTGCTGGACGTCTTCATCGTCAATGTCGCCGCCCCGGTGATCAGAACCGATCTGCACACCTCGGGCTCCGCGCTGCAGCTGATCATCGCCGGCTACACCATCGCCTACGCGGTGCTGCTGATCACCGGAGCCAGGCTCGGCGAACGGCACGGCTTCAGCCGGGTGTTCCAACTCGGCGTGGCCGGCTTCACCCTGGCCTCGCTCGCCTGCGGGCTCGCCCCGACCGCGGGGGCGCTGATCGGCTTCCGGGTGCTGCAGGGCGTGGGCGCGGCGCTGATGGTGCCGCAGGTGATGAGCCTGATCCAGCGGACCTTCACCGGCGCGGCCCGGCTGCGCGCCCTCGGCGCGTACACCGCGGTGCTGGCCGGGGCCGGGGTGGTCGGCCAGGTGCTGGGCGGGGTGCTGGTCGGCGCCGACCTGTTCGGCTCGGGCTGGCGCCCGGCCTTCCTGGTGAACGTGCCGATCGGCATCGTGCTGCTGCTGGCCGGGCGCAAGCTGCTCCCGGTGCTGCCCGGCAACCGCGGGCGCAGCCTGGACCTGCTCGGCCTGGTGGTGCTGGCCGGGGCGCTGGGCCTGCTGGTGGTGCCGCTGGTGATGGGGCACGAGGAGCACTGGCCGCTCTGGGGCTGGCTGATGCTCGGCGCCAGCGCGCTGCTGTTCGCCCTGTTCGGGCTGGTGGAGCAGCGGATCGCGGCCCGCGGCGGCAGCCCGCTGATCCATGCCCGGGTGCTGCGCGCCCCCGGCCTGCTGACGGCCGGCGGAGCGATCTTCCTGACCATGGCCACCGTCAGCGGCTTCATGTTCGCCATGGCGATGCACGTGCAGGCGGGCCTGGGGCTGACCCCGCTGCGCGCCGGACTGGTCTTCCTGCCGCTGTCGGTGGGCTTCGGGATCTCCGGGATGTACTGGCAGCGGCTGCCCCGGCGGCTGCACGTACCGCTGCCCGCGGTGGCGCTGGCGCTCTGCGGCGTCGGCTACCTCGGCCTCGGCCTGCTGCTCAGGAACGGCAGCGGGGTGGGCTTCGGGGTCGAGGCGCTGATGCTGCCGATCGGCCTGATCGGCGGCTGCGCCTACGGCCCGCTGATGGGCCGGGCGCTGGCCCGGGTCGCCCCGTCCGACGCCTCGGACGCCAGCGGGGTGGTGATCACGATGATCCAGCTCGGCACGGTCCTCGGCGTCGCCACCCTCGGCACCCTGTTCCTCGGCGAGGTCAGCTATCCCGCCCCGTCCCGGGACTCCGGCCACGCCCTGTTCATCACCACCCTCGGCACGCTGGCGGCGCTGCTCTGCGCCGCCCTGCTCGCCGCCCGCACCCGCCGCCTGGCGGCGGCCGGGGCGTAGCCCCGACCGGCCCTCCCACCTGCCCTCCCACCTGCGCGGCGGCGCGGGCGGGAGGGCCGTCAAGTGATTGGTGGGCGGGGTCCCGGGACGTGTAGAGTGGGGCATGTCGCCACGGGGAACCGCAGCGCGGCACGACACATGGGGCTGTAGCTCAGTTGGTAGAGCGCTTGCATGGCATGCAAGAGGTCCGGGGTTCAATTCCCCGTAGCTCCACAGAGCAGTGAGCATCCCGTCCGGTCCCAGCGACCGGGCGGGATCTTCTGCTTTCCGGGGCCATTGCGGAACCGATTCTTCCGCATGCGAAGATTCTCCGATGCGCGCTTCACGGGCCCAGTTGGCCCTCATCTCCCTCGCGGCAGCCCTGGTGGCGGGTGTCGTCGCCTACGGGTCCTCTCACACCGACCGCAGCAAGCCCGTCCCGATCAGCACCCCCTCGCTCAGCCCCGCGCAGCTCAGCGCCGTCAACGCCCGCGTCACTGCCTGGACCGACGGGCCCGCGGGGCAGCACCTGGTGGATCTGTACAAGGCGATGGAAAGCCTCAACGGAGTCACCAGGACCGCCGAGGTGTCGGACGACTGCGACAGCATCACCACCGCGGCCGCCGCAGGGCAGGCCGAGCCGCCGATACCCGACGCCCCTGCCCAGGCCCATTGGGTGCTCGCGCTCCAGGACGCCCGGCGCGGGGCCCTCAGCTGCTCGGCGGGCGCGGAACGGGGAGACGCGAACGCCGTGGCGATCGGGGTCCACTCGATAGGCGAGGGCATGACCGAACTCAACAGCCTCGCCGACCGCCTGGACGTGCTGCAGTCCGCGAAATAGCGGCGCGCAACGCTGCGCCCCCGTGGGGGCGGACGTCGCCCCCGGCGGGGTCAGGGGCGCAGGCGGAGGGCGAGGGCCGGGCACTGGCTGACGGCGCGGCGGGCGCGGTGGGTGAGCCAGGGGGCGATCGGGGTGGTGCCCAGCACGGGGTAGCCGTGCGGGCCGAGGGTGATCAGCTCGGGGGCCAGGGCCGCGCAGAGGCCGTGGCCGTCGCAGCGGGTCCAGTCCACCTCCAGCGTCGGCTCCCGTTCCGCCGCGGCCGGCAGCGCCGAGGCAGCGTCCCCCGGCAGCGGCAGCACGCCGCGGACCGGACGCCCGCAGCCGCGTCCCGACTCGTGGACGGCGAGGTCCTCGGCGAAGACCTCCAGTGCGGAGAGCACGAAGCGGGCCGTGCCGTCCGGGTGGGCGCAGGCGCCCCTGCCGCGGACGGCGGTGATCGTGCGGCGGGCCTGGTCCAGGGCGGAGGGGCCGCCGCCGGCGGTGGCGAGCTGGGCCAGCGCGTCGGCGGTGTCGGGCAGGCCGAGCCGACAGGGTCCGCACTGTCCGGCGGACTCGGCGGCCAGCCAGGCGGTGATCCGGGCCACCTCCCCGAGCGGGCAGGTGTCGGCGGGCAGCGAGGCCACCGCCCCGGCGCCGAGCGTGCCGCCGACCGCCGCGAGCCCGGCCCGGGAGACCGGGGCGTGCGCGGCGTCCTGGGGCCGGAGCCAGGCGCCGTGGTAGCCGCCGACCAGCAGCCCCTGCCCGGGCGCGATGCCGCAGGCGTCCAGCACCTGGCCCAGCGGCGCGCCCGCCGGGACCTCCACCACCAGCGGGGGCAGCCCGGGACGGGTGAGCGTGAGCAGCAGCGTGCCGGGTTCGGCCGGGGTGCCGACCACGGCGTAGGCGTCCGGTCCCAGCCGTGCGGCCACGGCGAGTTGGGCGTAGGTCTCGGCGTTGGAGAGCAGCGTGGGACGGCCGCGCACCCCCGCCGGCCCGCCGTCGGTGGCCCGGGCCCGGCGGGCCGGCGGGACCGCGGGCAGCCCGGAGATGCCGCGAATCAGCGCGCCGGACTCGCCCGAGACAAAGCGCTCGGGCAGGCACACGGCCCTGGTGGGGCAGGGGAGCCGGTAGGCCGAGCCGTTCTGCTCGCGCTCCCGTTCGGCGATGGCCCGGGGGATCGAGGTCTCGCCCGGGCCCCCGGCGGCCACCCCGATCACGATCTCCTCCGCGCCGAAGGCCTCCGCGGCGAGGCAGGCGCCGTCCAGGATCAGGTGCGGGGCGCGGGTGAGCAGCATCCGGTCCTTGGCGCTGGCCGGTTCGCCCTCGGTGGCGTTGACGACCACCACCAGCGGCTGCCGGGTGCGCTCGCCGGTGGCCAGCGCGGCGCGGGCCTTGCGGGCGAAGGGGAAGCCGGCTCCGCCGCGTCCGCGCAGGTCCAGCCGTTCCACCAGGTCGAGCAGCGCGCCGCGGCCGAAGCGGGGAAGCGGGCCGTGCGCGGTGCGGTGGCGGGGCAGGTCGAGCCGGGCGTACTGGTCCAGGCCGGCCGTGAGCCGGGCCGGGCCCAGCCGCAGCACGTCCGGGGCGCTCACCAGCCGCCGCCGTGCTCATGGGCCGAACCCTGGTACTGGACACCGGGGTTGACATACACGCTGCCGATCGGACCGCCCTCGGGGAAGACCGGGACGCCCTGCGGCGGAGTGTCCCAGGTGAGGGCGCTCCAGGCGGTCCAGCTGCCGCTGTCCTCCAGCCAGTCCGGCGCGTAGGCGGGCGCCGGGGCCGGGGCGTAGGGGGTGCCGAACAGGTTGCCGGGGACGGAGAAGCCGTGCGGCGGGGTCTCGGTCAGCGTCGGGTGCGGCCGGGCCTGGCCGTCGCCGGCCCAGGGCGAGGGCGCCGGGTAGCCGTAGGAGCCGTAGGCCGCTTCGGCGTACTGCGGCTGGTAGGGGTACGCGGCGTGCTGGGCGTAGTCGGGCACGTAGTCAGGAACGGGCCCGTAGTCGGGGACCGGCGCCGGTGCGGGCGCCTGGACCTGCACGGGCTCCGCCGGCTCCGCGTAGACCGAGTGCTGCCCGTGGGTGGCCAGCGACAGCGGCTCCTCGGCCGCCCCCTTGGGCGTCCGCGGCCGGTACGCCCGCAGGGTGCGGACGGTGCGCCGCCGGGCGGAGCCGCGGCCGGCCGCGCCGAGCAGTCGGACCAGCAGGGCCAGTCCGACCGCCGCCGCGCACAGCCCGTAGCTCCAGAGCACCCACACCGCCGCGGCCCGACCCGCCGTCAGGCCGTGGGCCAGCGCGATCGGCCAGCAGGCGTAGGCCCCGCTGTGCAGGACCCGCCACAGCCACGGGCGGCGGCTGCCGGCGAACCGGCCGCGGACCGCGCCGGTGGCGGCGGTCAGCACCAGCAGGTCGGCGGCCAGGGTGCCGAGGCCGACCGCGAAGGTCGCCCCGCCGCCGAAGGGCAGCAGCGCGACCAGCGGTGTCGCGTCCTGCTCGGCGACCTTCACCGCGATGTGGGTGGCCAGGAAGCCCAGCGCGGCCACCGAGGTGGCCCGGTGCACCGACTGCATGGCGACCCGGTGACGGGCGCTCAGCACCAGCCGGTCGGTGGCGGCGAGCCCGCAGACCACCGCGGCGGTGAGCGAGAGCAGGGTGAAGACCCCGGCGAAGTAGTCGAGGAAGGCCATGAACCGCCCGGCGGTCCCGGCCACCGCCCCGCTCATGCCGGGGGCGTCCGGGCCCCCGCCGAGCGCCCGGATCGCGGTGGTCCCGATGGTCACGGCGGCGCAGACCATGATCAGGAACAGTGGGAAGGACAGGGAGCGCGGTCGTGCGGTGCGCGTGGTGCGCCGGATGTGCCTGGTACGGGCGGTCATCGTCAGCCTCCGACTCGTCCTGCGTCCCCCGAATCGTGATGTGGCCGTGATGCTAGCGGGACAACGGGGGCCGTCCACCAGGTCCGTGGAAACCCCGTACGGAGATGAGCGACATGACTTACGGTTCGCGCACCCGAACGACTTAGAGGGCCCGGCCATTGGTGGCTGGCGTCGCGTGCCGATGGCCGTCGCCTGGCCGGGTTGTCGTCGGTCGCCAGGGCTCCGCCATGGCTCCCTCCTCCGCCCCGCCCAGACTCGGCCCTCGACCCGCTCCTTCATCCAGCCACCAATGGCCGGGCCCTCTTAGACAACGTCGTCCGCTATTGGACCCGAACTGATGAATATTCAGCTGATGATCCGTCGATCGGCGGCACTCGACCTTCGCCTCACGCTCTGCGCTGCGCATTCTTCACACAAGTGCGCCCCCTTGAGGAGAGGTATCCCATGCGTTCCAGCAGACCCCGTCCCACGCCCCGTTTCGGCCCCAGGGCTGGTACGGCCGCCCTGCTGGCGGCCCCGCTGCTGCTCGGCGGCCTGGTCGCGGGCAGTCCTGCCGGAGCGCAGACACAGCCCGCCCGGGTGGTGCTCCCCGGCACCCAGCCGGCCTGGGCGGCGCCCACCGCCGACCGCGGCGAGGTCGCGGCCTCCGTCCCGGTGACGGTGCGTGTCTATCTGGCGGGCCGGGACCGGGCCGGGCTGGCGGCGCTGGCGACGGCGGTCTCCGATCCGCGATCGGCCTCGCACGGGCACTACCTGACGGCCGCTCAGGTGAAGTCCCGGTTCGGCACCACCGCCGCCCAGACCGCGACCGTCCGCAGCTGGCTCGGCTCGGCCGGGTTCGAGGTCGTCGCCACCACCCCGCACTTCCTCACCGTGCGGGGCGACGCCACGGCCGTCCGCAGGGCGTTCGGCACCCCGCTGCACTCCTACCGCAAGGACGGCCGCACCTACCGCGCCCCGGCCGTCCCGGCCACCGTCCCGGCCTCGGTCGCGGCGGACGTGCTCTCGGTGACCGGCCTGGACAGCTCCCCGCACCTGATGCGGCCGAGCAGCGTCCGCGACGACGCCCCCCGGACCGGCGGCACGGGCCGCCGCGACCTGCTGCCGCCGCCCGGCGCCGCGCTGGCCGTCTCCGGTCCCTTCTCCAGCACCTTCGGGTCCACCCCGGCCACCGGCACCCCCAAGGCGTACGGGCAGGTGCAGCCCTACGCGCTGGCCGGCTACACCGGCGCCCAGCTGCGCCGCGCCTACGGGGTCCCGGCCAACGGGCCGACCGGCGCCGGGGTGACCGTCGCGGTGGTCGACGCCTACGACTCGCCGACCCTGGGCGACGACACCGCCGCCTACTCGGCTGCGCACCACGAACAGCCGTACCGTCCGGGCCAGCTGATCCGGGTCGGCCCGGCCGACTGGAGCCACACCTACGACTACAACCCGGACACCACCCCGGACGGCTGCGGCGCCTCCGGCTGGTACGGCGAGCAGACCCTGGACGTGGAGGCGGTGCACGGCGTCGCCCCGGACGCGAACATCCTCTACTCCGCCGCGTCCGACTGCGGCGACGACGCCTTCACCGACGCGCTGGGCCGGATCGTGGACGGCCGGCTGGCGGACATCGTCAGCAACTCCTGGGGCGAGGCCGAGCAGACCGGCAGCGACCCGGCCGCCGACCCGGTCTACGACGACATCTTCCAGCGCGGCGCGGTCGAGGGCATCGGCTTCTACGTGGCCACCGGCGACGACGGCGACTTCGCCGCCGCGGACGGCGCGGGCAAGCAGGCCCCGATGCCGGCCTCGCTGCCCTGGGTGACGGCGGTCGGCGGCACCTCGCTGGCCACCGACAGGAACGGCGACTACCGCTTCGAGACCGGCTGGGGCACCGACACCTCCCCGCTGTCCAGGGACGGCAAGTCCTGGGGCAGGCTGCCCGGCACCTTCTCCAGCGGCGCGGGCGGCGGCACCAGCGCGCGGGTGCCCGAGCCCGACTACCAGCTGAAGGTGGTGCCCAGCCAGCTGTCCGGCGCCAACGGCGGCCGGAACCGGGTGACCCCGGACGTCGCGGCCGTGGCCGACCCCGGCACCGGCTTCCTGGTCGGCCAGACCCAGACCTGGCTGGACAACAGCGTCCACTACGGCGAGTACCGGATCGGCGGGACCTCGCTGGCCACCCCGGTGTTCTCGGCGATCCAGGCGCTGGCCCAGCAGGCCCAGGGCGGCGCCCCGCTGGGCTTCGCCAACCCGGCGCTGTACCAGCGCTACGGCACCGCGGCCTTCCACGACGTCACCGACACCCCGCTGGGCGCCTCGACCACGCTCGCCATGGTCCGCACCGACTTCCGCAACGGCGTCAACGCCGCCAACGGCCTGAACACCACGCTGCGGACCATGGGGCACGACTCCTCGCTGCAGGCGCTCAAGGGCTACGACAACGTGACCGGTGTGGGCTCGCCCGCGGCCGGCTACCTGGCCTCCTACCCGCCCGTCCCGAAGCCGGCCGAGGGCCCGGCCGCCAAGGGTCCCAAGGGCCCGAAGGGCCTCAGCACCCCGCGCACGCCGTAACCGGGCAGCGGTAGGGAGGAAGTGGCAGGCGTACGGTCCGGGCGCTGCGGTACCCTGTGCCCATGCGATCCGTGCGCCTGCTTCTTGGCCGGCCGCGCTGACACGAGCCGACTTCCAGTCGGAGTCAGCGTGGCGACCCCTCATGTGAGGGGTCTTTCTGTTTTCCGGCACCCCCCGGACCAAGCAGTCGGCAGCGAGCAACCCCTGATGGAGTCTGAGGACGATGAGCGAGACCACACCCGAGGCGCCCGAGGCGTACCGCTACACCCCCGCGCTGGCTGCGAGGATCGAGAGCGCTTGGCAGGACCACTGGGAGCGTGAGCGGGTCTTCGACGCCCCCAACCCGGTCGGCACCCTGGCCGACGCCGGGTCCGACCTGGCCTCGCGTCCGCATGCGTTCATCATGGACATGTTTCCGTACCCCTCCGGGAACGGCCTGCACGTCGGCCACCCGCTGGGCTTCATCGCCACCGACGTCTACGCCCGCCACCTGCGGATGACCGGCCACAATGTGCTGCACACCATGGGCTTCGACGCTTTCGGCCTGCCCGCCGAGCAGCACGCGGTGGCGACCGGGACGCATCCCCGGGAGTCCACCGAGGCCGCGATGGCCATGTACCGCAAGCAGCTGCGCCACCTGGGCCTGGGCCACGACTCGCGGCGCTCCATCGCCACGATCGACCCCACGTACTACAAGTGGACCCAGTGGATCTTCCTGCAGATCTTCAACTCCTGGTACGACCCCGAGGCCGGTACGAACGGCGCGGCGCGTCCGATCAGCGAGCTGGTGGCCCGGTTCGAGCGCGGTGAGCAGGCCACCCCGGACGGCCGCCCCTGGGCCGAGCTGAGCCCGGCCGAGCGCGGCGAGGTGCTGAGCGACTACCGGCTGGCCTACATCAAGATGGCCCCGGTCAACTGGTGTCCCGGGCTGGGCACCGTGCTGGCCAACGAGGAGGTCACCGCGGAGGGCCGCTCCGAGCGCGGCAACTTCCCGGTGTTCAAGTCCAACCTGCGCCAGTGGATGATGCGGATCACCGCCTACGGCGACCGGCTGATCGAGGACCTGGACCTGCTGGACTGGCCGGACGCGATCAAGCTGCAGCAGCGCAACTGGATCGGCCGCAGCGAGGGTGCCAAGGTCGACTTCGCGCTGCCCGGCCACCCCGGCGAGGCGATCACCGTCTTCACCACCCGCCCCGACACCCTGTTCGGCGCCACCTACATGGTGCTGGCGCCCGAGCACGCGCTGGTCGACACCGTCGTCCCGGACGCCTGGCCCTCGGGGTCCTCGGCCGGACTGCCGGAGGAGTGGACCGGCGGCCACGCCACCCCCGCCGAGGCCGTCGCCGCCTACCGCAAGCTGGCCGCGAGCAAGTCCGACGTCGAGCGGCAGGCCGACGCCAAGGCCAAGACCGGCGTCTTCACCGGCGCGTACGCGACCAACCCGGTCAGCGGCGAGCAGGTGCCGGTGTTCATCGCCGACTACGTGCTGATGGGCTACGGCACCGGCGCGATCATGGCCGTCCCGGCCCACGACGTCCGCGACTTCGCCTTCGCCCGCGCCTTCCGGCTGCCGATCCGCTGCGTGGTCCAGCCCGGCGACGACCGCGGCACCGACGCGTCCACCTGGGACGACGCCTTCGTCTCCTACGACGCGGCGATCGTGAACTCCGCCAACGCCGAGATCTCGCTGGACGGCCTGGGCGTCGTGGACGCCAAGAAGGCCATCACCGACTGGCTGGCCGGGCGGGGCATCGGCGAGGGCACGGTCAACTTCAAGCTGCGCGACTGGCTGTTCAGCCGTCAGCGCTACTGGGGCGAGCCCTTCCCGATCGTCTACGACGAGGACGGCGTGGCGCACCCGCTGCCCGAGTCGATGCTGCCGGTCGAGCTGCCCGAGATCGACGACTACTCGCCGCGCACCTTCGACCCGGACGACGCCGACACCTCGCCGGAGACCCCGCTGTCCCGGAACGAGGACTGGGTCGGCGTCGAGCTGGACCTGGGCGACGGGCGGGGCGTCAGGAGCTACCGGCGCGAGACCAACACCATGCCCAACTGGGCCGGCTCCTGCTGGTACGAGCTGCGCTACGTCGACCCCGACAACAGCGCGCAGGTCGTCGACCCGGTCAACGAGTCCTACTGGATGGGCCCGACCGCCGTGAAGCCGGCCGGCGGCGCCGACCTGTACGTCGGCGGCGCCGAGCACGCGGTGCTGCACCTGCTGTACTCGCGGTTCTGGCACAAGGTGCTGTTCGACCTGGGCCACGTCAGCTCCAAGGAGCCGTTCCACAAGCTGTTCAACCAGGGCATGATCCAGGGCGAGGTGTTCCGCGACTCCCGCGGCTTCCCGGTCCCCGCGGCCGAGGTCGAGGAGCGGGACGGCGTCTGGTACTTCGAGGGCGGGCCGGTCAGCCGGGAGATCGGCAAGATCGGCAAGTCGCTGAAGAACGTGGTCGCCCCCGAGGAGGTCACGAACGCCTACAGCGTGGACACCCTGCGCCTGTACGAGATGGCGATGGGCCCGCTGGACGTCTCCCGCCCCTGGGACACCCGCGCCGTGGTCGGCTCCTTCCGCTTCCTGCAGCGGCTGTGGCGCACCGTCGTGGACGAGGAGACCGGTGCCCTGGTGGTCACCGAGGAGGAGCCGGACGAGGCCACCCTGCGGGCGCTGAACAAGGCCATCGACGGCATCCGCGGCGACCTGGCCGGGCTGAAGTTCAACACCGCCGTGGCCAAGGCCACCGAGCTGAACAACTTCCTGGTCAAGCGGGGTTCCACGCCGCGGGTCGTGGCCGAGCAGGCGGTCCTGCTGGTCGCCCCGCTGGCCCCGCACATCGCCGAGGAGCTGTGGCACCGGCTGGGCCACCCGACCTCGCTGGTGCACGAGACCCTGCCGGAGGCCGACCCGGCCTACCTGGTCGACGACACCGTGACCTGCGTGGTCCAGGTCAAGGGCAAGGTCAAGGCCCGGCTGGAGGTCCCGCCGGCCATCGCCGACGCGGAGCTGGAGGCGCTGGCGCTGGGCGACCCCGCGGTGGTGGCGGCGATCGCCGGGGCCGAGGTGCGCAAGGTGATCGTCAGGGCGCCGAAGCTGGTCAACATCGTGGTGTGAGGCTGGCGACGCGAGGATCAGGGCGGCCCTGAAGTGTCCCTGATCTCTCGGGGAATACCGCTCGCGGCGGCCGTACCGCTGTTCCATGGCGCTACCGTGGAACAGCAGTACGGCCGTTCTGCTTGCTGAGCAGTGAGAGGAGCACCGCGTGGAGACGCTGGCCATCGTTCTGGGAATCCTGGTGCTGTTCTTCGGGAGCATCGCGGCCGTCACCGCGCTGGTCGTGGTGAAGACCAAGCGCGCCATCGGCCGCGCCGCGCCGCAGGCCAAGCGCGCGGTGGAGGACGTCGGCATCAAGGCCCGCTCGCTCACCAGGGGCGGCGTGCACGGACGGGTCGCCGCGCTGCGCAGCGAGGTGCGCGGGGCGCTCGCCGCCTCCCGGCGGGTGCTGGAGGCCGGCGCGCCGAGGGATCCGCAACTGGTCGAGGCGCTCGGCCTGCTCGCCCGGCTCGACTCGCACGCCGTCGAGCTCGACGCCGAACTGCGGCTGCTGGAACGGGAACCGGACACGTCCAGGGTGGAGTCCCGCTTCACCCACGCCAAGGAGCGCGGCGAGCGGATCGTCCACCTGGCCTCCTCGCTGCGCTGGGCCGCGCAGGACCGGCAGCACCGCTTCACCGACGACGACCTGGCCCGGCTGGGCGAGGAGTGCGAGGCGGAGGCGGGTGCGCTGCGCCACTGGGCGCCGGCCGCCGTCGAGGCCGATCCGCTGCGCAAGCCCTGACGGGCTCCGCCGTCGGCTTCTGTTGTCCGTGGCGTCACCTGGGGTTTGTCCCCCTGTCCCTCACCCCCGCGGACAGGTAATCTCCGGGACATGCCCGTCGCGCTCGTCACCGATTCCACCGCCTATCTCTCCGACGAGGCGGTCACCCGTCATGGGGTGGACGTGGTGCCACTGAGCGTGGTGATGGGCGACGAGGACCTGGAGGAGGGCGTCGCGGTCACACCGGGCGACGTCGCGGCGGCGCTGCAGCGCAAGGTCCACGTCACCACCTCCCGGCCCAGCCCCGAGGCGTTCGCCGCCGCCTACCGCGCCGCGGCCGAGCGGGGCGCCACCGGGATCGTCTCGCTGCACCTCTCGGCCGAGCTCTCGGGGACGTACGAGGCCGCGCTGCTCGCCGCCGAGGACGCACCGGTGCCGGTCCGGGTGGTGGACACCAGGATGGTCGCCATGGCCCTGGGCTACCCGGTGCTGACAGCGGCCGAGGTCGCCCAGACGGGCGGCAGCCTGGACGAGGTCGCCGCCGCCGCGGAGAAGCGGGCCGCGGCCACCACCGGGTTCTTCTACGTCGACACCCTGGAGTACCTGCGGCGGGGCGGGCGCATCGGCGCGGCCCGGGCGCTGCTCGGCTCCGCGCTGGCGGTGAAGCCCCTGCTGCACCTGGCCGACGGCCGGATCCAGCCGCTGGAGAAGGTACGGACGTCGAGCCGGGCCATCGCCAGGCTGGAGGAGATCGCCATCGCCCAGGCCGGAACGGCCGAGGTGGATCTGGCGGTGCATCACCTGGCGGCGGAGGCAGGCGCGTTGACCCTCGCGGAGCGGCTGCGGGAGCGGGTTCCCGGGCTGCGGGAACTGTATGTGGGGGAGGTGGGCGCGGTGATCGGCGCCCATGTCGGCCCGGGGCTGCTGGCGGTCGTGGTGTCACCGCGCTGAGCCGATTCTCACCCTTGCGGGTGAGCGAGTTGTGCACACCCCCCGAGTTGTCCACAGGGCGTCAGTAGCCGTGCTGGGCAGGTGTTTCGCGGGACTAGCGTCGGCGGCATGAGAACCGTGCTGCCCGGCTCGCACCGGGATTCCATGGACGACCTGGTCCGGCAGCGGATGGACACGCTGTTCGGTCCCGGCCGCCGCGACGAGGCCGCGCCACGACGGGTGCGCACGGCCCCGTCGCCTTCACCTTCGCCTTCGCCTTCGCCTTCACCTTCGCCTTCACCTTTGCCGTCGCCGTCGCCGTCGCCATGTCCTCCGCCGTCTGCGCACCCTCCGCCGGGGGTGGATCCCGTCGCCGCGGGTGCCCTGGAGGAGGAGCCGGAGGACCTCCCGCCCCCGCTCCTGCCCCCGCTCCCGGCGCTGCCTTCGGCCTCCGCGCGGGTCCGTTCGCTGCTCCCGCTCGCCGTGCAGGAGCGGCTGGACCTGGACCGGCGGGCGGTGGTCGGCCTCTGCGTCCTGCTGGTCCTCGCCCTCGGCTACGGGGTGCAGCACTTCTGGGTGGGCCGTCCGGAACCCGTCGCCGTCCCGGTCGCCGAGACTGCCGGGACGGCGACGGCGGGGGCCACGGCGGCGTCCGTGGTGTCACCGGAGCCGACCGTGGGCGGAACCGGGACAGCGCCGAAAGCCGCGGGTGCCGCGGGGGCTACCGGCGGGGTGATCGTGGACGTCGCCGGCCGGGTCCGCCGTCCGGGCGTCCGTACGCTGCGCCCCGGCGCGCGGGTTCAGGACGCCCTGCGCGCCGCCGGTGGCGCGCTGGCCGGCACCGACCTGACGAATCTGAACCTGGCCAGAATCGTCAACGACGGCGAGGAGATCATCGTCGGCGGGACGGCGGCAGCGGCTCCCGGCGGGCCCGGTGCCCCTGGCGTGCCTGGTGTGCCAGGTGTGCCCGCAGCGCCGGGCAGCCCGCTGAGCCTCAACACCGCGACCGCCGACCAACTCGACGCACTGCCCGGGCTGGGACCCGTCCTGGTGCAGCGCATCATCCAGTACCGCGACCAGCACGGCGGCTTCCGCTCGGTCGACGACCTCCGGCAGATCAGCGGATTCGGCGAGCGCCGCCTCAAGGACCTCCGCGCCCTGCTCCGACCCTGACGAGAGGAGGCGCAGCCATGACGACCCGCCGTCCGCCACCCACCGCACCACACACACCGGAGCCGCGCACACCTGGACGGCACGCACCTGGACGGCACGCACCTGAGCCACCGCCGCAGGACCTGCGGTTGGTCGGGCCCGCCCTCACCGTGTGGGCCACCGCCGCCGCCGTCCTCGGCGTCGGTCCCGCCGGCGTGCCATGGGTACGGCTGGCCGCGCTGCTCGCCGCGGCCACTGCCCTGCTCCTGATGCGCCTGTCAACCCGTGCCCGTCCTTCCCGCCACCCCGTCCGACCCTTCCGCTCCCGCCCCTCCTTCCGCCCCTTCCGCCCGCTCCGCCGTCCGCTGACCGGACGTTCGCTGGCCGGGCTGCTGCTCAGCGCCGGTGCGGCGGCCGTCGCCACCACCCTGGCCACCGCCGATCTGCACCGAGGCCCGCTGCCCGAACTGGCGCGCCGTCAGGCCACCGTGACCGTCGATCTGACCATCACCAAGGACCCGCGGCAGGGCCACGCGGGGGTGGCTCCGTATGTCGTCCTCCAGGCCGTTGTCGACCGGGTCGGCGCTACCGCGGTGAGGACCCCGGTCGTCGTCATCGCCCAAGGCAGCCGCGTCGGCAGCCGCTCCCGGGGGAAGGACCCCGGCCCGGGAGTCGACGCCTGGCTCGCCCTGCTGCCCTCGACCCGACTGACCGTCCAGGCCCGGCTGCAGGAAGTGGCCCCGGGCGGTGACACCGCGGCCCTGCTGCTCACCCGCGGCCCACCGCAGGTGCTCTCGCCCCCGGGACAGGTGCAGCGTGCGGCGGGGGCGCTGCGGGCCGGGCTGCGCCGGGCCAGCGCCCCGTTGGCTCCGGATCCCCGCGCGCTGCTCCCCGGCCTGGTCGTGGGGGACACCAGCGAAATGCCCGACGACCTGGAGGAGGCCTTCCTCGCCACCGACCTCGCCCACATCACTGCCGTAAGTGGTGCAAACCTCAGTATCTTGTTGGTGCTGCTGATCGGCGCGGCCTCACGCTCCCGTACCCCGGAACGCGGCGGCCTCGCTGCCCGACTCGGGTTGCCGCTGCGGCCGACGGCCCTGGTCGGAGCCTTGCTGACGGCCTGCTTCGTCGTCCTCTGCCGTCCCGATCCCAGCGTGCTGCGGGCGGCCACCACCGGCCTGGTCATGCTGTTGGCCCTGGCGACCGGGCGCCGGGCCTCCGCGCTCTCCGCCCTCAGCGGGGCCACGCTGCTGCTGATGCTGGTCGACCCGTGGCTGGCCCGTTCCTACGGCTTCGCGTTGTCCGCGCTGGCCACGGCCGGAATCCTGGTGCTGGGTCCGCGCTGGACCGAGGCGCTGGTCCAGCGGGGCTGGCCGGAACGGCTCGCCGAGGCGGTCGGCTGCGCGGCGTCGGCCCAGGTGATGTGCGGCCCGCTGCTGGCCCTCAAAGCAGCGAGGGTCAGTGTGGTGGCGATCCCCTGCAACCTGCTCGCCGAGATCGCGGTGGCCCCGGCCACCCTGCTCGGCTTCGCCGCCCTCGCGGCGGCACCGCTGTCCATGCCCGCGGCCGTGGTGCTGGCCAGGTTGGCCGCCGTCCCGGCGAGTTGGATCATCATGCTCGCCCGCTGGGCCGCCGATCTGCCCGGGGCGGAGCTGGCCTGGCCGGGCGGCTGGGGCGGCGCACTGCTGCTGGTCGCCGTCACCTGCGCGGCGGTCGCCTGCCTTCCGGTGCTGCGCCACCGCTTCGTCGCCCTGGCGCTGACCTTGGCGCTACTTGCCCTGCTGTTACGACCGGCGCCGCTGACCCGGCTGGTCACCGGCTGGCCGCCGCCGCACTGGAGGGTCGTCGCCTGCGACGTGGGCCAAGGTGACGCGCTGGTGATCTCCTCGGGGACGGACCCGGGCACCGCCCTGGTGATCGACGCGGGGCCTGACCCGCACGCCGTCGACAGCTGTCTGCGCAGCCTGGAGATCACCCGCATTCCGCTGCTGCTGCTCACCCATGACCACGCCGACCATGCCGAGGGCCTGCCCGGAGTCCTGCACGACCGTGAGGTGGGCGCCATCGAGACCACCCCTGACCAGGACCCGCCCGGCGAGTGGGCCAGGATCCGGCGTTGGGCCGGTGCCGCGCGCATCCCGCTGCTGGAGGCCGCCCCCGGCGAGCGCCGCGGCCTGGGCGACCTGCACTGGCAGGTGCTCTGGCCGGCCGGACCGCTGGACGCCGGAACCCCCGGGCCCAACAACGCCAGCGTTGCCCTGCTCATCACCACCCCGCAGCTGCGGATGGCCTTCCTCGGCGATCTGGAACCGCCCGCCCAGGCCCGACTGCTCGACCACCTCGCCGACTACCCGGCCCTGCGCCACGTGGACGTCCTCAAGGTCGCCCACCACGGCTCGGCCAACCAGGACGCCGAACTGATCCGCGCGCTCGCCCCGCGCCTGGCGCTGATCTCCTGCGGCCTGGGCAACAGCTACGGCCACCCGGCCCCGGCCACCCTGCGCCTGCTCCGCTCGATCGGCAGCACCGTGCTCCGCACCGACCAGCAGGGCGACCTGGCCGTCATCGACCAGGTGGGCAGGATCTCGGTCGCCACCCGTCCCCGATAATGCCGAGGTGCACAGTTCTGATGACCCCTACTCCGATGACCACTACGTTCTGGTCCTCCCCGACCGCGACGCCGCTGACTCTGTCGCCGAGCAGCTCGCCGCCACGCACCCCGCGCTCCCCGAGCCCGAACTGCACCGCGAGGCGCTGGCCGGCGAGGACGACGCCGAGGACGCCCAGTGGCTGGTCGTCCTCCAACCGCCGCTCCCGCCCGGCCTCACCCCGGCCGTCCTGGACGCGCTCGCCGCCGACCACGACGGCTGGCTGGAGGGCCACCCGCCGGGGTCACCGCCGGAGGACTGAGCCCGTGCTGTCGGCACGCTGTCGGCCCCGGCCGATAGGCTGACCGCGATGGCTAAGAACCCGACCGAAGACCTACTCGCCCCGCTGACCGTCGTCGTCGGCCAGGAGGAGCTGCTGCTCGACCGCGCCGTGGCGCAGACCACCACCGCGGCCCGGCAGGCCGACCCGGACACCGACCTGCGCGACCTGCAGCCCGGCATGCTGCAGCCGGGCATGCTCAGCGAGCTGACCAGCCCGTCGCTGTTCTCCGAGCGCAAGGTCATCGTCGTCCGCGCCGCCCAGGACCTCGCCGCCGACACGGTCAAGGAGATCAAGGCCTACCTGGACAACCCGGCGCCCGAGGTGATGCTGGTCCTGGTGCACGCGGGAGGGGCCAAGGGCAAGGGCCTGCTGGACGCGGCCAAGAAGGCGGGTGCCCGCGAGGTGGTCTGCCCCAAGCTGACCAAGCCCGCGGAGAAGCTGGCGTTCGTCCGCTCCGAGTTCCGCGTGACCGGCCGCTCCGCGACAGAGGACGCCTGCAAGGCCCTGCTCGACTCCGTCGGCAGCGACCTGCGCGAACTGGCCTCCGCCTGCAGCCAGCTCGCCGCCGACACCGAGGGCACCATCGACGAGACCGTCGTCGCCCGCTACTACACCGGCCGCGCCGAGTCCTCCGGCTTCCAGGTCGCCGACCTCGCCGTGACCGGACGCACCGCCGAGGCGCTGGGCCAGCTGCGCTGGGCCCTGGCGGTGGGGGAGAAGCCCACCGGCATCGTCTTCGCGCTGGCCTCCGGCGTCCGCGCCATCGGCAGGGTCGCGACCGCCGACCGCGGTATGCGGCCCGGTGACCTGGCCCGTGAACTCGGCATGCCCCCATGGAAGATCGACCGCGTCCGGCAGCAGCTCCGCGGCTGGACCGGCGACGGTGTCGCCACCGCCCTCCGCGCCATCGCCGACGCCGACGCCGCCGTCAAGGGCGGCTCCGGCGACCCCGCCTACGCCCTGGAGCAGTGCATCGTCACCGTCTCCGCCGCCGCCCGCTCCCAACGCTGACCCAGTCATACCCAGGCCGGGGCGGCCTCTCGCAGCAGGCGAGGCAGCGCACCACAGTCGCACCTGCCGCGCTGTCACCATGGATCTCAGCGATACACGCGAGCCCGCTGCACATACGTCCCACACAGATGACAGGACCCGGCCCGAGGATGCGCACCCTCGACACCCCCGGCAACCAGGACCAGGTCGTCCAAGAACACCCGATAGCACCCAGCATGACCAACAGCGACAACCGGCGACCCCCGGTCCCCGCGGATCAGCCTGCACCGCAACCCGTCGGCCGGCTCCTGACAGTACGAGCAACGAACGCCCGCGGTCATCCAGTCACCTCCAGAGAGGCCCAGCGCTCAGCACACGCGACCACGGACCATCCCAGGCGGCTGTCCTGCAGCGCGAGCATTGAGGGTGCCGCTGTGTCCTCCATGTCGCCGACGGTAGGTATGGCCGGCAAGCGTCCTCAACGGATGTGCGGGAACTTGCAGCAGCTCATCCGAGTGCCTGGATCGCCGCCCCGACGAGCCGCCGTGCTGTCCCGCCGTAACAGGCCAGCGCCGCAAGGTCGGTGAAGGTCTGTCCGTACATTGCGACCTCGTGCGGCTGAGTCACCGTCAGGTGCGCGGACACCAGCTCCACGTTCACCTGCGCGTCGTCGTAGAGCGTGAAGGACTCAACGGGCCAGCCTGCTCCCCGCCGTGCCCCCACAGGGATCACGCCAAGGCTCACGGACGGAAGGAGGGCCAGTTGGATGAGGTGGCCGAGCTGGGCGCCCATGACGTCGACGTCGCCGATGACCGTCCTCAGCACCCACTCCTCGACCAGGAACGCGAAGCGGTGATCATGTGAGCGGAGGATGCTCTGGCGAGCCATGTGGACGGCAACCGCTTCCGCCACGTCGTCGCGCACGCCGCGCAGGGCGACGATGGTGTTCAGCACGGCGGTGCTGTACGCCTCGGTCTGGAGCAGGCCGGGGATGACCCAGGACTGGTAGATCCGGAAGCGTCGGGTGCGCTCGAACAGCGGTTGCACGTTCTCCTGGACCTGACGCAGACCTGCCCGTTCGATGCGTCGCCACTCGACGTACATTCCGTCGATGCCACGGGCGGTGGCGATCAGGTCAGCGATCTCGTTCGACGCACCGCAGTGCAGCGTCCACGCCCGCAGGTCGGCGTCCGACGGGGTCACCCTGCCGTGCTCGATCCGGGAGCACTTCGACTCGTGCCATTCGCACAGCGCAGCCAGCGCCCTCGCGGTCAGCCCGGCATCGAGCCGGATCTCGCGGAGGCGCTGGCCGAGTGCTTGTCTGGCCTGCTCAACGCTGGACGCTGGTGCGGTCGGTGACACAGTCCCAACTGTCGGTTAGGCGGGCCGGTAGTCGTCATGGTCGATGGCGCGCTCCCACACCGCTTCGAAGGCGGAGGTGCAGAGTTTTGCCACGGCCGGGTCGCTGGTGACCTCCTCGGTGACGAAGTCTCCGTCGCCGCTGAAGTGGTGGACCATGACGATGCTGTCGTCGATCACCCAGAAGTCGTTCCCGGGCAATGGGATGTCGGTGGCCTGTCGGCGAGGAAGCCAGCGCACCCGTTCGCCTGCCGCCGTGTTGGTGAAGGTGACGTCGTACTCGAAGCGGATGTACTCGCTGACTGGTTCGGAGACGATGCGCGCCCGGCGCAGGTCGACACCGCGCTGTGTGGTGTCTGCGATGATCTGCAACCAGGGACGCCACCATGACCGGCGGTCGGCCGGGTCGTACCGGTGGCCGGCCTTCCAAGCGATGAACAGCGGGTCGTCGAGCATGTAGCCGTCGCGCATCTCCAGGTGTACCGCTGACCGTTCGCAGCTGCGCAGCAGTTGCTCAAGCGTCGGAGCCGCCATCGTTGACCTCCGGGAAGAACCGCATCATCCGCCGGGGAAATTCGATCACGGTCTCGTGCTCGGGGATGTCCATTTCAGCGAGTCGCGCAGAATCGGTGATCTTCCAGCCCTGCAGCACGTAGTTGTCGGTGACGTCGTCGAGGTACACGGTGGGGGACTTGCCGTCGGGGCTGTCGGGGTCCTTGCCGAGCAGGTGTAGTGCCATGGCTGTTGCCTCTCTCGATCGGGGAGGTGCTGTGATCGAGATTGCACGCTCCGCTGTCGAGATGGCCAGGAGTGTGCAGGAACTTGCACGTCCAATCCCTGGCGAGAATCAAGAGATCGTCTGAGACCGGGCCATCGCCGCCGCAAAGGCCCGCGCAGGCTGTGCGTAATGCCAAGCGGCGTCCCTGATCTGGCACGCGTTGAGCACTTCGGTCGGATCTTCGGTCAACTCGACACCGAGCGTTCGGTCTGAGCTGTCGAAGTGCAGCCGTGCCAGGGTCTTGAAGTCGAACAGCAAGAAGTCGGTCTGCGGCAACTCCAATTCCTCGGCCCTGTGCCGTCCGAGGATCCTGATGTCCTCCGGCCTGGCCAAGGAGCTGGCCAGCAGGAAGCGTTGATTGTCGATCATCGGATCGTCAACGATGCGTGCCCGTTCGAACCGCTTCCCGGACGCGAGTTGGTGGCTCACGTTGAGCACCCAGGGGTTGTCTGGCTCGTCGGACACGGCACCGCTGCGCTGGAACTGACGGAATGTCTCGGAGGTCAGAGCGGCAACCCCTCGGCGCGAAACGCGTGAGCAGGGCCCGGGGGATGACGACGAAGGTCTCCGAGTGCTTGACGTCCCGCAACTACTCCAGCGCCTGCGGGTCGGTGAGCCGGTCGCCCTGGACGGCGATGTCGCCGGTTTCGGTCTCGTACAGGGTCGGGCAGTCGCCGTCCTTCGAGGTGGTGCCGAGGAACGTGAGTTTCATGGTGATCACCCTTCGTTCGATCCCGGATCTGTGACCGGGCTGCTGCGCACCGTAGTGGTATGGCGGCGAGAATCAGAAGGGGGCACTCGCGCCGGGCTTCCGGGCGCTTCCGGCGGGCGCGAGGGCGGCTGGAACGACCACTGCCCGCCGGGGGCTTCCCCGGCGGGCAGTGGGCAATCAGCCTGTGAGCAGGCGTTTCGTATGTGTTGTTGCTGCACCGCACCCGCGTGGCGAACGCAGGCCGCGTGCGGTGCGTGGGTTCCGCGCAGCGTCTGGATAGAGGGCCGGACGAAGTCTGCGCGGAGGGTGGAGCGGTTGGACAGCAGGCAGATCAGGCCTGGTGGCCGGCAATCTTGGCGCTGAGAGCAGACTTCTTGTTGGCAGCCTGGTTCTTGTGGATAACGCCCTTGCTGGCGGCCTTGTCGAGCTTCTTGTTGGCCTCGCGGGTCAGCACGATGGCCTTCTCGAAGTCGCCCGCCTCCACGGCCTCACGGGCCTTGCGGACGGCGGTCTTCAGCGAGGACTTGACAGACTTGTTGCGCTGCCGAGCCTTCTCGTTGGTCTTGATGCGCTTGATCTGGGACTTGATGTTCGCCACGAAAGAGCCTCAGTCTGATTGGTTGGAACAGAAGGTGTGTCCGCTAGGCCACCGGCCCGAGGGCATGGGGCATCGCAGACACGATGGCCCAGACTACCAGCGGGCCGGGGCCCGGCCCAAACCGGTCATGCCGGGCCCGGCCTCGATCCCGCCACTGGCTCGCCGTAGTGCTCGACGAGTGGGAACGGGTCGTAGTAGGGGTGCAGCAGCTCGCGCCACTGCGCGTACTCGGGGGAGCGGCGGAAGCCCTCGGTGTGGTCCTCGACACGTTGCCACTCCACCTGGAGCAGGAAACGCGACTCGCGTCCGGGGTCCAGGCAGGGCAGCAGCCGCAGGGCGAGGAAGCCGGGCTGCGCGGCGATCAGCGGGCGGGCCTGCCGGAACGCGGCCAGGAACTCCTCCCGGCGGCCGGGGACGACGTCGAGTACCGCGGATTCCAGGATCATGGGCTGTGATCCTCCCCGCTCTCCGCACGCGGTGCCAGTCGTCTGTGCCAGGGTGGGCGGCATGCTCCCAGTCATCGACCGCCTGCACGCCAAGGTCTCCGGCAACCGTTCCGCGCTGCTGCTCTCCGGCCTGCTGGCCGGGTCGGGGGTGCTGCACTTCGCCGTCCCGGGACCGTACGACTCGATCGTCCCCAAGGTGCTGCCCGGCAGCCCGCGGGCCTGGACCAAGGCCAGCGGCGCGGTCGAGCTGGCGGTCGCCGCGGCCGTGGCGCTGCCGCAGACCCGCCGGGTCGGCGGGCTCGCCGCGGCCGGGCTGCTGGCGGCGGTCTTCCCGGCGAACGTGCAGATGGCCTACGACTACCGGAACGCCTCGCCGGTGAAGCGGGCCGTCGCGTTCGGCCGGCTGCCGCTTCAGGCTCCGCTCATCGGCTGGGCCCTCGTGGTCCGCGGTCGCGCCTCCGGCGCACCCGGCCGGGTGCCCGGCAAGGCGTCCGAGTAGGCCGCGAAGCGCCCAGGCGCGGGCCGAGAACGAGCTGCTGCTGCTGCGCGACGTGCGTGCCCTGCCTCCGCGTGACGCCGCGCGCCCAGCCACACGCTCAGGCGCGTGCCCAGCTACACACCCAAGCCGCGCGTCCAGCCACATACCTAAGCCACACGCTAAGGCGCGTGCCAGGCCGTGCCCCCGCGCCCAGCCGCGGTCGCGGTCGCGGCAACAGACCCCGGCGAACAGGCCCCCGCGAACCGCCCCCGGCGAAAGCCGGGAACGCCGCCCGGACGGGCCTGAGCGGCGAGGTCCCCGCTCGTGGGACGATAGGTGTACCTTCCCGGTCGCGCCCTCGCCTGGACGTCACGCGGACGCCGTGCGGAAGGAGCCTGCTCCAGCCACTCGACACCATTGGACCCTGAGTGCCCGCCATCCCCGTCAACGTTCCGCAGCCAAGCCGTACCGACCCGGCGCTGATCCGCAACTTCTGCATCATCGCCCACATCGACCACGGCAAGTCCACGCTCGCCGACCGGATGCTGCAGATCACCGGCGTGGTCGACCCTCGGCAGATGCGTGCCCAGTACCTCGACCGCATGGACATCGAGCGCGAGCGCGGCATCACCATCAAGTCGCAGGCGGTCCGGCTGCCCTGGGCCCCGCTGACCGGTGAGCAGCAGGGCACCACGCACATCCTCAACATGATCGACACCCCCGGGCACGTCGACTTCACCTATGAGGTCTCCCGTTCGCTGGCGGCCTGCGAGGGCACCCTGCTGGTGGTGGACGCGGCCCAGGGGATCGAGGCGCAGACCCTCGCCAACCTCTACCTGGCGCTGGAGAACGACCTCACCATCATCCCGGTGCTCAACAAGATCGACCTGCCGGCCGCCCAGCCGGAGAAGTACTCCGAGGAGCTCGCCCGGATCATCGGCTGCGACCCCGAGGACGTGCTGCTGGCCAGTGCGAAGAGCGGTCTCGGCGTCGAGGCGATCCTGGACGAGGTCGTGAAGCGGGTGCCGGCCCCGGTCGGCGTCAAGGACGCCCCGGCCCGCGCGATGATCTTCGACTCGGTCTACGACACCTACCGCGGCGTGGTCACCTACGTCCGGGTGGTCGACGGTGAGCTGACCAAGCGCGAGCGCATCCAGATGATGTCCACCGGCGCCACTCACGAGCTGCTGGAGATCGGCGTCATCTCGCCGGAGCCCAAGGTCGCGGACGGCCTGGGGGTCGGCGAGGTCGGCTACATCATCACCGGGGTGAAGGACGTCCGGCAGTCCAAGGTGGGTGACACCATCACCTCGATGCACAAGGGCGCGACCGAGGCGCTGGGCGGTTACAAGGACCCGCGCCCGATGGTGTTCTCCGGCCTCTACCCGCTGGACGGCTCGGACTACCCGCTGCTCCGCGACGCGCTGGACAAGCTGCGGCTCAACGACGCCGCGCTGGTCTACGAGCCGGAGACCTCGGTGGCGCTGGGCTTCGGCTACCGCTGCGGCTTCCTCGGCCTGCTGCACCTGGAGATCATCCGGGAGCGGCTGGAGCGCGAGTTCAACCTGGACCTGATCTCCACCGCGCCCAACGTGGTCTACCGGGTGGTGATGGAGGACGGCAGCGAGATCACCGTCACCAACCCCAGCGAGTTCCCCGGCGGCAAGATCACCGAGGTGAACGAGCCGATCGTGCGCGGCACCATCCTCGCGCCCAACGAGTTCGTCGGCGCGATCATGGAGCTGTGCCAGGGCCGCCGCGGTGCGCTGCAGGGCATGGACTACCTCTCCGAGGACCGGGTCGAGCTCCGCTACACCCTTCCCCTCGCCGAGATCGTCTTCGACTTCTTCGACCACCTGAAGTCCAAGACCCGCGGCTACGGCTCCTTCGACTACGAGCCCATCGGCGAGCAGGCGGCCGACCTGGTGAAGGTCGACATCCTGCTGCACGGTGACGCGGTGGACGCCTTCTCCGCCGTGGTGCACAAGGACAAGGCCTACAACTACGGCGTGATGATGGCCGGGAAGCTGCAGAAGCTGATCCCGCGCCAGCAGTTCGAGGTGCCGATCCAGGCCGCGATCGGCTCGCGCGTCATCGCTCGCGAGACCGTCCGGGCGATCCGCAAGGACGTGCTGGCGAAGTGCTACGGCGGTGACATCTCCCGTAAGCGGAAGCTGCTGGAGAAGCAGAAGGAGGGCAAGAAGCGGATGAAGATGGTCGGCCGGGTGGAGGTCCCGCAGGAGGCCTTCATCGCCGCGCTGTCCACCGACGCCGATGCCCCGGCGGCCGACAAGAGGAAGTAGCAGCACGGCAGTTAGCACCGGTGGGGCCCGTCCTTCGACGGGCCCCACCGCTATGTCCACCGGCTGCGTCCAGGCACGGGCACCGGCCGTGTACTGGCGCGCGTACCGGCGTGCACACGGGTGCGGTAGCCTCCCGCTGCCAACTGCTGTCGCGTGTGGAAGCCGGGACGTCCGATGCCAGAGCACAGCCAGCCCCTGTCCGACCCGCGGGTCTTCGCCGGCCTGGGCCTGGACCGGCTCGGGGCGACCCCGCTGCGCGGCGTCGATCCCCGGCAGGTCGGCCCGTTCCGGATCGTGGCCCTGCTCGGCAGCGGCGGCATGGGCCGGATCTACCTCGGCCGGGACACCGCACGGGACGGGCTCGCCGCAGTCAAGGTGATCCGGCCCGAGTACGCCGAGGACGACCAGTTCCGCCGCCGCTTCAAGCGCGAGTCGGAGTCGCTGGCCCGGGTCCAGGGCGGGCAGACCGCGGTGCTGCTGGGCAGCGGCTTCGACGACGAACTGCTGTGGATGGCCACCGAGTACATCCCCGGCCTCAGCCTGACCGCGACGGTCGCCGAGTACGGGACGCTCGACCTCGCGGCGACCTGGCGGCTGGCCGCCGACCTGGGCCAGGCCGTGGCGGCGATGGCCGAGGCCGAGGTGGTGCACCGGGACATCAAACCGTCCAACGTCATCCTCGGCCCGGACGGCTGCCGGGTGATCGACTTCGGTATATCCCAGGCCGGGGACGCCAGTTCGATCACCATGACCGGCCAGCAGGTCGGCACCCCGGCCTATATGTCACCCGAGCAGGTACGCGGCCTCCCGGTGCGGACCGCTTCCGACGTCTTCGCGCTGGGCTCGGTCCTGGCCTATGCGCTCACCGGCAACGCCCCCTTCGGCGACGGCACCAGCGTCGACGTGCTGCACCGGGTGGCGTACGAGCCGCCGAAGGAGGACGTGCTGGACCGGGTCGCCGGGATCGATCCGGATCTGGCCGCGCTGATCGCCTCCTGCCTGGACAAGGACCAGGAGCGGCGGCCGGGGCCGGAGTCGGTGATGGAGACAGCGGCGACCCGTCAGGTGCCGGCCCCCTGGCCGCAGTCGCTCACCGACGCGGTGATGACCCGTATTCAGATCGCGGCGGCTGTACGGCAGTTGCCGCTGGAGCAGGTGCCGGTGCCGGTGCAGGAGACGCTGCTGCTCGGCCGGGGCGCGGCGGCGGTGTCGTCGACCCCGGGAGCACCGGCGGCCGAGACTCCCGTGCCGGTACCGGTGCTGTCGCCCACGCCGGTGCACGGGCAGCAGGCGCCGACGCCGCCCACGGTCGCGGCACTGCAGGGACCGCTCGCACCCCCGTACTTTCCGCAGACCGCCGCCCCGGCGGTGGTCCCCGTGGCTGAACTGCCCCGGTACACGCAGCCGCGGGAGTCCCGGGGCGGCCGACTCGGGCTCCGGACCGGGCTGTTGGTCGGCGGCGCGGTGGTGGCGGTCGCGGCTGTCGCCGGGACGGCGGTGCTGCTCACCGGCTCCTCGGGCGGGTCTGCGGCAGCCGTGGCGGTCGGCTCGGTCGGAGCCACGGCGACGGACCCGGCAACAGGCGCGGGCGCGGGTCCGCTCCCGGCCGGGGCGGCTTCGTCCTCCGCCGCGAACCAGGCTTCGGCGTCCGGTGCGGCCCCCGCGTCCGGCTCCCCGTCCCCGGGCTCCTCGGCGCAGCCGGGACAGTCGGCGCAGCCGGGGCAGAGCGCGGGGGCGCCCGGCAGCGTCCCGGCCAAGGGGGCCTCGCAGCCGCCGGCGCCGGTGCAGACCACCGCGCGGGCCGGTACCTCGGCTGCCCCGCCCGCCACCGCGGCTCCGCCCAAGACCAGCCCGCCGGCCACCAAGTCCGTGCCGCCGTGGGACCAGGCCTGCACCTACTACTCGGGGAACGCGGAGACCGACCCAGGGGCCGCGAACGTCCGGGTCACCGAGCTCCAGTGCCTGCTGGTCCACCGCGGCTACAGCGTGGGCTCCTCGGGGGTGGACGGACAGTTCGGCAAGGACACCGAGGCCGCGGTGAAGAAGTTCCAGACGGCCAAGCACCTGGAGGTGGACGGCCAGGTGGGGCCGCTGACCTGGGCCGCCCTGCGCAGCGCCAACTAAGCGCCAACTAAGCGCCAACTGAGCGCTGACTGAGCGCCGACTGGACAACGGCGGGACGCGCGGGCCCACCTGCGGGGACGTGCGGGACATGGGGGACGCCGACAGTCCGGTCGGCCGAGCAGTGGTTGTCGGATACATGCCTGGGGATCGGGCGCGGTCGTAGCGTCCGCTGTCGACGGTCGGCCCGGCCGCCACCTCCACCCCACCCAGGAGGCCCCGATGTTCTCCGGACTTCTCCGCAGTAGACGCACCGTCAGCCGCCTTGCCCCCGCGGTCGTCCTCGGCCTGGTCGCGGCCGGACTGGCGGTCGCCGCGGGAGGCGGCCAGGCCGCAGCGGCGACCGGCAGTTTCCAGCAGGTCAGCAGCTTCGGCAGCAACCCCGGCGGGCTGCAGATGTTCAGCTATCTCTCCAGCGCTCCGCAGAGCAAGGCACCGCTGGTGGTGGCCCTGCACGGCTGCACCCAGACCGCCACCGGCTACCACCAGGACTCGGGCTGGCAGAAGTACGCCGACCAGTGGGGCTTCGACGTGGTCTACCCGCAGCAGACCAGCACCAACAACTCCAGCGAGTGCTTCGACTTCTTCGACCCGGCCCAGGACAGCCGGGGCCAGGGCGGCGCGGCCTCGGTGCTGCAGATGGTGCAGTACATGGAGGCGCATTACAGCATCGACGCCTCACGGGTCTATGTCACCGGGCTGTCGGCGGGCGGCGGCCTGACCTCGGAACTGCTGGCCGACTACCCGGACGTCTTCGCCGGCGGGGCGGTGGACTCGGGGCTGCCGGCCCAGTGCGCGACCGGCGGCAGCGCCTCGGCCTACACCTGCATGGGCGGCGCGGTGAACAAGACCGTCGCCCAGTGGGCGAAGCTGGCGACCGACTCCGACCCCGGCTGGACCGGCCCGTGGCCCCGGGTCGCGATCTGGCAGGGCACCTCCGACTACACCGTCAACCAGGCCAATGCCACCGAGCTCAGGGACCAGTGGACCGGGGTCTGGGGCATCTCGCAGACGCCGTCGAGCACCCGGACGCTGACCGGTGGCACCACCGAGAGCGACTACAACGACAGCAGTGGCCGACCGGCCGTGCAGACCTACTTCATCTCGGGGATGGGGCACGGGCTCGCGGTGAACCCGGGCAGCGGCGCCGACCAGTGCGGGGCCACCGGGGCGTACTTCCTCGGGTCGATCTGCTCCAGCTACTACACCGCGCTGTTCTGGGGCCTGGACCAGAGCACCGGCAGCACGCCGACGCCGACGCCAACCCCCACCCCGACCGCTACGCCGACGCCGACCCCCACCGCTACGCCGACGCCCACCCCGACGCCGACGCCCACCCCGACGCCGACCTCCACCTTCAAGCCGCTCTGCTTCAGCACCGACAACTACCACCAAGTCACCGCAGGCCGTGCCACCCAGAACCTCGGCTACGTCTACGCCCTGGGCTCGCAGCAGAACATGGGCCTCTACAACCTCTTCGTCACCCACACCCTTGAGGAGACCTCGCCCGGCTACTACGTGATCGCCGACTCGGGGTGCCCCGCCTGAGCCACGCCCGGCCGGGGCACCCCGCCGCACCACACCGCTCTGCGTCAGGCCGCGGTCCACTCCGGGTCGCGGCCCGACAGGGCGAGCGCGCGGTCGAACGGGGTGGCGTCGGGGGCGACCGGCAGCGGCTCGGCGAAGCCCTGGTACTGCCGGTACATCTCGGCGTACTCCTCGACCAGGCCGACCGTGGCCGCCTCGGCGCTGCCGGGGACGTGGAACTCCTGGCCGGTGGCCACGGCGAGCTCCCAGCCGTGCAGGACCAGCTCCAGCAGGATCATTCCGGCGACGGCCGCCGCGGGCATGCTGGCATCGCCCATCTTGACCTCGCCCTCCCACACCGCCGGGTCCGACCAGGCGGCCAGCGCCCGGTCCAACTGCTCGGTGTACGCCTGGGCCCAGCCGGGCTCGGAGGTGAAGTCGCGCTGCTGCCAGTCGTCGGGGACGGACTCGCCGCGGGCGCGGAGTTCGAAGTTGTAGGAGGTCCAGAGCACCAGGTGGTTGGCAAGAGTCCTGACATCCCACTCAGTGTCGGGAGTGGGGTCGGAGAGCTGGTCGTCGGAGACGGCGCGGGCGACCCGGGCGGCCTCGGCGGAAGCGGCGGTGAGCTGCGGAAGTAGATTCGTCATGCCCTCCACGCTAGGTCGGCGGCGATCGCCTGTCTTGAAGAAACGCGACAGCCTAGGCTGGGGTCATGACCGGTTCCGACGCCCCGCGCGGAGTGCTCCGTCCGCAGGGCGCGGCCGGGCGCTTCTCCCTCGACCAGCGGCAGCCCGATCCGGCGCTGGAGCCGCTGGTCGAGTTCTACTGGCATGTCCGCTGGGATCTGTGCGGGCAGGCCCCGTACGACCAGAAGGTGCTGTCGCACCCCAATGTGCACCTGGTGTTCGAGGAGCCGCGGGCCGCCGTCTACGGGGTCGACCGCGGGCTCTTCGTACGGCGGCTGGAGGCGCGCGGGCAGGTGCTCGGGGTGAAGTTCCGGCCGGGCGGGTTCCGGGCGTTCTGGGGGCGGCCGGTCCAGGAGCTCGCCGACCGGGTGCTGCCGGCGACCGAGGTCTTCGGTCCGGCGGTGGAGCGGACGAGCCGTCAGATCCTGTCCCTGTCCGGGGAGGACACGATGGTGATGGCCGGGCTCGCGGACGCCTTCCTGCTGGCCCGCCTTCCCGCGATCGACCCGCAGGCGGCCGAGGTCGCCGCGATGGTGGAGACCGCCACCGGCGACCACACCCTGGTCCGGGTGGAACAGCTGGCCGAGCGCCACGGGGTGTCCGTCCGCACGCTGCAGCGGCTGTTCGCCGAGTACGTGGGCGCGGGTCCGAAGTGGGTGCTGCGCCGGGCCCGGCTGCACGAGGCGGCGCAGCGCGCCGAGGACGCGTCCGTCGACTGGTCCGCCCTCGCCACCGACCTCGGCTACGCCGACCAGGCCCACCTCAGCCGCGACTTCACAGCCGTGGTGGGCCTACCGCCCACTCACTACGCCCGCAGCTGAAGGCGAAACGGGGGACGCATGGCTGGTGCTGGTGCCGCTGAGCAGAAGTCCCGGTACCCGCGCGCCCAGTTGCTCAGCCCTGAACTGGCCGGCGCCGGCGGACTGCTGATCGCGGGCGCGGTGGTGGCCGCCCTGGTGGTGCACTACCAGTCGCACCCCGACGGCCCGCGGCTGGCCGGTGACTACCGTGCGGCCCCGGCGGCCGGGGCCTCGGCCTGGACGGCGGACGGCCCGTTCAGCGTCCGCGTCGACGGCATCTCCTGCACGGAGGCGGACTGCACCGTGCGGGTCGAGGTGTGGGGGAGCGCGACGGCGGGGCGCTACCTCCCACCACACCTGCTCGCGGACGGGGGAGCGGCGCTGACCCTTGCCGACGACTCCGGCTCCGGCGCCGGTCCCGCCGCGGTCGCGCCCGACCGAACTACCCACCTGGTCTACCTGTTCCATGCCGCGGCAGACCGGCCGCTGTCCCGGCTGACCCTGAGCAACGGCGCCGCGCCCGACGCACTCACCCTGAGCCGGTAGCACGAACAGCGAAACGGGGCCGGGTGTGTGATCACACCCGGCCCCGCCGCGTTCGTCCGGTGCGGTGTCAGTCGACCTCGGCGACGGCCTGGCTGAACTGGGCCGCGTAGAGCCGGGCGTAGGCGCCGTCCGCGTCCAGCAGCTCGCTGTGGCTGCCCTGTTCGACGATCGCGCCGTCCTCCATCACCAGGATGGTGTCGGCGTCGCGGATGGTCGACAGACGGTGCGCGATGACAAAGGCCGTGCGCCCGCTGCGCAGCGTGGCCATGGCCCGCTGGATGAGCACCTCGGTGCGGGTGTCGACCGAGCTGGTGGCCTCGTCCAGGACCAGGATGGACGGGTTCGCCAGGAACGCCCGGGCGATGGTGATCAGCTGCTTCTCGCCCGCGCTGACCCCGGTGCCCTCGTCGTCGATGACGGTGTCGTACCCGTCCGGGAGGGTGCGGACGAAGCGGTCGACGTGCGCGGCCCGCGCCGCGTCGACGACCTCCTCACGGCTCGCTCCCTCGCGGCCGTAGGCGATGTTCTCGGCGATGGTGCCGCCGAACAGCCAGGTGTCCTGCAGCACCATGCCGATGCCGGAGCGCAGCTCCTCGCGGGACATCCGCGCCACGTCCACCCCGTCCAGGGTGATCCGGCCGCCGCTGACCTCGTAGAACCGCATCAGCAGGTTGACCAGGGTGGTCTTGCCCGCGCCGGTGGGGCCGACGATGGCGACGGTGTGACCGGGCTCGGCGGTCAGCGACAGGTCCTCGATCAGCGGCTTGGCCGGGTCGTAGCGGAAGGCCACGTGCTCGAAGGCGACCCGGCCGCGCAGCTCGGCCGGACGCGGGGGGTCGACCGGGTCCGGGTCCTGCTCCTTGGCGTCCAGCAGCTCGAACACCCGCTCGGCGGAGGCGACACCGGACTGCACCAGGTTGGACATGCTCGCCACCTGGGTCAGCGGCTGGCTGAACTGCCGCGAGTACTGGATGAACGCCTGGACGTCGCCGATGGACAGCGCGCCGGAGGCGACCCGCAGTCCGCCGACGACCGCGACCAGCACGTAGTTGATGTTGCCGATGAACATCATGCAGGGCTGGATCAGGCCGGAGATGAACTGCGCCTTGAAGCTGGACGCGTAGAGCTTCTCGTTCTGCTCCTGGAACAGCTCCGCCGACTCCTCCTGCCGGCCGAACACCTTGACCAGGGCGTGCCCGCTGTACATCTCCTCGATGTGGGCGTTGAGCTTGCCGGTGGTCTTCCACTGGGCGACGAACTGCGGCTGGGCCCGCTTGCCGACCTTGGCGGCGACCACGATCGAGGCCGGGACGCTGATCAGGGCGATCAGCGCGAGCAGCCAGGAGATGTAGAACATCATGGTCAGCACGCCGACGATGGTCAGCAGCGAGACCAGGATCTGACTGAGCGTCTGCTGCAGGGTCTGGCCGATGTTGTCGATGTCGTTGGTGACCCGGCTCAGCACCTCGCCGCGCGGCTGCTGGTCGAAGTAGCTGAGCGGCAGCCGGGCGATCTTGTCCTCGACGGAGCCGCGCAGCCGTTTGACGGCCCGCTGCAGCGCCCGGTTCATCAGCCGGGCCTGGAGGATGCCGAACAGGCCCGCCAGCAGGTAGATCCCGAGCACCCACAGCAGCACGCCGCCGACGGCGTGGAAGTCGATGCCCTGGCCCGGCCGGACGTGCTGCATGCCGGCCAGCAGGTCGGCCTGGTTGCCGTGGCCGGACTGGCGCAGGTGCGCGACCGCGTCGGCCTGGGTGGCGCCGTGGGTCAGCGTCCGGCCGAAGACCCCGGCCAGGATCAGGTCGGTGGCGTGGCCGAGGATCTTCGGTCCGATCACCGACAGGGTGACGCTGCCCAGGGCCAGCAGCACGGCGACGCCCAGCAGGGCGCGCTCGGGCCGCAGCAGCCCGAGCACCCGCTTGCCGGAGGCCTTGAAGTTCATCGACTTCTCGACCGGGCCGCCGGCCATCATCCGGCCGGGGCCCGGCATCGGGGCCGGTCCGCGGCGCTTGGCCGCGGCTTCCTGTTCGGAGCTCATGCCGCCTCCTCCTCGGTCAGCTGGGAGAGGACGATCTCGCGGTAGGTCTCGTTGCTGTCCATCAACTCGTGGTGGGTTCCGGTGCCGACGACGGAGCCCTCGTCCAGGACGATGATCCGGTCGGCGTCGCGAATGGTGCTGACACGTTGGGCGACGATGACGACGGTGGCGTCGGCGGTCTCCCGGGAGAGGGCCGCGCGCAGCCGGGCGTCGGTGGCGTAGTCCAGGGCGGAGAAGGAGTCGTCGAACAGGTAGATCTCCGGACGGCGGACCAGTACCCGGGCGATGGCCAGGCGCTGGCGCTGGCCGCCGGAGACATTGGTGCCGCCCTGGGCGATCGGGGCGTCCAGGCCCTCGGGCAGCTTCTCGACGAAGTCCTTGGCCTGGGCGGTCTCCAGGGCCGCCCAGAGCTCCTCGTCGGTGGCGTCCGGGTTGCCGTAGCGGAGATTGCTGGCGACGGTGCCGGAGAAGAGGTACGGCTTCTGCGGGACCAGGCCGACCGTCTTCGCCAGCAGCACCGGGTCGAGGTCGCGGACGTCCACGCCGTCGACCAGGACGCTGCCGTCGGTGGTGTCGGAGAGCCGGGGGATCAGGGTCAGCAGGGTGGTCTTGCCTGACCCGGTGCTGCCGATGATCGCGGTGGTCTCGCCGGGGCGGGCGGAGATGCTGACGTCGCGCAGCACCGCCGACTCGGCGCCGGGGTAGCGGAACTCGGCCCCGCGCAGCTCCAGGTAGCCGGCCCGCTTGAGCTCGCGGACCGGGGCCAGCGGCGGGACCACGGTGCTCTCGGTGTCCAGCACCTCCTGGATCCGCTCGGCGCAGACCTCGGCGCGCGGCACCATCATGAACATGAAGGTCGCCATCATCACCGACATCAGGATCTGCATCAGGTAGCTGAGGAACGCGGTGAGCGCGCCGATCTGCATCCCGCCGCTGTCGATCCGGTGCGCGCCGAACCACAGCACGGCCACGCTGGAGACGTTGACCACCATCATGACCAGCGGGAACATCAGCGCCAGCAGCTTGCCGACGCGGATCGCGTTGTCGGTCAGCTCCTCGTTGGCGACGGCGAAGCGCTCGCGCTCGTGGGTGTCCTTGACGAAGGCGCGGATCACCCGCAGGCCGGTGATCTGCTCGCGCAGGATCCGGTTGATGCCGTCGATGCGCACCTGCATCGAACGGAACAGCGGGCGCAGCCGGCTGACGATCAGTCCGATCACCACGCCGAGCACCGGCACGATCGCCACCAGCAGCAGCGACAGCTGCACGTCCTGGTTCAGCGCCATGATGATGCCGCCGACGCACATGATCGGCGCGGAGACCATCAGGGTGAAGGTCATCAGCACCAGCATCTGGACCTGCTGGACGTCGTTGGTGCTGCGGGTGATCAGCGAGGGCGCGCCGAAGTGGCCGACCTCGCGGGCCGAGAAGGACTGGACCTGGTTGAAGACGGAGGCGCGCATGTCGCGGCCGAGGGCCATCGCGGTGCGGGCGCCGAAGTACACCGCGCCGACGGCGCAGACGACCTGGGCCAGGGTCACCCCCAGCATGATCCCGCCGGTCTGCAGGATGTAGCCGGTGTCGCCCTTGATCACCCCGTCGTCGATGATGTCGGCGTTCAGGGTGGGCAGGTAGAGGGTGGCGATGGTCTGGATCAGCTGCAGCAGCACCAGGAGGGTGATGGGCCTGGTGTAGGGCCGCAGATGGGCCCGCAGGAGTCGGATCAGCACACGGTTCTCGCAGGAGGTCGGGGGGCACGGGGTATCTGCGTACACCGTACTCGGTTTTGCCGGAACGGGGGAGGGCATCGCATCAGGACGGCCATCGTAGGCAACTTACTTGTCGACCGGCAAGTTCATTTCGACCCCCGCTGGAGAACCCCTCTTACGCTCGCCGCCCGAACGTCCTACCCTGATCGTTGCCAGCTAGTTACTCGTGAGTTAACAAAGGTCTCGGCCCCCTGAACCGGGCCCCGGAGGTAGCCGTGAATTCCGCAGCACCGCTGATCGACAGCCGCCCCGCCTCCGTGGCGCAGCTGTTCCTCTCCCGGGTCGCGGAGACGCCCGACCGCGAGGCGTACCGCTACCCGGTCCCGGTGGACGAGCACGCCGCCGACAGTACGCCCGGCGCCGAGCAGTGGCGCTCGCTCAGCTGGGGCCAGGCCGCCGAACGGGTGTACGCCATCGCCGGCGGGCTGATGGCGCTGGGGATCCGGCCGGAGGAGCGGGTCGCCATCTCCTGCTCCACCCGGATCGAGTGGATCCTGGCCGACCTCGGCATCATGTGTACCGGGGCGGCCGTGACGGCCGTCTACCCCAGCACCAACGCCGACGAGACCTCCTACATCCTGGACGACTCCGGCAGCCGGGCGATCATCGCCGAGGACGGCGTGCAGCTGGCCAAGATCCTCGGTGTGATCGGCGGGCTGCCCGAGCTGAGGCACATCGTCACCGTCGACGGCAGCAAGCCGGCCGAGGGCGCCGACCTGCCCGAGGGTGTCGAGGTGCTGTCGCTGGCCGAGCTGGAGGAGCGCGGCGGCGCCTACCTCAAGGAGCACCCGGACGCGGTCGTCAGCGCCGTGGCCGCCATCGACCGCGAGCAGCTGGCCACCCTGATCTACACCTCCGGCACCACCGGCCGTCCCAAGGGCGTCCGGCTGGTCCACGACTGCTGGTCCTACCAGGCCGCGGCCCAGTCCAGCACCGGGCTGCTCAGCGCCGAGGACGTGCAGTACCTCTGGCTGCCGCTGTCGCACGTCTTCGGCAAGACGCTGACCTCGGGCCACATCCAGCTCGGCTCGGTCACCGCGGTGGACGGCCGGGTGGACCGGATCATCCACAACCTGCCGGTGGTCAGGCCGACCTACATGGCCTCGGCGCCCCGGGTGTTCGAGAAGGTCTACAACGGCATCGCCGGACGGGCCCGGGCCGAGGGCGGGGCCAAGTACAAGATCTTCCTCTGGGCCGCCAAGGTCGCCCGCGACTACGCCCGCACCGGCCAGGAGACCCTGATCGCCACCGGGACCCGCAGCGTGCCGTTGGGGCTCAGGGTGCAGCACGCCCTCGCCGACAAGCTGGTCTACGCCAAGATCCGGGCGGCCTTCGGGGGCCGGATGCGCGCCTGCGTCTCCGGCAGCGCCGCGCTGGCCCCGGAGATCGGCTTCTTCTTCTCCGGCGCCGGCGTGCACATCCTGGAGGGCTACGGCCTGACCGAGACCAGCGCCGGATCCACCGTCAACCCCGGTGAGGACTACCGGGTCGGCACCGTCGGCACCCCGCTGCCCGGCTCCGAGGTCCGGATCGCCGAGGACGGCGAGATCCTGCTGCGCGGCCCCGGCGTGATGCGCGGCTACCACAACCAGCCCGAGAAGACCGCCGAGGTGCTGGAGAGCGACGGCTGGTTCCACACCGGCGACATCGGCGAGATCGACAAGGACGGTTTCGTCCGGATCACCGACCGCAAGAAGGACATGTTCAAGACCTCCGGCGGCAAGTACGTCGCGCCCAGCGAGGTCGAGGGCCGGTTCAAGGCGGTCTGCCCCTTCGTCAGCAACATCCTGGTCATCGGCAACGGCCGCAACTACTGCTCGGCGCTGATCACCCTGGACGAGCCCACCATCCTGCAGTGGGCCGGCGCCCACGGCATGGGCGGCAAGTCCTACGCCGAGGTCTGCTCCTCCACCGAGGTGCACGAGCTGATCGACGGCTTCGTCCAGCGCCTCAACGGCGACCTGCAGCGCTGGCAGACCGTCAAGAAGTTCACCGTGCTGCCGCGCGACCTGGACATCGAGCACGGCGAGCTCACCCCCAGCCTCAAGGTCAAGCGCCCGGTGGTGGAGCGGGAGAACGCCGCCGCGATCGAGGCGATGTACGCGGGCGCCAACGAGGCCTGAGCCGGTCGGCCCAGGCCCACGGCTCACCGCCGGGCAGCAGCCGCCGCCCGGCGGTTCCGGCGCCTGCGCCACCACACCGTGGTCGGCACCGCCGCCAGCAGCGCCAGCAGGCCGCCGAAGGCGTACGGGGCCGCGCTGCCGGAGGGCTGGGACAGCCCCGGTTGGCCGAAGGTGGCCGGCACCGGCAGGGTGGCCCAGTGGCTCAGCGGCCAGGCCACCACGAACGCCCGGCCGACCACGTCGCTCACCGGGACGAAGCCGCCGCCGTTGTTGTGGGTCCGCTGGTAGCGGGAGTCCTCGGAGTCGTTGCGGTGGTCGCCCATCACCCAGAGGTAGCCCTTGGGCACGGTCACCGTGCCGACCGGGTAGTCGTCGCAGGGGGTGGCCCCGGGGAAGATGTAGGGCTCCTGCAGCTTCACCCCGTCCACCGAGACCGGCGCCCCCGCGTTGCAGACCACGGTGTCGCCGCCGACCGCGATCACCCGCTTGATCAGGTCCTTCTCGGTCGCCGAGGGCAGCAGGCCGATATCGCTCAGCGCCGACTGGATGTTCCGCACCGTGGCGCTGCTGCTCCGCGGCGGCAGGTCCGCGGCGCTCAGCCAGTTGCCGGGGTCGTGGAAGACGACCACCTCGCCGCGCTCCGGCGTGGCCCCGAACCAGGGGCTGAACTTGTCGACCAGCACCCGGTCGTTCTTCATCAGGGTGTTGTTCATCGAGTCCGAGGGGATCGAGAACGCCTGCACGAAGAAGGTCTTGACCACCACCGCCAGCACCAGGGCGAGCACGACCAGCAGCGGCAGCTCCACCCAGATCGACCGCCTCGGCTTCGCCGTCCCCCCGGCACGTCCCGTCCCGGACGCGGCCTCGCCCGTTCCTGCCAGCTGCTGGTCCATCCCCGTGTCCCCTCCCGAGCCGATCACACCCATCACACCAACGTTCGGGAGTTCCCTGCTCCGGTATGACCGACAATGGGCCCATGCCCTCCGCACTTCCCGACGGCGAAGCCGTCCCCGCCGACGGGGCCCTGCCCGCGCACGCGCTCAGCGAGCTCGGGCAGCGGCCCTTCGGCTTCTACGTCCATGTGCCGTACTGCGCCACCCGCTGCGGCTACTGCGACTTCAACACCTACACCGCGACCGAGCTGCGCTCCTCCGGGGCGGTGGCGTCCCAGGACACCTACGCGGACAACCTGGTCGCCGAGATCCGGCACGCCCGGCGGGTGCTGGGCGACACCGACCTGCCGGTGGAGACGGTGTTCCTGGGCGGCGGCACCCCCACCCTGCTCCCGGCCGCCGACCTGGTCCGGATGCTGGCCGCGATCCGCGAGGAGTTCGGGCTCGCGGACGGGGCCGAGGTCAGCACCGAGGCCAACCCGGAGTCGGTCGACCCGGCCTACCTGGCCGAGCTGCGCGAGGGCGGCTTCAACCGGCTCAGCTTCGGCATGCAGAGCGCCCGCCCCGAGGTACTGCGGCTGCTGGACCGCCGGCACACGCCGGGGCGGCCCGAGGCCTGCGTGGCGGAGGCCCGCGCGGCGGGCTTCGAGCACATCAACCTGGACCTGATCTACGGCACCCCGGGGGAGAGCGACGACGACTGGCGCGCCTCGCTGGAGGCGGCCCTCGGCGCCGGGCCGGACCATGTCTCCGCCTATGCGCTGATCGTCGAGGAGGGGACCAAACTGGCCGCCCGGATCCGCCGCGGCGAGATCCCGATGACCGACGACGACGTGCACGCCGACCGCTACCTGATCGCCGAGGAACTGCTGAGCGCGGCCGGGCTGCACTGGTACGAGGTGTCCAACTGGGCCACCGGGCCCGCGGCCCGCTGCCGCCACAACGAGCTCTACTGGACCGGCGCCGACTGGTGGGGCGCGGGCCCCGGCGCGCACAGCCACGTCGGCGGCGTGCGCTGGTGGAACGTCAAGCACCCGGCGGCGTACGCCCAGGCGCTCGCCGAGGGCCGCACCCCGGCGCACGGGCGCGAGCGCCTGGCGGACGAGGACCGCCGGGTGGAGCGGATCCTGCTGGAGCTCCGGCTCGCCGACGGCTGCCCGCTGGACCTGCTGCACGAGGCCGGCCGCAAGGCCGCCGACCGGGCCCTGGCCGACGGCCTGCTCGACCCCGCGCCCTACGCGGCGGGCCGGGCGGTGCTGACCCTGCGCGGACGCCTGCTGGCCGACGCGGTGGTCCGCGACCTGGTGGACTAGCCCCCTCAGGTGGTGACGAAGTCGATCAGTTCCTCGACCCGGCCCAGCAGCGAGGGGTCGAGGTCCTTGAAGGAGTCCACCGAGGCCAGGATCCGCTTCCAGGCGGCCGGGGTGTTCACCGGCCAGCCGAGGCGGCGGCAGACCCCCTCCTTCCACTCCTCGCCGCGCGGGACCTCCGGCCAGGCCGCGATGCCGACCGAGGAGGGCTTCACCGCGGCCCAGATGTCGATGAAGGGGTGTCCCACCACCAGCACGTCCGCCCCGCTGACCTGGGCGGCGATCCTGGACTCCTTGGAGTCCGGGACCAGGTGGTCCACCAGCACCCCCAGCCGCCGCCCCGGCTCGGGCGCGAACTCCTTCACGATCTGCGGCAGGTCGTCGACGCCCTCCAGGTACTCGACCACCACGCCCTCGATCCGCAGGTCGTCGCCCCAGACCCGTTCGACCAGCTCGGCGTCGTGCCGCCCCTCGACATAGATCCGGCTGGGCAGGGCCACCCGGGCCCGTACGCCCCGCACCGCGACCGAGCCGGAGGCGGTGCGGGCCGGGGCGACCGGCACCGGCGGGGCCACCGAGCCCGGCCGGACCAGGGTGACCGGCTTTCCGTCCAGCAGGAAGCCGCTCGGGGTCAGCGGGAACACCCGGTGCCTGTGGTGCCGGTCCTCCAGGGTGACGGTGAAGCCCTCGGCGGTCTTCTCGCAGCGCACCACCGCGCCGCAGAAGCCGGTGACCACCTCCTCCACCACCAGGTCCCGCTCGGCGGGCACCTCGGGGGCGGGGACGGAGCGCTTCCACGGGGGAGTGAGGTCGGGGCCGTAGCTGCGGGTCACAGGCCGGGCGCTCCCCAGACCGGGAACCAGCGGGTCAGGTCCTGCTCGACCCTGAGGTCGTTCCCGAGCATCGCCTTGATCTGCAGTTCCAGCGGGTTGTCCCGCTTCTCGCCGGCCCCGGGCACCGGGGCGAAGGGGTAGAAGCTGCCCCGCTTGTAGAGGTAGACCAGCGCCAGCGGCCGGTGCTGACTGTCGGTGAAGTTGACCAGGGAGCAGAGCAGTTGGGGCCCGAAGCCGGTGCTCTCCAGGGCCGAGTTCACCGCGTGCACATCGTTGACCAGGGCGACGATGTCGTCCGGGCTCTGCCGGGCGGTCAGCCAGGTGTAGCCGTAGGAGTCCTGGCTCGACTCGATCGGGACGCCGCCGCGCCCGGTGTCGGCGTCCAGCAGGGCCTGGACGTCCTGCTGGACCTGGGCGAAGGCGCCGCCCTCGACGGCGGCGAAGCAGACCGAGCCGACCCCGGTCGGCCGGAAGTCGGCCGCGGCCTCCAGGGTGATCGCCGCCGAGGGGAGCCCGAACAGCTGGTCGAGGTCCGGTTTCACCGGTTTGGTGCGGCCTAGCAGGGTGTCCAGGAAGCCCACGGGTCCACTCCTCGGGAGGCGGAAGAAACGAGACGGAGGACTGAATCTACTGGCGGATCTACTGGCGGCCGAGCTCGGCGGAGATCCGGCCCAGCTGCTCCAGCCGCTGCTGCAGCGAGGGGTGGGTGGAGAAGGCCTGGCTGGCCGCCTGCCGGGCGGAGACCGCCGGGGCGAAGTAGAAGGCGTTGAAGGGCTGGGCCCGGCGCAGGTCCTCGGTGGGGATCGCCGCCATCTGCCCGCTGACCTTGGTGAGCGCGGAGGCCAGCGCCGAGGGGCGCCCGGTCAGCAGCGCGGCGGCCCGGTCGGCGGACAGCTCGCGGTAGCGGGAGAGCAGCCGGGTCAGCAGGAAGCTGATGCTGTAGGCCACGGCGCTGACCGCGATCACGATCAGCAGCACCATGCCGGTGTTGTCGCCGTCCCGGTTGTCCCGGCTGCTGAAGCCGCCGAACAGGCCGGCCTGCAGGCCGACCCTGGTCAGCACACCGGTCAGCACGCCGAGGAAGCCGGCGATGGTCATCACCATCACGTCCTTGTGCGCGACGTGCGACAGCTCGTGCGCGAGCACGCCCTCCAGCTCCTCCGGCTCCAAGCGGCGCAGCAGCCCGGTGGTGACGCAGACCACCGCGTTCTTCTCGTTGCGGCCGGTGGCGAAGGCATTGGGGATGTCGCTCTGGGCGACCGCGACCTTGGGCTTCTGCATGTTGGCCAGGGCGCACAGCCGGTCCACGGTCCCGTGCAGCTCCGGATAGTCCTGGGCGCTGACCTCGCGGGCGCCCATGCTGAAGGAGGCGATCCGGTCGCTGAACCAGAACTGGGCGATGAACAGGCCGCCTGCGATGATCACGATGATCAGCCAGGCGCCCTTGAGGAAGACCAGCAGCGCGCCGACGAAGACCACGTACAGCAGTCCGATGAGGAACATCGTCAGCAGCATCCGGCTGGTCAGACCGCGGTCGGGCGCGAAGCGTGTTCTGGGCATGTCGCCACTCCTCGAAATCGGGCTGGTCCTGCAATTCTGCCTTGTGGGCCTACCAACAGGTACGTACGGGAGGGCGCAGGCGTTCCGGTGGCATACCCTCGCGCCTTACACTGGCCGAACAGGCGTTGGCACTCGTTCGCCCGGAGTGCCAGTCCCGAGACCGGCCCACTGAGGACAGACCGAGGACAGGAGGTGCGTGGCCCGTGCCTGAGGAGCGCAAGCTCGACGACCGCAAGCTGGCGGTTCTGCGTGCCATCGTCCAGGACTATGTCGGCACCGAGGAGCCGGTCGGCTCCAAGGCGCTGGTGGAGCGGCACAGCCTCGGCGTGTCGCCGGCCACGGTGCGCAACGACATGGCCGCGCTGGAGGACGAGGGCTACATCCACCAGCCGCACACCAGTGCGGGCCGGGTGCCGACCGACAAGGGCTACCGGCTGTTCGTGGACCGGCTGACCGAGGTCAAGCCGCTGTCCGCGCCCGAGCGCCGGGCCATCGGCAGCTTCCTGGACCACGCGGTGGACCTGGACGACGTGGTGGCCCGTACCGTGCGGCTGCTGGCGCAGCTGACCCGGCAGGTCGCCGTGGTGCAGTACCCCTCGCTCTCCCGTTCGACGGTGCGCCATGTGGAGCTGGTGGCGCTGACGCCGACCCGGGTGATGCTGGTGCTGATCACCGACACCGGCCGGGTCGAGCAGCGGCTGATCGACTGCCCCGCCGCGGTCGGCGAGACGGTGCTCGCCGATCTGCGCAGCAGGCTGAACACCCGGGCCGCGGGCCAGCGCTTCGCCGAGGTGCCGACCCTGCTGCAGGACCTGCCCGAGGCGTTCGAACGCGAGGACCGGGGCGCGGTCACGGCCGTGCTCACCGCGCTGTTCGAGGCGCTGGCCGAGCAGACCGAGGAGCGGATCGTCATCGGCGGCTCCGCCAACCTCACCCGCTTCCCGCACGACTTCCCGCTCACCATCGCCCCCGTGCTGGAGGCGCTGGAGGAGCAGGTCGTCCTGCTGAAGCTGCTCGGGGAGACCGCGGACGCGGGCATGATGGTCCGTATCGGTCACGAGAACGCCTACGAAGGGCTCAATTCCACGTCGGTCGTGTCGGTGGGCTACGGTTCGGGCGACGAGACCGTCGCCAAACTGGGTGTGCTCGGGCCGACCAGGATGGACTACCCGGGAACCATGGGTGCCGTCCGGGCGGTTGCACGGTACGTCGGTCAGATCCTGGCTGCGTCATAGCCTTACAGCGGTGTCGGGAACGTCGGCGCGCGAATAGAAGACAAGCGGAGCATTTTGGTGGCCACGGACTACTACGCGGTACTCGGCGTCCGGCGTGACGCGGGTCAGGACGAGATCAAGAAGGCGTTCCGCCGACTGGCGCGCGAACTCCACCCGGATGTCAACCCCGACCCGAAGACCCAGGAGCGGTTCAAGGAGATCAACGCCGCCTACGAGGTCCTCTCGGACCCCAACAAGCGGCAGATCTACGACCTGGGCGGGGATCCGCTGTCGGCGAACGGCGGCGGGGCCGGCCCCGGCGGCTTCGGCGCGGGCGCGGGCTTCGGCTTCAGCGACATCATGGACGCCTTCTTCGGCGCGGCCGGCGGCGGCCAGCGCGGTCCGCGCTCGCGGACCAGGCGCGGCCAGGACGCGATGATCCGGATCGACATCGACCTCGAAGAGGCCGCGTTCGGCACGACCAAGGACATCCAGGTCGACACCGCCGTCGTCTGCAGCACCTGCAACGGCGAGGGCGCGGCTCCCGGCACCTCCGCGCAGACCTGCGACATGTGCCGCGGCCGGGGCGAGGTGTCGCAGGTCACCCGGTCCTTCCTGGGCCAGGTGATGACCTCCCGGCCGTGCCCGCAGTGCCAGGGCTTCGGCACCGTGGTGCCCACCCCCTGCCCGGAGTGCGCCGGCGACGGCCGGGTCCGCGCCCGGCGCACGCTGACCGTGAAGATCCCGGCCGGTGTCGACAACGGCACCCGGATCCAGCTGGCCGGCGAGGGCGAGGTCGGCCCCGGCGGCGGCCCGGCCGGCGACCTCTACGTCGAGATCAGCGAGAACCCGCACAAGATCTTCCAGCGCCGCGGCGACGACCTGCACTGCACGGTGACCCTGCCGATGACGGCGGCGGCGCTGGGCACCAAGGTCCCGCTGGAGACCCTGGACGGCCAGGTGGAGATCGACGTCCGCCCCGGCACCCAGTCCGGGCAGTCCATCCCGCTGCACGGGCGCGGCATCACCCACCTGCGCGGCGGCGGTCGCGGCGACCTGATAGTGCACGTCGAGGTGCAGACGCCCGGCAAGCTCGACCCGGAGCAGGAGGAACTGCTGCGGCGGCTCGCCACCCTGCGCGGCGAGGAGCGTCCCAAGGGGACCTTCGAGCCGGGGCAGCAGGGCCTCTTCTCCCGCCTGAAGGACGCTTTCAACGGCCGCGCCTGAGCTGCGCGGCACCGAGGACAGGAACGTACACCGTGACAGCCCCCGTGTTCGTGGTGGAGACCTCGCGGCTGGCCCCGGTCGGCTCGGTGGTCCGGCTGGACGGGGCGGAGGGCCGCCACGCGGTGGCCGTGCGCCGTCTCGCGGTCGGTGAGCAGGTGGTGCTGACCGACGGCGCCGGGCTCGGGGTCTCCGGGCCCGTGGTCGGCGTGCTCGGCAAGGAGGCGCTGGAGGTCAGGATCGCCGAGCAGCTCGCCGAACCGGAGCCCGCGCAGCGGGTGGTGGTGGTGCAGGCGCTGCCCAAGGGCGACCGCGGCGAGCTGGCGGTCGAGCTGATGACCGAGGTCGGCGTGGACGAGGTGGTCCCCTGGGCGGCCTCCCGCTGCATCACCCAGTGGAAGGGCGACCGCGGCCTCAAGGCCCTGGGCAAGTGGCGGGCCACCGCCCGCGAGGCCGGGAAGCAGTCGCGCCGGCTGCGGTTCCCGGTGGTCCGGGAGCCGATGAGCACCCGTCAGGTCGCCGAACTGCTGTCCGGAGCCGCGCTCGGCGCGGTGCTGCACGAGGAGGGCGCGCTGCCGCTGGCCTCCGCCGAACTGCCCGGCAAGGGCGACCTGGTGCTGGTGGTCGGCCCCGAGGGCGGGGTCTCCCCGGACGAGCTGGCCCGCTTCGCCGAGGCCGGCGCGGCCCCGTACCGGCTGGGCTCCACGGTGCTGCGGACCTCCACCGCGGGGGTGGCCGCGGGCGCGCTGCTGCTGGGGCGCACGGGGCGCTGGGGCTGACCCGTCCGGTCCGCGGCGGTCCGTCGCGGTGCGTCGAAAGTGATGATCAGCTGGCAGCGAAAGCTTCTGTCGCACTGGGAGTGGTGGCGGCTAGGGTGGCCGCGTGACTGAAGCCGACAGCTATCTCCGGTTCCCCCATATTCACGCTGACCTGGTCACCTTCGTGGCCGAGGACGACGTCTGGCTGGCGCCCCTGGCAGGTGGCAGGGCCTGGCGGGTGAGTGCCGACCAGGTGCCGGTGAGCCGCCCGCGGATCTCGCCCGACGGCACGCTGCTCGCCTGGACCTCGCACCGGGACGGCGCTCCCGAGGTGCACCTGGCCCCGGTCGACGGCGGCCCGTCCCGGCGGCTGACGTTCTGGGGCAGCGCGCAGACCGCGGTGCTGGGCTGGACCGCCGACGCCGAGGGCAACCCGGAGGTGCTGGTCCGCAGCTCGGTCGGCCGGATGTCACGGGCCCACCCCTGGGCCTTCGCGGTGCCGCTGGACGGCGGCCCGGCCCGGCAGCTCCCGTACGGACGGGTGGGCGGGGTGGCGCAGGAGCCGGGCGGCGACCGGGTGCTGCTCGGCTCGGCCGGGATGGGTCGGGAGCCGGCCCACTGGAAGCGCTACCGCGGCGGCACCGCGGGCAAGTTGTGGATCGGCACCGAGGGCGACTTCGCCCGGCTGCACGCGGAGGTCGACGGGAACCTCGACTCGCCGATGTGGGTCGGCGGCAGGATCGCGTTCCTGAGCGACCACGACGGGATCGGGCAGCTCTGGTCCAGCCTGCCGGACGGCTCCGACCTGCGGCGGCACAGCGGTCATGAGTTCTACGCCCGCAACGCCGCCAGCGACGGCGCCCGGGTGGCCTACCACAGCGGCGGCGACCTCTTCCTGGTCGACGACCTGGAGCGGGCCGAGCCCCGGCGGCTGGAGATCCGCCTCGGCGGCCCCCGGGCCGACCGCCAGCCGTACCCGATCACGGCGAGCCGGCACCTCGGCCGGGTCGCCCCCGACGCGGACGCCCGCTCCAGCGTGGTCGAGGTCCGCGGCACGATCCACCGGGTCACCCACCGGGACGGCCCGGCCCGGGCCCTGTCGGTCCAGCCCGGGGTGCGCAACCGGCTGCCGCAGTCGCTTCCTGACGGTGCGTCGGTCTGGGTCACCGACGCCGGGGGCGAGGACGGGCTCGAGTTCTCCGACGGCCGCCGGGTCGCGGTCGGCGGGCTGGGCCGGGTCGAGGAACTGGCCGCCGCCCCGGACGGGTCCGCGGTCGCCGTCGCCAACCGGGACGGCCTGGTGCTGCTGGTCGCGGTCGCCGACGGCGCGGTCCGCGAGATCGACCGCAGCAACGGCTCGCACGCCACCGACCTGGCCTTCTCGCCGGACTCGCAGTGGCTGGTGTGGTCGCACGGGCTGGGCGTCGAGGAGGTGCCGCGGCAGCTCCGGCTGGCCCGGCTCGCCGACGACACGGTCACCGAGCTGACGCCGCCGCGCTTCACCGACTACGCCCCGGTCTTCACCACCGACGGCAAGCACCTCGCCTTCCTGTCCATGCGCGACTTCGACCCGGTCTACGACGCCCATGTCTTCGACCTGTCGTTCCCGGTCGCCTGCCGCCCCTACCTGCTCACCCTGGCCGCGGACACGCTCTCCCCGTTCGGCCCGCAGCCGCAGGGCCGCGCGCTGGGCAAGGGCGGCGAGGACGACAAGGACGCGGCCAAGGAGGGCGCCGACACCGCGGCCGACACCTCGGCCGACGCCGACACCTCGGCCGAGGAGGCCGCGGAGGCCACCCGGCTCGACCTGGACGGCCTGGCCGACCGGATCGTCCCCTTCCCGGTGCCCAGCGGCAACTACAGCGGCCTGCGCGCGGTCAAGGGCGGAGTGGCCTGGCTGGAGCACCCGACCGCCGGCGAGCTCGGCACCAGCAGGGCCACCCCCGAGGACGAGGCCGAGCGCAACAGCCTGCAGCGCTTCGACTTCGCCACCCGCCGGGCCGAGACCCTGGTCGACGAGCTGGACCGGTTCGAGGTCTCCGGCGACGGCAGCCGGATCGCCGTGGTGGACCACGGCGAGCTGCGGATCGTCCCCTCCGACCACCGGGTCGGCAAGGACGAGCGGGACGACGCCGTCACCGTGGACCTCTCCCGGATCCGGGTCACCGTCGACCCCGCCGCCGAGTGGCGGCAGATGTTCGACGAGACCGCCCGGCTGATGCGGGACAACTTCTGGCGGATCGACCTGGGCGGCCTGGACTGGCCGGCCGTGCAGCGCCGCTACCGCCCCCTGGTGGAGCGGGTCGGCAGCCACAGCGACCTGGTGGACCTGCTCTGGGAGCTGCAGGGCGAGCCCGGCACCTCACACGCCTATGTGCAGCCGTCCGGTCCCGGCGCCCCGGCGAACCGCCGCCAAGGGCTGCTCGGCGCGGACCTGGCCAGGGACGGGGACGGGGTCTGGCGGGTGGCCCGGGTGCTGCCCGGCGAGTCCTCCGACCCGGCCGCCCGCTCCCCGCTGGCCGCCCCCGGCGTCGGCGTCCGGGCCGGTGAGTCGCTGCTCGAGGTGGACGGCCGCCCGGTCGACCCGGTGTCAGGTCCGGCCCCGCTGCTGGTCGGCACGGCCGGCAAGCCGATCGAGCTGACCGTCGGCGCGGCCGAGGGCGACGGCCGCCGCACCGTGGTGGTGGTCCCGCTCGCCGACGAGGAGGCGCTGCGCTACCACGCCTGGGTCGCCGACCGCCGCGCCTACGTCCACGAGCGGTCCGCCGGGGCCCTCGGCTACCTGCACGTCCCGGACATGGTGGCCAACGGCTGGGCCCAGGTGCACCGCGACCTGCGCACCGAGATGGCCAGGGACGGCCTGGTGGTGGACGTCCGGGAGAACCGCGGCGGCCACACCTCGCAGCTGATCATCGAGAAGCTGAACCGCCGGGTCATCGGCTGGGGCGTGGTCCGCGACCGCACCCCGCACACCTACCCGGAGATCGCCCCGCGCGGCCCGCTGGTCTCGGTCGCCGACGAGTTCTCCGGCTCGGACGGCGACATCGTCAACGCCGCCTTCCAGGCGCTGAAGCTCGGCCCGGTGGTCGGCGTCCGCACCTGGGGCGGGGTGGTCGGCATCGACGGCCGCTACAAGCTGGTGGACGGCACCGGGGTGACCCAGCCCCGCTACTCCACCTGGATGGAGGGCTACGGCTGGGGCCTGGAGAACCACGGCGTCGACCCCGACGTCGAGGTGGTCTGCACCCCGCAGGACTGGGCCGCGGGCCGCGACCCGCAACTGGACGAGGCGATCCGGATCGCCCTGGCCGCCCTGCAGGAGACCCCGGCGGCCACCCCGCCGGCCATCCCCGCGCTCTAGGCTTGTCGGCAGTTCCAGCCGGCCACAGGCCGGTAGCGCGCTGCGGGCGGGTTGTCCGCGTCACACCTCGGCAACCCGCCCGCAGCGGCCCGCACCGGCCGGTTAGGGTCACGACATGGCAGAAGACTCCCCGGACCACTCCCTCGACACACCGCTGATCCGCAGCCTCCGCGCGGCCGTCGCGGCGACGCCGGCCGACGTGCCGCTGCGGCTGCACCTGGCCGCGCTGCTGCTCGACGACGCCCGTACCGAGGAGGCCGTGGCCCAGGCCGCGGCGGCGCTGCAGCACGACCCGGGGAGCACCGAGGCACGGAAACTGATGATGCGTGCGCTGGGCCTGCCCGCGCTCGACCCGGCGCCCGCGCTCGACCCGCAGCCCGCACCCGACCCGCTGCCCGCCGAGCCGCCCCCGTTCGACTGGACCAGCGCCGAGCAGCAGCTCAGCGACATCGCCCAGCCCCGCTTCGTCGACCCCGCCGCCGCGGACGGCGAGGACGACCCGGGCGACGAACTCGCCTGGGACGTCGAGACCAGCCACGTCGGCCTCGCCGACGTCGGCGGGATGACCGAGGTCAAACAGCGGCTCGAAGCCGCCTTCCTGGCCCCGATGCGCAACCCCGAACTGCGCCGCCTCTACGGCAAGTCGCTGCGCGGCGGCCTGCTGCTGTACGGGCCGCCCGGCTGCGGCAAGACCTTCATCGCCCGCGCCGTCGCCGGCGAGCTCGGCGCCAAGTTCCTCTCGGTCAGCCTCAGCGACGTGCTCGACATGTACATCGGCCAGTCCGAGCGCAATCTGCACGAGGTCTTCGCCGCAGCCCGCCGCAACGCCCCCTGCGTGGTCTTCCTGGACGAGATCGACGCCCTCGGCGGCAAGCGGCAGAGCATGCGCCACAACGCCATGCGCGGCACCGTCAACCAGCTGCTGACCGAACTGGACGGGGCCCAGCAGGACAACGAGGGGGTGTTCGTCCTGGCCGCCACCAACGCGCCCTGGGACGTGGACACCGCGCTGCGCCGCCCCGGCCGGCTCGACCGCACCCTGCTGGTGCTGCCGCCGGACCAGGAGGCCCGGGTGGCAGTGCTGAAGTACCACCTGAGGGACCGTCCGATCGAGGGCGTCGACCTGGCCAAGCTGGCCAAGAAGACCGACGGCTACTCCGGCGCCGACCTGGCCCACCTCTGCGAGACCGCGGCCGAGACCGCCCTGCTGGACTCCGCCGCCAGCGGCACCGTCCGGATGATCGGCATGCCGGACCTGCTGGCCGCCGCCAAGGAGGTCAAGCCCTCGATCGAGAGCTGGTTCACCGCGGCCCGCAACGTCGCCCTGTTCGCCAACGACGGCGGCAGCTACGACGACCTGCTGGCCCACCTGAAGCGGACCCGCAGGCTGTGACCGAAGGAGAGACGTCGGTACGGGTCAGGCGCGCCCGCGCGCTGATGGACCTGGACCGCAACGCCCAGGCCAAGGCGGTGCTCGCCGAGGCCCTCGCCGAGGACCCGGCCGACGCCGACGCCTGGTGCGCCATGGCCCGCTGCTGCTACGGCCTGGACGACCACCGCGGCGCCCTGGACGCCGCCGACCGGGCCCTGGTCGAGGCGCCCGACAAGGCGCTCGGCTGGCGGATGCGCGCCCTCGCCCTGGTCGGCCTGGAACGCTACGCCGAGGCCAGGACCAGCGCCGACGAGGCCGTACGGCTCGAACCCTGGTTCTGGTACGGCCACATGCTGATCGCCCAGGTCGAACTCGCGGACGTCACCGCCGCGAACACCCGGGTGGCCCGCGAAGCGGCCGAGCGGGCCCGGGAACTGGCCCCGCAGCAGCCCGCCCCGCACTACATCGCCGGCTGCGTCGCCGAGCGGAGCGAACGCACGGACCAGGCCGAGGCCTGCTACCGCGAGGCGCTGCGGCTCGACCCCGAGCACCTCGGCGCCCGCAACAACCTGGCCAGGATCGACATGAAGCGCGGCGACCACCGCTCCGCCGCCGAGGGCTTCGCCGCCGTCGCCGCCAACGACCGGGGCACCGGCGTGGGCGCGCACAACCTCCGGGTGGTCGCCACCCAGCTGATCTCCCGGGCCCGCTGGGTCTCGGTCGCCGTGCTGCTGCTCACCGACCTCGGCATCGTCTCCACCGACGCCGGCCTCGGCCGCTACAGCCGGGCGGTGCTGCTGGCGCTGGTGGTGCTCGGCTGGGCCGGATGGTGGGTCTGGGCCGCCCGGCAGCTGCCCGCCCGGCTGCGGATGCCGCTGCTGCGCACCGTCCGCGGCAGCCTCTCGGTCCGGCTCTCCTTCCTCGGCGTCGCCGCCTTCACCATCGCCGCCCTCGCCCTGCTGCTCTTCCCGCCCCTCGACCCGCACCTCAACCTGGTCGTGCTCACCGCGTTCGTGCTCCAGATCGCCGCCTTCCAGGCCGCCCAGTCGGCCTCCAAACGGGCCTCCAAGGACATCTGACCCGGCGCTGAACCACGCCGACCCGCAAGGGCGGCAGGCCGGCCGCCGGTACGATGCCAGCACGCCGTCCGGGCGATCCGGACCGCAGCGACCGAGGAGATGACCGGTGTCGGGAGAGCCGCAGGCGGACTGCCTGTTCTGCAGGATCGTGGCGGGGGAGATCCCGGCGACCGTGGTCAGGGAGACGGCGGCCACCCTCGCCTTCCGCGACATCGCCCCGCAGGCCCCCACCCACGTCCTGGTGGTCCCCAAGGCGCACTACCCCGACGCCGCCTCCCTCGCCGAGGCCGACCCGGCGCTGGCCGGCGCCCTGCTGGCCGAGGCCGGCCGGGTCGCCGCGGACGAGAAGGTCGCCGAGTCGGCCGGCGGCACCGGCTACCGGCTGGTCTTCAACACCGGCGCCGGGGCCGGCCAGACCGTGTTCCACGCCCACGTCCACGTCCTCGGTGGCGGGGACGGCCTGCGCGAGAAGCTGGTCTGACCCGGCCGTGCAACGTGAACTGGTGGTCCTGGGCACGGCCAGCCAGGTCCCCACCCGGACCCGCAACCACAACGGCTACCTGCTGCTCTGGGACGGCGAGGGCCTGCTGTTCGACCCCGGCGAGGGCACCCAGCGGCAGCTGCTGCACGCCGGGGTCAGCGCCTCCGCGATCACCAGGATCTGCGTCACCCACTTCCACGGCGACCACTGCCTCGGCCTTCCCGGCATCATCCAGCGGATCAACCTGGACCGGCCGCCGCACGAGGTCACCGCCTACTACCCCGCCTCCGGCCAGGACTTCTTCGACCGGCTGCGGCACGCCAGCGTGTTCCACGAGACCGTCGAACTCCGCCCCGAGCCGATCGTCCACCCCGGCGAGCTCAAGGCGCCGGGCGCCCCGTTCACGCTGGAGGCGGTCCGGCTCTCGCACCCGGTCGAGTCCTTCGGCTACCGGCTCACCGAGCCCGACGGCCGCCGGCTGCTGCCCGAACGGCTGGCCGCCCACGGCCTCGCCGGGCCCGCCGTCGGCCGGCTCCAGCGCGAGGGCGCGCTCACCCTGGAGGACGGCTCCACGGTGACCCTGGAGCAGGTCAGCGAGCCGCGCCGGGGCCAGAGCGCCGCCTTCGTGATGGACACCAGGCTCTGCGAGGGCGTGGCCCGGCTGGCCGAGGGCGTGGACCTGCTGGTCATCGAGGCCACCTTCCTGGAACCGGACGCCCGGCTGGCCCGCGACCACGGCCACCTCACCGCCGCGGAGGCCGGCCGCGCCGCCGCCGAGGCCGGGGTGCGCAGGCTGGTGCTCACCCACTTCTCCCAGCGCTACGCCGACACCGCGGGCCACCTCGCCGAGGCCCGGAAGCACTTCGACGGCGAGATCGTCCTCGCCGAGGACCTCGGCCGGGTCCCGGTACCCAACCGTGCGTGAGCGTTCGCATAAAACGACTGGCGCCACGCCCGGTACAGGCGGAGCATCATGCATTCCAGCCCTACCGTCCGACGTACCCTTGTCACACCACGGACCCGACAGTGATTGGGAAGAGGCAGGCCGCAGCGCCAACCCATGACTTCAACGAAACCACGCGCCCAGCAGGTGCCCGCACAGCCCCAGGCAAAGATCATCATTCCGGAGAACCACCCGATGGTGACCGTCCTGGGCACCGGGGACTCACTCCTGAAGGTGATCGAGAAGGCCTTCCCCGACCTGGACATCCACGCCCGGGGCAACGAGATCACCGCCACCGGCGACCGCGTCGCCATCGCCCTGGTGCAGCGCCTGTTCGACGAGATGATGCTGGTGCTGCGCACCGGCCAGCCCCTGACCGAGGACTCCGTGGAGCGTTCGATCGCCATGCTGCGCAAGGCCGCCGAGGACCCGAACAGCCCCGAGGGCTCGCAGAGCCCCTCGGCCGTGTTCACCGCCAACATCCTGACCAGCCGGGGCCGCTCGATCCGCCCCAAGACGCTCAACCAGCAGACCTACGTCGACGCCATCGACCAGCACACCATCGTCTTCGGCATCGGCCCGGCCGGCACCGGCAAGACCTACCTGGCCATGGCCAAGGCGGTCCAGGCGCTGCAGGCCAAGCAGGTCTCCCGGATCATCCTGACCCGCCCCGCGGTCGAGGCCGGCGAGCGCCTGGGCTTCCTCCCCGGCACCCTCTACGAGAAGATCGACCCCTACCTGCGCCCGCTCTACGACGCCCTGCACGACATGATCGACCCCGACTCCATCCCCCGCCTGATGGCCGCCGGCACCATCGAGGTCGCCCCCCTGGCCTACATGCGTGGAAGAACTCTTAATGATGCTTTCATCATTCTGGACGAGGCGCAGAACACCAGTGCCGAGCAGATGAAGATGTTCCTGACCCGGCTCGGCTTCAACTCGAAGATCGTGGTCACCGGCGATGTCACCCAGATCGACCTGCCGGGCGGCACCGTCAGCGGGCTGAAGATCGTCCAGGAGATCCTGGCCGATGTCGAAGACATCAACTTCAGCCGTCTGACCAGCCAGGACGTGGTGCGCCACAAGCTGGTCGGCAGGATCGTGGACGCCTACGGGCAGTACGATGCCGCGCACGAGGCCGCCAAGTCCGGCAAGCCCCGACGTACCGAAAGCTGAGAACCACACCCCTCATGTCGATCGACATCAACAACGAGTCCGGCACGGAGGTGGACGAGCAGGCGATCCTGGACATCGCCCGCTTCGCCCTGGACCGGATGCGGATCCACCCGCTCTCCGAACTGTCCGTGATCGTCATCGACGCGGAGGCGATGGAGGCGCTGCACATCCAGTGGATGGACGAGCCCGGGCCGACCGACGTGATGTCGTTCCCGATGGACGAGCTGCGTCCGGGCAAGGAGGACGAGGAGCTGCCGCAGGGCCTGCTCGGCGACATCGTGCTCTGCCCGGAGGTCGCCGAGCGCCAGGGCAAGGCCAACGGGCACTCCATGGACGCCGAGCTGCAGCTGCTCACCGTGCACGGGGTGCTGCACGTGCTCGGCTACGACCACGAGGACCCGGACGAGGAGCGTGAGATGTTCGGGCTGCAGAAGCGGATCCTGGACGACTGGCGCGCCGAGCGCGGCGATACGGGGCCGTCGCCGGCCCCCACGACCCGATGAGCGGCAGTAGTACCGGCTTCCTGGTGCTCGCCGTCCTCCTCGTGATCCTCGCGTGGCTGGCGGCGTGTGCGGAGGCGGGCATCTCCCGGGTGTCCCGCTTCCGCGCCGAGGAGGCCGTCCGACACGGCCGGCGCGGCGCGCAGCGGATGCTGACGCTGGCCGCCGACCCGATCCGCTACCTCAATCTGGCCACGCTGATCCGGGTGACCTGCGAGATGGCCGCCGCGGTGCTGGTGACCGTGGTCTGCGTCCGCTCGTACCACGAGACCTGGCTGGCGCTGCTGGTCGCCATCGGCGCGATGGTGCTGGTCTCGTACGTGGCGGTGGGGGTCTCGCCGCGGACCATCGGGCGGCAGCACCCGATGAACGTCTCCACCGCCGCGTCGGTGGTGCTGCTGCCGCTGAACCGGATCCTCGGCCCGATCCCGCGGCTGCTGATCCTGCTCGGCAACGCGCTCACCCCGGGCAAGGGCTTCCGCGAGGGCCCGTTCGCCTCGGAGGCGGAGCTGCGGGCGCTGGTCGACCTGGCCGAGAAGGACTCGCTGATCGAGGACGACGAGCGCCGGATGGTGCACTCGGTGTTCGAGCTGGGCGACACCATCGTCCGCGAGGTGATGGTGCCGCGCACCGACCTGGTGATGGTGGAGCGGGAGAAGACGGTGCGTCAGGCGCTGACGCTGGCGCTGCGCAGCGGCTTCTCCCGGATGCCGGTGGTCGGCGACAACGAGGACGACGTGGTCGGCATCGTCTACCTCAAGGACCTGGTGCGCCGCACCCATGTGAACCGGGAGGCCGAGTCCGAGCCGGTCAGCGAGGTGATGCGGCAGGCGACGTACGTCCCGGACAGCAAGCCGGTGGCGGATCTGCTGCGGGAGATGCAGCGGGACCGGATCCATGTCGCGGTGGTGATCGACGAGTACGGCGGCACGGCCGGCCTGGTCACCATCGAGGACATCCTGGAGGAGATCGTCGGCGAGATCACCGACGAGTACGACCGCGAGGCCCCGCCGGTGGAGGCGCTGGGCGACGGCTCCTACCGGATCACCGCGCGGCTGCCGGTGGAGGAGCTGGGCGAGCTGTTCGGCATCGAGCTGGAGGACGAGGACGTCGAGACGGTCGGCGGTCTGCTGGCGAAGTCGCTGGGCCGGGTGCCGATCCCCGGGTCCGCCATCGAGGTGCCGGTGCCGGAGGAGCACGACCTGCCGATCAGCGCGATCCGGCTGACCGCGGAGAGCACCGCGGGCCGTCGCAACCGGATCGGCACTCTGCTGGCCGAGCCGGTGCCGCTGCGGGACGGCCGGGACGACGAGGACGACCAGGAGCGCCCCGAGTCCGACTGACCGGCCGCGACGGCCGCGACGGCCGGGGCGACAGGTAGCGCTAAGGCGCGCTTGAGAGCGCTTTCAGTCAGAGGTCTTGACCATTCACGGTCAGCACCGAGACAGTGAAAACGCCCTTTCCGCGTGCCATCAACTGCCACGACAGCCGGCAACCCCCACGTTCGACTGTCCGGTCCCCCAGGAGCATGACGTGATCAACCGTCGAACCCTGATCGGCGCCTCCCTCGCGGCCGTCGCCGCGCCGATCCTGCTCACCTCGCTGCAGCGCAGCGCCTCGGCGTCGACCCCCACGACGCTCAATGTGCAACTGGTCAACAACACGTCGTCCGACACCGTGTACGCGTACGTGCTGGGCCTGGACATCTCGCAGGGCAACAGCTGGGCCTTCCTGGAGGCCGACGGGAGCACGCTCTACCACCCGCCGTCCCCCAGCGCGCCGGGCGCCGCCCTGGGCGCGGACTGCGCCATCGCGCTGCCCGCCCGGGGCGCCTCGCGGACCATCTCCGTGCCGCACCTGGCCAGCGGGCGGATCTACTTCTCGGTCGGGGCCAAGCTCACCTTCCTGGTGAACCCGGGCCCGGGTATCGCGATGCCGTCGGTGAGCAACCCGAGCGACCCCAACATCGCCACCTCCTACGCCTTCTGCGAGTTCACGTACGACACCAACCAGCTCTACGCCAACATCAGCTATGTGGACTTCGCCGCGGTGGCGATCGGCTTCAACCTGCAGACCAGCCAGGGCACCCAGACCGTGCAGGGGCTCTCCACGACCGGTCTGACCACCCTGGCCAACTCGCTGACCGCGCAGGCCGCCACCGACGGCAGCGACTGGGGCCGACTGATCGTCAGGGACGGGGCGGGGAACCCGCTGCGGGTGCTGAGCCCGAACACCGCGATCACCTCCAACCCGGCGCTCTTCAGCGGCTATCTGGACAGCTACATCGACCAGGTGTGGCAGAAGTACCAGAGCACCGACCTGGTGCTGGACACCCAGGCGTCCTGGGGCACCACCCGCGGCCGGGTCAGCAACGGGGTGCTGTCCTTCCCCGGGGTGGGCAGCTTCAGCAAGCCCTCCACCGCGGCGGTGTTCAACTGCAGCAGCGCTCCGTTCACCACCGGCAACGACGAGATGGGCAACATCAGCGCCCGGCTGGCCGCCGCCCTGAACCGCACCACGCTGCTGGACAACCCGAACCAGCCGGACGGTGAGAACCCGGCCAACTTCTACGCCCAGCCGCGGACCAACCACTACGCCCGGCTGCTGCACCAGATCGAGACCGACCACCTCGGCTATGCCTTCCCCTACGACGACGTGCACCCGGCCGGGGTGGACTTCGAGGGGCGGGTCCAGTCCTCGGTGCCGACCCTGTGGACGATCAGCGTCGGCGGCGGCGCGAGCAGCGGCGGGGGGACCCCGCCGACCTCCGCGCCGCCCACCACGGCGCCGCCGGTGGGCGGGGTGAGCGCCTTCGCCACGATCCAGGCCGAGGCGTACTCCGCCCAGTCCGGCACCATCACCGAGGGCACCACGGACAGCGGCGGCGGCCAGGACGTCGGCTCGATCGCCAACGGCGACTGGCTCGCCTACAACGGGGTGGACTTCGGCAGCGGCGCCACCCAGTTCCAGGCCAGGGTCGCCTCCGGGGCCCCCTCCGGCGCCAGCGGCCTGGTCGAGGTGCGGCTGGACAGCCGCACCGCCACCCCGGTCGGCAGCTTCGCGCTGGCGAACACCGGCGGCTGGCAGAGCTGGCGGACGGTCCCGGCCGGGATCGCCAGGACCACCGGTGTGCACACCGTCTACCTGACCTTTACCAGTGGTCAGCCGGCGGACTACGTCAACGTCAACTGGTTCACCTTCAAGCCCAGTTGACCCGTCCGCGGGGCGACCGGAGCCGGCACCCCCGCTCCGGTCGCGGCCGAGGCGGCGGGGCCGGCGGGCGAGCCGGCGGCGGAGGCGGTGGTGACGGCGGCGGGGGTCGGGTGATAGGCCTCTTGTCGTCAGGTCCGCGCCGTCCGACCCGGGAGTCCCCGCCCATGCCCGCTGCCTCCGCCGTTTCCGCCCTCCGCGAGTCCGCCGCCGCCCTGCAGCCCGGGCTGGTCGAACTGCGCCACGCCCTGCACCGGGAACCGGAGATCGGCCTGGAACTGCCGCTGACCCAGGCCAAGGTGCTGGCCGCGCTGGAGGGGCTGCCGCTGACCGTCACCCTGGGCAAGCAGCTCAGCTCGGTGACGGCGGTGCTGCGCGGCGGCCTGCCCGGGCCGACGGTGCTGCTGCGCGGCGACATGGACGCGCTGCCGGTGCAGGAGACCGCCGACCTGCCGTACGCCTCGCAGATTGCCGGGGCGATGCATGCCTGCGGCCACGACCTGCATGTCACCGCGCTGGTCGGCGCGGCCAGGCTGCTCTGCGAACGGCGGGAGACCCTGGCCGGGGACGTGGTGTTCATGTTCCAGCCGGGGGAGGAGGGCCGCGGCGGCGCCAAGGTGATGATCGACGAGGGGCTGCTGCAGGCCAGCGGCTCGCTGCCGGTGGCCGCCTACGCCCTGCATGTGGCCTCGTCGATGCCGCAGGGGCAGGTGCTGGGCCGGACCGGGACGATCATGGCCGCCGCCGACACCCTTGAGGTCACCCTGCGCGGACGCGGCGGCCACGGCTCCTCACCGCATTCCGCGCTGGACCCCGTCCCCGCGGCCTGCGAGACGGTGCTCGCGCTGCAGACCATGGTGACCCGGCGCTTCGACGCCTTCGACCCGGTCGTGGTCACCACCGGGCTGCTCCGCGCCGGGACCATCAACAACGTCATCCCGGACGACGCCTACCTGGAGACCACGGTCCGCTCCTTCTCGCCGCAGGCGCGGGACCGGGTGCGCGAGGAGTCGCTGCGGGTGGTCCGCGGCATCGCCGCCGCCCACGGCCTGGAGGCCGAGGCGGAGTACGTCGACGTCTACCCGGTCACCGTCAACGACCCGACCGAGCTGGCCTTCGCCGAGGCCACCGTCCGGGAACTGCTCGGCCCCGACCGCTGGACCACGATGCCGCAGCCGCTGGCCGGGGCCGAGGACTTCTCCTTCGTCGCCGAGCAGGTCCCGGCCGCCTTCGTCTTCCTGGGCGCCTGCGTGGACGGCAAGGACCCGGCCACCGCGCCCTACAACCACTCGCCGGAAGCCGCCTTCGCCGACGCCGTCCTCGCCGACGGCGCGGCCCTGCTCGCCGCCCTGGCCGTAGGACGTCTCAGCCGCGAAGCTCGCTGAGCACCGCCGTCAGCTGGGCGAGGGGCTCGGGGCCGACGGCGCGGAGGACCACCGAGTCGGCCCCGGCCGCCCACAGGTCGCGCACCCGCGCGGCCGCGTCGCCGGCCGGGCCGAGGGCGGCGAAGACCTGCTCCACCGGGCGCTCCAGCCAGGCGGCGTGGGCGGCCAGGGCCGGGCCCACGGTGGCCCGCAGCAGCTCCGGGTCGTCCTGCACGCACAGGAAGGCGAACACGGTCAGGCCGTGCTCCGCCGGGCCCTCCGCGCCGCCCTCCGTACCGTCCGCCGCGCGGCCCCCGGCCCGGTCGGCGCGGCCCTTGGCGATGTGGGCCAGCGCCTGCGCCAGGTCCTGCGGTCCGTGGCCCTCGGCCACGATCGTGCCGTCCGCGACCCGGCCCGCGAGCTCCAGCGACCGCGGCCGGACCACCCCGGCCAGCACCGGCGGCGCCACCGCGGGCGGGTGCACCAGCCGTACCCGGTCGAGGCGCACCTCCCGGCCGTCCACACTGACCTCCTCGCCGCGCAGCAGCCCGCGCACCGCGGTCAGCGTCTCCTCCAGCAGCGCCAGCGGGCTGCGCGGCGCCGCGCCGACCTTCGCCATCCACGCCCGCAGCCCGTGGCCCACCCCGGCGGACAGCCGGCCGGGGAACATCCGGGCCAGCGCGCCCAGCTCCATGGCCAGCAGCGCGGGGTTCCGCAGCGGCGCGGGGGTGATCCCGATCCCGACCCGCAGCCGCTCGGTCACCGCGAGCGCGGTGGACGCGGACGCGATCGAGCCGGCCCATTCCAGGTCCTCGACCACCCACAGCTCGTCCACGCCGAGCCGTTCCACATCCCTGGCGAACTGCGGCAGACCTTCCGGCGCCCAGTCGCGTTCGTACATCACTCCGATTCGGTCCCTTGTCATACCGCGCACGCTAGTGCCGGAAGCCTGCCAGGATTCATGGCAACTGGCCGACAGAACTGAGGAGTTTCAGTGGCGGAGCAGGATCAGGCCCAGCGGTTGCAGTGGAACCAGCAGATCATCGAGGAGTTCCGGGCGAACAAGGGGGTGGTCGGCGGCCCGTTCGCCGGTGGAACGCTGCTGCTGCTCACCACCCGCGGTGCGCGCACCGGCGAGCAGCGGACCATGCCGCTGGCGGCGCTCCCGGCGGGGGAGGGGCAGTGGGCGGTGTTCGCCGCCAACGGCGGCCGGCCGACCCGGCCCGGGTGGTACTACAACCTGCTGGCGCATCCGACCGAGGTGACGGTCGAGATCGGCACGGAGACGTTCGCGGCGGTGGCGGCCGACGCCGAGGGGGAGCAGCGGGCGGCGCTGTGGGCGGCCCAGCTGGCCCGGCTGCCCGCACTGGAGGAGTTCCAGGCCACCGCGCCCGGACCGATCCCGGTGGTCGTGCTGACCAGGCGGTAGCTGACCAGGCAGTACGGGGCCGTATCCTCGGACGTATGAGCGACGCGAGCGATCACGCGACCGGGATCGACCCCGAGGACAAGAAGATCATCACCCTGGCGCGTTCGGTGCGTGCCCGCAACGGCGTGGCCGAGGGGGCGGCGGTGCGGGACGAGACCGGCCGCACCTATGTCGCCGGGACGGTCGCCCTGGAGTCGCTGCGGCTCACCGCGCTGCAGACGGCCGTGGCGATGGCCGTGGCCAGCGGGGCGAAGGGCCTGGAGGCGGCAGCCGTGGTCAGCGCCGCCACCGAGCCCGCCGCGGCGGACCTCGCCGCGGTGCGCGACCTCGGCGGCGCCGGCACCCCGGTGCTGCTGGCCGGACTCGACGGCGCGCTGCGGTCGACCGTCGAGGCCGGCTGACGGGTCCGCTGAAGCGTCCGCTGCTCGAACGTGCGTCTTGCCTTCTGCCCCGGCCCGACTAGGGTCGGGGCAGAAGTGTCTAGGGAGGGAAGCCGTGGGGGGCATAGGTTTTGTCGCGGGGGTCCTGTTCGTGCTGATGGGGATGGGCCACTGGCAGGAGCACCGCAACCCGGGCTGGCTCGCCGCCTCGATCATCGTGGCCCTGTTCACCGTCTTCGGCGGCATCGGCTCCCTCTTCAAACGCGGCAAGTAGCCCGCTCGCCCGCTGTGGACCATGCAGCTGCCCGGCATAGGGGAGAATGGTCCCTATGAGCTCTCGCCCCACCCAGCAGACCGCCAAGCCCGCCACTGACGCCGCCGACGCCGCCCCCCAGGGGGCCCGCCCGCACCGGTCGGGCTTCGCCTGCTTCGTCGGGCGCCCCAACGCGGGCAAGTCCACCCTCACCAACGCCCTGGTCGGGATCAAGGTCGCGATCACCTCGGACCGCCCGCAGACCACCCGGCACACCGTCCGGGGCATCGTGCACCGGCCCGACGCGCAGCTGATCCTGGTGGACACCCCCGGCCTGCACAAGCCGCGCACGCTGCTCGGCGAGCGGTTGAACGACGTGGTCAGGGCGACCTGGAACGAGGTCGACGTGATCGGCTTCTGCCTCCCCGCCGACCAGAAGCTCGGCCCCGGCGACAAGTTCATCGCCAAGGAGCTGGCCGGGATCAAGCGCACCCCCAAGGTCGCCATCATCACCAAGACCGACCTGGTCACCTCCAAGCAGCTGGCCGAGCAGCTGATCGCGATCTCCCAGCTGGGCGCCGAACTCGGCATCGAGTGGGCCGAGATCGTGCCGGTCTCGGCCACCGGTGACGTGCAGGTGGAGCTGCTGGCGGACCTGCTGGTGCCGATGCTGCCCGAGGGCCCGATGCTCTACCCGGAGGGCGACCTCACCGACGAGCCCGAGCAGATCATGGTGGCCGAGCTGATCCGCGAGGCCGCGCTCGAGGGCGTGCGGGACGAGCTGCCGCACTCGCTGGCCGTGGTGGTCGAGGAGATGCTGCCGCGCGAGGGCCGCCCGGAGGGCAAGCCGCTGCTGGACATCCACGCCAATGTCTACATCGAGCGGCAGAGCCAGAAGGCCATTGTGATCGGCTCCAAGGGCTCCCGGCTCAAGCACGTGGGGACGGTGGCCCGCCAGCAGATCGAGGCGCTGCTCGGCACCCCGGTCTACCTCGACCTGCATGTGAAGGTCGCCAAGGACTGGCAGCGCGACCCCAAGCAGCTGCGCAAGCTCGGTTTCTGACGCACCAACAGCTGATGTCGGGTCAGCTGGAGTCGCGGACGGCGATCCTGGCGGTGCCCAGGTCGTGGATCTCCGGCGGGGTGTCCGGGTGCCGGATCAGACGGTCGATCAGATCGGCCAGGGTCCGCCCCGGCGGCAGCAGTTGCTGCACCGAGGTCAGCCGGGGCCGGAGCAGCCGGGCCAGCATCAGGTCGTCCGCGCCGACCAGGGCGACCTCGTCGGGGATGCCGATGCCGGCGTCCTGGAAGGCGCTCATCAACAGCATCGCGTACTCGTCGTTGTAGCTGAACAGGGCGCTGAGGCCGAGCCCGGGCCAGTCGGCGGCGAGCCGGGCGGCGGCCTGCTCGGTGTAGTCGAGGTCCAGCCGTTCGACCCGGATCCCGCCGTCGACCGCCTCCCGCACCCCGGCCAGCCGGGGCAGGCTGAACAGGTCCAGGCTGCGGTCGGTGGGGACGACCACGCCGAGGGCGCGGTGGCCCCGGGCCAGCAGGTGCTCCGCCGCGGTGGCGCCGATCCGGCGCTGGTCGAGCACCAGCGCGTGCACCCCGGCCACCGGCGGGTCGGCCAGGGTGATCACGGCCCTGGTGCCGGAGCGCCGGAGCAGTTCGGCGGAGCGGGGAGTGAGCGGGGTCCCGACGCCCGCCAGCACGGCGGTGGGGCGCAGCTCCGCCCAGATCCGGGCGGCGGACTCGGCCCGGTCGCCGCCGTCCCCGCTGTTGTCGCCGTAGATCACGGCGGTGTAGCCGTGGTCGCGCAGCCCGGCCCGCAGCTCGGTGAAGAACTCGCTGAACAGCGGCCCCAGGGTGATCTCCGGAGTGGCCAGCAGCACGATCCCGCTGTGCCCGGCCCGCAGGGAGCGCGCGGCGGCGTGCGGGATGTAGCCGAGCTCCTCCGCCGCGGCGCGGACCCGCTGCCGGGTCTGCTCGCCGACCCGGCCGCCCGCGGTGTCGTTGAGGACGTACGAGACGGTGGCCCGCGAGACGCCCGCGAGACGCGCGACGTCGGCGCTGGTGGGGGTGCCCGTGGGGGCGGTCGGTTGCTGGTTCATCGCTTTCGCATCTTTCCAGACCGAGGGCTGGTGCAGGGGGCCGGGAGCTGTTACACCTATGGTTACACGAGTCATCATGACACGTGTAACCATGTAGGGACCCGACGATGGAGGGCAATGTGGCCCTGAATCCCCTGACCGAAGCCGCATCGGCGGCCCCAAGCTCCGGCGCCGCCGGTGCCGAGGGCTCCGGACCGGACCGGCGCGGGCTGCTGCCGCTGCTGTTCGCCGGCAACTCGGTGATGTACGCCCTCTACATCGGCGTCGGCGGGATCCTGCTGCCGCTGCAGATCGAGCAGATCACCCCGCACCACAAGGTCGCCGTGCTGGGCCTGGTCTCGGGGGTGAGCGCGGTGTTCGCGGCCCTGTTCAACCCGGTCGCCGGCGCCCTGTCCGACCGTTCGGGCCGGCGCAACCCGTGGATCCTGACCGGCGGGCTGCTGGCGGTGCCGGTGATGGCGCTGATGGGGGCGGTCAACTCGGTCCTGCTGGTCGGCATCGCCTGGTGCCTCGGCCAGGCCGTGATGAACGTCTACCAGGCCGCGATCACCTCGGTCGTCCCCGACCGGATCCCGGTCGAGCGCCGGGGCGCGGCCTCCGCCGCGGTGGGCCTGGGCATGCCGGTCGGCAGCATCCTCGGGGTGCTGGTCGCCAACGGCTTCTCGGACCACTTCCGCACCGGCTACCTGACCCTGGGCGCGCTGGTCGCGGCGGGCGCGGTGCTGTTCACCGGCCTGAGCCGGGAGCCGAAGGGGAGTGCGGGGCCGCAACAGCCGCGGCAGCAGCCGACGTTGGGGCAGCGGGCGGCGGCCTTCACCGACAGCCTGCGGGCGCACGACTTCCGCTGGGCCTTCATCGGCCGGGCGCTGCTGGTGCTCGGCTACTTCTCGGTCAGCGGCTACCAGCTCTACATCCTGCAGGACCACATCGCACTGCCGCACGGGATGTCGCCGACCGGCGCGGTCGCCATCCTGACCCCCGTCGCCAGCGTCGCCATGCTGGTCTCCATCGCCGTCTGCGGACCGCTCTCGGACCGGCTGGACGCCCGCAAGCGCTTCGTCGGCATCTCCGCCGCGGCGGCCGGCTGCGCCATGGTCATCCCGATGCTGAGCCCGACCTTCACCGGGATGGCGGTCTTCGGCGTGGTCAACGGCCTGGCCTTCGGCTGCTACATGGCCGTGGACACCGCGCTGGTCACCCTGGTCCTGCCCAGGGCCGAGGACGCCGCCCGCGACATGGGCGTGCTGAACATCGCCAACGCGGCCCCGCAGATCGTCGCGCCGTTCGTCGCCTCCGTGGTGGTCGGCGCGGCCGGCTACACCACCCTGTTCCTGGTCGGGGGAGTGCTGAGCATCCTCGGCGCCCTCGCCGTCCGTCCCATCCGCAGCGTTCGCTGATCCGCTGAAAGGCACAACTGACCATGAAGCTCAACACCCGTGAGTGGGGCAGCGGCGACCGGATCGCCCTGCTGGTCCACGGCATCATGTCGGACTCGCGCACCTGGCGCCGGGTCGGGCCGGCCCTGGCCGAGCGCGGCTACCGCGTCATCGCCGTCGACCTGCGCGGCCACGGTGCCTCCGGGCGCGGCGAGTACACCCCCGCGCTGTATGCCGACGACCTGGTGGAGACCCTGCCGCAGGGCGCGGAGCTGGCGATCGGCCACTCGCTGGGCGGGCTGACCCTCTCCCGCGCGGTGGACCGGCTGCGCCCGGCCCGCGCGGTCTACTCCGACCCGGCCTGGCGCTTCGTCCAGCGGGACCGGGGCTTCGATCCGGCGATGTTCGTCGACTTCGCCGCGCAGGCCACCGCCGAGACCATCACCGCGATGAACCCGCGCTGGGAACAGGCGGACGTCCAGGTCGAGCTGGAGACCCTCGCGGTCTGGGACAGCGCCACCGCACTCGCCCTGTCCGGACGCGAGGCCGAGGCCGAGCTGCCGGACAAGCCGGTCGTCCCCTCGCTGGTGCAACTGGCCGACCCGAGCTTCCTGATCGGCCCCGAGGACGCGCGGACCCTGCGCGACCGCGGCTTCGAGGTGCGTACGGTCGCCGGGGCCGGGCACACCGTCCACCGGGACGACTTCGACGGTTTCCTCAGCTCTCTGGAAGGCTGGATCTGACCATGACCACCCACGACGACACCCTCCGGGAGACGGCGGTCGAGGCCGCTCTCGGCAAGCTGGACCTGGCCGCCAAGGTGGCCCTGCTGGCCGGCGCGGACATGTGGTCGCTGCCTGCGAACGAGGACATCGGCCTCGGCCGCATGGTGATGTCGGACGGCCCGGCCGGCGTCCGCGGCGAGCACTGGACCCCGGACGACCCGTCGATCGCCATCCCCTCGCCGACCGCGCTCGCCGCCACCTGGGACACCGCCCTGGCCCGCCGGCTGGGCGCGCTGCTGGCCCAGGAGGCCCGCCGCAAGGGCGCCCACGTGGTGCTCGCGCCCACCGTCAACCTGCACCGCAGCCCGCGCGGCGGACGCCACTTCGAGGCGTACTCCGAGGACCCGCTGCTGACCGGGGAGATCGGCGCGGCCCTGGTGGCCGGCGTCCAGGACGGGGGCGTGGCCACCACGCCCAAGCACTGGGTCGGCAACGACTCCGAGACCGAGCGCTACACCGTGGACGTCCGGGCGGATGAGCGCACCCTGCGCGAGCTCTACCTGGCCCCGTTCGAGGCCATCGTCCGCAAGGCCCGGCCGTGGGGCCTGATGGCCGCCTACAACCGGGTCAACGGCGTCAGCATGAGCGAGCACGACGCGCTCAACAACGGGGTGCTGCGCGGGGAGTGGGGCTTCGACGGGGTCCTGGTCTCGGACTGGACCGGCGCCCGCGACACCGTCCGCGCCGCCCTCGGCGGCCTGGACGTGGCCATGCCGGGACCGGTCACCGTCTACGGGGAGCACCTGGTCGCCGCCGTCCGCGACGGCCGGGTCCCGGAGCAGGCGGTGGACGACCTGGCCCGCCGGGTGCTGCGGCTGGCCGCCCGGGTCGGGCTGCTGGCGGACGCCCCGGCCGCGGTCCCGGCCGACCGGCTGCCCGCGCCGATCGACGGCGAGGCACTGGCCCGGGAGGTGGCCGCCCGCTCGTTCACCCTGCTCCGCAACGACGGCATCCTGCCGCTGGACCCGGCCCCCGGCTCGATCGCGCTGATCGGCGCGGCGGCGGCCGAGGCCAGGATCGGTGGCGGCGGCAGCGCCCAGGTGTTCCCGACCCGGGTGGTCAGCCCGCTGGACGGGCTGCGCGCGGCACTGCCCCCCGGCACCGCGCTGGGCTATGCGCTGGGCGCCGACCCGCGTACCCATGTCCCGCCGCTGGCCTCGCCGTTGAGCGCGGAGCTGATCGGCAGGGACGGCTCCGCGCTGGCCGCGGTGCCGGTGCCGGACGGCAGCGTCCGCTGGATCGGCGAACTGCCGGCCGGGGTCGGCTTCGATGCGCTGGGCTCGGTCAGGGCGACCGGGACGCTGGCCCCGCGGGCCGTCGGCACGCACCGGCTGGCGATCAGGGGCGCGGGCCGGTTCCGGCTGGAGGCGGGCGGCGCGCTGCTGTTCGACGGTGTGGTGCGGGTCGAGGGCAACGACCCCGCCGCCGCCTTCCTGAACCCGCCGGAGGCCGTGTTCGAGCTGGAGCTGTCCAGCACCGCGCCGGTCGAGGTCAGCCTCACCCACACCCTGCCCGAGGCGTCGGCCTTCGCCGGGTTCGGCCTGGTGTCCTTCGCCCTGGGCCACTCCGAGCCGGTCGCCACCGCGGACCAGCTGATCGAGGAGGCGGTGGCGCTGGCCGCCGCCGCCGACGTCGCCGTGGTCGTGGTGGCCACCACCGAGGAGGTGGAGAGCGAGGGGGTCGACCGCACCGGCCTGGCCCTGCCGGGCCGTCAGGACGAGCTGGTGGCCCGGGTCGCCGCGGCCAACCCGCGCACCGTGGTGGTGGTCAACGCCGGTGCCCCGGTGCTGATGCCCTGGCGCGAGCAGGTGGCCGCGGTGCTGCTGACCTGGTTCCCCGGGCAGGAGGCCGGGGCGGCGCTGGGCGACGTGCTGCTCGGCCTGGCCGAGCCCGGCGGCCGGCTGCCCACCACCTGGCCGGCCGAGCAGGCCGACAGCCCGGTCTGGGGCGTGGAGACCACCGACGGGGCGCTGGAGTACCAGGAGGGCCTGTTCATCGGCTACCCGGCCTGGCAGCGCCGCGGCACCGCCCAGCCCGCCTACTGGTTCGGCCACGGCCTCGGCTACACCGACTGGGAGTACCAGGGGTTGGAGCTGCGCCCGGCCGATCCGGGCAGCGGCGCGGACCCCTACGCCGCGCGGGCGGTGGCGCTGGTCCGGGTCCGCAACACCGGAACCAGGGCCGGACGCGAGACGGTCCAGGTCTACCTGGCCCCGGACGGCGCCGACCGCAGCCGTCCGGACCGCCGGCTGGCCGGGTTCGCCGTGGTGGCGGCCGGGCCCGGCGAGGTGGTCGAGGCCCGGGTGGAGCTGCCGCTGCGGGCCTTCCAGACCTGGGGCGACGCGGGGTGGACGCTGCGCCCCGGCAGCTACGCGGTGCAGGCGGGCCGCAGCGCCGCCGACCGCGGGCCAGCCGTGGCCTTCGACCTGCCGCTGGAGGGCTGACCGGCCCGCCGTCCGTCCCGGGAGTGCCTGCCCGGGGCGGACGGCGTCAGCGCCCGCCCGGACGGCCCGTCAGTGCCCCTGGGCCAGCACCAGGGAGATCAGGCTTCGCTGACTGTCCGTCAACTGCGGTTCCGCGCAGTGCCCGGTGCCGCGCTCGTCGACGCTGATCGCGTAGTGGAAGCCGTCCGGCACGCCGAAGGAGGGCGTGCGGTTGCAGGAGCCCAGGGCTTCCCTGGCCAGGGCATGGATGTGCGGGGCGTCCGGACGTCCTTCGGTGTCGAGTACGGAGCGGCGCTCGGCGCCGAGGAGCCCGCCGGAGCGGGTGACCTGGATACGCATAGTGGCCAGTGTGCACCGTTGTGTAGCGACCGGAACAGGGGGTTGGGTGCTCTCTTTTGATCAGTTCTGTGTGATTACCCCCACCTGGACCCAGGCCTCCCGTACCGCCCGCGCCTCCGCCCCCGCGCCGTAGCGGGTCTCGGCCGCCGCCACCGTCGCCGCGGCGAACTCCGCGAAATCGGCCGAGGCGGCGATCCCGCCGCCGGTCAGCACGTCGTACCAGATCTGCCCCGCCCGCTCCCAGGCGTAGCCGCCGATCGCGGTGGCGGCCAGGTAGAAGGCGTGGTTGGGGATGCCCGAGTTGAGGTGCACCCCGCCGTTGTCGCCGCTGCTGTCCACATATCCGGCCATGGTGGCCGGCTGCGGGTCGGTGCCGAGGCTGGGGTCGTCGTAGGCGGTGCCCGGGGCCCGCATCGAGCGCAGCGCGATCCCCTGCACCTGCGGGGCGAGCAGCCCCGCGCCGATCAGCCAGTCGGCCCGGTCGGCGGTCTGCCCCAGCGCGTACTGCTTGACCAGCGAGCCGAAGACGTCCGAGACCGACTCGTTCAGCGCCCCCGACTGCCCCTGGTAGTCCAGGTTGGCGCTGAACTGGGTGACCCCGTGGGTGAGTTCGTGCCCGATCACGTCGACCGAGACGGTGAAGTCGTTGAAGAGCACCCCGTCCCCGTCGCCGAAGATCATGCGCGAGCCGTTCCAGAAGGCGTTGTCGTACTTCTGCCCGTAGTGGACGGTGGCGTCCAGCGGCAGGCCCCGGTCGTCGATGGAGTGCCGCCGGTAGGCGGCCAGGTAGAAGTCGAAGGTGGCGCCGAGGCCGTCGTAGGCCCGGTCGACGGTGCGGTCGGCCACCGGCGGCGCGCCCTCGGTGCGTACGGTGCGGCCGGGCAGCCGCTCGGTGTGGTGGTCGTCGCTGACCGTGCGCTGCGGCGTGGTGAGCGACCGCTCGGGGAGCAGCGCCCGGGCGGCGGGCGGCGGCAGCACCCGCTGCTCCCGGTGCAGCGCGTCCAGGGCCAGCGACCGCTCGGCGGCCTCGCGCACGGCGAGGTCCTCGGCGTGCGCGACCAGGTGTTCGAGGATGTGCGGCGGGACGATGCCGCAGTGGACAGGTGCGGGGATTCGGCTGATCACCTCACCAAAAGTGGCAGAGATCTCACTCTGTGTCATCCCAGCGGGCGGGACGAGATTGTGGCGACGGAAGGGACTGGGCTAGTCTTGTCCGCATCATGCGTACCGGGCTGCTTCTTCTTAGCTGCCGCGGCGAGGGCCTGTAGTTCCGACAAGGCCGACTCCCTCGCCGCGGGGACTCGTGCTGTGCGCTCTCTGGTGCCGCAGTTCCGTCGGTCGGGCCCTGGACCCGTACCTACCTGATGGAGCATGAGAATGTCCGACACGCCTTTCAACGAGCGGTCCACCCCGGTCACCGCGGCCACCGTCCGGCAGCAGCCCTCCGGAATGCCGTTCCAGCGCTACGTACCCTTCGGCACGGTCGACCTGCCGGACCGGACCTGGCCCTCCAAGGTGATCAGCAAGGCCCCGCGCTGGCTGTCCACCGACCTGCGGGACGGCAACCAGGCGCTGATCGACCCGATGTCCCCGGCCCGCAAGCGGGCGATGTTCGACCTGCTGGTGAAGATGGGCTACAAGGAGATCGAGGTCGGCTTCCCCTCCTCCGGGGCCACCGACTTCGACTTCGTGCGCTCGATCATCGACGAGGGCGCGATCCCCGAGGACGTCACCATCAGCGTGCTGACCCAGGCCCGTGAGGACCTGATCGCCCGCACCGTGGAGTCGCTGGTCGGCGCCCCCCGGGCGACCGTCCACCTCTACAACGCGACCTCGCCGCTGTTCCGCCGGGTGGTGTTCAAGGGCTCCAAGGAGGACATCAAGAACATCGCCGTGGACGGCACCCGGCTGGTGATGGAGTACGCGGAGAAGCTGCTCGACGCGACCACGGTCTTCGGCTACCAGTACTCGCCGGAGATCTTCATCGACACCGAGCTGGACTTCGCGCTGGAGGTCTGCGAGGCGGTGATGGACGTCTGGCAGCCCGCCGAGGGCCGCGAGATCATCCTCAACCTGCCCACCACGGTGGAGCGCTGCACCCCCAACGTCTACGCCGACATGATCGAGTGGATGTCGCGCAACCTGTCCCGCCGCGCCTTCGTCGCGCTGTCCACGCACCCGCACAACGACCGGGGCACCGGCGTCGCCTCCGCCGAGCTGGCCGTGATGGCCGGCGCGGACCGGGTCGAGGGCTGCCTGTTCGGGCAGGGCGAGCGGACCGGCAACCTGGACCTGGTCAACGTCGGGATGAACCTGTTCTCCCAGGGCGTGGACCCCATGATCGACTTCTCGGACATCGACGAGATCCGCCGCACCTACGAGTACTGCAACCAGATGGTCGTCCCCGAGCGCCACCCCTACGCCGGCGACCTGGTGTACACCTCCTTCTCCGGCTCCCACCAGGACGCCATCAAGAAGGGCTTCGACGCGCTGGAGGCCGACGCCGCCGCGGCCGGCCACCCGGTCGGCGAGCACACCTGGGGCGTCCCGTACCTGCCGATCGACCCCAAGGACGTGGGCCGCTCCTACGAGGCCGTGATCCGGGTCAACAGCCAGTCCGGCAAGGGCGGCATCGCCTACGTGCTGAAGAACGACCACAAGCTGGACCTGCCGCGCCGGATGCAGATCGAGTTCTCGAAGATCATCCAGGCGAAGACCGAGACCGACGGCGGCGAGGTCACCCCGGCCGCGATCTGGGCCGCCTTCGAGGACGAGTACCTGCCCACCCCGGACGCCCCCTGGGGCCGGATCCAGCTGGGCGCCTACCGGCTGAGCAGCACCCCCGAGGGCAAGGACGCGATCAGCGTCCAGGCCACCGTGGACGGCGCCCCGGTCGAGCTGGCCGGCGTCGGCGACGGCCCGCTGGACGCCTTCTTCGTCGCGCTGGGCTCGATCGGCATCGACGCCCGGCTGCTGGACTACGTCGAGCACACCCTGAGCCAGGGCTCCGGCGCCCAGGCCGCCTCCTACTGGGAGTGCGCCGTGGACGGACGGGTGCTCTGGGGGGTCGGCATCGACACCAGCATCGTGCTGGCCTCGATCAAGGCCGTGGTCAGCGCCGTCAACCGGGCGCAGCGCGGTTGACACCCGCAGTTCCGGCACTGGCTTCCCGCTGTTCCAGCGGGGAGCCAGTGTGTTTTCGGCCACAAATTTCTGATCTGCCGACTGCCCGGGGTACTGACAGGGTGTCACTGCTCATGGCAGCATCGGTGCGACCGACATCGCAGTCGGTCTGCAGTCAGGTGGGAGTGCGCCGTGGCACAGCTGGCAGGTGTCCGAGCCCGGTGGCGTACCGAGGCGCTCGGAGAGTTCTTCTGTCCGGGATGCGGCGGCGACCGCAACTACCGCCGCCAGGGCGGTCGCAGATGGCTGCGGCTGCTGGGACTGCCGGTGCTGCCGGTCGGTGACGCCGGGACCACCCTGCAGTGCACCGCCTGCCGCGCCCGCTACGGCCTCGACGCCCTGGAACGGCCCACCTCCGGCAATCTGCTGGCGATGCTGCGCACCGCGCAGTACGCGGTCGTCCTCGCCGTCCTCGCCGCCGGCGGAACCTCCCGCGGCGCCCGCGAGGCGGCCCTCGGCGTGGTCCACGAGGCCGGCCACAGCGACCTGGACGAGCCGCAGATCCTGGCTGCGCTGGCCGCGATGACCGCGGCCGACGAGGAGTTGGGCGAGCTCTACGGCTGCGGCAGCGGCCTGGCCGTGGAACTCCACACCGCGCTGGAACCGCTGGCCCCGCACCTGGCCGAGCCGGGACGGGAGCGGCTGCTCACCCAGGGCGCCTGGATCGCCCTCGCCGACGGCCCCTACCGCCCGGCCGAGCAGGAGGCGCTGCGCGCCGCCGGACGCTGCCTCAACCTCAGCGCGGGACGGATCGAGGCCACCCTGGTCGCCGCGGCCAGGACTCCGCACTCCTGACCGCGGACGGTCCTGGCTGTCGCCCCCATGGGCGACAATGGCGGGCATGAGTCTGTTCCGCGACGACGGGGTGGTGCTCCGCACCCAGAAGCTGGGCGAGGCGGACCGCATCATCACCCTGCTCACCCGGCAGCACGGCCGGGTCCGCGCCGTCGCCCGCGGGGTGCGGAAGACCAAGTCCAAGTTCGGCGCCCGGCTGGAACCCTTCTCCCATGTCGACGTGCAGTTCTTCTCCCGGGGTGAGGACCTGGTCGGCCGGCACCTCGCGCTCTGCACCCAGGTCGAGACGATCACCCCGTACGGGAGCCGGATCGTCGACGACTACGGCCGCTACACCGCCGCCACCGCGATGCTGGAGACCGCCGAGCGCTTCACCGAGAACGAGGGCGAGCCCGCGGTCCAGCAGTACCTGCTGCTGATCGGCGCGCTGCGGACGCTGGCCGCCGCCGAGCACGACTCCCCGCTGGTGCTGGACGCCTTCCTGCTGCGCTCGCTGTCGGTCAACGGCTACTCTCCGTCGTTCGACGACTGCGCCAAGTGCGGGATGCCCGGCCCCAACCGGTTCTTCTCGGTGCAGACCGGAGGCTCGCTCTGCCCCGACTGCCGGGTTCCCGGCAGTGTCGTACCCTCCCCTGAGACACTGGCACTGCTGGGCGCGCTGCTGTCCGGCGACTGGAGGACGGCGGACGCCGCCGAGGCCCGCCACGCCCGGGAGGGCAGTGGCCTGGTCGCGGCGTACCTCCAATGGCACCTGGAGCGCGGCCTGCGCTCGCTCCGCTACGTAGACCGCTGACCGCTAATACCTCGGGAGAACTGAAAGCTCATGGCAACTGCACGGCGTGGACTCTTCGGCGGTCGGCAGCGGGAGTACGCACCCCCGTCCCCGCACCCGAGCGGCGCCCAGCCGCCCAAGCTCCCCGGCGAGCTGGTGCCCCAGCATGTCGCCGTCGTCATGGACGGCAATGGCCGCTGGGCCAAGGAGCGCGGGCTGCCGCGCACGGAGGGCCACAAGGTCGGCGAGAGCGTCGTGCTCGACGTGCTCAAGGGCTGCATCGAGCTGGGCGTGAAGAACCTCTCCCTCTACGCCTTCTCCACCGAGAACTGGAAGCGCTCGCCCGAGGAGGTGCGCTTCCTGATGAACTTCAACCGGGACGTGATCCACCGCCGCCGCGACGAGATGAACGAGATGGGCATCCGGATCCGCTGGGCCGGGCGGATGCCCAAGCTGTGGAAGAGCGTGGTGCAGGAGCTCCAGGTCGCCGAGGAGATGACCCGCGACAACGACGCGATGACGCTGTACATGTGCGTCAACTACGGCGGCCGGGCCGAGATCGCCGACGCGGCGGCGGCGCTGGCGGCGGACGTGGCGTCCGGGAAGCTCGACCCGAAGAAGGTCAACGAGAAGACCCTCACCAAGTACCTCTACCACCCCGACATGCCGGACGTGGACCTCTTCATCCGCCCCAGCGGGGAGCAGCGGACCTCCAACTTCCTGCTGTGGCAGTCGGCGTACGCGGAGATGGTGTTCCAGGACGTCCTGTGGCCGGATTTCGACCGCCGCGACCTGTGGCGCGCCTGCGAGGAGTTCGCTTCCCGGGACCGCCGCTACGGCGGGGCGCTCCCCAACGAGGTGGTCCTCCCGAAGCAGGGCTGAACGTTGCGCGGAGGGTGACCCGTCGCGGGTGGTTCTTCGCGCAGTTCCCCGCGCCCCTGAGGTACGACGTGGCTCGGCCAGGCAGTCCCCCAGGGGCGCGGGGAACTGCGCGAACAGCAACCAGCGCCGACGCGCACCCGGCTGCCTGCGATCAGCCCTGCGCCGCGCACTCCGCACAGGTACCGAAGATCTCGAGCGTGTGGGCCACGTCCACGAACCCGTTGTCGTGGGCGACCCCCTCCGCCCAGCGTTCGACCGCAGGTCCCTCCACCTCGACCGTGCGCCCGCAACTGCGGCAGACCAGGTGGTGGTGATGCCCACTGCTGCACCGCCGGTACACCGCTTCGCCGTCGTCCGTCCGCAGGACGTCGATCTCGCCGGCGTCGGCGAGCGACTGCAGCGTGCGGTAGACCGTGGTCAGGCCGACCGAGTCGCCCCGGTGCTTCAGCAGATCGTGCAGTTCCTGGGCGCTGCGGAAGTCGTCCACCTCGGTGAGCAGCGAGGCGACGGCGGTCCGCTGCCGGGTCGACCGGGCCGGGGACGACTGGTTCGCAGACGGCGGCGTCACCTTGTGGTCTCCTCGCACTCTCAAACGGTCCCGAACGGGGGCTGCCGCCGCCATTGTGCCAGCCGGGCGGCGTTTGGTGGGTACCTGCGGCCACCGGCCGAGCAGCACCGCGGCAATGGAATTGAAACGTCTGCCTCCCGGGCCGGTAACCTGAGGTATTCGGTCGCGTCCTCGGCCCCCGTACGGGCGGCTGTGGCGCGCCCCGCGTGCAATGAAATCCATCACTGACCGCATTCGTCGTACTGAAGAGAGCACTGTGGCCGCCGACAAGATCGACACCATCGTCAGCCTGAGCAAGCGCCGTGGCTTCGTCTATCCCTGCAGCGAGATCTACGGCGGCCAGAAGGCCGCCTGGGACTACGGACCGCTGGGTGTCGAGCTGAAGGAGAACATCAAGCGGCAGTGGTGGCGCAATATGGTCACCGCGCGTGAGGACGTCGTCGGTCTCGACTCGTCCGTCATCCTCGCCCGTGAGGTCTGGGAGGCCAGCGGCCATGTCGCGACCTTCAGCGACCCGCTGACCGAGTGCGTCTCCTGCCACAAGCGGTACCGGGCCGACCACCTGGAGGAGGCGTACGAGGCCAAGCACGGCCACGTCCCCGCCAACGGGCTCGCCGACATCAACTGTCCCAACTGCGGCAACAAGGGCGGCTTCACCGAGCCCAAGCCGATGTCCGGCATGCTGGAGACCCACCTCGGCGCGTTCAACGCCGGTGACCCGGCGGGCCTGGCGTACCTGCGCCCGGAGACCGCCCAGGGCATCTTCATCAACTTCGCCGCCGTGCAGCAGACCTCGCGCAAGAAGCCGCCGTTCGGCATCGCCCAGACCGGCAAGAGCTTCCGCAACGAGATCACGCCCGGCAACTTCATCTTCCGCACCCGCGAGTTCGAGCAGATGGAGATGGAGTTCTTCGTCAAGCCCGGCGAGGACGAGCAGTGGCACGAGTACTGGCTCCAGGAGCGCTGGAACTGGTACCTCGACCTCGGGCTGCGCGAGGAGAACCTGCGCTTCTTCGAGCACGCCAAGGAGAAGCTCTCGCACTACTCCAAGCGCACCGTGGACATCGAGTACCGGTTCCAGTTCGGCGGCAACGAGTTCGGCGAGCTTGAGGGCATCGCCAACCGCACCGACTACGACCTGACCCAGCACTCGGAGCACTCCGGCCAGGACCTCAAGTACTTCGACCAGGAGTCCGGCGAGCGCTGGTACCCGTACGTCATCGAGCCCGCGGCCGGTGTGAACCGCGCCATGCTGGCGTTCATGCTCGACGCCTACCGCGAGGACGAGGCGCCCAACGCCAAGGGCGTGATGGAGAAGCGCGTGGTGATGCGGCTCGACCCGCGGCTGGCCCCGGTCAAGGTCGCGGTGCTGCCGCTGTCCCGCAACGCCGCGCTCTCGCCGAAGGCCCGCGGCCTGGCCGCGGACCTGCGCAAGCACTGGAACGTCGAGTTCGACGACGCCGGTGCGATCGGTCGCCGCTACCGCCGCCAGGACGAGATCGGCACCCCGTTCTGCATCACCGTCGACTTCGACACCCTCGACGACAACGCGGTGACCGTGCGCGAGCGCGACACCATGGAGCAGCAGCGGATCTCGCTGGACCAGGTCGAGGGCTTCCTCGCCGGGAAGCTCATCGGCTGCTGAGGCCGGCCCGACGCTGACGCGCCGTCGCCCCTCCCGAAGCTGGGGAGGGGCGACGGCGCGTTCTGCGTGCTGCGGCTATGCCCGGGCCAGGGCGCGCAGGGACAGCCGGGCGCAGAGGACGGCCAGCGGGAGTTCGATCAGGACGGCCGTGGTCAGCGCGAACGCCAGCGCGGGCCCCGGGGCCGCGGTGGTGGTGTCGAACCAGGCGTCGGTGAGCAGCAGCACGGCGGTCGCGGCGGCGGTGAGGCAGTGCCGGGGGTCGGCCCGGCGGAGCAGCAGCCCGGTGGCGATCAGGCCGAGCGCCTCCAGGAAGTCGAGGCCGACCCAGTTCCACTGGCCGGCCGCGGCCAGGGTGCCCAGCCAGGGCAGCAGCACCGTGCCGAGTCCGACCAGCAGCCAGGGCAGCAGCTGCGCGGGAGGGGTGCGGCCGGGGCCGAGGGCGATGCTCATCGGGACCAGCCCGCGCGCACCCGCAGCCGCTCGCTGGTGCCGTCGCGGTGGGTCGCGGTGACCCGGTCGAAGCTGCCCTGGGCCAGCGCGAGCCAGAAGACCCCGGCGCCGATGCGGGGCTCGGCCGCGTACGGGGCCCGGTGCCGCCGGGTGAGCTCCACCGCCGGGGGTATCCCGTCCGGCGGCAGATGGCCCCAGGCGAGCACCGAGGAGAGGCCGTTGGACACGGTCCTGCGGGCGCCGCGCAGCAGGTCGGCGGCCAGGGGCTGGGCCACCAGCACGTCCAGCAGCAGTCCGGCGTTGTAGACCTCCAGCGCGACCCGGCCCCTCGTGCCGTGGGCGAAGCGGACCGACCACGGGGAGTCAAGCAGGGGCAGGGTGTCGACGCCTGGGTCGAGTGTCGGATTCTGCATGGTCATCAGGGTCCCTCCCCGAGCTGTGTACTTCCTCAACGTCTTCCGATGGTCACCAGCTTCCCGAAATCCGGCGGAGGAGTCGGTAGTGCGCGGGTCCGAGCCGTGGTGGTGCCTGGTACACCCCGGGACGGGCCCGGAGTTCATGGCGCGGGGACGATCATGCGCACTAGGGTCTGCGCCATGGCGACGACGGACATGGGCGCGGTCCCGGCGACCGCGCACCAGCCGTGGCGCACGGCGCTGCGGCTGCTCGGTGCGCCGTTCAGCCGCTGGGCCTGGCAGGAGACCGGGTTCATCGCCGCCGGAGTGCCGCTGGCGCTGCCCGCGGTCGTGCTGCTGGCGCCGAAGGCGTGGCACACCGGGCTGCCGGTGTGCGTCGCGCTGCTGCTCCTGCTGTTCCACCGGCTGCTGACCCGGCTGCAGCGGGACCGCTTCCGCGCCCTGCTCGGGCTGGAGATCCCGGCCGCCGCGGAGCGGGAGGGCCCGCTGCTGAGCCGGGCCACCCTGCGCTGGCTGCGCTCGGACAGTGCCTGGCGGCAGCTCGGCTACCACCTGGTGGCGGCGCCGCTGCTGTCCGCGCTCGCGGTCGCGGTGCTGGCCGGCTGGACCGCGGGTCTGGTGCTGGCCACCGTGTTCGGCTGGGCCTGGGCCGCGCCGACCGACAGCTACGCCTTCAACGGCCAGGACGCGGGCGACATCTGGATCACCGCGGTCGGGCTGGTCCTGCTGCTGGCGATGCCCTGGGCGGCCCGGCTGGTCCGCCGCCTGGACGGCTACGCCGCCGCCGCGCTGCTCGGCCCGAACCGGGCCAGGGAACTGGCCCGCCGGGTCGAGTCGCTGGCGGAGAGCCGCAGCGGGGTGGTGGACGCGGCCGACGCCGAGCGCCGCCGGATCGAACGCGATCTGCACGACGGCGCGCAGCAGCGGCTGGTGTCGCTGGCGGTGAACCTGGGCCTGGCCAAGCGCACCCTGCGCGGGCTCCCGCCGGAGCAGCAGGCGGTCCGGGCCATGGAGGTGATCGACGAGGCGCACCTGGAGGCCCAGGCCGCCATCGCCGAACTCCGGGACCTGGTACGGGGACTGCACCCGGTGGTACTGGAGGACCGGGGCCTGGACGCGGCGCTGTCCGGCATCGCCGCCCGGGCCCCGCTGCCGGTCAGACTGGTGGTGGAACTGCCCGGCCGGGCCGACCCGGCGGTGGAGGCGGTGGCGTACTTCGTGGTCTCCGAGGCCCTGGCCAACATCGCCAAGCACGCCCGCGCCTCGCGCGCCGAGGTCGCGGTCCGGCAGAGTGGCACCCGCATCGTGATCACCGTCGCCGACGACGGGGTGGGCGGTGCCGACCCGGCCAGGGGCACCGGGCTCGCCGGGCTGCGCCAGCGCGCCGCCTCGGTGGACGGCAGCCTGGCCGTGACCAGCCCCCTCGGGGGTCCGACCGTCCTCACCGTGGAGTTGCCGTGCGCGCTGTGATCGCCGAGGACTCGGTCCTGCTCCGGGCCGGGCTGGTCAAGGTGCTGGAGGCGGTGGGCTACCAGGTGCTGGCCGCCGTGGCCGACGCCGAGGGGCTGCTCGCGGCGGTGGCGGAGCACCGTCCCGAGGTGGTGGTGACCGACGTCCGGATGCCGCCGGGGTTCACCGACGAGGGCGTGCGCGCGGCCCTGGTGATCCGCAGGCAGTGGCCCGGGACCGCGGTCCTGCTGCTCTCCCAGTACGTGGAGGAGCGCTATGCGGCGGACCTGCTGGTCGGCGACACCCGCGGGGTCGGCTACCTGCTGAAGGAGCGGGTCGCCAATGTGGACGACTTCCTGGACGCGCTGGAGCGGGTCGCCGCCGGCGGCACCGCGCTGGATCCGGAGGTGGTCTCGCAGCTGCTGCTGCGTCGGCAGAGCGGCCCGCTGGACTCGCTCACCCCGCGCGAGCGGGAGGTCCTGTCGCTGATGGCCGAGGGGCGCTCCAACGCGGCGATAGCCCAGGCGCTGGTGGTCGGTGAGAGCGCGGTGGCGAAGCACATCAACAGCATCTTCACCAAGCTGGACCTCTCCCCGACCGAGGGGGAGCACCGCCGGGTGATGGCGGTGCTGCAGTTCCTGGACCACGCGTGAGCGGGGCCGACCCGCGGCGGCGGCTCTGGTGGGTGCTCGCCCTGGTCACCGGGCTGGTCGTGGCGGCGACCACCGGGGCGTCCCTGGTCACCGGGCTGGCCTCGGACCACGCCTCCGCCGCCCGTACCCTGGTCCACCCGGTGTCGGCGCTGCGGATCGACAACACCGGCGGCTCGGTGGAGGTCGACCGGGGCCCGGCCGGGAGGGTGACGCTGCGTCAGCGCCTGGACTGGGTGCTGAGCCGGCCGCGGGTCGGGCACCACTGGGACGGCGACACCCTGGTGGTCACCGTGAGCTGCCTGGGCACGCACCTGCTCGGCTCGCTGGACTGCCACGCCGACCTGCGGATCGAGGTGCCGGCCGACACCGCGGTGCAGTCGGTCGCCACCTCCGGGCCCACCACGGTCTCCCGGATCGCCGGGGCCCTCGACCTGCGCTCGGCCTCCGGCCCGATCCAGTGCGACGGGCTGCGGTCCGCCCGGGTCCGGGCGCTGAGCGGCTCGGGCCCGATCAGCCTGGACTTCGCCGCCGCGCCGCGCACGGTCGGCGCCGAGTCCGACTCGGGGCCGATCGACATCGGCCTCCCGCACGGCACCCGCTACCGGGCCGCCGCCCACTCCACCAGCGGACCCGCCTCGATGGACGACGGTCTCGACGACCCGGCCGCGGCCGGCACCGTCACCGCGACCAGCGACTCCGGTCCGGTGGACCTCGCCTACACGTCCTGATCCCTTTTCTGCTGGGGCTCCTGATCGGCCGTCAGTCTTGCTCTGGCCTCCATCAGCGCGAACCCGAGCAGGTTCAGCCCCCGCCAGCGGGCCGGGTCGGCCGCCCGCTCGTCCGCCGCGCCGAGCCCGATGCCCCAGACCCGGTCCCGCGGGCTCGCCTCCACCAGCACCCGGTTCGCGGTCCCCAGCAGGTAGGCGCGCAGCGCGGGGTCCTGCCCGAACTTGGCGACGTTCCCGGCCACCACCAGCTCGAACCGCTCCACCCGCCACCGCTCGTCGTCGAACCCGCGCACCAGCCGCCCCAGGTTCTTCGCCTCGGCCGGCGTCCGCGCCGCGAGGATCCCCGGCACGGCCTGCCCGTCCCCGAACAGCCGGGCCTTGCCGGCCATCATCCAGTGCTCGGCGGTGGCGTACTCCACCCCGTCCACGCTGAACCGCGAGGGCCACCACTGACTCAGACACCCGGGCCCGACCGAACCGTCCCGCTGCGGCTGGTGCCCCCAGAACATCAGCCACTTCGGCCGCGCCCCGGCCGCCGTCATCCCCGCCAGCTCCTCCCGGCTCCGCGCCCGCGCCGGGTCCCGCACCTCACTCGTCGTCATCCCGTCATCCTGCCAGCCGCCACCGACACCGAACTCCGGATCAGACCGGGATCAGCGGTCCCGGAGACCGCGACCGGGAATGGGTCGACAGGTTCAATCGGTCTCGATTACTGGTTCGCGCCGGGTGTGGTCGGGCGAGGGCATCGGGCCGGACGACATCGCGCGGCGTCGTCCACGTGCGGCGGCAGGTAAGCACGTCGACTACAAGCGGGTGTTTGTGCTGGTCCCCCAGCTCACTCGTGGTCATCCCGCGATGCTGGCATTCCCCACCGAAACGAGAGCCGAGTTGTAACTATTTGGTGTCTACCTGCACGGATTATTCACAATGCTGGAACGCTGACCCCTCCAACTACCTTGGGGGAAAAGCGACATGACCTACCCACCGCAGCAAGGTCCGCCTGCGCCGTACCTGCCACCGCCACCGCCCACGAAGCAGCCCAAGTGGAAGCTGGCCGGAATCGGTTGCGGGGGGCTCCTCGCCCTGCTGGTCGTGCTCGGTGTTGTCGGCGCGATCGTCGGGCCGGCCAAGGACACGGCGGCCAGTCGCCCCATCCCCGCGCCCACGCAGCGGGTCGCGTCGATCACGAGCGCCAGTACCTCGCCTGACCCGACGACGACGCCCACGCCTACGCCCACGGCCAGCGTGAAGCCCGCGGTGGTGAAGGCGGGAACCCTGCCCAACCTCGTCGGAAAGGGTCTCCAGGCAGCGCAGGACGCCGCCCAAGCGGCCGGCTTCTTCCTACTGAAGTCCCATGACGCACTGGGCACCGGGCGGCACCAGATCCTCGACCGGGACTGGAAGGTCTGCAGCCAGACCCCCGCACCCGGTGGGAGGGCGCTGAGCAGCACCGTTGACCTCGGCGCCGTCAAGACCGGCGAGGACTGCCCGGGGAGCAAGCCCGCCGCGCCCAAGGGTGACACGATCACCTATGTCCTCACCGGTAGTCACGCGGACGTGCAGTACGGGCAGGCCGGCAGCAGCGCCGAAGGGCACGTGCCGATGACTGTGACCAAGACGCTCGGCCACCCGCTGTACTACTCGATCACCGCGCAGCTCAATGGGGGCGGCAAGGTGACCTGCGAGATCAAGGTCAACGGCAAGGTGATCTCCAGGGCGACCGCTTCGGGCGGCTACAACATCGCCATGTGCGAGATCAGTCAGGACTTCCTCACCGGCGACTGGACCGACACCAACGGGGGTTAGCCGCCGCCCTGCCTCGTGTCGCCATCCTGATCAGGCCCCGGGGGACTCGATCGGGAGGCCGCGTTCGGCGGCGGCGGCGAGCAGGCGCTTGTCGTAGCTGACGAAGGCGGTGAGAGCCTGCTCCAGGAACTCCGCGCTGGCGAGGTGGATCGCGTCCAGGCTGCGGAGGTGGGGCACGGGCAGACGGCCCGCGGCGCGGAGCACGGGGTCGGTGATCCGGATCCGGAGGATGCGGCTGAGCAGGTCCTCGGCGCTCTCCAGCAGGTCCTGGCCGGCTCCGCGCCGGACCAGGACTCTGCCGACCTCGGTCTCCGCCAGCGCGCTGCTCGCATGGCCCTCGGCAGCCCTCGACCGGAGGAAGGAGCGCAGCGCCGGCGTCTCCGCCTCGGGGCTGAGCAGCTTCAGCAGGGCACAGGAGTCGAGGTAGATCACCGGTCCTCCTCGTCCCGGAGCTCCTGCAGGGTCTCCGAGAGCGGCTTCTCCTCCGGAGCCGCTGGGAGCGGCTCCCAGTCCGCCAGCCCGACTGCCCGCTGGACGTTGCGTGCGTCGAGCGTCCCGTCCCGGACGAGGTCCTCGAGGACGCGCTGCTCCGGTGGCGGTGGTGCCAGCACCGCCACCAGGCGCCCATTGCGGGTGATCTCGATGCGCTCGCCCGCGGCCACCCGGTCCACAAGTTCGCTTGCGTGCTGCTGCAGCTGCCGAATCGGCACTCGTGCGGTCATGGACTCACGATAGGTCGGAGCGTGCGTCGATTCGATGGATCGTGCGTCGATTTCGCCCGATCGAGGGAACCGGCCCGCCGCGGGGTCATCCGACGCGGCGGGGGAGGCGGGTGGAGAGGGCGACGACCAGGACGGTCAGGGCCAGTTGCAGGGCGAGGACCAGGGTGAGGGCGTCGCGCATGCCCCAGCTGGGGGAGAGGCTGAGGAACAGGGTGCCGAGCGTGGCCACGCCCAGGGCCAGGCTGGACTGCTGGGTGGTGGCCAGGATGCCGCCGCCGACGCCGGCCCGGGCCGGCGGGATCTCGGAGAGGACCAGCCGGATCAGCGGGGGCATCACCAGGCCCTGGCCGGTGCCGGCGATGGCCATCCCGGGCAGCAGCACCAGCGGGCTGAGGCCGGACCAGTCGGTGAGCACGGTGACGGTGAGCACCGCCAGGCCCACGGCCTGGACCACGGTGCCGGTGAGGATCACCTTGCTGCCGTAGCGGGTCAGCAGCCGCGGCCCGGCCAGTGAGGCGGCGAAGAAGCCGACCGCCATCGGGACCATCGCCATGCCGGAGGCGATCGGGCCCTCGTGCAGGCCCTGCTGCAGCGCCACGGCCATCACCAGCATGAAGCCGCCGAAGCCCATGAAGAAGGGGACGGCCATGGTCAGGCCGGTGCGCAGCCCGTCGATGCGGAGCAGCGACAGCGGGATCAGCGGGATCGCCCCGGCCGCCTCGGCCCTGCGCTCGACGGTGACGAAGGCGGCGGCGAGGAACGGGAACGCGGCGAGCAGGGTCCAGGTCCACCAGGCCCAGCCGACCGCGCGGCCCTCCATCAGCGGGACCAGCAGCGACAGCAGGGTCGCGGCCAGCAGCGCGGTACCGGGCAGGTCCACCTTGGCCGGGTTGGCCGAGCGGGTCTCCGGGACCGACCGCAGCGCGAGCACCGCGGCGACCAGCGCGACCGGGACGTTCACCAGGAAGATGAAGCGCCAGCCGGTGCCGAAGAGGTTCGCCGAGAGCAGGACCCCGCCGACGACCTGGCCGATCACGACCGAGATCCCGCCGACCGCGCCGTAGATGCCCATGGCGCGTGCCTTGCGCTCGCCCTCGGTCGCGGACTGGATGGTGGCCAGCGCCTGCGGCAGCATCAGCGCCGCCGCCGCGCCCTGGGCCACCCGCGCGGCGACCAGGGTCAGCGCGGTCGGGGCCAGGCCGCAGGCCAGCGAGGCGAGGCCGAAGGCGAGCGATCCGGCGATGAACAGCCGCCGCCGTCCGAACAGGTCGCCGAGGCGCCCGCCGAGGACCAGCAGCACCGCGTAGGCGATGCCGTAGCCGGCCACGAAGAGCTCCAGCGTGGCCGGTCCCGCGACCAGGTCGCGGTCGATGGTCGGCAGCGCGACATTGACGATGAAGAAGTCCAGCATCGGCAGGAACGCGCCGAGCAGGACGGTGAAGAGGCCGAGCGCGCTGAGCCGCGGAGTGGGCCGGGCCGTGTGCGAGGCTGGGGAAGGAGCGCCGGCAGTGCCCAGGCGGGTTACCCGGGGCAGGACGTTCGCCCGGGATGCGGGAGTCACCTGTGAAGTCATGACCACTACGATCCGCTGCTTCTTAACCTGGTACCAGTGTGTGCTTATCCAGGTATCAGCACTACCTGGCACAGGGATGCCCAATAGCGCATCCTGGTAGGCATGGCCACCGCCCCAGCTCCGCTCGAACTTGTCCACTCCGCTCCGGCCTCCTCGGCCGCCCCGGCCAAGCCGGAGGAACTGCGCCGCCGTGAGCTCGCCGGGTTCCTGCGCAGCCGCCGCGAGCGGATCTCGCCGGAGCAGGTCGGCCTGCCCGCGCTCGGCCGGCGCCGTACGCCGGGCCTGCGCCGGGAGGAGGTGGCGCAGCTCGCCGCGGTCGGGGTGACCTGGTACACCTGGCTGGAGCAGGCCCGCGACATCCAGGTCTCCACCCAGGTACTGGACGCCATCGCGCGCGGCCTGCTGCTGGACCCCAACGAGCGGCAGCACCTCTTCATCCTGGCCGGCGCCCCCGACCCGGCGCCGCCCGCGCTCTGCCCCACCATCACCCCGTCGGTGCAGGCGGTGATGGAGCAGCTGGAGCCGCTGCCCTGCGTGGCGGTGAACAGCCGCTACGACGTCCTCGCCTACAACCGCACCTACGGGCGGATGATCGGCGACCTGGACGCGGTGGCACCCGAGGACCGCAATCTGCTGCTGCTCTGCTTCACCCACCCGGACTGGAAGCGCGCCCTGGTCGACTACGAGGCCGCGACGTCGATGATGGTGGCCAAGTTCCGGGCCGCGATGGCCGACCACATCGCCGAACCGGCCTGGAAGGCGCTGCTGAAGCGGCTGACGCTGGCCTCGCCGGAGTTCGAGGCCAAGTGGCGGCAGCACGAGGTGCGCACCTCGGGCAGCGGCGACAAGCGCTTTCTGAGCCCGGAGGTCGGGCTGCTGCACTTCGACTTCACCACGCTGTGGCTGGGCCCCCGCGAGAGCACCCGGCTGATCAGCTACACCCCGGCCGACGAGGAGACCCGGGAGCGGGTGGAACGGCTGCACGCGCTGGCCGTCAAGGGCGGCTGAACCCGGATGGGACAATGGGCAGTCTGCCGACCTCCAACGTGCACGGGAAGAAACCAGAGATGACCACGACCGTCGAAGCATCCGCCGCCGCGCCGAGCGTCGCCCCGCTGCGCCTGGGCGCCTCGATCGAGGTGTGGCCGCCGGTCGTGCTGGCGCCGATGGCCGGGATCACCAACGCGCCGTTCCGGAGCCTCTGCCGGGAGCAGTCGGACGGCAAGGGTCTTTTCGTCTCCGAGATGATCACCACCAGGGCGCTGGTCGAGCGGGACCACAAGACCATGCGGCTGATCCGCTTCGACGCCTCCGAGACGCCGCGCTCGATCCAGCTCTACGGGGTGGACCCGGTGATCGTCGGCCGGGCCGCCCGCATGATCGCGGACGAGGACCTGGCCGACCACATCGACCTCAACTTCGGCTGCCCGGTCCCCAAGGTGACCCGCCGCGGCGGCGGCTCCGCGCTGCCGTACAAGCGCAACCTGCTGCAGCGGATCCTGCACGAGGCGGTGGCGGGGGCGCAGGGGCTGCCGGTCACCATGAAGATGCGCAAGGGCATCGACGACGACCACATGACCTACCTGGACGCCGGCCGGATCGGCGCCGAGGAGGGCGTCAGCGCCATCGCGCTGCACGGCCGCACCGCGATCCAGCACTACAGCGGCACCGCCGACTGGTCCGCCATCGCCCGGCTGCGGGAGGCCGTCCCCGCCCACATCCCGGTGCTGGGCAACGGCGACATCTGGTCCGCGGACGACGCGGTGCGGATGGTCCGGGAGACCGGCTGCGACGGCGTGGTGGTCGGCCGCGGCTGCCTGGGCCGCCCCTGGCTGTTCAAGGAGCTGGTCTCGGTATTCGAGGGCGAGACCCAGTACGCCCGGCCGGACTTCTCCTACGTCGCCAAGGTGATGTACCGGCACGCGCAGCTGCTGGGGGAGTGGATCGGCGACGAGAAGCACGGCGTCGTGGACTTCCGCAAGCACGTCGCCTGGTACACCAAGGGCTTCTCGGTCGGCTCCGAGCTGCGCCGCGGGCTCGCCCTCTCCTCCTCGCTGGACGAGCTGGCCGGGCACCTCGCCGCGGTGGACCAGGACCAGCGCTGGCCGGAGAGCGCGGACGGCCCGCGCGGCCGTACCTCCGGGGCCAACCGGGTGGTGCTGCCCGAGGGCTGGCTCGACGACCCGTACGACTGCGCCGTACCCGGCTCCGACGCCGAACTGGACACCAGCGGCGGCTGAGGCTGAGCCGGACTACGCACGAGGGGTGAGACGGGCGCTCCGGAGCCACGTGACTCTGGACACATCACCGCTCACTTTGCGTCAGTTGGACGCAAAAGCGCAGGTGGCCCGGCAGGTGGATCACATTCCGAACGTGCACGTGTCAGGCGGCGGTGATTCCTTACACCTGATCAAGCCAAGGCAACAGCGCCGATACGGATCATGAACGCTGAGTGCCGCCCGGGTGATGTTCGGGTTTCCATGCGTTCAACCTTTGAACGATGGCTAGCGTCAGGCCGACGATTTCAGTTTCACAGGCGAAGCCCGATTGTGCGCTTTCGATCTAGTGGGTTACCCATCGGTACAAACCACTGACGGCCCAACGGAGGCGTCGAACGGCCTTTGATCTGGGTATGTTCTCCGACGTCAGGGCAACCGTGCGGCAGGAGAACAGACCCGTGTCGGCAGAGCAGAAATTCGTCTACGACTTCACCGAGGGCAACAAGGATCTGAAGGACCTGCTCGGCGGGAAGGGTGCGAACCTCGCCGAGATGACCAACCTCGGGCTTCCCGTCCCTCCGGGATTCACCATCACCACCGAGGCGTGCAAGGTCTACCTGGACACCGGCGCCGAGCCGGCCGCCCTCCGGGCCGAGGTGAGTGCGCACCTCGACGCGCTGGAGCAGCAGATGGGCAGGCGGCTCGGCGACGCGGCCGACCCGCTGCTGGTGTCGGTCCGCTCCGGGGCCAAGTTCTCCATGCCCGGGATGATGGACACGGTCCTCAACATCGGCCTGTCCGACGCCTCGGTCGGCGGCCTCGCCGCCCAGGCCGCCGCCGCCGACGGTTCCGGCGACCGCTTCGCCTGGGACTCCTACCGCCGGCTGATCCAGATGTTCGGCAAGACCGTGCTCGGCGTCGAGGGCGACCTGTTCGAGGAGGCGCTGGAGCGGGCCAAGCAGGCCAAGGGCACCAGCGACGACCTGGACCTGGACGCCGCCGACCTCAAGGCGATCGTCGAGGAGTTCAAGGGCATCGTCCGGGACCACACCGGGCGTGACTTCCCGCAGGACCCGCGCGAGCAGATGGACCTCGCCGTGCACGCCGTCTTCGACAGCTGGAACAGCGACCGGGCCAAGCTCTACCGCCGCCAGGAGCGGATCCCCGGCGACCTGGCCACCGCGGTCAACATCTGCTCCATGGTGTTCGGCAACCTGGGCGCCGACTCCGGCACCGGCGTCGCCTTCACCCGCGACCCGGCCAGCGGCCACGCCGGCGTCTACGGCGACTACCTGCAGAACGCGCAGGGCGAGGACGTGGTGGCGGGCATCCGCAACACCATGCAGCTGGCCGAGCTGGAGGGCCTGGACAAGACCTCCTACGACCGGCTGATGACCATCATGGAGACCCTGGAGAACCACTACCGGGACCTCTGCGACATCGAGTTCACCATCGAGCGCGGCAAGCTGTGGATGCTGCAGACCCGGGTCGGCAAGCGCACCGCCGCCGCCGCCTTCCGGATCGCGGTGCAGCTGGTCGACCAGGGCCTGATCGACCTGGACGAGGCGCTGCACCGGGTCAACGGCGCCCAGCTGGCCCAGCTGATGTTCCCCCGCTTCGACGAGGCCACCAAGGCCGAGCGGGTGGCCTGGGGCATCGCCGCCTCGCCCGGCGCGGCCGTCGGCAAGGCCGTGTTCGACTCCTACACCGCGGTGAAGTGGTCCCGCTCCGGCGAGCAGGTCATCCTGGTCCGCCGCGAGACCAACCCGGACGACCTGGACGGCATGATCGCCGCCGAGGGCATCCTCACCTCCCGCGGCGGCAAGACCTCGCACGCGGCCGTGGTCGCCCGCGGCATGGGCAAGACCTGTGTCTGCGGCGCCGAGGAGCTGGAGGTCGACACCAAGAAGCGCCGCTTCACCACCGCCGACGGCAAGGTGGTGGAGGAGGGCGACCTGATCTCCATCGACGGCTCCACCGGCAAGGTCTACCTGGGCGAGGTCCCGGTCGTGCCGTCCCCGGTGGTCGAGTACTTCGAGGGGACCCTGCACGCCGGCGCCGACGAGCAGGGCGGCCTGGTCCAGGCGGTGCACCGGCTGATGGCCCACGCCGACGTCCGCCGCCGGCTCCGGGTCCGCGCCAACGCCGACAACGCGGACGACGCCAACCGCGCCCGCCGCTTCGGCGCCCAGGGCATCGGCCTGTGCCGCACCGAGCACATGTTCCTCGGCGAGGAGCGGCGCCGCGAGGTCGAGCAGCTGATCCTGGCCGACAACGACAAGGACCGGGACACCGCCCTGGCGACCCTGATGCCGCTGCAGAAGGGCGACTTCGTCGAGCTGTTCCAGGCGATGGACGGACTGCCGGTCACGGTCCGGCTGCTGGACCCGCCGCTGCACGAGTTCCTGCCCGACATCACCGAGCTGTCGGTCCGGGTCGCCCTCGCCGAGGCCCGCAAGGACCCCAACGAGAACGACCTGCGGCTGCTCCAGGCGGTGCACAAGCTGCACGAGCAGAACCCGATGCTGGGGCTGCGCGGGGTCCGGCTCGGCCTGGTCATCCCCGGCCTGTTCGGGATGCAGGTGCGGGCCATCGCCGAGGCCGCGGCGGAACGGCGGCTCGGCGGCGGGGACCCCCGTCCCGAGGTGATGATCCCGCTGGTCGGCACGGTGCAGGAGCTGGAGATAGTGCGCGACGAGTGCGAACTGGTGCTGGCCGAGGTCGCCGCGGCGACCGGGGTGAAGCTGGACATCAAGCTCGGCACGATGATCGAGCTGCCCCGGGCGGCGCTGACGGCCGGTCAGATCGCCGAGGCGGCTGAGTTCTTCTCCTTCGGCACCAACGACCTGACCCAGACCGTGTGGGGCTTCTCCCGGGACGACGTGGAGGCCTCGTTCTTCACCGCCTACCTGGAGAAGGGCATCTTCGGGGTCTCCCCCTTCGAGACCATCGACCGCGACGGTGTCGGCGCCCTGGTCGAGCACGCGGTACGGGAGGGGCGGAAGACCCGCCCCGACCTGAAGCTCGGGGTCTGCGGCGAGCACGGCGGCGACCCCGACTCGGTCCACTTCTTCCACCGGGCCGGGCTGGACTACGTGTCCTGCTCGCCCTTCCGAATCCCCGTGGCGCGCCTGGAAGCAGGCCGCGCCGCGATCGAGACCGCGGGCAGCGACTCGCGCTGACAAACCCTCACCGGTGCCCTGTTCCCTCGCGGGGTGTGCCCTCCGGTGTCAGCGCGAGGTATCCCCCTCCCGGTGCAACCCCCGTCCCCGACCAAGGATGAGGGAAGGGAGGGGGAGCTGCCCGCCCACAAGCTACGGCGGCGCTCGGCGCAGAGCACCCGCCGTACCGCTGGGGCGGGTCACCCCCGGACAATGGCGTCCGGGAGTGACCCGCCCCGGCATTTTGCGTTCCGGGCGGCCTAGGCCGAAATGAGCGGCCAGACCGGTTCCACCACGGACCGCACCACGCCGGTCCTGCGCTCCAGCGCAATCCGCACCGCAGGCCACTCCTCGTCCAGGATCGAGTAGAACGCGGTGCCGCGGACCTGGCCGTCCAGCCCGCGGCTGTGGGCCCGGTGCACCCCGTCCAGGACCGCGCCCAGGCGTTCGATCGCCGCGCGCGAGCGCACGTTGCGGGCGTCGGCGCGCATGGAGACCCGGCGCACGCCCCAGGTCTCGAAGGCGTGCCGCAGCATCAGCAGTTTGGCCTCGGCGTTGATCCCGGTGCCCTGCGCCCGCGCGGAGAGCCAGGTGGCACCGATCTCGGCGGCGTCCGGCACCGCCGACGCCGCGTCGCCGACCGGCCCGCGCGGGACCGGCGGCCAGACCACCGGGCCCTGCCAGTAGTCGAGCTCGCAGAACCGGGTGGAGCCGACGACCGCGCCGTCGGCGGTCCTGACCGTCGCGAACGGCAGGGCGCGCCCCGCCTCCTGCGCGGCCAGGGCGTCCGCGACGTAGCGGGCGGTGGCCTCGGTCCCGTGCGGGACCGGGGTGAACGCGAAACTGCTGCGATCCTCCGCGGCAGCCGTGGTCAGCGCCTCGATGTGGCGCTCCGCGAGGGGTTCCAGCCGCACGCTGCGGCCATGGAGGTAGACAGGAAGAGGCACGGCCTTGTGTCCTTCAGGCGGCGGGACAGGGAGGGGCGCCCTGCGGGTCCCGGGTACGGCGACGGAGCGCGTCAGCCGTGGCGGCGCAGGGAGCGGGGGGACAGTGTCTGTCCGGGAAGATGGCCGAGGAAGGAACGAGAGCGCGAAGAACAGCGGGCGGCCAGGTGAAGGCAGGGTGCGATGCGTGGGTACGTCAGGTCGTGCGAGGGTAGAGCGGTGCCAGAGGCTCGCTGACGGCAACGATGCGGTGCAGCGAGAGGACCATACCGGGCCCGGGCGGCCAAGTCATCCCGCGCCGCGCCCGACTTCCCGGCACAGTCGGGAATGCCGCACGGCCCGGGCGTGCTGCTGATGGAATAGTGGAGTCTGCGCGCGGTTCAGGGCGCGGACCTCGGGAGATTGGGTTCACCGTGCTTGATCCGCAGGCGCTGTACGCATTCGAGCCGGAGGCGCTGGCCGCCGTCGGGGCGGCCTTCGGCACGTCCGGTGGTGAGACCGGCCACAAGGGTGACGCCGGGACCGACGACGAGGCGGTCCCCGGCCTGGACGGGGGCGCCGCCAAGGGCCGCCCGGTCCTGCTGCACTTCTTCGAGGGGTTCATGGACGCCGGCGAGGTCGGCGAGCAGGTGGTGGACCACCTGCTGGAGGACCCGGCGCGCAAGCTGCTGGTGCGCTTCGACGCCGACCGTCTGGTGGACTACCGGGCGCGCCGCCCGGCGATGGTCTTCGACCGCGACCGCTGGGCCTCGTACGACGCCCCGGCGATCGACCTGTATCTGCTGCACGACTCGGCCGGGGCGCCGTTCCTGCTGCTCAGCGGCCCGGAGCCGGATGTGGAGTGGGAGCGCTTCGCCGCCGCCGTGCGCCAGGTGGTGGAGCAGCTCGGGGTGCGGCTCGCGGTGAACTTCCACGGCATCCCGATGGGCGTCCCGCACACCCGTCCGGTGGGCCTGACCCCGCACGGCAACCGGGAGGACCTGATCGGGCTCTACCCGCGCTGGTTCGAGAAGGTCCAGGTCCCGGCGAGCATCGCGGCGATGCTGGAGTTCCGGCTCGCCGAGGCCGGGCACGACGTGCTGGGCTTCGCCGCGCACGTCCCGCACTACCTCGCCCGTACGCCGTACCCGCAGGCCGCCGTGGCCGTGCTGGAGGCCGTGCAGGCCGCCACCGGGCTGGTGCTGCCGGGCGTCTCGCTGCGGGCCAAGCTGGACGAGGTCCGCACCGACATCGACCAGCAGCTGGCCGAGGGCGACGACGAGCTGCGCAGCGCCGTCGGTGGCCTGGAGCAGCAGTACGACGCGGTGGCTGGCGCCTCCGGCCGGGAGAACCTGATGGCGGAGCCGGTCGACCTGCCGTCGGCGGACGAGCTCGGCCGGGCCTTCGAGGAGTTCCTGGCCGAGCAGGGCGAGAGCCCCAACGAGGGCACCGGGCTCTAGCCTCCGTCAGACACCCCCTAGGGCTTCCGCGGCGGGGCGCTCTTCCGCTCCGCGGGGGCGGACGGGTCGACTCCGGCCGCCCCGGTGGAACCCGAGCCCGCCGGGTGCTTCTGCGGCTTGCTCGGCGCCACCACGTGCGCCCGGTCCAGATGGCTGCTCAGCCAGGGGAAGACCACGGGGTACATCCGCAGCCAGGTGTTCCAGTTGTGACCGCCGGTGGGCAGCACCAGCGGCGGCGCCACGGTGGTGGGCCACTTGGCGTCCTTGCGCAGGGCGGTGAGGTTGGCGACCCGGCTGAGCCGGTCCTGGGCGCTGGTGGCGACGAAGAGCGAGACGTCAGGCCGCTTCCGGGTCAGCCAGAGCGGGCTGTTCTCCTCGCGCAGCTTGGCGTTGGTGAGCACGCTGGGGTCGCCGCCGAGCGGGTCCGGGTCCAGGGCGACCCCGTTGGCGAAGGTGCCCGGGTACTGCATCGGCAGCTTCACCGCGCAGTAGCCGCCGGTGGAGAGGCCGACCAGCCCCCAGCCCCTGGCCTCGGGCAGGGCCCGGAACTGACTCTTGATCAGCTGGGTCACGTCCTGGGCGATCCAGGTGGCGTTCTTCCTGGCCGGAGTGTCGCTGCAGTCCGTGTCGATGCCGCCCGGGTCGATCACCGGGATCACCAGGATGGCCGGGTTGATCATTCCCGACTCCATCATCCTCGCCAGCTGGCCCGGGACCTGTCCGCCCTCGACCCAGGACTGGGGCGAGCCGGGGACGCCGTGCAGCAGCATGATCACCGGGAACTTCTGGTGCCGGTACGCGGGCTCGTCGTACTGCGGCGGGGTCCAGGCCAGGACCTCCCCGGAGAGCTTGGAGTGCGCGCCGTGGAAGTAGGTCTCCAGCAGACCGTTGCTGCCCCTGGTGAACATCGCCCGGCCGGCCGGCGGCCCCGGCATCGCCGCGGTGGCGCTGCCGTTGTCCCGGCCGAGCAGGTCGTCCCAGGAGGTGTAGAGGCCGTAGCTGTTGTTGATCCAGGCCGCCACCACCGCGATGGCGGTGAACTGGCAGACCGCGATCATGACGACTCTGGACCCCCAGCGCAGCGGTCGCGGGCCGCGGACCGCGCCCCAGGCGAAGCAGGTGCCGACGACGGCCGCCGCGGTGGCCGCGATGAGCAGGTAGAAGAATGCGGTGCCGGTGAGGCTCACTGCTTGGCAACCCTTCGGCGCGCGTGTACGGCTGCCGCGGCGGCCTTGGTCCGAAAGAACCCTAACCGACCGCAGTTGGTGTCTTCCCTGGCCAGAGGGCCCTCTTACACAGTTGTGACACGAATTGCACAGGACTTGAGACTGGGCTGCGACGTTGATCGGAGGCTCTTACCTGTCGGTCATGTACGGACCCCGGGTCGGTGCATATCATTCGGTTCTGTCGATCCGGTCGGCCCGGAAAGGAGCACGTCCGCGTGACCCGTTCGCAGTTGCGCGTACTCTCCCGCCTGGCCGGGGCGCTGGTCTTCGGCATCTGCTTCGTACTGGCGCTGCAGTGGGCCAGGCCCGCCGCGGACAGCGCCGGAAGCCCGCCGCCCCCGCCGCGTCCGGCCAGTGCCGCCGACTCGGCCGCGAACGTCCCGGCCGGGTTCGCGGGTCCGGCCGCGACACTGTCCACCGCCGGCGCGGCCTTCGACGGGCTGCCGAGCGTCGGCGCGCTGTTCCTGGCGGACGACACCGGGCGCTCGACCCACCACCACTTCTGCACCGGCACCGTGGTGGCCAGCACCGTCGGCAATGTCGTGGCGACCGCCGCGCACTGCCTGTCCGACCCGGCCGCGGGCGCACCCGCGTCGGCCTCCGCGCCGGTGCTCTTCGTCCCCGGCTACCACGACGGCCGGGAGCCGTACGGGGAGTGGACGGTGACCAAGGTGCTGGTCGACCCGCACTGGGCGGCCAGCAGCGACCGGGACTACGACGTGGCCTTCGTCGTGGTCAGCCGGCTCGGCTCGCCCGGCGCCCGGCTGGCCGACCTGGTCGGCGCGCAGGCGGTCGGCTTCGCCCCGCAGCGCCCCGAACCGGTCGGGGTGATCGGCTACCCGGCGGACACCGAGAAGCCGGTGGCCTGCCGCAACACCCTGAAGGTCTACTCGCCGACCCAGTCCGAGTTCGACTGCACCGGCTTCGCGGACGGGAGCAGCGGCGGCCCGATCCTCACCGGCGTCGACCCCAGGACCGGCCGGGGCACCCTGGTCGGCGTCATAGGGGGCTACGAGGAGGGCGGGGACACCCCCGACGTCTCCTTCGCCAGCTACTTCGGCGACGCGGTCAAGGCCCTCTACGCCCAGGCCGTGGCCGCGGCCTGAGCGTAGAGGGCTCCGTCACATCGAGGGAGACGCCGTGTGACGGCCGCGCAACTGGGAGGAAACACCGGTGCGGCAGGCTTGGCGGTATGACGCCGACCGACACCACCCCCGAACGGGCCCCGCTCGGCAGCAGTCATGCCGAGCTGATCGCCGAGATGGCGCACCGCTTCGCGCCGAGCCCGGCCGGGCCCCGGTCCGGCCGGGGGCGCATCGAAGCAGGCGGACGGCGCACGCGCCCGGATCCGCGCCCGGTGCTGGTCGCCGTCGCCCACGGGTCCCGCGACCCCGCCGCGCGCACCACCGTGGCCCGGCTGCTGGACCGGGTCCGCGCGCTGCGCCCGGGCCTGGACGTACGGCTGGCGCACCTCGGGCTGAACGAGCCGCTGCTGGACGAGGTCCTGGACGACCTGGCCCGGGACCGTGCTGCCGTGCGTACCGCGGGCCGTGCGGCCGTGCTGGTCCCGGTGCTGCTCGGGCGCGGCTACCACGTGCGGCACGACCTCCCGGCCGCGCTGGCCCGGCACCCCCGGCTGGACGCCTCCGTCGCCGCGCCGCTCGGCCCGCATCCGCTGCTCGCCGACGCCCTGCGGCAGCGGCTGGCCGAGGCCGGCTGGGACGACCCCGAGGTCGGCCGGGTCCGCCGCCGCGAGGCCAGGGACGCCGTGGTGCTCGCCGCCGCCGGCTCCAAGGACCCGGCCTCGGCCCGGGACGCGCAGACCCAGGCGCTGCTGCTGGCGGCCCGGCTGCACGCCCCGGTGGTGCCCGCGTACGTCTCCGCCGCCGCGCCGACGGTGGCCCAGGCGGTGGCCGTGCTGCGCGAGCGCGGCTACCGGCGGATCGCGCTCTCCTCCTACTTCACCGCCCCCGGCGACTTCGCCCGGCTCGCCGCGGCGGATGCGCCCTGGCTGGTCGCGGCCCCGCTGGGAGCGGCGGAGACGGTGGCCGAGCTGCTGCTGCAGCGCTACGACGCGGCGCTGCCGGCCCGGACCGCGGTGGCCGCGGCGGTCTGAGGCCGTCCGAGGGGCCGTCAGTTTCGTTCCGGCGGGCCCGGTCCGGTGGTGTGTCAGTTCCGGGCTGTCGGACCAGGCGGTTACGGTTGCCGGATATGGACGACACGGAACAGGTCAGCACCGAGTACAGCGCCGCCGCCCAGGCCCGCTGGGTGGACGAGCCGGACAAGCGTCCCGGCCGGACCGCCTTCCAGCGCGACCGGGCCCGGGTGCTGCACTCCGCCGCGCTGCGCCGGCTGGCCGGCACCACCCAGGTGGTCGCCCCGGCGGCCGGCGACTTCCCGCGGACCCGGCTCACCCACTCGCTGGAGTGCGCCCAGATCGGCCGGGAGCTGGGCGCGGCGCTGGGCTGCGACCCGGACCTGATGGAGACCGCCTGCCTCTCCCACGACATCGGCCACCCGCCATTCGGCCACACCGGGGAGGAGGCGCTCGACCTGGCCGCGCGCAGCTGCGGCGGTTTCGAGGGCAACGCGCAGAGCCTGCGGATCCTGACCCGGCTCGAACCCAAGCGCTTCAGCGCCGGAACCGGCGGGCGCAGCGTCGGCCTCAACCTGACCAGGGCCGCCCTGGACGCGGCGACCAAGTACCCGTGGACCAGGGGCAGCCACCCCGAACTGCCGCGGAAGTACGGCGTCTACCCCGAGGACCAGGCCGTCTTCGACTGGCTCAGGGAGGACGCGCCGGCGAGCCGGGACCGCTTCGAGCGCTGCTTCGAGGCCCAGGTGATGGACTGGTCCGACGACGTCGCCTACTCGGTCCACGACGTCGAGGACGGCCTGCACGCCGGGCATGTCGCCCCGGCCGCGCTGCGCGCCCCGGGCGAGCGGGCGGACCTGTTCGCGGTGGCCCGGCGCTACGCCCCCACCGCCGAGCAGGACGAGCTGGCCGAGGCGCTGGACCGGCTGCAGGCCGAGGAGTGGTGGCCCCGCAGCTACGACGCCTCGGCCCGGGCCAGAGCCGCCCTCAAGGACACCACCAGCCAGCTGATCGGCCGCTTCTGCACCGCCGCCGAGCAGGCCACCAGGGAGCGCTACGGCCCGAAGCCGCTCACCCGCTACGCCGCCGACCTGATCGTCCCGCGGTCGGTCAGGACCGAGTGCGCGGTGCTCAAGGCCGTCGCCGTGCGCTATGTGATGCAGCGTGACGACCAGGCGCAGCTGCGCACCTGGCAGCGCGCGGTGATCGGCGAGCTGGCCGAGGTGCTGCTCGGCTCCGCGCCGGTCGGCCTGGACCCGGTGTTCCAGGCGCTGTACCTGGAGGCGGCGGACGACGCCGGGCGGCTGCGCGCGGTGGTGGACCAGATCGCGACGCTCACCGACGCCTCGGCCGAGGCCCGGCACCGGATGCTGGTCATCCGGCGATAACGGAGCGTGCACGCGCTCTTCACCGTTCCGTGCCGGTGCGGGAGGCTGCTGTGACGACTGCCCGCAGTGAACCACTTCACGACCTGACAGGAGACCACCTGTGGTGGACGCACACGAGACCCATGTCATCGTCGGAGCCGGACTCGCCGGGGCCAAGGCCGCCGAGACCCTGCGTGCCGAGGGCTTCACCGGCCGGGTCATCCTCGTCGGCGAGGAGCGTGAACCCCCGTACGAGCGCCCCGGCCTGTCCAAGGGCTACCTCACCGCCGCCACCCCCAGGTCCGACCTCTTCGTGCACGAGTCCCCCTGGTACGCCGCGCACGAGATCGAGCTGCGGCTCGGCTCCCCGGTGACCGGAATCGACCGGGAGGCGCGGGCGGTGCGGCTCGGCGACGGGACCGTGCTCACCTATGACCGGCTGCTGCTGGCCACCGGCTCGGCGCCGTGCGCGCTGGACGTCCCCGGGATCGAGCTCGGCGGTGTGCACTACCTGCGCCGGCTGCACGACTCGGAGCGGCTGCGGGCCACCCTGCAGACCCTGGGCCGGGAGAACGGGCGGCTGCTGCTGGTCGGCGCGGGCTGGATCGGCCTGGAGGTGGCCGCCGCCGCCCGCGGCTACGGCGCCGAGGTGACCGTGGTGGAACCGCAGCCCACCCCGCTGTTCGGCGCGCTTGGCCCCGAACTCGGCGGCTTCTTCACGGATCTGCACCAGGACCGCGGCGTGCGGTTCCACTTCGGCGCCACGGTCACCGCGATCGAGGGCGAGGACGGCATGGTGCTGGCCGCCCACACCGACGACGGCGACGAGCACCCGGCGCACGCGGTGCTGGTCGGCACCGGCGCGCTGCCGCAGACCGCGCTGGCCGTCGAGGCCGGCCTAGAGATCGCCTCGGCCGAGGAGGGCGGCGGCATCGCCGTGGACGCCTCGCTGCGCAGCTCCGACCCGGCCGTCTTCGCCGCCGGGGACGTGGCCTCGGTCGAGCACCCGCTGTTCGGCCGGCGGCTGCGGGTCGAGCACTGGGCCAACGCCCTCAACGGCGGCCCCGCGGCGGCCCGGTCGATGCTCGGCCGGGAGGTGGCCTACGACCGGGTGCCCTACTTCTTCTCGGACCAGTACGACATCGGCCTCGAGTACTCCGGCTACGCCGCCCCCGGCTCCTACGACCACGTGGTGGTACGGGGTGACGCGGGCAAGCGCGAGTTCATCGCCTTCTGGCAGGGGCCGGACAACCGGGTGCTGGCCGGGATGAACGTCAACGTCTGGGACGTGGTGGGCGCGGTCCAGCAGCTGGTCCGCTCCGGCCGACCCATCGCCCCCGACCGCCTCGCCGACCCCTCGATCCCGCTCGCGGACCTGTAGCCGCCGCCGTAGCCGCCGCTCGACCCTCGGGTGCTGTCGGCTGCCGGGCATACACTGCACGACGTGGCTGGACGCATCAAGGACGAGGACGTGGACGCGGTCAGGGCCGCCGTCCGGATCGACCATGTCGTGGGGGAGTACGTCCAGCTCACCAATGGCGGCGGCGGCCAGCTCAAGGGCCTCTGCCCGTTCCACGACGAGAAGTCCGCGTCCTTCTACGTCAACCCCAGCAAGGGCGTCTTCAGCTGCTTCGGCTGCCAGGAGAGCGGCGACACCCTCGGCTTCGTGATGAAGATCGAGCACCTGTCCTTCGTCGAGACCGTGGAGCGGCTGGCCGGACAGGTCGGCATCACCCTGCGCTACGAGGGCGGCGGCTACCAGCCGGGCCAGCAGAAGGGCGAGCGGACCCGGCTGCTGGAGATCAACAAGATCGCGGCGGCCTGGTTCACCGAGCAGCTCGGCAGCCCGGAGGCGGAGATCGGCCGGCGCTTCCTCAAGGAGCGCGGCTTCGAGGAGGCGGCGGCCACCCACTTCGGCGTGGGCTACGCCCCCGGCGGCTTCGAGAACCTCACCCGCTTCCTGCGCGGTCGCGGGTTCAGCGACCGGGAACTGCTGCTCTCCGGGATCTGCTCGGAGGGCCAGCGCGGGGCGATGGACCGCTTCCGGGGCCGGCTGGTCTGGCCGATCCGGGACATCACCGGCGAGGTGGTCGGCTTCGGCGCGCGCAAGCTGCGCGAGGACGACAACGGCCCCAAGTACCTGAACACCCCGGAGACCCCGCTCTACAAGAAGTCCAACGTCCTCTACGGCATCGACCTGGCCAAGAAGGACATCGCCAAGACCGGCCGGGCCGTGGTGGTCGAGGGCTACACCGATGTGATGGCCTGTCACCTCGCGGGCGTCACCACCGCGGTGGCCACCTGCGGCACCGCCTTCGCCGAGGACCACATCAAGATCCTGCGCCGGCTGCTGATGGACACCTCCCAGTACCGGGGCGAGGTGGTCTTCACCTTCGACGGCGACGCGGCCGGCCAGAAGGCCGCGCTGCGCGCCTTCGAGGACGACCAGAAGTTCGCCGCGAAGACCTCCATCGCGGTCAGCCCCGGCGGGATGGACCCCTGCGAGCTGCGGCTGGCCCAGGGCGACGAGGCGGTCCGGGCGCTGATCGAGAACCCGGTCCCGCTGTTCCTGTTCGCGATCAGGGCCGCCGTCGCCACCCACAACCTGGAGACGGCCGAGGGCCGCTCGGCCGCGCTGGAGCAGTCCGCGCCGATCGTCGCGCAGATCAAGGACCAGTCGATCCAGCACGACTACGCGGTCCAGCTGGCCGGCATGATCGGCATCCTGGACGAGCAGTTCGTGGTCCGCCGGGTGTCCCAGCTGGCCCGCTGGCAGCGCGAGCGGGACCAGCAGAAGGACCGCAACGGCAACCGCCCCGGCGAGCGCCGCGGCTACGGCGCGCCGGTGCCCGCGCCGGCCGCCGCCGCGCCGATGCGGCCCGCGTACCGGCTGAACCCGCGCGACCCGGCCCAGTTCGTGGAGCGCGAGCTGCTGAAGCTGGCGCTGCAGCTCCCGGCGCTGGTCGCGCCCACCTTCGACTTCTACGCCGAGGACGAGTTCCCGACCCCGCCGTACGCGCAGGTCCGCACCGCCATCGCGGTCGCCGGGGGAGTGGCCGCCGGGGCCGCGGCACCCGACGCCTGGTCCGGCCTGGTCCGCGCGGCGGCCCCGGACGACGGGGTGCGCGGCCTGATCACCGAGCTGACCGTGGAGCCGGTGCGCACCCGCCGCGCGGCCGACGCCATGTACGCCGGGGAGTTCCTGGTCAAGCTGCGGCTGCAGGCGGTGGACCGCAGGGTCGCCGACTGCCGGGCCCATCTGCAGCGGCTCGGCCCGCGGGCCACCCCGGAGCAGCTCTCGGCCGTCCAGGGCGAGCTGTGGGCGCTCCAGCAGTACGGCCAGGGCCTGCGCGAGCGCGGCGCCGCGGCGCTCTGACCCCTCCGGGCAGCGGGAGACCCCGTCGGCTGCAAAAAGTGCTGCACACGTCTCTGCCCGGACGTCTGCGGGGGAGCACACTGGGTTGCGGTACTCCTCGCACACCCCCCGCCCAGCTCACAGCTTCCGTCACAGCTCCAGTCACAGTCCCAGCCCCCGGCCAGCAGGCGCCGGCCCCTCCTCCGCAGAGCGACTCCCGGTGCCGGAAGGGAAGGACGTGGACGCAGCCACGGCCATCCGCCCAGCCTCCGATGCCTCCGATGCCCCCGTACCGCTCGCCGACGAGCCACCGCCGGAGGCCCTCGTGGAGACCGACGACCGCTCGGACGACCCGATGCCCGCGGCGATCGACGAATCCGCCGGCCCCTCCGCCGACCTGTTCCGGCAGTACCTGCGCGAGATCGGCCGGATCCCGCTGCTCACCGCGGTCCAGGAGGTGGAGCTGGCCCGCGAGGTCGAGGCCGGGCTGTTCGCCGAGGAGTACCTCAACTCCCACCCTGGCCTCTCCGAGGAACCGCTGGTCTCGGACCTGGACCGGCTGATCGTGCTGGGCCGGATCGCCAAGCGCCGGCTGATCGAGGCCAACCTCCGGCTGGTGGTCTCGGTGGCGAAGCGCTACGTCGGCCGCGGGCTGACCATGCTCGACCTGGTCCAGGAGGGCAATCTTGGGCTGATCCGCGCGGTCGAGAAGTTCGACTACGCGCGCGGCTACAAGTTCTCCACCTACGCCACCTGGTGGATCCGGCAGGCGATGAGCCGGGCGCTGGCCGACCAGGCCAGGACCATCCGGGTGCCGGTGCACGTGGTGGAGCTGATCAACCGGGTGGTCCGGGTGCAGCGGCGGCTGCTCCAGGAGCGCGGCCAGGAGCCGACCGCGGCGGAGGTGGCCGCGGTCCTGGAGATCCCGGTGGCCCGGGTCGGCGAGGTGCTGCGGCTGGCCCTGGAACCGGTCTCGCTGCACGCGCCGGTCGGCGAGGAGGACGACGTCGCCCTCGGCGACCTGATCGAGGACGCCGACGCCGCCTCCCCGGTGGAGTCCGCCGCGTTCATCCTGCTGCGGCAGCACCTGGAGGCGGTGCTCTCCACCCTGGGCGAGCGCGAGCGCCGGGTGGTCCAGCTCCGCTACGGCCTGGTGGACGGCCGCCCGCGCACCCTGGAGGAGATCGGACGGATGTTCGGCGTCACCCGCGAGCGGATCCGCCAGATCGAGTCCAAGACCCTCAACAAGCTGCGCGACCACGCCTTCGCCGACCAGCTCCGCGGCTACCTCGACTGAGCCGCCTGCCGTCGGGCCTCAGCCCAGCTCGGGGTGGGCCTGGTTGCGGACCGCGGCGTACTGCTGCCGGACCGCGCGGCCGACCGCCACGTCCTCGCCCGGGTCGACGGTCACCGCGTCGCGCAGCGGCCACTGCGGCGGGGTGGTGCTGCCGGCCAGCGCCCAGGCCGCCTGCCGGGCCGCGCCGATCGCGGCGTAGTCGCCGGGGGCCGGGATCACCACCGGGACACCGAGCAGCAGCGGTGCGATGGCCTGCACCGCGGCCAGGCGCCCGGCCGAGCCGGTCAGGAACACCCGGCGCACCGCCACCCCGCGGTCCCGCAGCACGTCCAGCGCGTCCGCGAGGCCGCAGAGCATGCCCTCGACGGCGGCCCTGGCCAGGTGCTCGGGACGCATCGAGTCCACCCGCAGCCCGGCCAGGGTGCCGGCCGCGTGCGGCAGGTCGGGGGTGCGCTCGCCGTCCAGGTAGGGCAGCAGCACCAGCCCGTACGAGCCGGGGGTGGAGCGCAGCGCCAGCTCGCTGAGCCCGGCCGCGTCGGTGCGCAGCAGCTCGGCGGTGGCCTGCAGCACCCGGGCCGCGTTCAGCGTGCTGACCTGCGGCAGATGCCGTCCGGTGGCGTCGGCGAAGGCGGTGATCGTGCCGTCCGGGTCGACCAGCGGCTTGTCGTGCACGGCGTGCACGGTGCCGTTGCTGCCCAGCGACACCACGGCGTCGCCCTGGTCCAGGCCGAGGCCCAGCGCGGTGGCCATGGCGGCGCCGGTGCCGGCCGAGATCAGCAGGCCCTCGGGGCTGTGCCCGGCGGCCTCGGCGGGGCCCAGTACGGACGGGACGGAGGGCTCGTGGCCGAGCGCCAGCGCCAGCAGGTCGCTGCGGTAGCGGCCGGTCACCGGCGACCAGTAGCCGGTGCCGGAGGCGTCGCCGCGGTCGGTGGCCCGCCGGGTCGGGTGGCCCAGCAGCTGCCAGACCAGCCAGTCGTGCGGGAGCAGCACCTCGGCCACCCGCTTGGCGTTCTGCGGCTCGTGCTCGGCCAGCCAGCGCAGCTTGGCGACGGTGGATCCGGCGGTGGGGATCCCGCCGACGGCCTCGGTCCAGGCGGCGGCGCCGCCGAGCTCGGCCAGCAGCTGGGTGGCGGCCCGGCCGGCCCGCGGGTCGTGGCGCAGCAGCGCGGGACGGACCAGCACCCCGCCGGCGTCCTGGGCGATCAGACCCTGCTGCTGGGCGCTGACCCCGATCGCGCGCACCCCTTCGAGCATTCCGCCCTCGGCGGCGGCACCGAGCGAGCGCAGCCAGGACTGCGGGTCTATCTCGGCGGTCGCGCCCCCGGCGGCGGTCGCACCCGGGTGCGGGGCGCGGTTCTCCCGGAGGACCGCGCCGGTGTCGCTGTCACAGACAACGATCTTGGTGTACTGGGACGAGCAGTCGATGCCAGCCGATATCGCCATGTAACGAGATCATGCCGTAACGGCGCGCGCCCCGCGCCGTACTGGAACCGGATTCCGACCGGACGGCATGAATTTCGGAGGGCCCGGCCGCCCTGGTGCGGAGGGCCCGGCCGCCCGCTACCTGCTGGTGCTGCCCCAGGCGTCGGTGGTCCCGTCGCTGTCGGCCGCGTTCACGCGGTCGCGCAGATAGGGGACCCGTTCGGTGAGCGAGGAGGGCAGTTTGTCGCCGACCTTGCCGACCACGGCGTCCGCGGCCTTGCCGGTGGCCGTGCCGACCGCCTGCTTGGCGCTGCGGGTGGCGGACTGGACGGTCGGGGCCTGCGAGAGGTCGCGGGCCGTCTTCCGGAGCTGCTCGTAGCGTTCGCGGCCGGCGCGGGTGCCGAGTACGTAGCCGAGGGCCAGTCCCGCGATGAAAGTGAGCTTGCGCATATCGCCTCCACCTCTGTCTTTCGCTGTGCTGTCGCTGTGCGCTCCCGGGAGCCTACGGCGGTCGGGGCCGGGGCGCCCGGCTGCCGCGCCGGGCCCGTAGTACCCTGTGCCGTCCGCCCTCGCCTACCCTGGTCAGGCCGGACGAATCGGGGCCCGCGTCCGCGGCGGACTATCGATTGGCGGAGCACCCCCCTGGGTGCGCTAATGTATGACCCGCAGCAAGCGCCGCCCACAGCTCGACGGAGCCGGGTCCGCGAAGCCGCACTTTCCCCCATAGCTCAATTGGCAGAGCAGCCGACTGTTAATCGGCAGGTTACTGGTTCGAGTCCAGTTGGGGGAGCAGCCGGAGCAGCTTCCGGTCAGGTGAACGATCCTCCATAGCTCAATTGGCAGAGCAGCCGACTGTTAATCGGCAGGTTACTGGTTCGAGTCCAGTTGGAGGAGCTGCACACGCTTCAGGCAAAGGCCCCGACCCAGGTCGGGGCCTTTGCCGTCGGCCGCCGTGTTCCGAGGAGGGGCCCCGGGGATGACGCACTCTCAACTGATCGACGGCGGAGTGGCGCTGCTGGTGCTGCTGGCTGGGCTGTTCGGGTACTCCCGGCGGCGCGGGAGCGGTTCGTCCGGCCGCTCCGGCGGCGACCGTCCGCGCCCCCGTCCGCGGGCGCCCCGGCCCGGGCCCAGGGCGGGCCGCCCGCCGGCGGCGCCCTCGCGCGGCGCCGAGCGTGCGCCCTCCCGGCTGCCCGAGCCGCGCGAGATCTGGTGGGCCGAGGTGCCGTTCGAGGACGGCCCCGGCTCCAAGGACCGCCCCTGCCTGGTGCTGCACCGCGGCGCGGTCACCGCGACGGTGCTGAAGATCACCAGCAAGCACCACACCGAGCGTCCCGGCGTCCTCCCGCTGCCGCCCGGCACCGTCGGCGACCGGGAGCACCGGGCCAGCTGGCTGGAGACGGACGAGCCCCGCGAGGTGCCGCTGGCCGACTTCCGCCGCCGGGTCGGCGCGGTGGACGCCGGGCTCTGGAACCAGGTGCAGAAGGCCCTGGCCTGAACCCGGTACTGGGCTAACTGCTGGACGATGCCGTCCGTGCACGATGAAATGACCTTCCGTCAAACATCGTGCGAACGGGGGAATTCACTGGACCAGCCTCAGGGCGGCGGTGTCAGGAAGCCTGGTGGGCGGCTCGTCGGTCACCCAGGAGTATTCGATGGCCGAAAGGAGGCCACTCGTCACCCATACGGTGATTTCTCCCAGGTAATTACCCTGCGGGTCGTGGACCTCGGCCCCGACCGGAATTTCCCCGTCCGCTACCTGCGCTTTTCCGATGCCGCCGGGAACGGCGAGGTCGACACTGGGCGAACCGGCCGCCCAGACCGCCACGACCTGCGTGTGGTCCAGTTGCGACCGAAGCTCCTGCGCGCCTTCGAAATCCGCGGAAAGCAGCAGGGCCAATACGTCGCGCTCGGCCTGCGTGAGAATGCGGGGTGGGACGGGTTCCGGTGCCATGGAAACGAACCCTGGCACCGGAGCCCATCCCTGTCAACTTATGGAATGAATGCGGTGCCGACCTTGAATACCCCCTTGATCATGGCGCCGCGAATGGTGACCGTGTATCCGTTGATCACGCGTACCAGCGGATTCGTCTTTCCGTAGATCCCGTCGGGTGCGTCCTGCACGCTGTCGATGATCTGGTCCATGGTCGCGCCCTCGTCGCCGCACGACGCGATCAGCGCGCCCAGTTTGTGCTTGGGCACGAACACGTGGTCCATCTGGGCCTGCTGGTGCGCGTAGTCCTGGGACGCCTGGCGATTGGCGTCGGATCCGCTGCTGGAGGAACTGCCCGAGGAGCCGCCGGAATCACCGCTGGAGGAATCCCCTCCGCTGCTGACCGAGTAGGCGAGGCCGCCGAACGCCCCGGCGGCGGCGCCCCAGGACGCGGCGGTGCTGATGCTGATCCCGCCGGCGGCGAAGGAGGCCCCGCCGGCGATGGCGAGTTCACCGACCCCGCACGGCTCGGCGACGATGCACGCCGCCGTGCCGACCACGGCGGCCCCGGCCAGGGCTCCCGCGCCGATGTTCTTCCAGGTGTCGCTGGACCAGGAGATGGGGTTCCACCAGTCGAGCCCGGAGAGGTCGACCGCGTTCAGCGGGTTGCCCCCGGCGTACGCGTAGGGGGTCCCGGTCAGGTCCACGTCCGGGTCCACGGTCAGGAACTCGGCGGTGGACGGGTCGTAGTAGCGGGCGCGGAGGAAGAGCAGCCCCGACTCGGCGTCGGTGTACTGGCCGGTGTACTGCAGCGGTGTGCTCGCGGTACCGGAATGCGTGGTCACTCCGTAGGCGGAGTACGCGTAGGTCGAGGCCTCGGCGCCGGAGGCGTCCAGCAGGGCCGTGGTGGAGCCGACCTGGTCATGGACGAACCAGTAGCTGGCCGATGCCGACTTCTGCTCGATCGGCAGGCCGCCCGGGCCGTAGAGGTAGTCGTTGGTCCCGTCGGTCAGCAGATTGGACAGCGAGCTGTCGTCGTAGACGAAGGAGGTGGTGGCGCCGTTGACGGTCTTGGAGGTGCGGGCGCCGACGCCGTCGTAGGTGTAGGCGGCCGTGGTCCCTCCGCCGGAGAACGACGTCAGCCGGCCGCTCTGGTCGTAGCCGTAGGTCGCCGCGCCGGACGACTGGGCGGTCCGTTCTCCCAACTGGTCGTAGCTGAACGTCCGGGCCCCGGTCGGAGCCGTCGCGCAGGCGGGGTCGGCGACCGCGCCCTGGGTGCTCCAGCACAGCTGCCCGGCCGCGTCGAAGGACTGGGTGCTGCCGCCCACCGTGGTCGGGTTGTTCGCCCGGTCGATGGCGAACGCCTCCGGGGACCCTCCGGTGGCGGCCGCCAGCTGCTCCCGGTCGGTGTAGGAGAAGGAGGTGCTCGGGGCGGTGCCCAGCTGCTCCGCGTCGACCTGGCCCGCGTTGTCGCGGCCGAGGGTCAGCGCACTGCTGGTGCTGCCGGAGACGGCCGCCGAGGTGAGCGTGTCGGTGGTGTCGTAGCCGTTGGTGACCACGTCCCCGTCGGGGTACGTGGTGCTGGCGAGGACTCCGTCGGCGCTGTAGCCGAAGGCGGTCTTCTTGCCGCTGGTGTCGGTGATCGAGGCCAGCCGGTTGTCGGCGTCGAAGCCCCGGGCGACCGCGGTGGTCTCACCGGGGTAGGTCATCGACACCAGGTTGCCGCCGTTGTCGAACCCGTAGGAGACGACGGCGCCGGCGCCGGTGATCTTCTGGGTCAGCTCGCCGAACGCGTCATAGGTGTAGCTGGTGGTGCCGGTGCCGTCGGTCATCGAGGTCTTGCGGCCGGCGGGGTCGTAGCTGAACGTCGTGCCCGGGCTGGACGTGTCCGAGTACGCGACGCTGAGGAGCTCTCCCGCGGCGTCGTAGCCCATGGTCGTCGTGCGGCCCTTGGCGTCGGTCGAGCTGGTCACCCGGCCGCTCGGGTCGATGACCGTGCTGGTGGTACGGAGGTCCGGGTCGGTGCGGGAGACCTTCCGCCCCTGGCCGTCGTACCCGTAGCTGGTCCTGTTGCCGAGGCCGTCGACCGTGTCCGCGACGGTGCCGTCGGGGTTGTAGTCGGTCTTGGTCACCGTGCCGTCGGCGGTCTCGGCCTGGGTGGGCCGGCCGGCCGCGTCGTATGTGACGGTGCTGGTCCTGCCGTTGCCGTCGGTGCTGCTGACGGCGTGGCCGTCGAGGTCGTAGCTGGACGCGTTGGTGTGTCCGAGGGCGTCCGTCGACTTGGTGAGCTGCCCCCAGGCGTCCCGGGTGTACGTGGTCTTGTCCCCCTGCGGCGTGGTGCTGGACATCAGCCAGCCCTTGCCGGTGTCGAAGGAGTACGTCGTTTTGTTGCCGACCGCGTCGGTGACGGAGGTCTTGTCCCCGAACGCGTCGTAGGCGTCGGTGGTGGTGTTGCCCAGGGCGTCCACGGTCCGGGTCAGGTCCGCCGGGTGTGCGGGGTCGTCGTAGTAGTAGTTCACCGTGCGGGCCGCCACCGAACCGAAGGTCCCTGCGGTGGCGTCGACCACGTTCTCGGCCGAGGTGACGGTGGTGGACGTCAGGTCCAGGACCCCGGCGGAGCCGGAGGGGATGTGGCCCGACTGGTCGTACTGGTTGACCTTGGCGACACCGTCGGGGCCGATGGTCTCGATCAGATTGCCGTGGTCGTCGTACTGGTAGTCGGTCGCGTAGCCGAGGGAGTTGGACTCCGACGACTTGTTGCCGTGGTCGTCGTAGGTGTACGTGGTCAGATGGCCGGCCGGGTCCGTCTCCGAGGTGACGCCGAGCGTCACCGGGTCGTAGGTGTAGCTCCAGGTTCCGGCGCTGGACGTGCCGTAGCCGTTGGTCTGCTTGGTCAGCAGCCCGTTCTGGTAGGTGTACTGGATCTGGTGGCCGGCCGGGTCGGTCACCAGGACCGTGCCGTCGGGGTTGTAGGCGAACGTGGTGGGGTCGCCGTCCGGGTCCTTCTGGGTGGTGACCCGCTCACTGGAGTCGTAGACCATGCTGGTGACCGCCGAGGCCGGGCCGCCGTAGTTGCCCGGCGTCCGCATGGAGACCATCAGGTGGTTGCCGTCGTAGCCGTACTGGCTGTGGCCGCCGCCCGCGTCCACGACGTCCGTGAGGTTGTCGTTCGCGTCGTACGCGTAGGTGAGGGTGCGACCGGCCGAGTCCGCCAGCTTGGTGATGTGGCTTCCGGTCCAGGTGAAGGTGAAGGTCCGCCCGGCCGGATCGGTCACCGTGGAGAGGTGCCCGGAGGAGTCGTAGGCCAGCACGGTCGCATAGGGCGTCGACGCCTTGCTGCCGGCCAGGTCCTGCTCGGACAGCAGGTGCCCGGTCGCCACGTCGAAACTGAAGATCGCCTGGCCGAGGCGGGTGTAGGTGTAGGTGCTGCCGGACTTGGTCAGCGTCGCGTCGAAGCGCGGGGCGCTGGGGGTGTACGTCCCGGAGGCGTCCAGGAAGGTGACGGAGGATCCGTCCTCCTGCCGGACGGTCACATTGCCGGTCGTGGCATCGGTGGTGGCGTGCTGGTTGTAGTTGAACGTCCAGCCCCAGCCGAGGGGTCCGTCGGCGGCGAGCGACCCGTTGGGGCCGTTCGGGTCGGCGATCGCCTCGGCGTAGGAGCGGGTCATGTTCAGCACGGCGCCCCGGCCGGGCGTGGTCAGGTCCGTGAAGTCCTGACCGAAGTAGCCGGTGCTGGTGTCGACCGGGTCACCCGCGGTGCGACGGGCGCAACCGCACTGGATGTAGGCGGGGTTGGAGCCCTTGGGGGCGTCCTGAATGGTCGGCGGTCCGCCGATGGGCTGTCCCGGGGTGCCGCCCTCGGGGGTGAAGGCGATGGCGTCGTAGGCGACGTCGAAGTCCGACCAGGCCTCACCCGCCTTGGGCACATTGCCGCTCTGGTTGGTGAGCACCACGTTCCCGCCGTTTTCCATGGCGAAGGTGCCGATGGTGACCCACTGCTCGGAGCCCCAGTCCTGGTTCACCCGGATCTTCCACGGGCTCACACCGCCACCGGGGTTGATGCTGTAGACGGCGTTGGTGGCACTGGCCGCGGTGGCCGGGAAGTGCAGCTTGATCTTGTAGTACTGCAGCTTCGGCAGGTTGGGCGTCCAGGTGCCGGTGTTGATCACGGCCGACTCGGAGCCGTCGTGGGTGTGGGTGAACAGGGTGTACCCGCCGAAGCCCACCCCCAGTTGGTGGGTGTCGATGGCGCCGGTGGCGTTGCCCGAGCTGTCGGTGCCGTAGCTCATGGTGAAGGTGCCGTTGTTGGACCAGTTCTCGCCCGAGCAGCCGGCGATGTTCAGCGGGGTGCTGCCCACGGCGAGTCCGACCTGCGCCGAGACGATGATCGGCGCGCCGCTGGAGGTGGACGGCAGGACGCCGGAGTCGCGGTTGCAGGTCGGCGGGTGCGGGTCGGCGACGGACGGTTCGGTGGACCCGGCGCCGTAGGTGTAACTACTGGTGCTGCCGGTGGTGGCGATGCTGGGGATCCAGCTGGCCGGCAGGCTCCACCAGCACTCGGAGTCGGCCAGGCCGCAGGTGCCGGCGGTCTGCGCCGCGTTGGGGGTGCAGTGGTTGTTGGCACCGCAGAAGGTGGTGAACGGAGCGATGTTCAGCCAGTTGCTGCCGCCGTGGTAGGCCGGGCCTGCGTAGGCCTTGGCGTTGGAGCGCAGCAGCGGGGTGCCCATCCAGCCCAGGACGCGTTCCTGGTAGGGCCAGCTGCCGGGGTGGGCGGCGTCGCCGTAGGTGTAGGCGAGGTAGGGCTGGCGGTTGGGCGGGTAGTTGGGGTTGGCGGGGTTGTTGGACCAGCCCAGGCCCCAGGTGCCGTCGGGTCCGGCGCAGGTGAGCCCTGGGGTGCAGTTGGTGGTGTTGCCGTAGGCGGCGGTGGGCTGGACACCGGAGTTGTAGGCCCAGATCGCGAAGTACCAGTTCTCCAGGTACTTGGGGTCACCGCCGTTGGCGGTGATGCCGGCGGCGTAGAGCTGGTTCCAGCTGCGCTCGAGGATCTGCAGGCCGGCGGCGATGTTCTCCTCGTAGTCCACGGCGACCTTGATCTGGCCGTGGGCGGAGAAGGTGGTGTCGGTGCTGGCCATGCCGTTGGTGACCTGGCCGATGCCGTAACCGCAATCGGCGGCGGCGTAGTTGATCGAGTCGATCGACCCGGCGGTGCCGTAGTAGTTGCCGATCAGCGGGTTGCCGCCGATGCCGGGCAGGGCGTGCCAGGAGGCCTGGTCCCAGTTGCTCTCCTGGGCCAGGATCGCCTCCATCACCGAACGCGGCACGCTGGTCTGGCTGCTGGAGGCCGGGTGCGACAGCGGGACCTGCGCGAAGTCGCCGTTGGCGGAGTAGGAGGCCAGGCCCAGGTTGTCGAAGTTCGCCGGACGCGCCACCGCGGAACCCGTCAGCAGGTTCTGCTCGGCCATCTGCACCGCCCAGTCGACCTGCGCGTTGCTGGGCTGCATCGCCTGCTTGGTGGGGTCGTTGCGCGGCACCGAGCACTTCGGCGTCTGCACCGTTGCCAGCGCCGTCGCCTGCACGGCCTTCGGCGTGACGAAGGCCGCGTTCACCACGCTGCCGGCGGCGGCAGCGGTGTACGCGGAGTTCGCGGAGCTCTTGGCAGCCGGGGCACCGGAGGCCGGGACGGCGGGCGGGACGGTCGTGGACACCCTGCCGACCGTCGTCGCGGCGGCCGGGGCGCGCTTGACCAGCTTGCGGCTGCCGGTGACCAGGACGCTGGAGTCCGCGGTGGTGTTCTTCTGGTGGTCGCCGAAGAGCGCGTCGCCGTCCAGCGACGCGTAGGCGGGATCGGCGAGCGGGGAGGCGTCGACCTTGCGCAGGCTGCTGCCGTCGGCCAGGGAGGTGCTGCCGGCCAGGGTGTTGTGGCCGGCCCGTCCCTGGAAGATCTGCAGCCCCGCGGCGGGACCCGTGCCCAGGCTGTGGACCGTGCCGTGGGACTCGTGCACCACGGAGGCGGTCTTCCGGCCCGGGGCCAGGGTGAGGAAGTCGATGCCGCCGTCGGCCGCGGGGCGCAGCTCGTAGGCGGAACCGGCGACCGAGGCGATCCTGCTCGGCCTGCCGGTGACGGCGCCGCTCCGGGGGAGCGAGACGAGTTGCGAGCCCATGACCCCGACCAGGCCCTGCCCGGTCGGCACGGTCGAGGTGACCTGGCCGGCGACGGTCGTGGTGTGCACGACCTTGCCGCTGGTCAGATCGGCGGTCAGGATCTCGCTGGTCTTCTCGTCGGTGCCCAGGTAGAGGCTGAAGGCGGCCTGGTCGCCCGTCCCGCAGCCGGGGGAGAAGTACTCCAGGCCGACGCCGGAGGCGATGGGCCGTACGGTGCCGGTCCGCAGGTCCACGGAGTAGGCGAACGCCCCCTGGTCACGGGCGGCGTTGTTGTTCACCGCCGACGTCGGCAGCACGGCGACGGCCTCGTAGCGGCCGTCCCCCGAGGTGCACTGGTACCCGGTCCATGACGAGTCGTCAAGGTTGCCCGGACGAAGGACCGCCACCTCCTTCCAGGTGAAGCCCGTCTTCTCCTGCGCGACCTGAATGTGGTACCCGGCGCCGTCGCCGAACGCGTTGACAGCCAGGTCCGGAGAGACAGCCGCCTTCGATCCAAAGTCCGTCACCGGGTTCGACGTTGAAGACGTCTGTGCTTGTCCGGCGGCCCGAGTTGTCCCCATCGTCCCGGCCCAGGCCGGGGGCACTCCGAGCCCGGCAACTACGGCAGTGATCGCCGCCAGCGCGGTCAACCGTTTCACTGCTCACTCCCCATTCAGATGCGGCACACGCCTCCCTGATGGCGGCATGGTGCAGCGCAAATGATCAGCCTCTGACGCATACCAGTCAATGGCGCCCGGTCGTGTGCACCCTTTTTCTGCAGTCAATAGGAGCAAAAGGCTACAAATGCTCCGTCGGGTGTGATTGATTGCATACATTCTGGGTGGAGGCGTGGGGGTCGCTGTTTGTGTGCGTTGTTCCCTAGGACGCCGGTGGTGCGACGTCGCCGAGGGTGTCGGCGTCCGCGTCGAGCTGCCGCCGGGCCGAAGCGCTGAGGAAGGGAGTCAGCGCGCCGCAGTCGCGGCAGGCGCGTGCGAACGGCACGTCGTAGGCCGGCCGGCCCTTGAAGAGCCCCGTCCGGTAGAACCGGAGCCGGATCGGTTTGATCGACTCGGGTGAACTCAGCTCACCGAGTGGGCTGAGCCGTTCCGATCCACAAGCTCCGCATCGCATGTCAGCGGATGCTACACACCGGGGCCACGGTCGGACGGCCGTGGGGCCGCCGCTGTCGCAGAGATCACGCATCCCAAGGGGGAGGAGAAGGGCTTGTGAATCCGCTGGTGCGCCCGTCCCGCCGGTCGGTGCTGCGGCCCATGCGCCGACTCCTCGCCCGACTCCGCTCTCGGTACCGCTCTCGGCGCGAACTACTGACGACTCCCGCGAAGACCCTCTGAGCCGCCCCGCACCCGGAAGAGTTCCGGCAAGCCCGCCGCCGAGCACCACGCTCCTCCCCCCGGGGCCCGACGCAGCGCCGGTCGCACCGATGGCGAAAAACGTAGGTGTAGTTCGGCGCCGCCGGGACAGACGACTCTCCGGTGTACGCCATCCCCCGGTAGTACACCGCGGTGCCCCGGGTTCCATGGCCTCGGGGCACCCCGACTTCCCGGACGGCCACCAGGTCCGTCGCCACGGTTCCGAGTCCCACGGCGTCGTGCGGCCCCAAGGCCGGGACTCCGCGGCCAGTTGGGTCAGCAACCGGGACAGCAGGACGCCCGCGCCGCTGTGCCTCGACAGCCGCAGGCCCATCAGCGGGTGCACCCGCGCGTGTCGTGGAGCAGCAGGTCGCCCGCGGCCAGCACGGCGTCGTGCTTGCCGAGCGCGATCCGGCGGGTGCCCCGGAGCGGCAGCGCCAGGTGGTAGAGGCCCGGGTCGGACCTGCGGACCAACGCGGCGCACCGGTCCACCCACATCGGCGGATGGGCCAGCACGGACACCCGGACTGTGCCCAGGCGCAACTGCCGCGCCGTGGCCCGGAAGCCGTCGGTGTGGTCAGTGGTGACGATGGCCGGCGGCAGCGAACGGTCGATGGTGTCCCGCCACCAGTCGAACCGCTCGGCCGCCGGCAACTCCTCGCTGCGCAGCACGGTCTCGATCACCATGCATGGCCTCCCCCGAGAACCACAGCCTCCGCGAGGGGTGGTTCTCCATTCAATGACGCCGCCATGCCATCTCCAGGCGACCCCGAGCCCGCACCCGACCGTCCGCCCCGGTGTCGTACCTGTCATTGGGGGAAGACGCCGCCACCGCTGGGATCGGACTGTAGTCAGCGAGGCGGCATGGGCAGAGTGACCGGCTCAAGCTGACCGTCCCAGACGACCCGCAGCTCCGTGGGAAGTGACACAGCCAGGGATCCAGCCATGATCATGTGCACTGCTTCGCCTACCGCGACGGTGACGTTCTGGGGCCTGTCGTCCACGCCCGGCCCGTCCTCGACGGTCACGTCAATGGCCGTCGATGTGCCGACGTTGCGCAACAGGTACAGGTCGCCAGTTCCTCGCTGGATCTCGAAGCGCACGCCGCGCCCGCGCCAGGGCGGGACCTCGCGCAGCAGCACCCAGGGGCGGAACCCTTCGGCCGTGATCTCGACGCGCAGGCGGATGGGTGCACCGCTGTACTGTCGGTCCCAACCAGGCTGGTCACGGCTCCATTGCGGGGACAGCGTCTTGTCGATGGAAGAAACGAGTTCCTCCCCTACACGAACAGTTCGACCGGGAGCGGAGCGCCCCTGCTGGTCGGCGCCGTCGACACGGGGGCGTAGGCGCCAGGGTCCCCAGATCTGCGCGGCGAGTTCCTCACGCGTAGGGCTGCCGCCGAGCAGGGAGTCGTTGGATCGGTCCCTGTCGTCGCGGATGGTGACGGTGACTGTGAGCAGGCCGAAGGACTCCAGTTCGTCCGGTCCGGTGAATCGGAAGCGCAGGATGTCCGGGTCCGTGGCGCTCTGAGGCGTGCCGATCTCCAGTACTGGGCGCAGTTCGCTGTGTCGGCGGTCGCGTTCGATGTTGGCGACCGCCACGGCTGTGGAGTTCGCCTTGCGGGCCGCGTGGTACGCGGCAAAGGCCGCAAGAGCGCTCGCCGCCGCCGATACGGCCGAAACGGTTGTTGCGAAAGGGAACCCCATGTGTAGCACGGTAGACCTCAGCAAGCCGGGCCAACCGATACCTGCGCCTTCTTGGGACGTTTCGCCGGGTCGGCGTTCGCGTCGTAGCCCGGGTTGTCGCTCGACCACGCAGCCACGGTGCAGTACCCGGGGCCGGTCGGTGATGTCGTCTGGACGTAGTCGAATGTGGAAGAGCAGTTGACACCGCCGCGGCTGCCGAGCAGTTGCGCTTCATCGTCGAGGGTCGGTACGCGATACCAGACGATAATGTCAGGACCCGGGTCGCACTCCTTTGGTGTCGCCCTGGCCTTCGTCGGCCTCGGCGCTGCCTTGTGGGCCGGTGCTGGCTTCGGACTCGGCATAGTGGGGCTCGACTTCGCCGGAGTGGGGCCGGTCGTCGTCGGTGCAAGGGTCGGCGAAGGAGAAGGCTCGGGCGGACTGCTTGTCGTGGTGATAGCGGCAGCCGACTGTGTGGTTGCAACTGGGACGGTTGAACCAGTCTTCTTGGGCGGGTCGACGGCTGCGGCGATGCCACCAATGACGATCAGGGCAAGGACGACGCTGCCGCATCCGATCCCAGCAATCTTCATCTTCCGTCGGCCGGGTACCTGCCGCGGTGGTGGTGGCCGCCAAGCGCGCGGCTGGGTTGGGTCGCTCATGGCGCTGTCCCCTTGGATGGTTGGAGGTCCAGCGTTTCAGTGCTCGCCGATGTGACGACGCGGTACGTCCGAGCCGTTACCTCGGGTTCGATGATGTACGAGAACGGGGCCCCTGATCCACCAGCAGGATCCTCGGCCCCGCCCGGCCGCACTGGTGCGGGGCCGGACGGGTCAGCCGGTGATGGTGATCGTCCAGTCGTATTCGCAGTTGATCTCTAGGTGGTGGGTGTCGCTGTTGTACTGCGGCGTAATGCCGGAAGCCTTGCACCTTGAGCGCGTTGACTGGCGGGACGCTGATCTCGTCGCTCACGACGAAGGTTCCTGCCGAGCCGGAGTTCGCACAGTTGAACGTGTACTTCAGCGTCCAAGTGCTACCGGTGAGGTGCTGGGCGCGCACTAGGAGCTGTCCGGCCGATCATGTGACTCGCTAAGAGGAGCTAACATAAAGAGCTCTGCGGACCCATGTCTCCTTTCCTGCTGCCTCGTTGGTCAGAGCGTGGGGAAGGGGATGGGGCCGCCCTGGCTTGTGGCGGACGACCTGTGGGAGCGGATCGAACCGCTCTTGCCAGTGCGGGAACGGCGTTTGCGGTTCCCGGGCAGGCTGCCGCTGGACGATCGCAAGTGTCTGCAGGGGATCTTGTTCGTGCTGCACACCGGGATCCAGTGGGAGTGGCTGCCGCAGGAGCTCGGTTTCGGCTCGGGCATGACCTGCTGGCGTCGGTTGCGGGACTGGAACGAGGCTGGGGTGTGGGACCGGCTGCACCTTGTGTTGCTGAGCGAGCTACACCGGGCCGGTGAGCTGGACTGGTCGCGGGCGGTGATCGACGGCTCGCATCGCCAGGTCCGTCGGGGCGGCCCAAAACGAGACCGAGCCCGGTCGACCGCGGTCGACCCGGCTCGAAACACCATGTGATCACGGACGGTCGCGGCACCCCGCTGGCCATCGCGTTGACCGGCGGCAACCGTCACGACGTGACCCAACTGCTGCCACTTGTGGACGCCATCCCCCACGTCCGCGGCAAGCGGGGCCGACCGCGTCACCAACCGGACCGGCTCTACGCCGATCGCGGCTACGACTACGACAAGTACCGGCGCTTGTTGTGGCAGCGCGGGATCAAACCGGTGATCGCGCGTCGCGGAGTCCCGCACGGGTCCGGACTCGGCACTGTCCGGTGGGTCGTCGAGCGGACGAACGCGTGGTTTCATGGCTTTCGACGCCTGCGAATCCGGTGGGACATCCGCGATGACATCCACGAGGCATTCCTCAAGCTGGCGTGCTGCATCATCACCTACAGACGCGTCCGCGCGTTGTGTTGACTGCTCTCAGTTGACATAGTCGCGGTGCGCCGGGCGTACCACCTGGCTGATCGCAGTGAGAAAGGCAGCACGTGTTTGACGCGTTCGCGGTGCAGTGGCCCGAGACAGCCAGGGAACAGTTGGAGTCGGCACAGTACGAGCTTCCGTTGCGTGGCAACGCGACGACGGCCTACCAGCAGCTGGCCGAGGGCTTCCGGCACCACGCTGGAACCTCATTCGCGGATGGCCTGTACCGGGTTCACGGTGTCGGGACCGCCCAGCAAGCGCGCGACTACTGCATTCAGTTGGCTCCGGAGGCTGGACGCGTTACCTTCCCGTTCGCCTTCGACTGGCTGGGGCGCCAGCTTGCCGTCGATCTGAGGGATCCGCAGAACCTGCCCGTCATCCAGTTCGATCCTGCGGCCGGAAAGGCCTACGAGAGCGAAATGGCTCTTGCTGAGTTCCACGACTTGATCTCGGAGGAGAGCCTGGATGGGGAGGCTCTCTCATGGGAGCTGTACCGAGAATGGCGCGCACAGGACATGGACCCTCTCGGATTCGATGAGTGCGTGGGACTGGGAGTTCCGCTCTTCCTCGGAGGAGAGGAGTCGGTGGGCAACCTCCAGCGATCCAACTTGGATGTCTACTGGGAGCTCTCGTGCCAGTTGGCACGCGGAGTGAGTGGACTCTAGGCTGCCCGACACCCGTCCACCAGGCCTGGCCAGCGAGGTATCCGGGGCAGACGACCTGGCACCAGGGCTCTTTCTGTTAGCTCCTCTAAGGTGCATCTACGTCTGAGGGGTGGATGCAGTTGCTGATTACTCGCGGGACAGCAGTCATGCTGGTGCAGAAAATCATGAACTCCGAATACGCCGATGATGAGATTCAGAGGGTGTTGGACCAGCTCGACAGGGCCCTCGGGTGTCCGAGCGGTCATGTCTCCGGCCTGATCTTCTGGCCCGAGGGGCCTGAGCCGACAGCGGCAGAGGTGGTTGACCGGGCTCTGGCCTATTCAACCCTTCGCGCTGTGAGGGGCCTCAAACCCTGAGCCAGATGACGAGTGCGGCGGCTGTGACGGTGCCGAGGAAGACGTAGCCGCGCTTGTCGTAACGAGTGGCCACCGCACGGTGGTTCTTCAGCTTGTTGATGGCCCGTTCCACGGTGTTGCGCTTCTTGTACCGGTCCTGGTCGAAGCCTGGTGGCCGTCCGCCGCGCGATCCTCTGCGCAGGCGGGCGGCCTGACTGTCGGACTTCTCCGGGATGGTGTGCCTGATACCGCGCTGCCGCAGGTACTGACGGCATGGCCCGTTGCTGTATGCCTTGTCGGCCGCGACGCTGTCCGGCCTCTTGCGCGGTCGGCCGGCCCCAGGCGGGGAACCCGGATCTTCTCCAGCACCGGCACGAACTGGGTGCAGTCGGCCTGCTGCCCGGGCGTGACGATCAGGGACAGCGGGCGGCAGCGGCCGTCGGCACTCAGGTGAATCTTGCTGGTGAAGCCACCGCGCGATCGACCCAGGCCCTCACCTCCAGCACCACCTCCACCAGCCGGGCGACCAGGCTCTGCCACGAGGATTCGTCCTGGTGTTCCAGCGTCTCGGCCCCCTTTGACGTGGCCGGCGCGGGCGGCGGAGCGGTCCGCGCACCAGCCGCTTGCTGGTGGGCACGCACGCTGGTCGAGTCCACTGACACAGCCCAGTCGATCTGGCCGGCCGCGTCGGCGGCGGCCTTGACCTGCTGCAGCAGATGCTCCCAGGTACCGTCCGCCGACCACAGCCGATGCCGCTCGTAGACGGTCTTCCAGGGCCCGAACCGCTCAGGCAGATCACGCCAGTGCACCCCGGTCCGCACCCGGTGAAGAATTCCGTCGATCACCTGACGATGGTCACGCCACCGCCCACACCGACCATTGCTCACCGGCAGGAACGGCCGCAGACGTTCCCACTCGGCATCCGACAGCCCACCACGCTGATTCCCACCCATGCCAAGAACAACGACCCGATGAGCGGCCAGTCACATGATCGGCCGGACAGCCCCTAGTTGTAGAACACGGCGACCCCTCCGTGGCTGGAGCAGGCTCCTCGATGGTGGGCTGCGTGGGAGTAGGTGCCGTCATTGCACAGGGCCGTAGCCCCGTCTCCGGGGCTGCCGTCGCCGCTGGTGGAGCCCGACGAGCCGCCGGAGGAACCGCCGTTGGACCCGTTTGTGCTGCTGGAATGCGTGGGAGCGTGCGTTGGCTTGGGCTTCGCCACGTGCGTGGGCGACGGCGGTGGCGACGGCGTGGGCGTGTTGGTCGCAGCCGTGCTCGGGGTGCTCATCCTGCTGCCGGTTCCAGGGCACTGCTCGTTGGTCTTCACTGCCCCGAGGTCGACGGTTGCGTCCGGGGTCTGAGATCCGGGCGCCGGGGTCTGGGTGCAGACCTTCCAGTCCCGGTCGAAGATCTGGTGGCGATGTCGGCCGAGGGCGTCGTGGGACTTCAGGGAGTTGAAGCCGGCGGCCTGGGCGGTGTCCTGTGCGCTCTGCAGGCCCTCGCCGATGAGGTCCGGCAGGGTGCTGGTCTTCGATGGCGGGGTGGCTGCTGCGGTCTCGGTGCTGCAACCGGCGAGCACGAGTACGGCGGCGGTGGCTGCTATGGCCGATATGGCCGCGATGATGCGGTGTTGCATGTGGATCCCCCAAAAAGTATCGGGGGATCAGGTTTCCAGGGTCGTAGATAGTGACTACGGAGTAGGGCCGTTCCGTTACCCAGGGTTCGAGCAGGTTCGTCGTCAGCTGTCGAGGTAGTTCAGCGTGAGCTGATCAACGCAGTCGTCTGCCGGCTTCGAGTCGTGCTCCTGACACCAGGTGTTGATGGCGGTAATGCAGTCGACGTTCGGCTCGGACCTGGTCGTGCAAGACGGTGGCGGCGCGCCGGAGTGCTTGTAGGCGTCGACGACATGGATCACGCCGCCCAGGGCCAGGAGTACGGCGACAGCTCCGGCAAGGACGCCTGCGGTACGACGCTTCTGGTTCATGCTTCCCCCGGTCAGCACGATGATCGTGATCCGCTGATCGTACTGCTGACCGTCTGGATGGCGATGAGGGCCAGTCTCAGGCCACTGCGGCCTTCGGCGGGTTCTTGCAGCACTCCAGGCAGCGGACGACGGTCGCCCCGGCGCCGGCCTCGCTGTGGATCTCGGCCACGACCCGGGCCCGCCGGGTGTGCCTCCCGCACATGTGGCACGACCCCGGTGTCGGGTACGCGCCTTCGATGCCGCCGTTGATCAGGATCAAGTCGTCGATGAACGCCGGATAGCAGGCGTTGTGGCTCATGGCGACGACCGGTGACCTGCGGTCGTGGCGGATGAGCCACGCCCTCAAGCCCTCGGCGGGTTCCTGGCAGTAGGAGCAGCGGACCGTCGTGGGCGGCAGAGTGGTGGTCATCGCTCGACCTCGGCAATGTCCTCGAGCACCTGCAGCAAGTCGTTCAGTGGGACCTTGACGCGGAACGTCTGCGCAGAGTCGGGCATCACGCGCGGGTTGGGCTCTTGGGCCTGCAGATTTGCGACCGACATGGCGCCCCCTATGACTACGGGTGCTTGTATATCCAAGCTCGTCCCACCATAGGGGCGGTTCACTTGGATATACAAGAGCGGATGGCGCGAAAAGGGGGCCTGTGGGCACCTGGTGACGGATAATCACCTGATCAGGGAACGTCGATCACATACCGAAAGACGTGGCGATCGCACGGCACCAGCGAGTCCAGGACCTCAACGATCTCCCCAGAGGCGACATGGCCGGTCCGGAAGACCCTGGCCACAGGAACACCCGGCGGCACCGCGAGAGTCTCGGCCTCCTCCGGCGTCGGCATCCGGATCTCCAGATCCTCGACGAACTGGATGAACCGCTGCCGGATCGGACCCACCGGGTCCTCCACGAGCCGACTCACTCCGCCCCGGATCCGGCGAGGCTGCTCGACCTCAGTGCCGGCGAAGCGGGCCGCCATGTAGTAGGCGCACACCAACTGCATGGGCTGCTCGTCCACGACGAACAGCAGGCGGCGGACGATCACAGGGGTGCCCGCCGGTACCTCGAAGCGCTCGGCGATCTCCGCCGGGGCCGGGAGGGTCTCCACCCCGAGCAACTGCTGTTCCGCGACCAGCCCTTGGGCGGCGGCCTCGGCGTTGTAGTTGGCAGTCCCGCTCTCGCGTCGGCGCCGCCAGTTCGCACCTGTTGTGAGCATCTGGACAGCCGGCCGCGGCCGAACGAACACGCCCTTGCCCTGCTGGCTGATCAGCAGCCCATCAGCCTTGAGGAGTGCGATGGCCTTGCGGACCGTCACGCGCGTGGTGCCGTACCGGTCCTTGAGGTCGTTCTCGGACGGCAGTTGAGTTCCGGGCGTGAACTCGCCTGAGAGGATCGCCGACCTCAGCGAGTCGGCGATCTGTCGGAACAGTGGCGCTTCGCGGGCGGCCATGGGCACAGGTACCTCCGCTTGTGTATCCAAGCAGAGTACGACAGCACCCCGACGCTCAACTCGCGTAGGACCACCCGGAAAACAACCGGACAGCGATCGCGACCACGGGACCGAGAGGCGGCGTCTCCCGGTACTGCTCATACTTCGCGGACAGCAGTTCGACCGCGTCAGCGCGCGGATCCCCCGCGTCCCAGATCTCCGCGGTGCCGTCGGCGCGGGCCCACCACAGGGCGTCCCAATCGTCGGAGTAGTGGTCGACCAGGACGGACACCTGAGGGTTCTCGGTGATGTTCTGCAGCCGCCGCAGCTTCATCGTCGACTTCGGCTTGTGGTCGATGGCGAAGTACATGCACTCGTTGTCCAGGACGAAGGTGATGGGCACCAGGTGCGGCTGTCCATCGGCGCCGGCGGTCGCCAGTCGGGCGATGCGGGCCTGCTGGAGACGCGCCCGCGCCTCGGCGGTCGTGAGCTTCATGTCCCGACCGTAGCGCGCACGACAACCGAACCCGGCGGCATCCAAGCCCAGTTCGAGGTCCTCGTCGAACAGCATCGACCCGGTACCGATTTGCGCGAGCCTGCACAGGTCTCCTGGGTCGACCGTCCCGGAGAGTGGACCGGAATCTGAGACACCAGACGGGGCCCGCCATCGACATGACGGCGGGCCCCGTCTGTGCGGTCGACTCGTTCCGGCCGTGACGGCAGCGCGGCACCAGCGGCCGAGAACGTTCAGCTGAGTGCGCTCGATGGTGTTCGATATGAGCGGGGTCCTCCGGTGGGATCAACGGACGATCCTTGCGGTGCCCTGCCTCGCCAATGCAGTCGGCTTATCGCATGGGCTTCCAGGGTGGCTGGATCCGACCGGAAGCCATGATCGCTTGACGCTCGGGCCGGCAGCGGTCCAGCAAGGCCCCATTCCGCCGCCCGCCCCCGAAGCAAAAAGCCCAGTTCAGGGGTGCTGAACTGGGCTGCGACCGAGTGGGGCGGGTGGGACTCGAACCCACGGCCAAGGGATTATGAGTCCCCTGCTCTAACCGGCTGAGCTACCGCCCCGGGCCATTCGCACACAGTACCGACCGTACGGACGATCTTTCCAGTTGATCGTCGTACATCAGGACTAGCGGCCCGCGTGTGGACCGCTCGCCGCAGCATAGCTGGTGAGACGCGTGGGCCGCGCGGGAGGTTCCGTGCTTCTGATCTTTCCTGCGGCGGAGGCCGCCCGGTTCCTGCGGACCGCGCGGGCCAGCGCCACACCAAGCAGCAGGAGGCCGAAGACGGCGTAGATCGAGGAGATCGGCTGCTGCCAGAACTGCAGTGCGATGCTGCGCCGAGGGCTGTGCGGGGTGAGCCACATGCCGTACCCCAGGAAGGTGACGAGGCCGCCGGCCAGGATCAGCCGCCAGCGCAGGTGGCGTGCGCCGCGCGGGCGCTGCTGCTCCGTCACCGCCTCGGCGGTGAGCAGGACCAGCGCGGGCACGCACCAGACCCAGTGGTGGGTCCAGCTGACGGGGGAGATCAGCAGGGCGGTGACGGCGGCGCAGACCACACCCCAGGCCTCGGCGCGCGGCACGTGCCGGTTGCTCCGGGTGGCGTACACCGCTGTGCCCAGGCCGATCAGCGCGACGGCGGCGGCCAGGACGGCCCAGGACAGCCCCGGGTCGCGCTCGTGCAGCAGCCGGGCCAGGGCGCCGCGAAGTGACTGGTTGTCGGGGATGTGGGTGACCCCGACCCGGTGCGAGTCGTAGAGGTAGTGCGTCCAGAAGCGCTCGGAGGCGTTCGGCAGGGCGATCCAGCCGAGCAGGGCGGTGCCGAGGAAGCCGCCGAAGGAGGCCAGCGCCGCGCGCGGGCGGCCGGTCAGCAGCAGGTAGACGCCGAAAACGCCGGGGGTGAGCTTCAGGCCCGCGGCGATGCCGATCAGCAGGCCCTTGCTGCGGGCGTGGTCCGGGCGGGTGAGGTCGGCCAGTACCAGGCATGCGATCAGCAGGTTGATCTGACCGTACTTCAGCGTGGCCCAGACCGGCTCCAGCCAGATGCCGACGCCGACCAGGGCGACCGCGGCTATCGGCCGGACGTTCCGCCCGGGCCAGCCCACCAGGCGGAAGGAGAACAGGGCGACGGCCCCGAGCAGCAGCAGGTTCATCGCGGTGACCAGCACCCGCAGCGCCTCGACCGGGAAGTACGTGGTCGGCACGAACATCAGCGCGGCGAAGGGCGGGTAGGTGGCGACGAGGTCGAACTTCGGCACCACCATGGTGTAGAGGTCGGTGCCGTGCCGGACGGTGTTCCCCTCGGCGCGGTAGACCACCATGTCGACCATGTCGACGCCGACGGCGTGCCGGACGAAGCCGTAGAGCGCGAGGGACAGCAGGGTGCCGACCGTGACCAGGACCCAGGCCCTGCGGGTGGGTCTCCCGGGTCTCGCGAGGATCCAGGGGTTGGCCGGGGTCCGGGAACTTGCCGGGCTCCCGGAGCCGGTCGGGGTCCGGGCGCTCGGGATGCCTGCGGATCGCTGCGGCTCCTGTGACCTCCGGGGTTCCTGAGCTGCGGATTCGGCGGGTCGACTGCCGTCCACCGCCGTTTCGCGTACTGCTTCCCCCGCCACGTCCCCGCCTCCGGCTGCCGTTGCGACCTGGCCCGCTTTGCCAGATCCTTCGTCCACGGGAGCCTAGCGGGGGGCTCGGACAGTAGCGCCCCCAAGCCGGGGGAGCCCTCTCATCCTTCTGGACTACGCGGAGCCGTCCGGGCCGTGCGGGCTACGCGGAGCGGGCCGGCCGCTGCGCGCCGTCGACGATGCGGCGCAGCAGGTCCCGCAGCTGGCCCCGCTCGTCCGGGGCGAGGCCCGCCAGCGGGGTGCGGGCGAAGTGCAGCGACTCCCTGAGCTCCTCGGACGCGACGCGTCCGGCCTCGGTGGCGGCCACCCGCTTGACCCTGCGGTCGTCCGGGTCCGGCTGCCGGGCCACCAGGCCGCGGGCTTCCAGCCGGTCCACGATGCCGGTGATGTTGGACGGCTCGCAGGCGAGGGTCTGCGCGATCTGCCGCATCGGCATCGGTCCGCGCCGCAGCAGGGCCAATACCTTGGCCTGGGCGCCGGTCAGTGAGCGGGCGGCGGCGGCCTCCTCGTACTCCTTGTGGAAGAGGGCGACGAGGTTCGCCATGAGGTCGACCACCTCGAGGGTGAGCGGATCCTGGGGTTGTGACATGCCGAAAGGTTAGCTGAATATTTGACATGGTGAAGCTTTTGGCTGCACAGTTACTTGAAGTAATCAATGAACGATGAAGTAAAGGATGTCGAGACATGGCTGAGCAGACCCTGCCCGCGACCGGCCGCGAGTGGCACCTGGCGGCGCGGCCGTCCGGCTGGCCGGTCCCGGAGGACTTCGCGCTGGTGGAAGCACCGGTGCAGGCGCCGGAGGCAGGGCAGATCGTGGTCAGGAACGAGTACCTGTCGGTCGATCCCTACATGCGCGGCCGGATGAACGACGTCAAGTCCTACGCTCCGCCGTTCCAGCTCGGCGCGGTGATGGACGGTGGCGCGGTCGGCCGGGTGGTGGCCTCGGCGGCCGAGGGCTTCGCGGTCGGCGACCCGGTGCTGCACGGGCTCGGCTGGCGCGAGTACGCCACCCTCGACGCGTCCCAGGCGGTCAAGGTGGACGCCGCGCTGCCGCTGCAGTCCTTCCTCGGCGTGCTCGGGATGACCGGTCTCACCGCCTACGCGGGTCTGCTGGAGGTCGGCTCCTTCAAGCCGGGCGAGGCCGTCTTCGTCTCCGGCGCGGCCGGGGCGGTCGGCAGCATGGTCGGCCAGTTCGCCAAGCTGCGCGGCGCCTCGCTGGTGGTCGGCAGCGCGGGATCGCCGGAGAAGGTCCGCCGGCTGACCGAGGAGCTCGGCTTCGACGCCGCGTTCGACTACAAGGCGGGCCCGGTCGCCGAGCAGCTGGCCAAGGCCGCCCCCGAGGGCATCGACGTCTACTTCGACAACGTCGGCGGGGAGCACCTGGAGGCGGCGATCGGTGCGCTCCACGTGCACGGACGTGCGGTGCTCTGCGGCGCCATCGCCCAGTACAACAGCACCGAGCCGCCGGTCGGCCCGCGCAACCTGGCGCTGGCGATCGGCAAGCGGCTGCGGCTCCAGGGCATGCTGGTGCGCGACCACTACGCGCTGCAGCCGCAGTTCGTCGAGGAGGTCGGCGGCTGGCTGCGCGACGGGCGCCTGGTGGCGGACGAGACCGTGGTGGACGGCTTCGAGCACGCGGTGGACGCCTTCCTCGGCATGCTGCGCGGCAGCAACACCGGCAAGATGCTGGTCAGGGTCACCGGCTGACACGGGTCGGCTGACGGCGGGGGCGGTTCCCGGAACAGTTCCTGGGGTCGCCCCTGCCCACCCCCGGGGCGGTGCACGAGTACCGCCACGGTGTTGTCGACCGGGTGCTGCCCGACCGGAGCATTGTGCTGCCGCCGGACTGGGCGCCGCAGGTGCCGGACGACTGGCGGGAGGTGCTGCTGCGCGAGGCTGTGCCACGCGCGCTCGCGCAGGCCGGGGTCGGACCCGACCAGGTCGTCGGCGTCGGCGCCACGGCACCCCGCTGTCCGAGCTGCCCGGCCCGGCCGGGCGTCCGCACGCCTAACTACGGCGGGAAGGTCTCCGGCGAGTGGCAGTACGCCAAGGTGATGCAACTGCTTGATCAGGGAACGGAGTTGTACGCCGCCGCCGACCGTTGGATCGAGGCCGCCGACTAAACCGCGGTCCCGGGGCAGAGCGGGGTGGGCGACATCTTCGCCTGGCCACGCGCACCACCGTCCCCGAGGTCGAGGCGTTCGAGCAGGCCGGCGTCCCGGTGAACGAGTTCACCGTGGCCGGGGGCTGCGCCGCCCGGTCAATGTCGTCGGCTCCGGGCAGGGGCCGGTGCGGGAGGTTTGACGGAGGGTCAGTCTGATGACGGAGCAGGACCCGCCCCCCGACCCTGCGGTCGGCGGTAGATCGGCTTTGACGACCATCCGATGAGCACGCGAATCCCACTCTTCCGGGGCGGGATGCGCGTGCTTTCGGGTGGTTCAGCGGGACCGACACCCACGGCGGGCCCGGGCGCGGTACCGTTTCCTCAGCATTCCGGTGAGCGCTCAACTTCTCTTCGGATTGACCAAGTCGGCCTGGTTTTGGCCACGATGAGTGAGAGTTAGTCCGATTTGTCGAGATTATTGATCGCTTAGTGTTTACAGAATGTCACCTCGGGTAGTCATCCCTGTGGTGACGTACTGACACCACCAGGAGCAACCGGACGTGGGCATCGAGGCCGCTGGGGAAGGCGCCCCTCGCACCACATTGGAGGTCCCGGTGACGACTCGTGGAGTTCTCTACCTGCACTCCGCGCCACGTGCGCTCTGCCCCCATGTCGAGTGGGCCGCAGCAGGCGTGCTCGGCGTGCGGGTCAGCCTCGACTGGATTCGCCAGCCGGTCGCTCCCGGCACCTGGCGTGCCGAGTGCTCCTGGCAGGGTGAGCCCGGCACGGCCTCGCGGCTGGCGTCCGCGCTGCGCGGCTGGCAGTTGCTGCGCTTCGAGGTGACCCAGGACCCGTCGGCCGGCTGCGAGGGCGAGCGCTACAGCAGCACGCCCGATCTCGGCATCTTCCACGCGGTCACCGGCATCCACGGCGACATCCTGATCCCGGAGGGGCGGCTGCGCACCGCGCTGCTGCGCGCCGAGACCGGTCAGGCCGACCTCGAGGCCGAGATCTCCCGGTTGCTCGGCAAGCCCTGGGACGACGAGCTCGAGCCGTTCCGGCACGCGGGCGAGGGCGCCCCGGTGCGCTGGCTGCACCAGGTGGTCTGACAGCCGTCCGGCCCGCCGCCCCACGCCCCGCCCGTCCGTCCGACGCCCTGCCCGCACCGCCGTCCGACGCCCTGCCCGACCGCCCGCCCCACGACCCGCCCGCCCCGCCGTCCGGCGGCCCGCCCGCCCGGCCCTCCGACACAAACGGAGGGGCTGCTTCCGCAGCCGTTCCGGCTGCCGCTCAGCGCTGTGATCCAAGTGCAACCTGGGGTGATTCGGGCCGTCCGGGCCCGTCGTGATGTCCTGGTACATCCCTTTTACGGAGGGCCTCGAAGCCCCCTGGCAACCCCTCGTTTGCCACATCCACACCCCCGCCGACCCGCAGTTGTCCGATAATCGACAGAGATCATCCTGTTGACGGACGGTCAGGTCGCACCCGTGTAAACCCTGTGTTGCATCCACTGCCAGTGGTGGCAGTTGCCGCACCAGTTCTCCGCAACCCCTTGCGCCGCAATTCTTGACCCGTGTACACATCACAGTGGCGTTCCGAACGAGCGTTCATGTGATTCGTACGGAGCACTTGTCCTGACGGGCCCTCACTCCTGGAGTCGTCATTACCGATCACCAGTCCAACCATGGCCGACGAGCACGTATAGCCACCGCGGCGGTCGCCTCCATGGCCCTCGCCACCGGTGCCCTTGCTCTCGCCGTTCCGTCCCAGGCGGCCCCGGTCGCCGCCAAGGCCAAGGTACTGGCGGGCACCCGCCCCGCCTGGGCCACCGCCTCGGCGGACCAGGGCGCGGTCGCGGCCAACGCCGTGACCTCAGCCACTGTGTACCTCAACGGGCAGGACCCGGCCGCGCTCGCGGCCTATGCCAAGGCCGTCTCCTCTCCCGGCAACGCCTCCTACGGCAAGTTCCTCACGGCCGCACAGGCCAAGGCCAAGTTCCTGGCCACTCCGGCCCAGATCAAGGCCGTGCAGGACTGGCTCACCGGCGCCGGCCTCAAGATCGGCAGCACCACCGAGCACGCGATCACCGTCAGCGGCAACACCGCGGCGATCAAGCGGGCCTTCGGCACCTCGCTGCACCAGTACAAGCTCAAGGGCAAGACCGTGCACGCGCCGACCGCCAACGCGGTCATCCCGGCCGCCGTCGCCTCGGACGTCATCGGCGTCGTGGGCCTGGCCACGGTGACCCCCGCGGCCAAGCCGCAGTCGATCTCGGTCAACACCGCCGCCCAGGGCGCCGGTGCCAAGCCGAGCAAGACCGGGCTGCCGACGGTCGCGACCTGCTCCGACTACTGGGGCCAGAAGGCGGCCAAGGGCGCGCCGTACGGCTACGTCGCCAAGACCTCGTTCGACCAGTGCTCGTTCTACCCGTCGCAGCTGCGCAAGGCGTACGGCATCACCGCCTCCGGTCTGACCGGCAAGGGCGCCACGGTGGCCATCATCGACGCCTTCGGCTCCAGCACGATGGAGGCGGACGCCAACCAGTACTCCACCAACCACGGTGACAAGGCCTTCAAGCCGGGCCAGTACTCCGAGATCGTCACCCCGGACCAGTGGAACAACGTGGACGCCTGCGGCGGCGCCGCCGGCTGGGCCCCCGAGGAGGCGCTGGACGTCGAGATGGTGCACGGGCTCGCGCCCGACGCCAAGGTCGTCTACGTGGGCGCGAACTCCTGCACCGACGACGACCTGGGCGCTGCCCTGGCCAACGTCGTGGACAACCACCTGGCCGATGTCGTCTCCAACTCCTGGGGCGAGATCATGCACAGCTCGGTCAACGGGGACTACCCGCCGGAGCTGATCGCGGCCTACGAGCAGATCTTCCAGCAGGGCGCCATCGAGGGCATCGGGTTCGACTTCTCCGCGGGCGACTGCGGCGACAGCTCCCCGGGGGCCGCGGCCACCGGTGCGAACTGCGACCCGACCACCACCGAGGCCCAGGCCAACTGGCCGGACTCGTCCCAGTGGGTCACCAGCGTCGGCGGTACCGCGCTGGCGATCTCCTCGAAGAAGGGCGACTACGGCTTCGAGACCGACATGGGCACCCTGCGTTCGGCGCTGACCGCCGACCAGAAGGGCTGGAGCCCGCTGCCCGGCGCCTTCTACTTCGGTGGTGGCGGCGGCGTCAGCCAGGACTTCGCCCAGCCCTGGTACCAGGGCCCGGTCGTTCCCAGCGCGCTGGCGCACACCCTGCAGACCGGTGTCCACAGCGACACCGCCCAGCGGGTCACCCCGGACATCTCGATGAACGGTGACCTCTACACCTCGGTCCTGGTCGGCATCTCCGACGGAGCTGCCTACAGCGAGGGCGGCTACGGCGGCACCAGCGTCTCGGCGCCGGAGTTCTCCGCGGTCCAGGCCGACGCGATCCAGGCCCACGGCGGCCGTCCGCTCGGTTTCGCCAACCCGGCGATCTACTCCCGGGCCGGTGGCAAGTCCTACACCGACGTCGTCAACGAGTCGGCGGTCAAGGGCCAGCCCCCGCTGAGCGCGGTCTTCGACGCCGGCATCGTGGACGGCACCCTGCGCGCCCGTCTGATCGCCTTCGGCCGTGACTACGGTCTGACCGCGGTCAAGGGCTACGACAGCGCTACCGGTGTCGGCTCGCCGACCGAGACCTACCTGAAGTCGTTCAAGAACGGCTGACGGCAGCTCACGCGGTAAGCACACTCACGCGGGAGGCAACGCTCACGCGGTGAACCGGAGCCCGGCGGGACCACCCGCCGGGCTCCGGCGCGTTCCGCTCCGGCGGGCCCGGCGGCGCAGCACCAGGCGCAGCACCAGGAACAGCGCCACCCCGGCCAGCAGCAGCACCGATCCGGCGACCAGCCAGCCGGTCGGGTCCCACTCCTCGGTGCAGGTGGTGCCGTCGGCGGTGCAGACGTCGCCGGGGCCGCCGCGGTTGAGGTAGCCGACGAAGAACAGCAGCAGGGCGGGGCCGGAGACCAGCCCCGGCAGCCCCACGGCGGAGCGCTTCCCGGCCCGCCACAGCAGCAGGGCCGTCGCCGCCAGCACCACCGGCGCGACAAAGACCCCTATGGTCAGGGCGGTCAGCAGGGCCAGGCACCAGCCGGCCCCGAGCAGCAGCCAGGCGGCGAACCAGAGCCAGGCACGATCGACCTTCACGGCGCTCACTTGCGTCTCCTCTTGAAGATGTCGAGCAGGGAGGCGATCTTCCCGGCCCGGTCGAACAGGGCCAGCGCGGGTTCGCGCTCCCCCTCCAGGTTGGCGAGCATCTCCAGGCCCAGGTACATCGCCACCACGGCGTGGGCCAGTTCGTCGGGCGGCAGCAGCCGGGCGGCGGGGGAGCCGGCCAGGGCGTCCTTCATCGAGTCGGCGGCGAAGGCGCGCCAGGGGCGGATCCGGGCGGCGACCTCCGGCCGCAGCTCCGGGTTGAACTGGGCGGCGGCGATCATCTCGACCAGGACGGTGACATGCCCCTGGTCCAGGTCCTCGTCGAACACCGCCCGCGCGGCGCGGACCAGGGCGGAGAGTCCGTGCGACTCCTCCACCATGGCCCGGTAGCGGGTGTCGCGGGCCGCGCTCACCGCGTCCAGGGCGGCCAGGTGCAGCTGGGAGACGGTGCCGAAGTGATAGAAGATCAGCGCCTGGTTGCAGCCGGACCGCTGGGCGATCTCCCGTGCGCTGGCCCCGGCGAAACCGTTCTCGCGCAGGGCGGCGATGGCCGCCTCGACGAGCGCAGCCTTGGTGTCGTCCGAACTCCGGCCCTTGGCCATGCCTCTCCCTCAACTTTTGAGCGCCCGCTCAAACTGAGCGAGTGCTCAAATAGTAGGGAGTGCGGGGGTCGGACTGCAAGGGAAACGCAGAGGCCCGGTCCGGTGGGTACCGGGCCGGGCCTTGGGGGTGTCTGCGGGTCAGTCGCGGCGGAAGGCCAGGACCACGTTGTGGCCGCCGAAGCCGAAGGAGTTGTTGAGCGCCGCGATCGGGCCCTCGGGCAGCTTGCGGGCCTCGGCGATGACGATGTCGGCGTCGACCTCCGGGTCCAGGTCGTCCACGTTGACGGTGGGCGGGGCCGTCCGGTGGTACAGCGCCAGCACGGTGGCGACGGTCTCGATGCCGCCGGCGCCGCCGAGCAGGTGGCCGGTCATCGACTTGGTCGCGGACACCGCGATGTGGTCGACATGGTCGCCGAGCTCCTTGCGCAGCGCCTTGATCTCGGCCACGTCGCCCTGCGGGGTCGAGGTGGCGTGCGCGTTGAGGTGCACCACCTCCTCCTTGGCCAGGTCGGTGGACTCGAACAGGTGGGCGAGGGCGCGGGCGATGCCGGCGCCGGTCGGCTCGGGCTGCGCGATGTGGTGGGCGTCCGAGGACAGGCCCTGGCCCACGGCCTCGCAGTACACCCGGGCGCCGCGGGCGGCGGCGTGCGCGGCGGACTCCAGCACCACGATGCCGGCGCCCTCGCCCAGGACGAAGCCGTCGCGGGCCTTGTCGTAGGGGCGCGAGGCGGCCTGCGGGTGCTCGTTGTTCTTGGACATCGCCATCATGTTGGCGAAGGCGACGATCGGCAGCGGGTGGATGGCCGCCTCGGTGCCGCCGGCGACCACGACGTCGGCGCGGCCGGTGCGGATCATCTCGACGGCGTAGCCGATGGCCTCCGCGCCGGAGGCGCAGGCGCTGACCGGGGTGTGCACGCCGGCCCGCGCGCCGATCTCCAGACCGACGTTGGCCGCCGGGCTGTTCGGCATCAGCATCGGCACGGTGTGCGGGGAGACGCTGCGGACGCCCTTCTCCTTCAGCACGTCGTACTGGTCGAGCAGGGTGGTCACGCCGCCGATGCCGGAGGCGACGACCGCGCCGAGCCGGTCCGGGTCCACGGTCGAGCCCTCGGCCGTGGCCGGGGTCTCGAAGCCGGCGTCGGCCCAGGCCTCGCGGGTTGCGATCAGCGCGAACTGCGCTGAGCGGTCCAGCTTGCGGGCCTGGTGCTTGGGGATGATCTCGCCGGGGTCGACGGCGGTGCGGGCGGCGATCCGGACCGGGATGTCCGCCGCCCATGCCTCGGTCAGGGGCCTCACTCCGGAGCGCCCGTTGACCAGGCCCTCCCAGGTGGAGGCGGCGTCGGCGCCGAGCGGCGTGAAAGCGCCGATCCCTGTGACGACCACGGTGCGGTTGTCGTTGGTCACTGCTGTGTCTCCCACGTCTGTCTGCGTCTACTGCCGGGTCTGGTCGGTTGGCTGGGTGGTGCGGGCCGCCCCCGGCCGCCGAGAGCGGCCGGAGGACAGCACCGACTGAGGGGTGAGGCTCAGCTGTTGGCGAGGATGAAGTCCACGGCGTCGCCGACGGTCTTCAGGTTCTTGACCTCGTCGTCCGGGATCTTGACGCCGAAGCGCTCCTCGGCCGCGACGACGACCTCGACCATGGACAGCGAGTCGACGTCCAGGTCGTCGGTGAACGACTTGTCCAGCTCGACGTCCTCGGCCGGGATCCCGGCGATCTCGTTGACGATCTCCGCGAGACCGGAAAGGACCTCGTCCTTGGTGGCCATGTCGGCACTCCTTCGTGTTGTGCACTCTCCGTGTCCCGCCGGAATGCGGGCCACGGTCGTCTGGTGGGGGGACCGGGCGGTCCCGTCAGGGGAGGGTAACCACTGCCGCCGCGTAGACCAGCCCCGCGCCGAAGCCGATGATCAGGGCCAGGTCGCCGCTCTTGGCCTCGCCGGTCTGCAGCATCCGCTCCATCGCCAGCGGGATCGAGGCGGCCGAGGTGTTGCCCGTCTCGGCGATGTCCCGGGCGACCGGGACCGTCTCCGGCAGCTTCAACGCCTTGATCATCGCATCGATGATCCGCATGTTGGCCTGGTGCGGAATGAACGCGCCGAGCTGGTCGGCGGTGATCCCGGCGGCGTCCAGCGCCCGCTGGGCGGCCTTGGCCATGTCCCAGACGGCCCAGCGGAAGACCGCCTGGCCCTCCATCCGCAGGGCCGGCCACTTCACCTCGGCGCCGGTGCCGTTGACGGCGTCCGGCTTGGCGAAGGCGGTGTCCCAGGCCTGGGTCTGCGAGATCACGTCCTTCTGGGCGCCGTCGGAACCCCAGATCACCTTGCCGATGCCGGGGGTCTCGGACGGGCCGACCACGACCGCGCCGGCCCCGTCGCCGAAGATGAAGGCGGTCGAACGGTCCGTCACATCGGTGAGGTCGGACAGCCGCTCCACCCCGATCACCACGACGTACTCGGCGCTGCCGCTGCGGATCATGCCGTCGGCCAGGCTCAGGCCGTAGCCGAAGCCGGCGCAGGCGGCCGAGATGTCGAAGGCGGGGGCGGTGCCGCAGCCGAGCCGCAGGGCGATCTCGGTGGCGATGGCCGGGGTCTGCTTGAGGTGCGAGACGGTGGCCACGATCACGCCGCCGATCTGCTCGGGGGCGATGCCGGACTGGGCGATGGCCTTGGCGGCGGCCTGCACCGACATCTCCGCCACGGTCTCCTCGGGCCCGGCCCAGCGGCGCTCGGTGATGCCGCTGCGGGTGCGGATCCACTCGTCCGAGGAGTCGATCCAGTTCAGCACCTCGGAATTGGGGATCACCCGGACCGGGCGGTAGCCGCCCACACCCATGATCCGGGAGAACGCGGCACCGGTACTGGGCCGGATCTGTGCTGGCTGTGTCATGACGGAGTCCCCTCGGGTGCGGCGTGCTCAGCGATCAACTCGCGGGCCTTGTCGAGGTCGTCCGGAGTCTTCAGAGCGAGGGTAGCCACCCCCTTGAGGTTGCGCTTCACCAGGTTGGTCAGCGTCCCAGCAGGTGGGACCTCGATCACGCAGGTGGCGCCCAGGCGCTCCAGCGCCTCCATGCAGAGGTCCCAGCGCACCGGGTTGGACACCTGCGACACCAGTCGGCCCAGGATCTCGGCGCCGCCGTCCATGGCCTTGCCGTCGGCGTTGGAGACATAGGCGGTGCGCGGGTCCCGCACGGTGAGGCCGGGGGCCAGCCGGGCCAGCCGCTCGACGCCCGCGGTCATGTGGTGGGTGTGGAACGCCCCGGCCACCGACAGCGCGATCACCTTGGACTTGGCGGGCGGGTCCGCCTTGAACGCGGCGAGCTGCTCCAGCGTCCCGGCCGCGACGATCTGGCCGCCGCCGTTGTTGTTGGCCGCGGTCAGGCCGTGCTCGGCGATCTTCGCGGCCACCTCGTCCGGGTCGCCGCCGAGGACGGCGGACATCCCGGTGGCGGTCTCGGCCGCGGCGCCGGCCATGGCCAGGCCGCGCTGCCGGACGAAGGCGACGGCCTGCTCGGGGGTGAGCACCCGGGCGAAGGCGGCGGCGGTGATCTCACCGACGCTGTGCCCGGCCACCGCGCCCACCCGGCCGGTCAGCGACGAGCCGGACCCGGGGAACAGCACCGACCCGGCCGCCATCCCGGCGGCCACCAGCAGCGGCTGGGCGACCGCGGTGTCCCTGATGGTGTCGGCGTCGGCCTCGGTGCCGTAGTGCACCAGGTCGAGCCCGGCCACGGCGGACCACCAGTGCAGCCGGTCGGCCACACCGTCCACCTCGAGCCACGGGGCGAGGAATCCTGGCGTCTGGGCCCCCTGTCCGGGAGCAACGATAACGAGCACGAAACCAACCTTCTCTCGCTGGGGCCACCTCGCGCGGGTGGGGACGGAGACGAAGAACCGAACCCCTGGTTGTGGGTTCCCTACAGTCGCTCAACTGCGCAGGTCAGGCTGCCTGGAGTCGTCCCAGGGCCAGGGCGATGCGCAGCGTGAACGCGGAACGGACGTCGCTGGGCGCATAACCGGTGACATCGGTCACACGACGCAGGCGGTAGCGGACGGTGTTGGGGTGTACGAACAGCATTCTGGCCGCGCCCTCCAGCGAGGACGCCTGCTCCAGGTAGACCGAGAGGGTGTCCAGCAGGGCGGAGCCGGCCTCGTCCAGCGGGGTGTAGATCTCCTCCACCAGCTGCTGCCGGGCCGCCTGGTCGCCGGCCAGCGCCCGTTCCGGCAGCAGGTCGTCGGCCAGTACCGGGCGCGGTGCGTCCGGCCAGGCCGCGCAGGCCCGCAGCCCGGCCGCGGCGGCCTGGGCGGAGCTGGTCGCGGACAGCAGGTCGCCCACGGTGGGGCCGATCACCACGGGTCCGGCGGCGAACTGGCCGATCAGCGCCCGGGCGGCCGGGACCGGGTCCCAGATCCGGTCCGGGTTCTTCCCGCCGTCGCCGACCACCACCACCAGCCGGGCGCCCAGCACCCCGGTCAGCACGTGCAGCTTGGCGTGCCGGGCGGCCCGGCGGATCGCCTCCACCACCAGCTCGCTGTCCCCGGCCGGGGCGCTGCCCATCACCACCATCACCCGGTCCGGCGAGCCCCAGCCGAGCGCCGCCGCCCGCGACAGCACGCCCTCGTCGGCGTCCCCGGACAGCAGCGAGTTCACCACCAGCGCCTCGAGCCGGGCGTCCCAGGCGCCGCGGGCCTCGGCGGCCTGCGCGTACACCTGGGCGGTGGCGAAGGCGATCTCCCGGGCGTAGACCAGCACCGCCTCGCGCAGCCCGTCCTCGCCGCCGGGGGAGGCCACCTCGTCGATGGCCTCCTCGACCACCTCGATGGTGGTCCTGATCATCTCCACGGTCTGCCGCAGCGTCACCGCCCGGGTCAGCTCGCGCGGGGCGGTGCCGAAGACATCGGTGCTGATCGCCTGCGGGGCCTCCGGGTGGCGGAACCACTCGGTGAACGCGGCGATGCCGGCCTGGGCCACCAGGCCGATCCAGGAGCGGTGCTCCGGCGGCATGTTGCGGTACCAGGACAGCTGCTCGTCCATCCGGGCGATGGCCGCGGTGGACAGCTTGCCCGAGGCGCGTTCGAGCCGCTTCAGGGTCGCGGCATGCCGCTCGGCCCGCTCGGCGGCGGTCCGCCGCTCTATGGCCGTGCCGCGCGGGGAGCCGCGGCGCGCGGGGGGGTCGCCCGCGGCGGGCTCGGCGGCGGGCGGCGCGGCGGCCTTCTTCGCGGGCGAGGCGGAGGCGGTCCTGGCGGGCTTCTTGGCGGGGGCGGCTGGCACAGGCACAAGACTGCCCTACCGAGGGCGCGAAGTGCGCCGAGCAGCGCGCCCCAGCTGCGTGGCAACGGTCACAGCGGGCGGCGCGGACGGTAGCGTCGGCGCATGGCTGACCACGACCCGCCCCCGGCCGCGCTGACCGTGCACCGCGCCGACCAGCGCTACCGGTCCGCGCCCGAGGACGGGGTGGACACCCGCCACGCGTTCTCCTTCGCCGGGCACTACGACCCGGAGAACACCCACTTCGGGGCGCTGCTGGCCTGCAACGAGGAGACCCTGGCGCCCGGCGCCGGCTTCGCCCCGCACCGGCACCGGGACACCGAGATCGTCAGCTGGGTGGTCGAGGGCGCGCTCTCGCACCGGGACGACCACGGGCACGCGGCCGTGGTCCGCCCGGGCCGGGTGCAGTACCTGAGCGCCGGCGCGGGAGTGCGGCACAGCGAGGGCAATGTCGGCGGCGCCGAGGGCCCGGTGCGCTTCGTCCAGTTCTGGCTGCAGCCGGACGAGTTCGGCGCCCCGCCCCGTTACGGCCTGCGCGCCGCGCCGGCCGGTCCCGGGCTGCACCCGCTCGCCGAGGGGACGGAGCTGCGCCGCGCCGACGCCGCCCTGCACCTGCTCCGGCTCGGCCCGTACGCCCCGCTGCCGGCGCTCCCGGCCGCCGCGTACCGCTATCTGCACCTGGTGCGCGGGGGCCTCGGCTTCCGCACCGCGACCGGGCCGCGCGGGGTGGGCCGGGAGCTGGGCCCGGGCGACAGCCTGCGGCTCAGCGGCCCCGCGGAGCCGGTCGACCCGGTGGCAGGACCCGCCGGGGTGGAGGCGCTGCTGTGGGTGATGGGATCGGCCCTGCGCTTCGGCTGACGGCCCGTCAATGGCCGGCTACGGCAGGCGGGGGAGCTCGGCCAGCACCGCGTCGGTGAACGGCGGCCAGAGCTCGGCTGCCCAGGCCCCGAAGGCGCGGTCGGTGAGGGTGACGCAGCCGGCCCCGGCGACCGGGTCCACCCAGAGGAAGGTGCCGGTCTGCCCGAAGTGGCCGAAGGCGGTGGGGGCGCTGGCGGCGCCCATCCAGTGCGGGGCCTTGTGGTCGCGCAGGTCGAAGCCGAGGCCCCAGTCGTTGGGACGCTGGTGCCCGAAGCCGGGCAGCACCCCGTCCAGGCCGGGGAAGGCCACCGAGGTGGCCTCGGCCAGGGTGGTCGGGTGCAGCACGGTGGGCGCCAGCAGCTCGGCGACGAAGCGGGACAGGTCGGCGGCGGTGGAGATACCGCCGGCCCCGGCCGGGCTGGCGGCGGCCGGGTCGATCCTGGTGTCGGCCATGCCCAGCGGCTCGAACACGGCCTCGGCCAGGTAGCGGGCGAAGGGGATGCCGGTGGCCTTCTCCAGGGTCTCGGCCAGCACGTCGAAGCCGGCGTTGGAGTAGAGCCTGCGGGTGCCGGGTGCGGCCATCTGCCGGTGCTCGTCGAAGGCCAGTCCGGAGGTGTGGGCCAGCAGGTGGCGCACGGTCGAGCCCTCGGGCCCGGCCGGCTGGTCCAGCTCCAGCGCCCCCTCCTCGACCGCGACCAGGACCGCGCAGGCGGTCAGCGGTTTGGTCACCGAGGCCAGCGGAAAGGGGTGCTGCTGCGGGCCGCGCTCCCCGGCGGGCGTCCCGTCCCTTCGCACCACTGCGGCCGCCGCCGTGGGTACCGGCCACTTGTCGATCATCAACAGGCTGTCCATACCGGACAGACTAGCGAGCCCGGGAGCGGCGCTTGCTTGGAGTGCACTCCAACTAGGTAGGTTCGGGGCATGTCGATGTCACTGGCGGTCGCAGTCGAACAGCCGGAACCCGAGGACACCCCGCGCTACACCATCGGCGAGGTGGCCGCCAGGACCGGACTGACCGCGCACACCCTGCGCTGGTACGAGCGGATCGGGCTGCTGGAGCACCCGGCCCGGTCCCATTCGGGCCAGCGGCGCTTCAGCGAGCGCGATCTGAGCTGGCTGGACTTCCTCGGCAAGCTGCGGCTGACCGCCATGCCGGTCGCCGACATGGTCCGCTACGCCAACCTGCGCCGGGAGGGCGAGCACACCGAGGCCGCCCGGCAGGAACTGCTGGTGCGGCACCGGGACGAGGTGCGGCAGCGGATCGCGGATCTGCAGGCCACCCTGCTGATCATCGACTACAAGATCGACATCTATGCGGAGAGGCAGCAGCCATGAGCAGCAGCACCGTCCCCAGCACCACCCTCGGCACCGACGGTCCCGTCGTCGGGATCCAGGGCCTCGGCTGCATGGGAATGAGTGAGTTCTACGGCGAGACCGACACCGCCGAGGCACTGGCCACCCTGGACCGGGCCCTGGAACTGGGCGTCACCCTGTTCGACACCGCCGACATCTACGGCAACGGCGAGAACGAGAAGCTGATCGGCCCGTTCGTCCGGGCGAACCGGGACCGGGTGGTGCTGGCGACCAAGTTCGCCATCGAGCGCCGCCTGGACGACCCGACCTACCGCTCGGTGCGCAACGACCCTGCCTACATCCGGCAGGCCGTGGACGCCAGCCTGAGCCGGCTCGGGGTGGACGTGATCGACCTGTACTACATGCACCGGCACACCCCTGAGGTGCCGTTCGCGGAGTCGGTCGGGGCGATGGCCGAGCTCGTCCAGGCCGGGAAGGTGCGCTACCTGGGCCTGTCCGAGGTCACCGGGGCCGAGCTGCGCGAGGCGCACGCGGTGCACCCGATCACCGCGCTGCAGTCGGAGTGGTCGCTGTTCTCCCGCGACGTGGAGCGCAGCGCGGTCTCCGCCGCCGCCGAGCTCGGGGTGGGCTTCGTGCCCTACTCGCCGCTCGGGCGCGGCTTCCTGACCGGGGCCTTCGCCAATGCCGCCGAGCTGGGCGGCGGCGACTTCCGGAACTACCAGCCCCGGTTCACCGGCGACAACGCCGCGCACAACGCGGCGCTGCTCACCCCGGTCCACAAGATCGCCGCCGCGCACGGCGCGACTCCGGCCCAGGTCGCACTGGCCTGGGTGCAGCAGCAGGCGGAGGTGCACGGGCTGACCGTGGTGCCGATCCCGGGCACCAGGAAGCGCAGCCGTCTCGAGGAGAACACCGCCGCGGCGTCGCTGCGGCTGAGCGCCGAGGAACTGGCCGCGCTGGAGCCGATCGCCGCGCAGGTCACCGGCGACCGCTACCCGGACATGAGCAGCACCTCGGCCGCCCGCGAGTAGCGGCAGCCGCAGCCTCACCGCCCCGGAGCGCTACAGCCCGCTGATGCAGCCGCCGTTGTTGTTGCCGCAGACCACGTCGCGGTAGCGGTCCAGGGCGATGTCGGCGAAGTTGCGCAGGCTGGCCGAGCCGGGGTCGAGGTAGCCGGTGTGGCCGACCGCGCCGGTCGAGGCGATGACCCGGGAGCCGAAGTCGGGGCTGGTCGGGTCGGCGCCGTGGCCGAGCCCGGCGACCTCCAGGTACGGGACGTTGCCGATCCAGTCGCCGGGGTTGCGCGCGGTCGCCCACAGCCGGACGCCGTCGCCGAGCGCGGCGGCGTCCGGCTGGTCCATGCCGGGGCTGCCGAAGACCACCATGTCGCTGATGCCCAGCGCGGAGTGCAGTTCGGGTCCGGCGATGCCGCAGACCACCGAGCCGTAGGAGTGGCACAGCAGGGTCGGCGCGGCGTCCGGGTGCGAGGTCAGCGCCAGGCCGGCCAGCAGCCGCTCCAGCCGGGGCGCGGCGGCCTCGGCCAGCCGGGCGGTCGCGGCGTCCGCGCCGAGGCCCACCGGGGTGACGTAGCCGGACCACGCTATGACCGCCGTGCCGGTGCCGGGGGAGACCTGCTGCTCCTCGGCGCGCAGCGCCTGGGCCATGCCGGCCGCGCCCTTCAGCGGGGTGGCGGTGTCGCCGCGGTCGAAGTGCTGCAGGTCCATGTCCGAGCCGGGGACCAGGACGGACACCCGCTGGGCGGTGGCGAGGTCGCCGTAGACCTCGGCGACCAGGCCGCGTCCGCGCGGGTCGAAGACCAGGAACTGGCGGCCGGGGACCAGCAGCTTGTTGAGCGTGGCGACCTGTCCGGCCGCGACCGAGCGCTGCACGCCGCTGAGCGCGGGGTTCGCCGCCCGGTCCTTCTGCCGGGCCAGCTCCTGCTCCATGGCCAGCGCGTTGGCCTGGTAGCGCAGGGCGGTCGGGGCTCCGTCGAAGTTGCCGACGACCAGCGGGTACGTGCGGACCAGCCGCTGCTGCTCGGCGCCGGTCAGCGAGGCGAAGAACGCGGCGACCTCGGTGGCCTTCGCGGTGGCCGGGTCCGGCATGGTGCGGCCGAGCCAGTGGTCCTGGGCCCAGGCCTTGCTGCCCGCCGGCGGGGTGGTGATCGCGATCTGCTCGTCGGAGACGGCCGCCCCCGCCGCGGCGGCGCCGGTGCCCGCCAGCACAGTGAAGGAGACCATCGCCGCTATCAGGGTGCGCCTGAACCGCATACGCGTGTTTCTCCTAGGGCTTCCGGCGACCGTCGAACGGGCCTGGCCCGGAGGTCTTGCTGAAGTGGCTCTGCGTCAGCCTAAGCGCTCCGCGGTGCTGCGTACGGTGTACGACGGGTAACTAAACTGCGACAACCGTCACAACCAGCACCATTCGGGCTAAGAGATTCACCGCTGCTTCACAACAGTACGGGCCGCCGCCCCCGGGTGGGAGCGACGGCCCGTACGGCGGTGCCGGCCGGGTGTCAGCTGTGCTTCCAGGTCACCGAGAAGGCGTTGCCGCCGGAGAGCGCGGAAGTGGTGGCCTTGGTGGTCGAGCCCGAGCCCATGGTGATGTTGTCGGGGGAGAAGTTGCCGATCGGCTGGCCGTTGGCGGTGGCGCTGGTGAAGGACGCCGTGCCGAAGTTGGTCAGCGGGAGCACGCCGGAGCTGCTGGAGGGCGCCTCCGCGATCACCTCGGCCGAGGCCAGGGCGGCGTTGCGGAGGGTCTTGGTGACGGTCTTGCTCCAGCCCTGGGTGGTGTCGGAGAGCTTGAGCGTGAAGGAGCCGCTGCCGCTCTCGGTGACCGAGGAGGTGAAGTGGTCGCCGGGGCGGACCGTGCCGGGGAAGTTGACCGGGTAGGCCGGGTACATCTCGTACCAGGAGTAGTACTGCGGGGAGCCGCCGGAGCAGTCGACCTCGCTGCCGGTCTGCTCGACCGAGTTGCTTCCGTCGCCGTCCAGGCCGATCCAGAAGCTGGAGTAGGTGGTGGCGCTGGTGCAGTGGCCGGTGGGCTGGACCCAGCTGGCGGTGACGCTGGTGAACTTGGCTCCGGTGGCGGCATAGCCGGACCAGTTGGAGCTGGTGCTGTTCCGGATCCCGCCGATCTGCGGGACCGCGTGGTGGCCGGTCGCGGACAGCTGGATCGGGGCGTTGACCAGGCTGGGGGCGGCCGTGGCCACGCCGGGGGCGGCAGCGCCGAGCACGGCCAGCAGGGTGGCGGACAGAGCGGTGGCACGACGGGTCGTCGACATGGTGCTCCTTGTCGCGTGGGGGCTTCCCCGAGATTGTCGGAGTTCCGACAAGGTAGCGCTCCCTGACACCCCGCAGAGTGGTTTCTTTGTGAAGACTTCCGAATGGCCAAAAACCTCCGCCCGGCGGCCGAAAGCCGACGGGCGGAGGTCTCTACAGGCTGTGCTGCGGGCTGCGCCGCCCGGTCAGGCGTCGCCGCCGGCCGCGCCCGGGTGCGCCGCCGAGACGTCCAGCAGCTGGTAGCGGTCGATGGCCGCCTTCAGCGCGGTGCGGTCGATCTTGCCCTGCTTGGCCAGCTCGGTGAGCACGGCGAGCACCACGGACTGGGCGTCGATGTGGAAGAAGCGACGGGCCGCGCCACGGGTGTCGGCGAAGCCGAAGCCGTCCGCGCCCAGCGACTGCCACTGGCCCGGGACCCAGCGCGAGATCTGGTCCGGCACCGCGCGCATCCAGTCGGAGACCGCCACGAACGGGCCCTCGGAGCCGGTCAGCTTGCTGGTGACGTACGGGACCCGCTGCTCCTCCTCCGGGTGGAGCAGGTTGAACTCCTCCGCCTCGATGGCGTCGCGGCGCAGCTCGTTCCAGGAGGTCGCCGACCAGACGTCCGCCTTGACGTTCCACTCCTCGGCCAGCAGCCGCTGCGCCTCCAGCGCCCACGGCACGCCCACGCCGGAGGCGAGGATCTGCGCCGGGATCTGCCCGCCGGTGGCCGGGGCCACCTTGTACAGGCCCTTGAGGATGCCTTCCACGTCGACGTTCTCGGGCTCCGCGGGCATCCGCATCGGCTCGTTGTAGACCGTCATGTAGTAGAAGACGTCCTCGCCGTGCGGGAACTCGGCGCTGCTGCCGTACATCCGGCGCAGGCCGTCCTGCACGATGTGGGCGATCTCGTACCCGTACGCCGGGTCGTAGGCGACCACGGCCGGGTTGGTCGAGGCCAGCAGGTGGCTGTGGCCGTCCGCGTGCTGCAGGCCCTCACCGGTCAGGGTGGTCCGGCCGGCCGTGGCGCCGAGCACGAAGCCGCGGGCCAGCTGGTCGGCCATCTGCCAGAACTGGTCGCCGGTGCGCTGGAACCCGAACATCGAGTAGAAGACGTAGACCGGGATCAGCGGCTCGCCGTGGGTCGAGTAGGACGACCCGGCGGCGATCAGCGAGGCGGTGCAGCCGGCCTCGGAGATGCCGTCGTGCAGCATCTGGCCGGTGGGGGACTCCTTGTAGGCGAGCAGCAGCTCGCGGTCCACCGACTCGTACTGCTGGCCCTGCGGGTTGTAGATCTTCGCCGAGGGGAACAGCGAGTCCATGCCGAAGGTGCGGTACTCGTCCGGGGCGATCGGTACGAAGCGCTTGCCGATCTCCTTGTCCCGCATCAGGTCCTTGAGCAGCCGGACGAAGGCCATGGTGCTGGCCATCTCCTGCTTGCCGGAGCCCTTCTTCAGCAGCTTGTACATGTCGTCGCCGGGCAGCTGCAGCTTGACCGGGCGCACCTTGCGGGTCGGCATGTAGCCGCCCAGCTCGCTGCGGCGGTCGTGCATGTACTGGATCTCCTCCGAGTCCTTGCCCGGGTGGTAGTAGGGCGGGTAGCCCTCGTCCAGCTGCTTGTCGGTGATCGGCAGGTGCAGCCGGTCGCGGAAGCGCTTGAGGTCCTCGGTGGTGAGCTTCTTCATCTGGTGGGTCGCGTTGCGGCCCTCGAAGTTCGGGCCCAGGGTCCAGCCCTTGACGGTGTGCGCCAGGATCACGGTCGGCTGGCCGGTGTGCTCACGGGCCGCCTTGAACGCCGCGTAGACCTTGGCGTGGTCGTGCCCGCCGCGGCCCAGGTGCTGGATCTGCTGGTCGGTCAGGTCCTCGACCATCTTGCGCAGCCGCAGGTCGCCGCCGAAGAAGTTCTCCCGGATGTACGCGCCGGACTCGGTGGCGTAGGTCTGGAACTGGCCGTCGGCGGTGGTGTTCATCTTGTTCACCAGCACGCCGTCGCGGTCCTGCGCCAGCAGCGGGTCCCAGCTGCGGTCCCAGATCAGCTTGATGACGTTCCAGCCGGCGCCGCGGAACTGCGACTCCAGCTCCTGGATGATCTTGCCGTTGCCGCGGACCGGTCCGTCCAGGCGCTGCAGGTTGCAGTTGACCACGAAGGTCAGGTTGTCCAGGTTCTCGCGCGCGGCGAGGGACAGCTGGCCCAGCGACTCCGGCTCGTCCATCTCGCCGTCGCCGAGGAAGGCGTACACGTGCGACTGCGAGGTGTCCTTGATGCCGCGGTGCTCCAGGTAGCGGTTCATCCGCGCCTGGTAGATCGCGCCGAGCGGGCCGAGGCCCATCGAGACGGTCGGGAACTCCCAGAAGTCCGGCATCAGGCGCGGGTGCGGGTAGCTCGACAGACCGTACGGGGCCTTGGACTTCTCCTGGCGGAAGGAGTCGAGCTGCTGCTCGCTCAGCCGGTCCAGCAGGAAGGCGCGGGCGTAGATGCCGGGGGAGGCGTGGCCCTGGAAGAAGATCTGGTCGCCGGACTCGCCGTCCGCGTCCTTGCCCCGGAAGAAGTAGTTGAAGCCCACGTCGTAGAGCGACGCGGAGGAGGCGAAGGTGGCGATGTGCCCGCCCACGCCGATGCCCGGGCGCTGCGCCCTGGACACCATCACGGCCGCGTTCCAGCGGGTCGCGTTCAGGACCTTGCGCTCGATCTCCTCGTTGCCGGGGAAGAACGGCTCGTTCTTGGTCGCAATGGTGTTGATGTAGTCCGTGCTGCGCATCTCGGGGACGGCGACACGCTTCTCACGGGCCCGCTCGATGAGCCGCAGCATCAGGTAGCGGGCGCGTTCGCGGCCCCGCTCGTCGATGGCGGCATCGAGCGATTCCAGCCACTCGCTGGTCTCCTCGGGATCGAAGTCCGGGACCTGGCTGGGCAGGCCGCCAATGATGATCGGGTTGCGATCGGATCCGGAAGCCACGCTGTTCCTTCACTGTCGGTCGAACTAGGAGGTGGTGTCGCGCCGCCTCCATCGTGGACCGCAGGTCGAGAAACGTCATCTCTACCCATGGGTAACCGGTTGCTGCGCAGGGACGTTTCCGTCCGGATGCGCCCCTTTCGGGTGAAACCGGCGCCCGTCCTGCAGTCCGGTCCCGGGGTGACGGGCGGACTACGACGAGGGGCCCGACCAATCCACAACGTTGTGGTGGTGGGGAAGGCTGGGGAGGGCCAATCCAGAACTCTACGCCCGGCCGGGGTGTGCTCCCGTACGCTTCGCTGACCCGGCGCGCACTGGCAGTACCAGGAGTGAGCCGAGGATGTCCCGGGTAGGGGAGACGGCAATCCGCTGTGCGGACCCGCCGCACCTGTCGATACTGGGGCAAAAGGGCGTGATGTGTGTCACGCTCAGCGGCGTGTCGCGTTGCGGCGCATCGTTGGAGGCAGAGGAACGAGGATCGGGTACTTGCGCTGAGCGCCCGGCCCGTGTGGACTACGGCCACAGCCCTGGCTTCCGGAGACAGGGTCGGATATAGGAGGCAATTCCCGTGAGCGCGACCGCGGACCCCGCGGAGGACAGGTCCAACCCGGCTAATCGCTTGGGTTTCCAGCCCGGACAGGTGGTCCAGGAGCTCGGCTACGACGACGACGTCGACCAGGATCTGCGTGAGGCCGTGGAGGACCTCACCGGAACGGAACTCGTCGACGAGGACTACGACGACGTCGCAGACGCCGTGCTGATGTGGTTCCGCGAGGACAGCGAGGACGGCGATCTCACCGACGCCCTTGTCGATGCCCAGGAGTACCTGGTGGAGGGGGGCCTCGTCTGGCTGCTCAGCCCCAAGACCGGGCGTACCGGGCACGTGGAGGCGAGCGACATCGCCGAGGCGGCGCAGACCGCGGGCCTCTCCCAGACCAGCACCGTCTCTGTCAGCAAGGACTGGCAGGCCGTTCGGCTGGCCACCCCCAAGGCGGCCAACGCCAAGGCAGGTCAGCGCTGACGGCCTGACGGAGCACTTCTACGCAGTCGACCGCCCGGTCGGCGTCCGGCTCGCCCCGGACGTCCGGCCGGGCGGTCGCGCGTTCCGGGGCAGAATGCAGGGATGGACCATCGCCGCGGAGTCGCCACCGGGCCGCCGGAGCAGCTGCGTGCCCGGCTGCTGGGAGCCTGGGACGCCCTGCTCCCGCTGGCCGGCGGGCTGGCGCCGGAGCGGCTCGGCGCACTGGCGGAGCTGGGCTCCTGGCCGGAGCGCCCGGTGCTGGCCCGGCTGCTGGCCCAGGCCGGGGGCGAGGAGGCCGGCCCCGAGGCCGCCCGGCAGGACCACGCGCGGGACGGGCGCGACGCGGTGCTGGCAGCCCTGGAGCGGGCCGGCCGAAGGGTCGCCGGGGCGCTGGACGCGATCGAGGCGGACCCGCCGCTGGGGCTCACCGTGCTGGAGTCGCCCCTCGGGCCGCTGCCGCTGCTCACCCAGGTGCACGCGATGGCGCACGAACTGGCGCTGGCGGCGATCGGCAGCGGCGCGGACCCGGTCCCCGAGGCGATCACCGACGCCGGTGTGGCGGCCCTGGTGGACGTGGTCGGGGCACTGGCCCACCGTCAGGGCCTGCGGGCCGCTGCGGGGGTGTGGGGGCCCGGCAGCGGAGGCTGGAGCTTCCGGGCCGACCCGGACGGCTGGGAGACGCTGGGCGGCCCCGCGGACGTCCCCGGGGTCGAGGGCGCCGCGGCCACCGTGCTCGGGGTGCCGAACGGGCGGGCGGCGCTGCCCTCGCTGCTGGCCAGGGGCGAGGTCCGGCTGCACCGGATCGGCGGCCTGATGGCGCTGGCGCCACTGGTGGAGCAGGTGCCCGGGCTTCCCGGCGGGGCGCTGCTGCGGCGCGCGGTGGGCGCGGTCGGGCTGCTGGGACGGCTGCCGGGGATGCGATAGGGGGTGTCTGACGGGTCTCCGCGACGCCGCGGAGACCCGTCAGACACCCCCCAGACCGGGGCCGGGCGGGGGGTGGCAGGATGTCCTCGGGCACGACGTCCGCACGCACTCTGAGGGGTACACATGGCTATCGAGGTCGGCACCGAGGCTCCGGACTTCGAGCTCAAGAACCAGCACGGCGAGCTGGTGAAGCTCTCCGACTTCCGCGGCGAGAAGAACGTCGTCGTGGTCTTCTACCCGTTCGCCTTCACCGGCGTCTGCACCGGCGAGCTGTGCAGCCTGGAGCGGGAGCTGCCGCAGTTCCAGAACGACGACGTGCAGATCCTGGCGATCTCCAACGACTCGCCGTTCACGCTGCGCGTGTTCGCCGAGAAGGAGGGCCTGGAGTACCCGCTGCTGTCCGACTTCTGGCCGCACGGCGAGGTCTCCCGGGCCTACGGCGTGTTCGACGAGGAGAAGGGCTGCGCGGTGCGCGGCACCTTCGTGGTCGACAAGACCGGCACGGTCCGCTGGACCGTGGTCAACGGCCTGCCGGACGCGCGCGACACCCAGGACTACCTGAAGGCGCTCGCGGCCATCTGACCGGCCGTCCCGGCCCGCGGTCCCGGGTAAGACCGCGGGTGCGGTGCGGCTGCGGTGTCCGGGCTCCATGCTTTTAGGGGAACTGGCCACTACGATCGATCCGTTGGCTGGACAGTAACCGCAACCGCACCAACGGGGGCACCACGGAGTGCTCCCCCTGCATATGGAGGACTCGTGGGTGTCAGCCTCAGCAAGGGTGGCAACGTCTCGCTCAGCAAGGAGGCGCCCGGCCTGACCGCGGTCCTCGTCGGCCTGGGCTGGGACGCCCGTACGACCACGGGCGCCGACTTCGACCTCGACGCCAGTGCCATCCTGACGTCCGAAACCGGCAAGGTCGTCTCGGACAAGGGATTTGTGTTCTACAACAACCTCAAGTCCGACGACGGCTCGGTCGAGCACACCGGTGACAACACCACCGGTGAGGGCGAGGGCGACGACGAGGTGATCAAGGTCAACCTGGCCGCGGTCCCCGCCACCGTCCAGAAGATCGTCTTCCCGGTCTCCATCTACGACGCCGAGAACCGGGGGCAGAGTTTCGGCCAGGTCCGCGAGGCCTACATCCGGATCGTGAACCAGGCCGGCGGCCAGGAGATCGCGCGCTACGACCTCTCCGAGGACGCCTCGACCGAGACCGCGATGGTCTTCGGTGAGCTGTACCGCAACGGGGCGGAGTGGAAGTTCCGCGCCATCGGCCAGGGCTACGCCTCCGGCCTGCGCGGCATCGCGCAGGACTTCGGCGTCAACGTCTGACCGCGCGTCTTCGATCGACTGCAGTCCCGCATCAAATGTTTCGCTGACGGGCCGCTGACGCCGTGACCCCTCGGGTGTTGCTGCGTCAGCGGCCCGTTCCCTAGGGAGGGAAGAGATACACATGGGTGTCACGCTCGCCAAGGGCGGCAACGTCTCGCTGTCCAAGGCCGCCCCCAACCTCATCGCCGTGCAGATCGGGCTGGGGTGGGAGGCGAGGGCGACCACCGGTGCGGCCTTCGACCTCGACGCCAGTGCGCTGCTCTGCTCCAACGGCCGGGTCCTGGGCGACGAGTACTTCGTCTTCTACAACAACCTGAAGAGCCCGGACGGCTCGGTCGAGCACATGGGCGACGAGCTGGTCGGCGGCACCGGGGCCGAGGACGACGAGGTCGTCAAGGTCAACCTGACCCAGGTCCCGCCGCAGGTGGACAAGATCGTCTTCCCGGTCTCCATCTACGAGGCCGAGGCGCGGCTGCAGAACTTCGGGCAGGTGCGCAACGCCTACATCCGGGTCACCAACCAGGCCGACGGCGTGGAGTTGGCGCGCTACGACCTGTCCGAGGACGCGTCCAACGAGACCGCGATGATCTTCGGTGAGCTCTACCGCTACAACAACGAGTGGAAGTTCCGCGCAGTGGGACAGGGGTATGCCTCTGGGCTGCGTGGTATCGCCCTAGACTTCGGGGTTAACGTTCAGTAAGAAAATCTTGCGGGCAGGGCGGGGAATGTCGGGGATCGCTCCCACGGAAGTGGAGAGCGGTCCCCGCAACTGTGGCTGCCGCGCGTGACAGAAAGGTCCAGGCACCCAGTGCTCCTCCGTACCTTCGGGTGGTCCTTCGGGATCACCCTGATCGGCCTCGCGGCAGCCGCGTACTTCTGGGGGGCGGACGGCTTCGGTGTCGTCCTGATCCTCTCCGTACTCGAGATCTCGCTGTCGTTCGACAATGCCGTGATCAACGCGACCATCCTCAAGCGGATGACGCCGTTCTGGCAGAAGATCTTCCTCACCGTCGGTGTGCTGATCGCCGTGTTCGGCATGCGGCTGGTCTTCCCGCTGCTGGTCGTCGCGCTCACCGCGCACATCAACCCGGTGTCGGTGGTGCAGCTCGCGCTCGACTCCACCAAGACCCAGAACGGGCTGACCTACGCTCAGCACCTGGACGCCGCGCACCCGGCGATCGCCGCCTTCGGCGGGATGTTCCTGCTGATGATCTTCCTTGACTTCATCCTCGGGGAGAAGGAGATCCAGTGGCTGCACTGGATCGAGAAGCCGCTGGAGAAGATCGGCAAGCTGGACCAGCTGTCGGTGGTCGTCGCGATGATCGTGCTGATGCTGTCCGCGCGCTTCTTCGCCGGGCACGGCGCGGAGACCGTGCTGCTGGCCGGGGTCGCCGGACTCACCACCTACCTGCTGGTCGGCGGGCTCTCCAACCTGTTCGAGAGCGCGGGCGAGGAGGACGAGGACGACGACGAGGCCGAGGAGGGCGCGGAGGCTGCCGCCCCGGCCGGGAAGTCGGCCGTGCTGGTGGCCGGGAAGGCCGCGTTCTTCCTGTTCCTGTACCTGGAGGTGCTCGACGCCTCGTTCTCCTTCGACGGCGTCGTCGGCGCGTTCGCGATCAGCCAGGACATCTTCCAGATCACCCTGGGTCTCGGCATCGGCGCCATGTACATCCGCTCGCTGACGGTCTACCTGGTCCGCCAGGGCACCCTGGACGACTACGTCTACCTGGAGCACGGCGCGCACTACGCGATCGGCGCGCTGGCGATCATCCTGATGGTGTCCATCAAGTACACCATCCCGGAGATCGTCACCGGCCTGATCGGGGTGGCCTTCATCGGCCTGGCGCTGCTGTCCTCACTGCTGCGCAACAAGCGGCTGGCGGCCGCGGGGGACGTCCCGGAGTTGTAGCCGGGCCCACCGGAGCACAGGGACCCCGCGACCGGCCGGTCGCGGGGTTTCCTGCCGTCAGGCGTGGACCGTGCGTCCCCGGTGGAGGTGTCCGGCGACGCCGGTGAAGCGCAGGGCCAGACCCTGGCCGTCGCGCTCGGCGTGCAGGTGCAGATGCGGCTCGCTGCTGTTGCCCGAGTTGCCGACCTCGCCGAGGAACTGACCGGCCGACACGGTCTGACCGGTCGTCACGGCCAGGCTGCCGGGGCGCAGGTGGGCGAGTCTGACGGTCTCGCTGCCGGTGTTGATGAAGACGTGGTTGCCGTACAGCGGGGCGTAGCGGACGGCTCCGGGGACCTGGTCCTCGATCCCGTCGGCGGCGGAGACCACGGTGCCCGCGCAGGGCGCGTACACCCGGGCCCCGTACGCCGGGTAGGAACCGAGGGCGGCGGGATCCCCCCGGTGCGAGCCGCCGGGGCCGACCCGCAGCAGGTCCAGCGCGCCGCGCTGCTCGGGCGCCCGCAGATGGTGGTTCAGGCCGGGACCGCCGCCCTGGACGATGTACCAGGCGCCGTCCATGGGGAACCGGTCCAGCGGGGCGGCCGTGCCGACCGGCGGGCGGTAGCGGCGCGCACGCACCAGCAGGCCGGCCGCCAGGGCGAGCAGGGCCGCGCCGAGCACCGGCCCGATCACGTCGCCGCCGTCGGGCAGGGCCGGCAGCCGGACCGCCGAGGCGAGCGCCACCACGGCGCCGGACTCGATCGGACGGCGGATCCACCAGGGCTCCATGGCCGGGTTGAACCAGCCCTCGTACAGCAGGTACAGGGCCGCGAGGAGCAGCGCACCGCCGAGCCAGCCGGTGCGGGAGGCGGCTCCCCAGCAGCCGTCGACCCGCGAGGCGAACAGCAGGCACAGGGCGGCCCGGACGGCCCAGCGGACGGCGGACGGCGGCAGCCGTGGGGTCCGGCCGCCGTTGCCGCGGAGGCTGGGTGAGATCCGCAGGTCCTGCAGCGCCCCGTCCTCGCCGAGGCGCGCCCAGCCGAGGACGGCCGCGCGGGCGCCGCGTATCACCAGCCCGTCGGGGGCGTCGTACACCGCCTCGACGGCGCCCACCCGCTCCCGGGTGGCCTCCACGATGCCGCGCAGCCGCTCCGGGCCCAACTGCCGCACCACCGCGGGAGCCAGCAGCGGCCACTCGGCCGGTTCCGCGCGCAGCAGCGACTCCAGCGCGGCGGCCTGGGCCGCACGGTCCTGACCGGCTCCGGGGGCGGCCCCGGGACCCGTCACCGGGCTGGTGGCGGCGCTCAGAGCGGGCGCCGGTGGCCGGAGGGGGCGAACCGCAGGGTGAGGATCTGCTCCAGCGCGGCCCTGGTGGCGACCGAGACGGCGCCGGTCAGCACCGCCGCGTCGCCGAGGGCGGAGACCTCCACCCGGGGCGGGTAGGGCAGCCGGGCCGCCAGCCGCTCGCGGATCCGGTCCAGCAGCAGGTCGCCGTTGAGGCCGATGCCGCCGCCGAGCACCACCAGCTCCACGTCCACCACCGCGGCGACCGGCGCGAGGTAGCCGGTGATCCGCCGGGCCTCCTCGTCCAGCACCGCGCCCGCGCCCGGGTGGCCCTCCCGGGCCAGCGCGAAGACCTGCTCGGTGGTCAGCGGGCCCGCGGCGGCCTCCTCCGGCAGCAGTTCCACCGCGAAGTGCAGCAGCGAGGCGGCGCAGGGGTCCTGCGCGTCGAAGTGGTCCGGGTCCACCGCGCTGTCCAACTCGCCCGCAGCGCCCGCGAAGCCGCGGTGCAGTTCGCCGCGGAGCACCAGGCCCGCGCCCACGCCGGTGCCGACCGAGAGGAAGGTGAAGCTCTCGGCCTCGGTGCCGGTGCCGTGGCGCTGCTCGCCCAGCGCGGCCAGGTGGATGTCGTTCTCCACGCTGACCGGGAGCCCGAGCGCCTCCCCGAAGGCGTCCTGGGCGATGAAGCCGTCCAGCGAGGGGATGTTGGTGGCCTGCCAGATCCGGCCGTCGCGGCGGTCCACCACACCGGGGACGCCGACCGCGGCATGGGCCAGCGAGGAGCGGTCGATGCCGGCCTCGGCGCACAGTTCCTCGGCGAGTTCGCTGGCCGCCAGCACGATCCGGGGCGCGTCCATGCCCTCGACGGTGGTGTCGCGGCGGATGCGTACCGTGCCGTCCAGGTCGGCGACCGCGCCGCGGAGGCGGCGGGCGCCGACGTCCAGGGCCAGCACGTACGCGGCCTCGGGCCGCGGGGCGAAGAACAGCGCGCCGTAGGTGGGACCGAGCTCGGTACGGACCGTCTCGGAGACCAGGCCCATCTCCAACAGGTCCTGGAGCAGCGCCGAGACGGTCGGCTTGGAGATTCCGGTACGCCGCGCGATCTCCGCGCGGGAGACCGGTGGTACGGCGCGGATCACGTCGAGGACGGTCCGGAGGTTGATCTCCTTGAGCGTGGAGGAGGTCGCGGGCCTGGCAATCATGCACTCACTTTAGTGCTCCTGCCAGGCCCCGCCGTCAGCGCCCACGCATATGCCTCTGCTGTGCCTCAGCCGAACTGCTGTTCCAGGTCCTTGAGCTTCTTCTCCAGCGAGTCCAGCCGCGGCAGCGGCTCCTCCTCGGCGGACCCGGTGGAGTAGCCGGACGGGCCGGCCGGAGCCTCCAGCGCGTCGGTGCGGCGGCGCCGGGACGGCAGGCCCCGGGGCGAGGCCGGCTCCAGCGCGGCGGCGGCCTCGCCGTTGCCGGAGGCCTCCAGCGTGGTCAGCTCGCGCAGCGGCGCGGAGCGCGAGATGGCCTTCAACTCGGCGCGCTCGCGCCGGTTCTCGCTGCGCTGGCGGGCCGCCGCGGCCTCGCGCTCGCGCTTGTCCTCGCGGACCTCCTCGACCGCGTCGTCCAGGGTCCTGACGTTCTCCAGCAGCATCAGCGACCAGGCCTGGTAGGTCTCGATCGGCGCGCGCAGCCAGCGGACCATCCGGATCTGCGGCAGCGGGCGGGGCACCAGGCCCTGCTCGCGCAGCGCGGCCCGGCGGGTCTGCTTCAGCGCCCGGTCGAACAGCACCGCGGCCGACAGCGACATCCCGGCGAAGAACTGCGGGGCGCCGTTGTGGTCGCCGCCGCGCGGCGCGTGCACCCAGTTGAACCAGGCCGAGGCGCCGGCGAACAGCCAGACCAGCATCCGGGAGCCGAGGGCGGCGTCACCGTGGCTGGCCTCGCGCACGGCCAGCACCGAGCAGAACATCGCGGCGCCGTCCAGACCGAACGGGACCAGGTACTCCCAGCCGCCGGTGAGGCTCAGGTTCTCCTGGCCGAAACCGACCAGGCCGTGGAACGACAGCGCGGCGGCCACCGAGGCGCAGGCGAACAGCAGGATGTAGGAGGCGCTGCCGTACAGCCGCTCCTTGCGGCGGCGGCGCTCCTCGCTGCGCTCCCAGGCGTCGGTGGGCTCGGCGGCGTGCTTGGGCTTCTTGGTGCGCAACAGGCCCATCACCACGGCGATGACCAGGGCGATCGCGCAGCCGACGGCCAGCCACACCAGTTGTATGGATGTAAGAGTCATACCGGGTCAGCCTCGGCTTCAGGATCGGGCGGCACTCAGGGCAGGGGATGCGACGGCGGTGTCTCCCCCAGGGGCGCCGGAGTTGACGCCGCGACACGCGTGCGAGGCGACGATATCGCGTCGGCAGAGCACGCATCGTACGCGTGAGTCAGTTGTGACCACCAGTCATTCCTGTTGACGGGTCGCCGGAAGGGCCGGAGAGCCGATGCGGCAGAGTGGTGCGCGGGGGCCCTGAACTGGGTAACTCGCTGATGGAGTCCCGGAGTCGGGGCTGTCCTGAGGGACATGGAGGGGTGGGGGCTGTGGCGGGGCTGCGGGACTTTATGAACAAGGGCGACCGGACTTTCGGAACCGGCGTCGACCGGCTGACCCTGACCAAGGGCTCGCCGCCGGTATCGCTCACCGAACTGGGCACCGGCTATGGAACGCTGCAGGTCAACCTGCACTGGACGGCCCGGGAGGAGAACCGCTCGGTGCGGGAGCCGGGCAGCGGCTGGCGCGGGCTGCTGCGTCCGACCCTGTTCAAGCCGATGGAGATGCCGGCCTCGGGCAGCCAGATCACCTCGGTGGACCTGGACCTGGGCTGCATGTACGAACTCGCGGACGGCACCAAGGGGGTGGTGCAGCCGCTGGGCGAGTTCTTCGGCGACCTGCAGCACGCGCCGTACATCAAGCTCAGCCGGGACGACCGGACCGGCGCCCCCTCGGGCGAGATGATGTACATCGACCTGGGCAAGAAGGACGAGTTCAAACGAATCCTGATCTTTGTGTACATCTACGACGAGACCCCGGCGTTCGACCGCGCGCACGCGCTGGTGACCCTGTTCCTGCCGGGCGGACCGCCGATCGAGGTCAAGCTGGACAAGCGGGCGCCGCAGGCGCGCTCCTGCGCGGTGGCACTGATCGAGAACAAGGACGGCAACCTGATGGTGAGCCGCGAGGTCAAGTACGTCTACGGGTTCCAGGCCGAACTGGACCGGCTGTACGGCTTCGGACTGCAGTGGCAGCGCGGCTACAAACCGGTCAGCGGCTGACGGAAGCGGCAGTGGCAGCGGCCGGGGGTCAGCGGTTGGCGTGCTGGAACTGCGGCCCCTGCAGCGGCAGGGCGAAGCCGGGCGGCTCGGGGAGCAGGCCCGGCTGGTGCGGCGGCGGGTAGCCGTAGCCGGCCGGCTGCAGCGGGGGCTGCGGGACGGCGGGCTGCGGGGTCGGCGGGGTCGGCGGCTGCGAGGGCAGCGGCGGGATGACCGGCTCGGGCTCCGCGGCCGGCTGCGGCAGCGGCTCCGCCGCGGCCTCCGGCTCGGCCGGGGAACCAGCTGCGGGGCCGGTCACGGTCTCCTGCTCGTCCTCCTCGACGGTGATCCCGAAGTCCGTGGCCAGTCCGACCAGCCCGGACGAGTAGCCCTGCCCAATGGCGCGGAACTTCCAGCCGCCGCCCCTGCGGTAGAGCTCGCCGCAGAGCAGCGCGGTGACCCCGGCCGTGTCGGTGATGTCGAAACGGGCCAGGGCCTCCGCGTTGGGGCCGCCGGCGATGTCGTACAGCAGGATCTGCAGGCCGGGGATCTCGTCGAAGCTGCCGTGCTCCACCGAGGCGCCGACGACGACCCGGTCGATCTCCGCGGAGAGCTTGCCCAGGTCGATGTCGACGGTGTCGGTGACCTCCCCGGCGAGCCTGCTCTTGCGCAGGTGCCGGACCATCCCGCTGGGGTGGCGGGGCTGGTTGTAGAAGACGAAGTCCGCGTCGGAGCGGACCCGCCCGTCGGGGGCGAGCAGCAGCGCCGACGCGTCCACGTCCGGGGCCCCGGCGACCAGGCGCCAGCGCAGTACCGCCCGCACCGCGGCGACGTTCGAGAGCGGAGTGTTGGAGCCCTTGGGCATGACCTTGGTCATCGAGTTGCTGCACTCCCTCTTTGGCCGTCCCCGCCGGTGTGACGGGACCAGGGTAGACCCAGCGGCTCCGCGGCTCGGTTCCGGCAGCTCAGGAGCGCAGCAGGGCGCGCTCAACCAGGGTCCAGCTGGTGGTGGTCAGCAGGTAGAGCCCGGCCGAGAGCGGCACGAACGCGGCGAACAGCACCGTGCCGAAGGAGAGGTAGGGGAGGACCGAGGCGCCGGGCGCGGTCGGGTCGGCGCCGCGCCGGGCCCTGCGGAAGCCGATCAGGCCGACCAGGGCCAGCAGCGCGTAGAGGGCCAGGAACACCGGGAGCTGGCCGGGGAGCGCGCCGGTCAGATGCCTGCCCAGCGGGATCCCGGCCAGGGTGCCGGTGAGCAGGGTGTTGGCGTGGCCGCCCAGCACCGGGAGGCTGAACAGCCGGTAGAGCACCGCGATGAAGGGCCACATCAGCAGGCTGGGCAGCAGACCGGACAGCGGCGAGGCGCCCTCGGCCCGGTAGAGCGCCACCTGCGCCTCGCGGAGCCGGGCCGGGTCGCCCTTGTGGCGCTTGGTCAGCTCCTTGAGCTGCGGCGCGATCCTGGTGCGCAGCTTCTCGCCGCGGACCTGGAGCCGGGCCAGCGGGTGCAGCGCCAGCCGCACCAGCGCGGTGGTCAGCACGATCACGGCGGCGGTGGCGGTCGCGCCGAGCAGCGGGTGGACGCCGCCGGCCAGGGCGGTGGCGGCGTGCTGGGCGTATTCGGCGGGGACGTCGAGAAAGGCGAAGACGGACATGGTGGCTGAGCCCTCCGGTTGTCGGGGATGACAGTGCGCTGGAGGACAGCCGCGCGGTGAAGAAGGGCTAGGACGCGGCTGCCGGGCTGAGGCCCGGTGCCCGTGGGCGGCAACGGCCGCGTCCGTCGGGGTCGCGCTGCGGGAGGTACGCCGTACGCCAGGCCCTGCGCCGGACCGCGGTGCTGCGCACGGCGTGCAAGGAGGGGCTGCCGGGGCGGGCGCCGACCGCGTCGGCGGCGCTGAGCGCGGCCAGCAGCAGCAGGCCGACGCCGGTGGCGAGGGCGACCAGGCCAGTACTACCGCCCGACTGGTCGGCGAGCAGCAGGCCGGACAGGCCCAGCAGACCGCAGAGGAGGGCGCTGAGATGCCGCATGGCGTCCGCCTCCTTAAGCTGGGGTCTCGGGCCGCTCTTCAAGGGCCGCCGTTGCCGGGCTTGCCACAGGGTGGCCTGGGGCGACACTATGCAGCCCCCCGGCGAATCCGCAAGCGCATGCCTCGGCGCATGCAGGGCAGACGTGTTAACCGGTGGCCACGCTTCGGAGAACAACACGTTTCCTGGCTGATTTATTACTAGTTCTTACGTACGATAATCCGTCAACGGCCCCGGTGGACCCCGGACGTAGCAAGCTCTCGCAGACTCACCAGGGAAGGGGCCCATGCGCCATTTCAGCCAGCTCGACGGGGAGACCCGACGACGTCTCTTCCTGCGTGAGCCTGCGAGCTTCGACCGGAACAGCGAAGCCGCAGTGCTGTCGACGGCGCTGGGCGCCACCCTGTACTCACCCGCCACCCGGCCGCGACTGGTCGAGGACATACGCAAACAGGCCGCCAACGGCGTGGTCTCCATGGTGCTCTGCCTGGAGGACGCCATCGACGACGCCGAGGTGGCGGACGCCGAGGCCAACCTGGTGCGGCAGCTGCCGCTGCTGGCCGCCGAGCAGGCCGCGGCCGGGGCGCAGATCCCGCTGCTCTTCGTCCGGGTCCGGAACCCGGAGCAGATCACCGACCTGGCCGCCCGGCTCGGACCCGCGCTGTCGGTGCTGTCCGGCTTCGTCATGCCCAAGTTCACCGAGGAGACCGGCCAGCCCTTCCTGGAGGCGCTGGAGCAGGTGCGCGGCAGCACCGGGCTGCGGCTGTTCGGGATGCCGGTGCTGGAGTCGCCCGAGCTGGCGCACCTGGAGACCAGGCAGGACACCCTGGCCGGGATCTCCCGGGTGCTGGAGAAGCACCGCGAGGCGATCCTCGCGGTCCGGCTCGGCGTCACCGACCTCTGTTCCGCGTACGGGCTGCGCCGCCCGCCCGACCTCAGCGCCTACGACGTCCAGCTGGTCGCCTCGGTGATCGGCGACGTGGTGAACGTGCTGGGACGGGCCAACGGCACCGGCTACACCATCACCGGGCCGGTCTGGGAGTACTTCCCGGTCCAGGAGCGCAAGTTCAAGCCACAGCTGCGCAGCAGCCCGTTCGCCGGGACCGAGCCGCCGACCGAGTCGGTCCGGCGCAAGCTGATCGCGCACGACCTTGACGGGCTGATCCGGGAGATCGAGCTGGACCGGGCCAACGGCCTGCTCGGCAAGACCTGCATCCACCCCACCCACGTCCCCGCGGTGCACGCGCTGTCGGTCGCCACCCACGAGGAGTGGTCCGACGCGGCGGACATCCTGCACCAGGACCGGGCCGGCGGCGGGGTGCTCAGGTCGGCGTACACCAACAAGATGAACGAGGTGAAGCCGCACCGCGCCTGGGCCCAGCGGGTGATGCTGCGCGCCTCGGTGTTCGGCGTCTCGCGGGAGGGCGTGACCTTCGCCGAACTCCTCGCCGCCTGCCTGTGCCCGTGACCCGGGGTTGTCCCTGACGAGGCATGCAGGACACCCGTTTGTCACTCCTCCATGATGAAGTGGGGGAGTGGACTGACGCGCGGGCCGGCTCCGAAGCACGATCGACGAAAGCAGCACGATGACAACTGAGCAGCAGACCGACGGCATGTGGACCGGGGAGTGGGTCGAACGCCGGCTCGGCGTACGGCTGCCGGAACCCTCGGTGCGGGAGCTGCTGGGGCTGGCGCTGCGGCGCAACCCGCGCCGTGCGCAGCTGCTGGTGTCCCAGGTGCTGGGCAAGCACGTCCCGCAGCTGCCCGCGGTGGTCTACCGGACCGGCTACGACCTCGGCCTCGCGGTGCGCGAGCTGCTCGGCCCGGACGCGGCGGCCTCCGCCGTGGTGCTCGGCTACGCCGAGACCGCGACCGGCCTCGGCCACTGCGTCGCCGACGGGCTCGGCGGCCCGGACGGCGGGGCTGCCCCGTACCTGCACTCGACCCGGCGGCCGGTCGCCGGGATCGAGCCGGTCGGCGGCTTCGAGGAGGAGCACTCGCACGCCACCTCGCACCTGCTGCTGCCCGCCGACCCCGGCTTCCTGGGCGGCGGCGGCCCGCTGGTCCTGGTGGACGACGAGCTCTCCACCGGCACCACCGTGCTCAACACCATCGCCGCCCTGCACGGGCGCTTCCCGCGGACCCGCTACGTCGTCGCCGCGCTGGTCGATCTGCGCGGCGAGGCGGACCGGGAGCGGTTCGCCAAGACCGCCGCCGACCTCGGGGTGCGGATCGAGGTCGCGGCGGTGGCCACCGGCGCGGTGGAACTGCCGGAGAACGTGCTCGCGCGCGGCGCCGCGCTGGTCGCCGCCGAGGAGACCCGGCAGGGCTGCGCGGTGCCCCCGGCCGGTCCGCAGGCCCCGCTGACCAGGGTCGACCCCGGCTGGCCGGCCGGGCTGCCGGACGGCGGCCGGCACGGCTTCACCGCCGCGGACCGGCTCCGGCTGGACGCGGCGCTGCCCGCCATGGCGGAGCGGGTCGCCGCGGCGGTCACCGCGGGGGCCACGACGGCGGGCACCACGGCCGCCGTACCGCGCCGGGTGCTGGTGCTCGGCTACGAGGAGCTGATGTACGCGCCGCTGCGGCTGGCCGGGGCGCTGCAGGAACGCCTCGGGGCCGACAGCGAGGTGCGCTTCTCCACCACCACCCGCTCGCCCGCGCTCACCGTCGACGACCCCGGCTACGCGCTGCGCACCCGGCTCTCCTTCCCCGCCCACGACGCCCCCGCCGACGGCGACGGGCTGCGCTACGCCTACAACGTCGCGCCGGGACGCGACCTTTCCCGCCGCTTCGAGACGATCGTGCTGGTCATCGACGACGCCGCCGACCGCCCCCCGCTGCACGCCCCCGGACGCGGTCTGCTCGACCGGCTGCGCCATGTCACCGATGAGGTACTGCTCGTGACCGTCCCCGCCCTCCGCCCGCGTCCGGCCGCCGCTGCCGCCGCTCCGGCTTCCGTTTCGAAGGCCGCCGTTTCGAAGGCCGCCGCTGGGGCCGCCCTGCCGCCCGCGCTGCACGGGCCCGCCTTCGGGTCCTACCGGGCCGAGGAGGTGTCCTGGCTGCTCAAGGACCTCTCCGGGATCACCCTGGAGGCGCCGGTGGAGGAGCGCGAGGAGGCGATCCAGCAGGGCGGCGCCCACTACGCCGAGTCGCTGCCGGTCGAGTACCAGCCCAGCGCCGAGTACCAGCAGCTGTTCCAGCAGGCGCTGAGCGAGTACGCGGGCCGGATCGCCGAGGCCGTCGCCGTGGTCACCGAGACCGTCCTCGCCGAGCGCGGCCACGGCGTCGTCCTCGCCTCGCTGGCCCGGGCCGGAACCCCCGTCGGCATCCTGATGCGGCGCTGGGCCCAGCACGCGCACGGGCTCGAGCTGCCGCACTACGCGGTCTCCATCGTCCGCGGCCGGGGCATCGACCCGGTCGCGCTGCGCTACCTGGCGGACCGTCACCACGCCGCCGACGTGGTGTTCGTGGACGGCTGGACCGGAAAGGGCGCGATCACCCGGGAGTTGGCCGAGGCCCTGGCCGGCACCGGCTTCAACCCGGAGATGGCGGTGCTGGCCGACCCGGCCCACTGCGTCCGCACCTTCGGCACCCGCGAGGACTTCCTGATCCCCTCCGCCTGCCTCAACTCCACCGTCTCGGGCCTGGTCTCGCGTACGGTGCTGAGGGAGGGGCTGATCGGCCCCGACGACTTCCACGGTGCCAAGTACTACCGCGAGCTCGCCGACGGCGATGTCTCCAACCAGTTCCTCGACGCCGTGACCGAGTGCTTTCCCGACGTCCGCGCCAGCGCTGCCGCAGACACGTCCGACCGCGAACCTGACTGGTCCGGCTGGGCCGCCATGGAGCGCATCAGCGAGGAGTACGGCATCAACAGTGTGAACCTGGTCAAGCCAGGGGTGGGTGAGACCACCCGGGTCCTGCTGCGGCGGGTGCCGTGGCGCGTACTGGTGCGGCGCGGCGCGGAGGCGGAGCTCGGACACGTCCGGCTGCTCGCCGAGCAGCGCGGCGTACCGGTCGAGGTGGTCGACAACCTGCCCTACAGCTGCGTCGGACTGATCCACCCCCAGTACACACGAGGCGCGACCGGCGACGAGGGGACGGCCGTATGAGCAGCTCCAGCACACCCGCGCCCGCACGCTTCCTGATCGGAAGCGACCTGGACCGCACACTGATCTACTCGCCCAGGGCACTGGCCCTGGACATGGCCGACGAGCAGGCCCCGCGGCTGCTCACGGTCGAGGTGCACCACGGCAAGCCGCTGTCGTTCATGACCGAGCGCTGCGCCGAGCTGCTGGTCGAGCTGATCTCGGCGGCGGAGTTCGTCCCGGTCACCACCCGGACCCGGGCCCAGTACCAGCGGGTCCACCTGCCCGGACCCGTCCCCGGCTGGGCCCCGCGCTACGCGATCTGCGCCAACGGCGGGCAGCTGCTCGTCGACGGGGTGACCGACGAGGACTGGAACGCGCAGATCAAGGCCACGCTCGCGCAGAACTGCGCACCGCTGGACGAGATCGTGCACCACCTCGCCCTGGACGCGGACCCGGAGTGGACCCTCAAGCGCCGGGTCGCCGAGGACCTCTTCGCCTACCTGGTGGTCGAGCGGGAGATGCTGCCGCCGGGCTGGGTGGCCGAACTGACCGGCTGGGCCGACGAACGCGGCTACACCGTCTCGCTGCAGGGACGGAAGATCTACCTGGTGCCGCAGCCGCTCACCAAGTCGGCGGCGCTGGCGGAGGTCGAACGGCGCACCGGCGCGTCCACGGTGCTCACCGCCGGCGACTCGCTGCTGGACGCGGAACTGCTGCTCGCCGCCGACGCCGGCTACCGGCCGGGACACGGCGAACTCGCCGACAGCGGCTGGGTCGGCCCCGGCGTCACCGCGCTGGAGCAGGTCGGCGTCGCGGCGGGCGAGGAGATCGTCCGGCTGCTCCTCGCCCGGGTCCGGGTCAGGACCGCGGTCGGCTAGTCCCGGTGTTTCTGAAGGCCGGAGCTCAGCCGCAGCAGCCCCCGCCGCAGCAACCGCCGCCCCCGCCCTCCGCGGGGGCGGCGCCGCTGCTCCCCGACGCGGACGCGGTGCCGGTCACGGCCACCATGGACATCAGCTTGGCGACGTCGTCGTGCCCGGCCGGGCACATCGCCGGCGCGTCGGACTGGGACATCGGGCGGCGCAGTTCGAACGTGGCGCCACAGGAACGGCAGCGGTAGTCATAACGAGGCATGCCCGTACTCTACGGCGTGCGGGCCGCCCGGTCTGCGGGGCGTTTCCGCCCGGTCCCGGTGGACCTTCCTGTTCCGCGTCCGCGGGTCAGCGGGCCCCGGCGCCGCGCTCCTCCCGGATCGACTGCACCACCTGCGCGGCCGTCTCCCGCACCGCGGCCAGCTCGGTCAGGAAGTGCCAGTAGTCCGGGTGGCGGCCGGTCAGCGCGGTGGCCGCGCTGTCCAACCGGACCACCGCCGCGTCCAGCGGGGCGGCATGCCGGGGGTCGGGGGCGCTGCGTCCGGCCATCGCCAGCCGCTGCGCGTCCCGCAGCGCGAACCGGGCCTTCTCGATCTCCGCCTCCGGGGCGCGCTGGGCCTCGTTGAGGGCGTGCAGCCGCTCGTTCACGACGGTCACCGAGCCGTCCGCGGTGTTCAGCAGGTCGCGGACGGCCGAGAGGATGCCGATCGCGTCCGCCCAGCGCTGCTCGTCCCGGGCCTTGGACGCCTCGGCGAGGCGGTTCTGCGCGTTGCGCACCGCCGTCGCGGTCTGCTCAGGCACGTGCTGCAGATCCTGCCAGCAGGCGGAGCTGAAGCGGCGGCGCAGCTCGCTCAGCACCGGGGCGATGTTCCCCGACTTGGTCTCCAGCGCCTGGGTGCGGGTCCGCAGCGAACTCAGCCGCTGGTCGATGTCCCGCGCCTGCTCCGGCAGCCGCGCGGCCTCGGCCCGGATCGCCTCGGCGGTGCGCTGCGCCTCGGCGGCGGTCCGCAGGATCGTCTGCACCCCGTGCTTACCGGCCCCCTCGCCAAGCAGCGTCAGCTGCGGGCCGAGCGAGGCCAGCCGGCGGGACAGGTCGTCCGTGCCGAGCCGGGCGGCCCGGGCCGCGTCCAGGGCGTTGCTGGCCGCCAGCCAGGACTGCTTGGCCCGCTCCACCGCCGGGGTGACCTGCGCCAGCTGCGCCTCGGCGGCGACCACCAGCGGTTCCAGGAAGCCGTTGAAGCGCTCCAGTTCCGCCTTCACCGCGAGCAACTGCTGCTTGGACTGGTCCAACTGCTGCCGGGCCCGGGCCGCGGCGCCGCTGTCGAGGTCCTCGGCGTCCAGGTCATGGGCGTCCAGGGCGGAGATATAGGCGGCGCTGACCTCGTCGATCCGGTTGCCGAGCGCGGTGAAGTCCGCGATGGCGCGGCGTGCGCCGGGGGAGTCGTCCGCGGCGGCCACCGCCTGCACCGAGATCCGCACGTCCCGCTGCACGGTGTCCAGCTCGTAGAACGCCTGCGCCGCGGCGTCCTTCGCGGCCTGTGCGTCCGCGCGCACAGCCTCGCCGCGCCGCCACCGCGCTGATCCGCCCGCCACGTCTTCTCCCGCTCGCACCGATCGCCCACCAGGCCGCCCCGGCCCGCGGGCCCCATCCTCGCACCCGCCCCCGCCGCGCCGCACCAGGCCCGGCACCGAACCCTCCGGCTAGCAGGTATTGTTTCCCTGACTCGGGCGCATAGCTCAGCGGTAGAGCGCCGCCCTTACAAGGCGGATGTCGGCGGTTCGAAACCGTCTGCGCCCACAGCCAGTGACCAGCCGACGAGCCCCGGACCCCAAAGGTCCGGGGCTCGTTTTGGCTCCATCTGGAGGCGATCTGGAGGCGATCTGGAGATCAACTCTTCAGCGCCCATTGAGCGGCATCGAGGTGCTGGCTGAGGGCGAGATCACCGGGGCGTTGAGTTGAAGCGGGTGCCGCAGTGGGGACGGCGGTCTGACCTGATCGGATGTGCTTGGGGGTGATGTAACCGGCCCGGGGTGACAACGGTGTCCCTGGACCTGGGATGCTGGGGGTATGTCACTTTCGCCCGAGCCGCGACCCGATCTCCAGCGTGCTGTCGACCGCGCGAACGCGGCGATACGTCAGTTCTGGCTGGGCCTGGCCGGGGGACACCCGCTGACCAGGGGTGAATGGGAGTACCACGACGCGCTGGTCGCGGAGTGGAACGCGGCGATGGTCGCGCGGGAGGACGCCGGGCACGAGGGGGAGGACGGGTCCGCCACGCGGGTGGCCTGAGGGCGGTAGTGGCGCGGGGTCGGAGCCGTCAGATGATCCGGGACTGGGACTGGTCGCCGTCGATCACGAGGGCCTGGCCGTCGCGCAGGGTGCGGTGTGGGGTGCCGGTGGTGCGGTAGTGCTCGGCGGCGGCGCCGCAGGCGTCCGTCTCGGGGTGGCCGGGGGAGTCGACGTGCGGGACGAAGACGTGGTCCAGGACGCCCAGCCCGTCCCAGAGCGGTTGGTCGCCCCAGGTCTCGGTGACGGCCTGAGGGGGGTCGACGAGCTCCAGGCCGCGCAGGGTCGGTGCGAGGACGCAGGGGCCGGCGCTGTATCCGGCGTAGACGAGTGCGTCGCGGCGTAGCAGGTCGACCAGCGCGGTGTCGGCCCCGCTGCGGGCGAGCGCGTAGCGCAGCATGAACGCGTTCCCGCCCCGGACCCATACTGCGGGGAAATCGTGCAGGGCAGCGCGGACGGCGTCCTTGGGCTGGTCGAAGAACGTGCGCAGGTCGAGCTCGACGGGGTGGAAGCCCAGCGCGGTGAGCGCGGTGGTCTCGCGCTGCACCCCGGCCTGCCGGACGTCGGCGGGGGCGGAGTCCATCGCATTGGCGATCACGGCGATCCGGCCCGGGCCGGCCTCGCCGAGCAGGGCGACCAACTGGTCCGGGCGGTCGCCGAGGCGGAAGGACGACAGGTAGAGGCGCATCCGGCGACCCTAGCGGTGCCGATGGCGAGTCGGCGTCCGGTCAGGGGCGGAGCTGGTGGCCGGTGACGGCCCGGGCGTGGGAGCGCAGGGCGGCGATGACCTCGGTGCGGGTGCGGCGGCCGGCGAGGACTTCCATCTGGTAGCCGTCCTCCATGGCGACGAAGTTGGCGGCGAGCAGCCGTGGCGGGTCCTGCAGGGTGAAGTGGCCCTGGGCCTGACCGAGCACCAGGATGCTTGCGTAGACCGCGATCTGACGTTCCGTCAACGCACTGTCGAGGGCCGCGGCCTTGGCGTCGCGCAGGCAGCGCGGCCAGTACTCGAAGAGCAGCCGGGTGAGGGCGTCGTCGGGGCCGCTGGCGACGCCGTTGTCGATGCAGGCGCCGAGCTTGTCCCGGGCGTCGGCGAACTGGTCGGCGGCCTGCTCGCGCTCCTGGCTGTAGCGCTCGATGGCCTGCTGGTAGGTCTGGTAGACCAGCGCGTCCAGGTCGCCGTAGTAGAGCACCGCGGCGGGGGTGACCCCGGCCTCGTCGGCGATGTCGCGCAGCCGCAGGCCCTCCAGGCCGCGCACGAGCAGCGCCCGCTGCACGGCCGCGCTCAGCTCGGCCCTCCGGGCCTCCTTGCCGCCGCCCTTCTTTGCTGCCATGTCGCCCTTCCCGATCCGACGCCCCGATCCGAATTCTCCATCGGGGTTTAACAATACAGGCCCTGCTCTTGACGGGTTGGACCGGGACCTCTTAAATCTCCGTTTAACAACCGGTCCCCATGTCAGGAGCCCTCGTGACGACAAACCCGACCGACGCCGAGCCGAGAACCCTGCCTCCTCCCGCCGCTGCCGGCAAGGGTCTGCGCGGCGGCTCGGTGGGCCTGCTCGCGGCTGTCGCCATGGGCCTGTCCTCGGTCGCCCCGGCGTACAGCATCGCCGTCACCCTCGGTCTGGTGACCCTGGTCGTCGGGCATCTGGCCCCGGCCGCGCTGCTGCTCGGCTTCGTGCCGATCCTGCTCACGGCCTTCGCCTTCCGCGAGCTCAACCGGGAGATGCCCGACTGCGGCACCAACTTCGTGTGGATCACCCGCGCCTTCGGGCCGATGAACGGGTGGCTGGTCGGAGGGTGGGTGACCACCGTCGCCACGCTGATCGCCATGGCGGCCCTGGCCCAGGTCGGCGCCGCCTACCTGCTGGCGTTCCTCGGCCTGCACTCCCTCGCCGGCAATACCACCGCCGTGACCGCGCTGGCCGTGCTGCTGCTGGCCGCCGTCACCGCCGTCGCCTACCGGGGCCTGGAGATCGCCGCCTCCGTCCAGTACGTGCTGCTGGCGCTGCAGATGGTCGCTCTGCTGGGCTTCGGGGTGGCCGCCTTCGCCCGGCACGGCGCCGCCGCGCCCAGCCTGTCCTGGCTGAACCCGCTCGGCTTCGGCGGCTTCGGGCCCTTCGCCGAGGCGGTGCTGCTGTGCCTGTTCATCTACTGGGGCTGGGACGCCCTGGTCACCGTCAACGAGGAGACCCGCGACAGCGGCCGGGTCCCCGGCCAGGCGGTGATCATCTCCACCGTCGTGCTGCTGGGCACCTACCTGTTCACCGCCTTCGCCGCCATCAGCTTCGCCGGCACCGGCGGCACCGGCGTCGGCCTGGGCAACCCGGCCAACTCCGGGGACATCCTGGCCAGCCTCGCCCCGCCGGTCCTCGGCACCGCGCTGGCCAAGGTGCTGCAGCTCGCGGTCTGCATCTCGGCCGTGTCCGCGCTGCTCACCAGCGTGGTCAGCAGCTGCCGCGGCAACCTCTCGATGGCCGCCCACGGCGCCCTGCCGCAGGCGTTCGCCCGGATCCACCCCCGCAACCGGACCCCCAGCTTCGGGACCGTGTTCTTCGGCGCCGCCGCGGCCGTCCTGCTCGTGATCCTCTCCGTGGTGTCCGGGGCGTTCCTCGGCGACGCCATCCTCTCCACCGGCCTGCTGATCGCCTGCTACTACGGCATGACCGCCCTGGCCTGCGTCTGGTATTTCCGCAAGCAGCTCCGCAACTCCCCGCGCGACCTGCTGCTCAAGGGCATCCTCCCGCTGCTTGGCGGCCTGATGATGCTGGCGGCCTTCGTCCGCAGCGCCCACGACATGTACAGCCCCGACTACGGCTACACCTCCTTCCACGGCATCGGCGGGGTCTTCCTGCTCGGCGTGGGCTCCATCGCCGTGGGTGTGCCGGTGATGCTGATCGTCCGCACCCGCTTCCGCCGCTTCTTCCGCGAGGGCCGCACGTCCGTCGTGGAACTCACCATCACCGAGGACTGAACACCACCCATGCGTACCCTTGCCGTCGCCGCCATCCAGACCGCTCCCGTCCCGCTGGACCTCGAAGCCAGCTGGCAGCGCTTCGCGGACCAGGTCCGGTCCACCCGTGCGCTGTTCCCCCATGTCCAACTCGTGGTCGTCCCCGAGCTGTTGCTCGCCGCCGAGGCCCCGCTGCTGCGGCCGTGCCCGGAGGACTGGATGCAGCGGGCCGCGGTCACCGTCCCCGGCCCGCTGACCGACCGGATCTGCGCCCTGGCCGTGGAGACCGGCCTGTGGCTGGTCCCGGGCAGCGTCTTCGAACGGGCGGGGGACGGGAACATCTACAACACCGCCCTGGCCGTCTCCCCGCAGGGCGAGATCGTCGCCCGCTACCGCAAGATCTTCCCCTGGCAGCCCTACGAGGCCTGCACGCCGGGCAAGGAGTTCGTGGTCTTCGACATCCCGGACGTCGGCCGGATCGGCCTGGCCATCTGCTACGACGGCTCGTTCCCCGAGACCGCACGGCAACTCGCCTGGCTCGGCGCCGAGGTGATCATCCAGCCCACGCTGACCACCACCCGCGACCGCGAGATGGAACTGGTCTGCGCCCGCGCCAACGCCTGGACCAACCAGGTCTACGTGGTCAACGTCAATGGCGCCGACCCGTGCGGGGTCGGCGCCAGCGCCGTGGTCGACCCGGAGGGCATCGTCCGCCAGCAGGCCGGCCCGGGTGAGGAGATCCTGGTCGACGTCCTCGACCTGGACACCGTCACCCGGGTCCGCGCCTACGGCACCGCGGGCCTCAACCGCCCCTGGAGCCAACTCGCCCGCTACGGCGCGGAGATAGAACTCCCGATGTACGGCGGGGCGTTCCGGCCCCCGAGCTGGCTGAAGGACGCGTAGGTCGGCACCGTACTTGCCTGACCCGGGGTCAGCGTTCGTAGACGCCGATCAGGCGGCCCCGGGCCAGGACGGGGGCGTCGAGGGCGGCAAGCAGCGCGCGGGGACGGGCCCGAGCGGCCTCGGCATCCACCACGCCCCCGAGGGCGAACAGTTGGAAGGTGTAGTGGTGCGGGCCGTGGCCCTTGATCGGCCCGGGGCCCTGGTACCCGCGCCCGATGGTGGAGCGGCAGATCCGCACTCCGGCGGCGGGCTGCTTGGCGGCGAGGGCGCCGGGGTCCAACTGCTCGACCGTCGAGTCGATCAGCGCCAGGCAGTGCACGGCGGGCTTGCTGGTGGGCACGTCGGTGTCCTCGACGACCAGCAGCAGTTGCGCGGTGCCGGCCGGCGGCGGGCTCCAGGCCAGCTGCGGGGACTGGTTGGTGCCGCCGACCATCCTGCCGCAGTGCTCCAGCGGAATCGTTCCCCGTTCGACGAACTGACGGCTCGTCACGCTCAATAGCTCGGGGCCCTGCAACTGCGGCTGGTTCCAGGCCACATGGACCTCGCCCGCCCTGCGGTTGCGCAGGAGTGTGCCCAGGAGGGTCATCGGGTCTCCTCGACCATGTCGGTGATCTCGGCGGTGATCTCGGCGGTGGTGGCGGTTTCGCCGGTCTTGGGGAAGATCCGCTCGATGCTGTTGCGGTGGGCCTCGGCGTCGGGGTCGCTCATGGCGTCGGTCGCCAGGACGACGTGGTAGCCGTAGTCGTAGGCAGCGCGAGCGGTCGACTCGACGCCGCTGCTGGTCGAGATCCCGGCGAGCACGACCTGAGTGACGCCCAAGTCCCGCAGCAGGGTGTCGAGTCCGGTGTCGTGGAACGCGTTGCGCCGCCGCTTGGTGATCAGGTGGTCGGTCGGCTGCACGTCCAACTCGTCCACGAGGTCGGCCCAGCCGGGCGGAAACGCGGCACCGGCCGCGCTGCCGCGGCTACCGGACCGGCCGGCGTCGGTGCGTCCGGACGGCCGTCCGGTGACGTTGACCAGGACCACCGGCAGGCCCCGGCGGCGGAAGGCGGTGGCCAGTTCCGCCGCCCGCTGCACGACCGGGGTGACCGGAATGTCCGCGCAGGGCGGGACGACGCCCTTCTGCAGGTCGATCACGATCAGTGCGGACGTGGGGTCGATCGATGTCAATGGCATGGTGCTGGTGCTCTTTCTCTGGTCGGGGAGGGACGGTGCGTGTCAGTCGCTGCTCGGCGACGTGGCCGGTGACGCCGCCGGGGCCGGGCTCGCGTCCGGGCTCGGCTCTGCCGCGGCGGCGGTGTTGGTGCCGCGCAGCATGGAGGCGATGGCTGCCAGCAGCGCCAGGACGGCGCCGAAGGCGAAGACGACGACCAGGCCGGAGTGGAACGGTCCGGAGATCAGGTTCGGGAAGAACTCCCGTCCGGTCAGCGCCTGTTGCTGCGCTGCCGTCAGGTGGGACAGGACGCCGCTGGGCTGGAGCAGGTGCTGGATCGGGTTGACGCCCAGTTGCGCGGCGAACAGGGACGAGACCGGGGGCAGCCCGCCGACCTGGGCGGCGACGTGGGCCGGCACGCCCTGCTGCGTCAGTCCGCTGGTGAGGGTGTGCGGGAGGCTGCTGGCCAGCCCGGCGATCATGAGTGAGAAGAACACACCGATGGAGACGGCGGTGCCGGAGTTCTGGAAGGTGGCCCGCATACCGGAGGCGACGCCGCGCAGCCTGGCCGGCACACTGCCCATGATCGAGGAGGAGTTGGGCGAGGCGAACATCCCGCTGGCGATCCCGTTGAGCGCTATCAGCACCGCGAAGACCCAGTAGCTGAAGTCGATCGGCAGCAGCATCAGGCCCAGGAAGCTGGCGCCGAACAGCAGCGCGCCGCCGGTGGCCAGGCCCCGGGAGCCGATCCGGTCGGACAGGTAGCCCGAGACCGGCCCGGCGGCGAGGAATCCCGCGGTCAGCGGCAGCATGAAGATGCCGGCCCACAGCGGCGTGTCGCTGTAGTCGTAGCCGTGCAGCGGCAGCCAGATGCCCTGCAGCCAGATGATCAGCACGAACTGCATCCCGCCCCGGCCGATCGAGATGGCCAGGCCGGCCAGGTTGCCGAAGGTGAAGGCCCGCAGGCGGAACAGACTGAGCTGGATCATCGGCGCGGTGACCCGGTTCTCGATGGCCACGAAGGCCGCCAGCAGCGCCAGACCACCGCCGACCAGGCCCAGGACCAGCGGGTTGGTCCAGCCCATGGTGTGTCCGCCGTAGGGCTGCAGGCCGAAGGTGACCGCGATCAGGACCGCGCTCAGCCCCACCGCGAAGGTGATGTTGCCCCACCAGTCGATCCGGCCGCCGCCGCGCTCACCGCTCTCCCGCAGGGTGCGGTAGGCCCACACCGTGAAGAAGACGCCGACCGGCACGTTCACCCAGAACACCGCGCGCCAGTCCCAGGCCGACAGCAGGCCACCGGCCACCAGGCCGATGAACATCCCGCCCAGCCCGGCTACCTGGTTGATGCCCAGCGCGAAGCCGCGCTGCTCCTTGGGGAACGCGTCGGTCAGGATCGCGGCGGAGTTCGCCATCAGCATCGATCCGCCGACGGCCTGCAGCACCCGCCAGCCGATCAGCCACATGGCTCCGTGGCCGCCGTCGAAGGGATCGAAGGACAGCAGGATCGAGGCGAAGGTGAAGACCGCGAACCCGGAGTTGTAGATGCGCACCCGGCCGAACATGTCGCCGAGCCGCCCCACGGTCACCACCAGGACGGCCTGCACCAGCCGGTAGCCCATGATCATCCACAGCAGGTAGGCGATATTGCCCGGGGCCAGCGGGTCCAGGTGCACGCCTCGGAAGATCGCCGGCAGCGCGATCAGCACGATGGAGCCGTCCAGTGCGGACATGAAGACGGCGGCGGTGGTGTTGGTCAGCGCCATCCACTTGTAGCGGTCACCGGCCGGGCGCTTTGCGGCGTGCGTCACCGCGGGAACAGTCATCGGGGTCACTTCCTTGGTTTCCGTGCACGTCAGTCAGACGTTCTGGGCCAGCCGCTCCAGCAGCGGTGCGGCTGCTGCGAGTTGCTCCAGTTCCGCCGGGGTGAATGTTCCGGAGAGGGCGCGCGAGAGCAGTTCGGCCCGGGCGTTGCGCTTGTCGCGCAGCTCCTGCCGTCCGGCATCGGTCACGGTCAGGATCACTCGCCTGCCGTCCTCGGGGTCCGGGCGCCGTTCGACCAGGCCGCGTGCCTGCAGCGCGCCGAGGGTGGCCCCCATCGCCTGCGCGGTGATCTGCGCCTGCCGGGCCAGCTCGGAGGACGTGGCGGGGCCCTCGCGGTCCAGCCGCGACAGCGCCTGCCGTTCGGGCATGGTGAGCCCGCCCTCGACGGGCACCTGACGGACCCTTCGCACCAGCAGGCTGACGCTCGCCAGCAGGGCTGCCGCGATCCCGTCGGTGTCCACCGCGTCGCCGCCGTCCAGCGTGTTGCTCTCGTCGCTCATATACTAAGGCTAGCTTATCAATCTGCCTTAGTAAATATCCATGCCCTGCGGTGGGCGCGGCCGACTGCCACGATGGACGGATGGGCAAGCGGATGGGCAGTACGGGCAACGGACCAGCAGTGCGTCGACTCGACCTGGGCTACTTCGTCCGGCCGGCGTCGGAGACCGACGGCTCGCAGCCGCGGGTGGAGCCCGTGCTCGCCTACCTGGTCCGGCGCGACGACGGACTGATCCTCTTCGACACCGGCATCGGCGCCGTCGACTCCGAGACCGAGGCCCACTACCGCCCCCGGCGCCGGGCGCTGCAGGGCGCGCTGCGCGACGCGGGAGTCACCCTCGCCGATGTCTCCCTGGTGGTGAACTGCCACCTCCACTTCGACCACTGCGGAGGAAATCCGCTGCTGGGCGGCACGCCGATCCTGGTGCAGGCGGTGGAACTGGCCACGGCCCGCCGGGGCGACTACACCATGGACGCGCTGGTGGACTTCCCCGGTGCGATCTACGAGGAGATCGCGGGGGAGTGCGAGATCCGCCCGGGGGTCTGGATCGTCCCCACCCCCGGGCACACCGACGGGCACCAGTCGCTGGTGGTCAGGCAGACGGACGGCACCGTGGTCCTCGCCGGTCAGGCACACGACTTCGCGTCCCAGTTCGGCTCGGACCAACTGGCCCGGCGTGCGGCCCGCGAAGGGCTGGAGCCGCCGCTTCCTCCCTATCGGCCCTGGCTGGAGCGGCTCAGCGAGTTCGACCCGCGACGGGTGCTCTTCGCCCACGACTGCTCGGTCTGGGAGCCGTCCGAGCGGTTGGGTTGAGCCCGTCCTGTCCGCCGACCTGTCCGCCGAGGCTCGGGTCGGGTCATCCGGCCCGGCCCGCGCCCTTCAGTGCGGCCCGGACGGACCAGGCGTTCCGCTCCAGGGTGGTGCGGACCCGGGTGTCGTCCCAGCCGGTGATGTCGGAGACGATGCGCAGGGCACGGAGGCGCAGTTTCGCATTGGAGCCGGTCACATCCAGCATGTGGTTCTCGATCACCCGACCGTCGACCACCATCGCGGCGGTGGTGATGCGGTTGAGGGCGAGCTTCTGCGCGGTTCCGGCCTTCAACCTGGTTGACCCGGTGAGGACTTCGGGGCCGGTGTCCAGCAGCACCCCGTAGCCGCCGTCGGTGAGCAGCGGCGTGCCGGGGTTGTTGGCGATCCCGCAGGTCCAACTCCCCAGCTGAGTAGCAGCTTTGATGCCAGATCGGACGAACGGCGTGGTCCCGCTGGCGGCGAGGCCGATCACCACGTCGGCCGGGCCGATGCCCTGTGCGGCGAGGGCAGTTGGCGCCGCCTCGGTGTCGTCCTCGGTGTTGGTGATGACAGCGGGTCCCATGGCCGCCGAGCCTGCGGCGAGGACGTGGAAGATCTCCGGAGCCAGCCCGAAGGTCGGCGGCAGCTCGGCGACCTCCTGCAGCGCGAGCCGCCCGCTGGTCCCGGCGCCCAGCAGGACGACCCGTCCACCGGCCTGCACGCAGTCGGCGACCCGCTGGGCGACGGTGGCCAGCTGGCCGGCGGCCTCGCCCACCGCGTCGAGGGCCCGCTGCTCCTCACGGTTCATCAGCTCGACCACGCCGAGGGCGTCGAGCGTGTCGAGGTGGTAGCTGGCGGCGTTGCGTTGCTCCGTGGGCGGCAGCGGCCCGGTGCGACTGATCGCCGGATGTACGTTGTGGTTGCCTGTCATGACGCTCCTCATGAACATGAATGGAGACTCCCGGTGACGACCACCACCGCATCGTCCGACGAAACCGTAGACGCCGATCGGTTCGCGGCCGTGCTGCGACAGGCCGTGGCCGACGGGTTGCTCGGCGCGGACCAGCCGGTGGCGGGCTTCATCGACGTCGACGGCGTGCGCGCCACGGTGGCCGAGCTGCAGGCGGCCTTCGTCCCGGCGCCCCCGGCACTGCCGGGGCCCACAGCGCCCCCGCCGGTGCTGCACACGTTCGCGGCCAAGGCCGCCTCGCTGATCCCGGTGCTGTCGCTGCTGGCCGACCTCGGTCTGGGCTGCGAGGTGGCCAGTCCCGGTGAACTGGAGATCGCGCTGCGGGCCGGGTTCGCGCCCGCGACGATCGTGCTGGACTCCCCGGCCAAGACGCGCCGGGAGATCCAGCAGGCGCTGGCCCTCGGCGTGGCGCTCAACGCGGACAGTTTCGCCGAACTCGACCGGATCGACGCACTGCGCCCCCAGGACTGCTCGTCCGTCATCGGCCTGCGGGTCAATCCCCAGGTGGGGGCCGGTTCCATCGGGGCCATGAGCACCGCCACCGCGACCTCGAAGTTCGGGGTGGCGCTGGGTGATCCCGGTGGACGTGCCGAGGTCGTGCGGGCCTTCGAGCAGCGACCCTGGCTCACCCGGCTGCACGCCCATGTCGGTTCGCAGGGCTGCCCGTTGGAACTCATCACGGCAGGCATCGCGGAGACCCACCGCCTCGCCGAGGAGGTCAACCACGCCGTGGGGCGGCAGCAGATCACCAGCCTGGACACCGGGGGTGGCCTGCCGGTCAACTTCGACGGTCCCGAGCCGCGTCCCACCTTCGCGGCCTATGCCGCCGCGCTGCGGGCGGCGGTACCCACCCTGCTCGACGGGCGCTACCAGCTGGTCACCGAGTTCGGACGTTCACTGCTGGCCAAGAACGGCTTCATCGGCGCGCTGGTCGAGTACACCAAGGACGCCGGGGGCCGACGGATCGCGATCACCCACGCCGGGGCCCAACTCGCCACCCGGACAGTGCTGATGCCGGACGCGTGGCCGCTGCGGGTCGGTGCCTACGACGGCCGGGGCCGGCCGAAGGCCACTGCGGCGATGGTGCAGGACATCGCGGGGCCGTGCTGCTTCGCGGGCGATGTGGTCGCCCACGCCCGGGAGTTGCCCGAGTTGCAGGAGGGCGACATCGTGGTGCTGCATGACACTGGCGCCTACTACTTCTCCACGCACTGGGCCTACAACAGCCTGCCCCGCCCGGCCGTCCATGGCTTCAGCACGGACGACCGGGGGCGGGTGCAGTTCGCGCCGGTGCGCGAGGCCCAGTCACTGCAGCAGATCTCGCTGGAGAGCGGGCTCGCCCACGCCGACGCGCTGCTCGGCCTGGGTCTCGACGCGCGGTGACCCGACCGCCCTCAGGGCCGCCCGAGCCCCGTCATCCACGGGCCCCGGCGGGTCAGCAGGTCGGCGATCGCCGCGTGCAGATCGAGGCGGGCCCGGCGCAGGCGGGGCCGTTCCCGGCCGGAGTGGACGGCGTTGCTGAGCACCGCCGCCCACCAGCCGGAGACCGGGTCGGCGGCGATGGACACCCCGGTGAATCCGGTGTGGCTGACCGTGGTTCTCGGCCAGGACGGACCGATGTGGTCCCAGCTCTCGTCGCCGGCACAGACCCAGCCCAGCGCGCGGGCGGACGAGGAGTCCGGCATGGGCTGTCGGGTGACGGCCTCCTGCGCCAGATCGGCGGGCAGCAGGGTGGGTGCCGGCTGCGCCCAGGCGGCGGCGGTAGCGGCGGCGTCGCCCAGGTCGGTGAACAGGCCCGCGTGGCCGGCCACGCCGCCCATGGCCCGGGCGTTCTCGTCGTGGACCCGGCCCTCGACGGCAACGCCGTCCTTGACCTCGGTGGCGGCGATGTTCCCGGCTGTGGGGAGGAAGCTGGTGACGCGCAGGCCCAGGGGAGCACTGACCTGGGCGGCGAAAAGGGCCGGCAGTTCCTCGCCGGTGGCCCGGCGCAGGATCTCGCCGAGCATGATGTAGCCGAGGTCGGAGTACGCGAAGACCGTCCCCGGCGGCGCTGCGGGCGGCTCGCGCAGCACGGCGTCGAGCACGGCGGTGTAGCCGTCCAGCTGCCGCCAGTATTCCTGATGGGTGATCAATCCTGCGGTGTGGGTGAGGAGATGACGGATGGTCATCTCATCCCGATAGGGATTGGCCAGCTCCGGCAGCCATCGGCTGACCGGCGCGTTGATGTCGATCACGCCTGCGGCGTGCAGCCGCAGCACGATCGGCAGGGTGGACATGACCTTGGTGAGGGACGCGGCGTCGTAGCGGGTGTGCTCGTCGACGCGCCGTGGGGGTCCGCCCTGTCGACAGGCGTCGCCGGTCCAGGAGCGGAAGGCTTCCCGCTCCCGGACTCCGCAGGCGACCGAGACGCCCGGCATGGTTCCCTGCTCCGACAGGCTGCGCATCAGCTGCCGGAGGCGGTCTCCCGCGGAACCGGAGGAGCCGGGGGAACCGGGTGAGCCTGCGGCCCGGGTGTCCGTCATTTGCTGAACCGCTCCATCGCGGCGTTCAGTGCCTCGCCGAAGGCGGGGCTGCCCCGGTGGCCCGAGTCGTCGATGGTGACCAGTTCGGCGTCCGGCCAGGCGCGGGCGAATTCCCAGGCGGTACTGAGCGGGCAGCTCAGGTCCTGGCGGCCGTGCACGATCACGCCGGGGATGCCGGCCAACCGCTCGGCGCCGCGCAGCAGTTCGCCGTCCTCCCACCAGCCCGCGTGGGAGGCGTAGTGGGCGCAGATCCGGACGAACGCCTGCAGCGCCTCCGTGGAGCGGTTGCGGTAGGGGCTGGGCCTGCCGTTGGGCTCCAGCGACACGACCACGTCCTCCCAGGTGGACCAGTCGACGGCGGCTTGGGCCCGCACCTCAGGGTCGGGGTGCTCCATCAGCTCCGCGTAGGCGGCGACCAGGTCCCCGCCGCCGCTGCCCTCGGGGACGCCGTTGCGGAACTGCTCCCACTCGCCGGGGAAGATCCGGGCGACGCCCCCTCGGTAGAGCCAGTCGACCTCGGCCCGGCTCATCGTCCAGAAGGCTGGCAGCACCAGCGCCGAGACCCGCTCGGGATGATGCTCGGCGTAGGCGATCGACAGGCCCGAGCCCCAGGACCCGCCGAAGATCAGCCACTTCTCGACGCCGAGGTGCTCGCGCAGCTGCTCCATGTCGCGCAGCAGGTGCTGGCTGGTGTTGAGGCTCATGTTGGTGGCCGGGTCGCTGGCGTTCGGGGTGCTCCGGCCGCAGCCCCGCTGGTCGAACAGGATGATCCAGAAGCGTTCCGGGTCGAACGACTTGGGAGTGCCGGTCGGGCTCCCCGCGCCGGGACCGCCGTGGACGATCAGCACCGGTTTGGCGGCCGGATTGCCGCGGACCTCCCAGTAGACGAGGTTGCCGTCGCCGGTGTCGAGCATTCCGTGGTCGTACGGCTCGGTCGAGGAAAACACGGCACTCATCCGGCGGGCTCCTTCGGTATCTGTGGACGCGGCAGGGGCGGGACGCCAACGTGGACATGGCGGAAGACATGAACGGGGCACTATAGCCAGCTTGCCAGTCGGCCTGCCGGGCATTTTTTACCGGCCGGGCTACTCGGGGAGCAGCAGGACGGCGGCGAGCAGGGTGGCCGTGCCGCAGGCCGCGGCGAGGGTCAGCTGCTCGCCGAGCAGGCCGACGGCGAGGAGCAGGGCCGCCACCGGCTCCAGCATCATCACCACCGAGACCGCCGTCGCCCGCACCACGCTGAGCGCGGCGAAGAAGAGCGCGTAGGCGAGGGCGGTCGGCACCGCACCGAGGTAGCCGAGCAGGGCCGCGGCTGCCAGCAGGTGGTGCGGGGCGGGGAGGAGCGGTCCGGTGGCGGCGGCGACCGGCAGCAGGCAGACCGCGCCGACGGTGAATCCGGCCAGGGCGCGGTCGTACGGGTCCCCGGCCCGGCCGCTGCGGGCCTGGGCCTGGCCGATCAGGTTGATCGCGGCCGATCCGGCGGCGGAGCCGAGGGCGCAGAGCAGGCCCCACAGCGGTTCGGGGCCGCTCGCGGACGGCCCGCTGCCGAAGGCGAGCAGGGCCAGGCCGGTGAGCGCGAGCACGATCGTCCCGCCGCCGCGGCGGCCGAGGCGCTCGCCGAACAGGACGCGGGCGCCCAAGGCGGTGAGGACGGGTGCGGCGCCGAGGGTCGCGGTGGTGCCGAGGGCGAGCCCGGCCAGGTCGACCGAGGCGAGGTAGCAGGTCTGGAACGTCGCCATCAGCAGGCCGGTGCCGAGCGTCAGCAGCAGGCGGCGGCCGGAGCGTCTGCCCTGGTCGGACCGGTCACGGGTGGTGCGGGCGGCGGTCCGGTGGACGAGCGGCCTGGCGCCGAGCAGCAGCAGCGCGCCGAGGGCGAAGCGCCAGCAGGACACGGTGATCGGCCCGAGGTCGCTGATCCGGTGCAGCACCGCGGCGGCGGCCCCGGCGGTGCCCCAGGAGACGGCGGCGAGGCCGATGGTGAGCAGCGCGCGGCGGCGCTGAACGGGCGAGTGGGACGGCGAGAGGTGGGGCGAGTGGGACGGCGCCTCGGAGGGCGAGTCCGCGGTGCCGCGCGGACGGGCCGGCCGGGAGGCGGGCAGGGGGGAACGTACGGGCAGGGAGGGCATGGCTGGGCTCCGGTGGGTGGTCGCTGGTCCGCGGGGTGGCGAGATGCGGGCAGCGGTCACCTCTCCGACGGCTCGTCAGAGAGCGGTCGGAGCGGGAGTCCTGAGGTCGGTGCCGCCCGCTAGCGGGCGGGAGGCGGCAGGACGGCGAGCGAGTACGGGGCCATGGCAGCAGCCTACCCGGACGGGACGACCTACCCGGACGGGACGACCTGGCTTCGCCATGTCCTTGTCATCAGAAATTTACCGCTGGGCATCTACCCGCATAGACCCATGGCCGCGAGGCTTGGCGCGCACTCCAGTCCGTACTCCAGTTCGCACTGCTCCCTCGCCACAGGAAGGCCCCCGCATGCCCGGATCCGTTTTCCGCCATTCCATATCCGCCCTCTCCGCCGCGCTCGCCGCGGTCCTGCTCGCCGCAGGACTGCTGGTCGGTGTCGGCGCCGGCACCGCGAACGCGGCTCTGCCCACCCCCATCGCGGCCTCCACGGCCCGTACGTACCTCTCCAGCCTGACCGTCGCCGCCGAGACGCACGCCAGCACCTACGACCGCGACCTCTTCCCGACCTGGATCACCATCAGCGGGACCTGCGACACCCGCGAGTACGTCATCAAGCGGGACGGCAGCAATGTGGTCACCAACGCGGCCTGCACCGCCACGTCGGGCAGTTGGACCAGCCCCTACGACAACGTGGTGACCACCAACCCGTCCACGTTCGACATCGACCACCTGGTCCCGCTGTCGGAGGCGTGGGACTCCGGCGCCTGGGCCTGGACCACCGCGCAGCGGCAGGCGTTCGCCAATGACACCACCCGCCCGCAACTCCTCGCGGTGTCGGCGAGTTCGAACCGCTCCAAGGGCGACGACGACCCGGCCGAGTGGCTGCCGCAGGCCTCCTACCAGTGCGTCTACGTCCGGGCCTGGGTCCAGGTCAAGCACTACTACGGGCTGTCCGTCGACAGCACGGAGAAGGCGGTGCTCAGCTCCATCCTCAACGGCTGCTGACGCGGTATCAGCGGTCTGTGCGGCAGCAGCGGAGTGGGGGGCCGCCCGGGGCCGGCGGGCCCCCCACCCGGGGGTGGCGCGGTCAGCGGTGGCTGTCGTAGGGCTGGGTGAGCACTTCCATGCCGTGGCCGGACGGGTCGAGGAAGTAGACGCCCCGGCCGCCGTGGTTGTGGTTGATCCGGCCGGGCTGCTGCCGGAACGGGTCGGCGTAGTAGGTGATCCCCGCCTGCTCGATCCGCTCGAAGATCGCGTCGAACTCCGCCTCGGTGACCAGGAAGGCGTAGTGCTGGGCGGCGATGGTCTCCTGTCCGCCGGTGGCGAAGTCCAGGGTCACCCCGTTGCCGGTGGCGACCGGGATGAACGGGCCCCATTCTGCCCCGACGGTGAGGCCCAGCAGGCCCGCCAGGAATTCCGCGGAAGCCCGGTTGTCCCGGGCGAAGACGATGGTGTGGTTCAGCTCGACTGACACGGTGGAATGCCTCCAACGGGCATCTCACGGCCACCTCCATGCCTCACCCGGACGGTGACCGACACGCGATGCCGTGCCCCGATCCTAGGGTCTGTCCGGAACCTGGTCCGCGCTGATCGGGCGCAGCGCTGCCAACTGCTGGGCGAAGGGCACGAAGTCCTCGACGGGGGAGCGGCGGGCGGGGACGCCGTCGATCAGGGCGGCGAGTTCGGCGGCGGCGCGGGTGATGCGGGTCGGGAGGCTGTCGGAGTGGGCGGCGGCCCCGTTGCCCCAGTCCTCGGCGGCGGCGTAGACACCCGTGGGCACGACGACCGCGCGGAGGTACGAGAACAGCGGGCGCAGGGCGTGGTCGAGGACCAGCGAGTGGCGTGCGGTGCCGCCGGTGGCGGCGATCAGGACCGGCTTGCCGACCAGCGCGGTGTTGTCGATCACGTCGATGAAGGACTTGAAGAGCCCGCTGTAGGAAGCGCTGAACACGGGCGTGACGGCGATGACCGCGTCCGCGTCGGTCACCGTGGCGACGGCCTCGCGCAGCGCGGCGCCGGGGAAGCCGGTGACCAGGTTGTCGGCGATGGCGTGAGCCAGCTCGCGCAGCTCGACGACCTGGATCTCGACCGTGCGCCCGCGTCCGGTTCCGTTCGCGCCGCCGCCGTCCAGGCTCTGCCGTACGGCCTCGGCGAGGCGGTCGGCGAGCAGCCGGGTGGACGACGGCCGGCTCAGGCCGGCGGATATGACGGCGACGCGGACGGGCGCGGTGCTCACGGTCGGTTTTCCTTCTCTCGAACGGGAGTTGGGCGGGCGGGGGAACGGGTGGTGGTCAGACAGCGGCAGGCGCGGCTGCGACTGCGGCGGCCACGCGGGCGGCGTGGGTGGGGGCGTCCGGGACACCGGCCGGGCGGCCGATGGCGAACTCCTTGCGCAGCACCGGGACGACCTCCTCGCCGAGGATGTCCAGCTGCTCCAGCACGGTCTTCAGCGGCAGCCCGGCGTGGTCCATCAGGAACAACTGGCGCTGGTAGTCGCCGAAGTGGTCACGGAAGGCCAGGGTCCGTTCGATCACCTGCTCCGGACTGCCCACGGTCAGCGGGGTCTGGGCCATGAAGTCCTCCAGCGAGGGGCCGTGCCCGTAGACGGGGGCGTTGTCGAAGTAGGGGCGGAACTCGCGGATCGCGTCCTGGGAGTTCTTCCGCATGAAGACCTGGCCGCCGAGCCCGACGATCGCCTGCTCGGGGGTGCCGTGCCCGTAGTGGGCGTAGCGGCTGCGGTAGAGGCTGATCAGCTGCTGGTAGTGCTCCTTGGGCCAGAAGATGTTGTTGGCGAAGAACCCGTCGCCGTAGTACGCGGCCTGCTCGGCGATCTCGGGGCTGCGGATCGAGCCGTGCCAGACGAACGGCGGCACGTCGTCCAGCGGGCGCGGGGTGGAGGTGAAGCTCTGCAGCGGGGTGCGGAAGCGGCCCTGCCAGTCGACCACGTCCTTGGTCCACAGCTCGCGGAGCAGGGCGTAGTTCTCCACCGCGAGGGCGATGCCGTCGCGGATGTCCTTGCCGAACCACGGGTACACCGGCCCGGTGTTGCCGCGTCCCATCACCAGGTCGACCCGGCCGTCCGCCAGGTGCTGAAGCATGGCGTAGTCCTCGGCGATCTTCACCGGGTCGTTGGTGGTGATCAGCGTGGTCGAGGTGGAGAGGACGAGGTGCTCGGTGCGGGCCGCGATGTGGCCCAGCATGGTGGTCGGCGAGGACGGGACGAACGGCGGGTTGTGGTGCTCGCCGGTGGCGAAGACGTCAAGGCCGACCTCCTCGGCCTTGAGCGCGATGGCGACCATGGCCTTGATCCGCTCGTGCTCGCTCGGCTTGGTGTTGCTGGTCGGGTCGACCGTGACGTCGCCCACCGAGAAGATCCCGAACTGCATCATGGTGTCTGGCCTGCCTTCGTCCGAGTAGTTGAAGCTTTAACTACTCGCCCAACGAACGTCAGGCCTGATCCATTCCCACGGCGGTGGGCGCGTCGGCGGATGCGGCGGTGGGCGTGGCGGTGGGCGCGGCGGTGGGCGCGGCGGCGGGCGTGAGGGTGGCCGGGATCCGCGACCGGCCGAAGCCGGTGTGGTGGAACAGCAGGTTCAGTCCGAACGCGGTGAGGGTGGCGCTGGTGATAGCGCTGCCCGCGATGGTCTGGAACCACTGCGGCATCCCCTGGTAGATCGACGGGGCCACCACCGGCAGCATGCCGACGCCCAGCGACACCGCGACGATCAGCAGGTTGTCGGTGCCCTCGAAGCGGACGGTGCGCAGGGTGTTGATGCCGACCGCGGTGACGGTCGCGAACATCACCAGCCCGGCCGCGCCGACCACCGGACCCGGCAGCGAGGCGACGATCTCGCCGAGCTTGGGGATCAGACCCAGCAGCACCAGCAGTCCGCCGGCCACGGCGGTGACATAGCGGCTGCGGATCCGGGTCATTCCGACCAGGCCGACGTTCTGGGCGAAGGCGGTGTCCATGAAGGCGTTCATCGCGCCGCCGAGGATGCCGGAGAGGCCGTCGGCGGCGAGGCCCCGGGCCAGGTCGCCGGTGCTGAGCGGACGGCCGGTCATCTCGCCGACCGCCAGCATGTCGGCCGTCGACTCGGTGAAGATCACCAGCATCACCACGCACATCGAGATCACCGCGGCGGCTGGGAAGGCCGGCGCGCCGAAGTGGAACAGACCGGGGAGTCCGAACCAGCGGGCGCCGCCGACCGAGGAGAAGTCGGTGAGCCCCATCGGGACCGCCACCAGGGTGCCGGCCGCCAGCCCCAGCAGGACGGCGAGCTGGGTGACGATGCCGCGGCCGAAGCGGTTGACGCCGAGGATGAAGAGGATGATCCCGGCGGCGAGCGCGAGGTGCGAGGGTGCGCCGTAGCCCTTGGCGGTGCTGTCGTTCCCGGCGATCAGCCCGGCCGCGACGCCGATCAGCGACAGGCCGATCACGGTGATCACCGATCCGCTGACCAGGGGCGGGAAGAAACGCACGGCCCGGGCGAAGGGCGCGGCGACGATCAGCCCGAAGACCCCGGCGAGGATCATCGACCCGTACACGGCGGCCATCCCGTACTGTCCGGCGATCAGGATCATCGGGGTGACGGCGGTGAAGGTCGCCCCGGCGACGATGGGCAGCCGCACGCCCAGCACCTTGCCGACGCCGAGCGCCTGGATCAGCGTGATCAGCCCGGCCACCACCAGATCGGCGTTGATCAGCAGCCCGACGGTGGACACGCCGAGGTGCGCCGCCGCTCCGAAGACCAGCGGGACGGTGACGCATCCGGTGTACATCACCAGCACGTGCTGCAGTCCGAGCAGCGCGAGCCGGGTCGGCGGCAGGAGTTGGTCGACGGGGTGGCGCTCCGGTTCCGATTCCGGTTCCGGCGCGGGCTGCGGAACGGTTTCTGCGTCCATGAGCGGCTCCCGAGGTGTCACCGCCGCGTGGGGGAGCGGCGTGCTGCGTCAACTTTCTGTTGAAAGTGTTACGTCGTCATGTCCCTGGCAATGCAGGTCGGTTGCAGGGCAAGCCGGTTGCAGGTGGACGGTACCCGGGGCGACGCGCCCACCCTCTGCGGGTGACCGCTGATCCGTCCGCGTGAACTTCGCCGCGGCCTGCGGAGCGGTGTCGGGAGCGGGCCGCCGACCTGTCGTTTCATCGGATCGGTGTCGTTTCCCGTGCCCGCCCTCGGCAGCGTCTGTCCTGGGCCCTCCCCGAGCCCCTGACGAGGAAAGCCTGTGCCCCGTCGTACCCTGGCCCGCGCGGTGGCCCGCGCCACGCCCGCGAAGGCCGTCGCACTGCTCGGTGTGGCCGCCGCGACTGCCACCATGCTGGCGGTCACGGCGGCCAGCGGCGCCGTCACCGGCACCGCGCCGCTCGACCCGCCGCTCGGCGCCTGTACGGGCGGGGCGTGCCCCAACCCGTTCCCGCCCATCAGCAACGGCAACTTCGCGGGCCGGGACGCCACCATCAACGTCTTCGCCGGCGGCAACATCAACGTCACCGGAAGCGTCGCCGAGGCCGAGGGCAAGATCGTGGCCCTCGGCAACATGACCGTGAACAAGTCCGGCGGCGGCGTCTACAACGTCGGGGTGGTCGGCGCCGGCTCGCGCGTCCCCCCGCCGGACGGCGACGACTTCCTCACCGTCGGCGGCGACCTCACCGTCAGCGCGGGCAGCCGGATGGAGGTCGGCGGGTCCGACGCGACCACAACGGCCTGGGGCAACGTCCGCCACGGCGGGACGAGCAGCGGCACGGTCAACTTCGCCGCTCCCGGGCAACTCATCCAGGACCCCGACGCTGCGGCGCCGTACCGGTCCGTGCGGACGACCATCGAGGAACGGTCCAGCTGCGCCGCCGAGGCCGCCGCCACCGGGACCGTGACCACCGAGTTCGGCACCGCCACCTTCGCCGGCGACGGCAGCAGTCTGCTCCAGGTCTTCAACGTGCCGGGCGACCTGGTGGGGACGGGTGGTGGCATGGTCGCGCTGTCGTTCACCGGCATCCCGGCCGGCGCGACCGTGCTCGTCAATATGCTCGGCTCCAATCCCGTGATCAACGTCAACAGCGTGTTCTTCTCGGGCGGCGATCCGCTCGTCGACCTGGGCGCACGACTGATGTGGAACTTCCCCACCGCGAGCACGGGGAGGATCACGGGCTCCGCGCAGTTCGCTGGGTCGATCCTGGCCGGCGACCCGGCGAGCACGATCAGCGTCAGCGTGCCGGGCGTCAACGGCCGGGTCTACGCGGCCGGCAACCTGAACCACGAGGGCGCCGGCGGCAACGAGTTGCACGCCTACCCCTTCAACGGCGAACTGCCGGTCTGCTCAACATCCACGCCGACGCCAACCCCCACGCCGACGGCCACCACAACCACGCCGACGCCCACGGCGACCACAACCACGCCGACGCCGACGCCCACCACCGAGTCTCCAACGCCCACACCCACCACCGCGACGCCCACGCCGACGTCAACCACCTCGTCCGCGACGCCGAGCGAAAGCGCCTCCTCCACCCCGGCTTCTGCCTCCGCCTCGCCCAGCGCCAGCGCCAGCGCCAGCGCCAACGGCAACGGCCACCTGCCGGATACCGGCTCCCCGGCCTGGCTCCTCGGCAGCATCGCCGCGATCCTCATCGCGCTCGGCGCGCTCCTGTTCACCGCAGTCAGCCGACAGACCAAGCGCAGGCACTGAGCAGGCAGTGGCGCTGCGAGTACCGCCGCGCCCTGATGACGTCCCCGCCCAGCCCGTTAACCACAGGCTGGGCGGGAGTTCAAAGCCGCTGCCGGAGTTCGCGATCTCGGTTGCGATGACGCATTGCTCTCGCCGCAGCCTGGACGTCGCACCCGGCGCAGCGGAGGACGGTGCCGCCCCAACCGGTGTCACCGTGGACCTCGGCGACGACGCGGGCCCCGACTGTCCACCGGTCGCAGCTGCCGCAATAGCCGGTCTTCGTCGTCCCGGGGGGCGGCAGGATGTCATAGATCATTCGGCAGCCCCTGCGAGAGCGGCCATCGCGGCCGGCCCTGGATCCATGGACTGGATGTGCTGCTCGTAGCAGGCATCGTGGGCCAGGGCAACGCGCCGGGTGTCGCGGACGCCGGGCTCGACGCCGACCAAGGGGCCTGTGGCCGGCTTCTTGCAGTAGTCGCAGATCCTCGGCGGCAGGGTCGTGTGGCGCCTGCACGAAGCTGTCATGACTGACCGTCAGAGTGCTCGGCGCAGTTGACGACGGACCACGACATGACACCGCCCCTGCCGTCTCGCGTATCGACGTGCCCGGCCGACGTCAGTGGCGGGGCTGTGCTTCCGCATACGATGCATGCCTCTCCGCGCAGGCGCACAATGCTCGTCGTATCAACGGGGAGTTCATGAACCGTCGGTAGCATGCCATGGCCGCCTTCCCTCACGGGCTCGGATACGACCATGCTCCCTGCCTGCAGGGGTACCTGGGGGTACACCTTGTACTCCCGTGGCTAGACAGCCCCCGCCCATTCCGCGTACCCCAACAGTGCCTTCTGGTTTGATCGCTGCGACCGAACCAGGGACCGCAGGACGTCCCGAACCTGTGGGTGTTCATGGCAGTGTTGCGGGGCGATCCGTCGGGCGACCTTCAGGGACTCGAACGCATCGGCGGACCGGTTTTGCCACAGCTGGGCTCGGGCGACATCGATGTAGTAATGCGAACGGCGCTCAGCCGGTAGATCTGTCGGTGGCTTCCACTCACGCGCTGCCGCCAGTGCGGTAGGTCCGTCGCCGAGTTCCACAGCCACCGCGACTTCGTGCACGCGGAAGGACGCGGGGCCGAACGCGGTGCCCGCATAGACGCCCTCCCGCAGTCCGTCGGCAAGAGGCCGCGCCTGCGCCAGGTGCATGTGCGCGGACGCCTTGTCCTTCATCCGCCCTGCGACGACTGCGGCCCGCATGTGCAGGGCGCCGATGGCGGCCTGGGCAGGGCAGTCGTCCGGGGCGGGCGCGCGATCGATCGACGTTTCGAGCATCCGCAGCCCGGTGACGAGGTTGGCTTCCACGCGAGAGGCGAAAAAGATCTCCATCCGGACGTAGGAGGTGACGGCATCGAGGACCGGATCCTCGGAGTTGGTTGCGGCCCAGCGCATCAGCTCGATCAGGCGCGCGGACAGATCCAGGTAGCCGTGCTTGTAGGCCACCGCATCGGCGGACCGGTACGCGGACACCAGGAGCCGGGAGACGGCGAGGTGGTCAGGACCGGTGCATACGTCCAGTGCACGGGTGAGTTCGGCGAGCCGGTCGGGAAGTCCGCGGGCGAGTTGGGTGTAGCGGGCCGCGAGCCGCCACGCCTCCAGTTCTGTGACTGAGTCCTGCAGGCTTCGCAGATCGCGGACGGGTCCGTCGTCGGGGAGGTCGTAGGCATCGACCGTCGCCCGAAGGGCGGGGATGGCCAGGTGAACGCGGCTGTCACTGCGCTCTGAGGTGCCGAGCAGCCGTGATGGGTCGACGTTGAGGGCATCTGCGATGGCGTCGAGGACGGACTCGGAGGGGTTTCGCCTGCTCTGTTCGACGGCCTTGACGGTGTCGAGGGAGATGTTGGCGAGGTCGGCGAGGTCGGACTGCTTGAGGCGGCGTGATTTGCGCGCGACGGCGATACGCGTACCCACGCCGCTGGGGTCGGCCAATGGCATGCCTGGCTCCGTTCCTGACGCACTGTCTGGAACGTTACGCACTTGCCTGGTCACTGCGTGCGGATTCGTGCATACCCAAGTCGTATCGGGTGGAGCCGAATCCGTCAGGCCCCGGCGATGAGTCCCGGCAGGTCGAGCAGGGAGTCAGCGTGCCAATCCGCCTGGGCTGCTCCGGCGCTGTCCGCCCACAGGTAGCCCCATGGGCCCCGGCGAAGATGCACGGTCCGCATCCCTGCGGCCCGGGCAGGTACGACATCGTTCGCCGGGTGGTCGCCGACGTGGACGATCTGCTCCGGGGCGCAGCCTGACCACTGGCTAAGTCGGGCGAAGAACGCCGGAGCCGGCTTCGCGACACCCCACTCACCCGAAGTCGCAACGGCATTGACGGGCAGTCCCAGGGCCCTCAGGAGTTCGGCGGCGCGGGCAGTCTGATTTCCTACCACGCCGACCCAGTACCCGGCGTTCTGAAGCGCTTGCAGGCCCTCGCGGACGTCCGGATAGAGGTCCTCCTCCTCAAGGCGCTCGCCGCGCCCGGATGCCTCGCGGACGGCGTACTCTGCGGCCACGTCCAGCCCCGGGCGGATCAGCCGGAGCGCGTCCGCATTGTCCCGCCCCTGGGCGACGACTGCCCCGACGAGGGCGGCAACGGTGTAGGCGGGGGCGTCGAGCCAGTCCGCCCAGTCCGCCCAGAACCGCCGGTCGGAGGTGATGGTCTCGCCGACATCGAACACCACAGCTCTGATCATGACCCGGGAGCATACTGCGCCGTCCAGCGCGTCCCGGATCGGGGACGAAGGTCCGGGGAATGTGTCCGGGGAATGTGTTCGACCGCGCTGCTGGGCTGCGGTGACAATGCCGTATCGGTAGGTCGGCAACAGTCATCGGGGAGTTTCGCCATGAGTAGCGGTCCGCAGCAGGTTCACGTTCAGGCGCATGCCAGTTTGGACGGCCTGGTGCTGGGTGATGCCTTCGGCGACGGCTGGTTCACGCGCTCCGACGAGGCGATCGAGGAGCTGTGGGCGGCTCGGCAGTTGCGTCCCGCGCCGTGGTTGTGGACGGACGACTCCGCCATGGCCCTGGTGCTGTTCGCCCATCTGACGGCCCACGGGGAGGTCCGTCCGGACGGGCTGGCGTCGGAGTTCGCCGCTGAGTACGCCCGTGACCAGGGGCGCAAGTACGGGCCTTCGATGCACGGCGTGCTGCGGCGGATCGGTGCGGGCGAGGACTGGCGGACCGTCACCACGGGACAGTTCGGCGGGCAGGGTTCCTACGGCAACGGCGCGGCGATGCGGGTCGCCCCGCTGGGGGCCTGGTTCTGGGACGACCTGTCGGTCGCCGCCGAGCAGGCCCGGCTGTCCGCGCTGACCACCCACGCCCACCCGGAGGCGGTCGCGGGCGCCGTGGCCGTGGCGGTCGCCGCCGCCCTGGCAGCGGCCTCGGCGGGCGGGCGGGACGCCGCGCCGCGCGCGGAGTTCCTGTGCGAGGTGGCCGCGTTCGTGCCGGACAGCGACGTCCGGGCCCGGCTGCTGGTGGCGGCGGGCTTCCCGGAGCGCACCTCGGTGCGGCACGCGGCGTCCGTACTGGGTTCGGGGACGCTGATCTCGGCGCCGGACACGGTGCCGTTCGCCCTCTGGTCCGCCGCCGGGCACCTGGACGACCTGCCCGAGGCGCTGTGGCAGACCGTCGCCGGCTGGGGCGACCGGGACACGACCTGCGCGATGGCGGGCGGTGTCGTCGCGGCCCGTACTGGCACGGGCGCGGTCCCGGCCGCGTGGTGGCGGGCCTGCGAGGAGATTCCGGCGTGGAGCGGGTGGGGTGGCAGGGCGGGTGGAGCGGCGGGGGAGGGCTGAGCGGCGGGGGCGGGTGGAGTGGCGGGGGAGGGCTGAGCGGCGGTCCCGCTCAGGACTTGGATCCGCAGTCGCCCTGGTCCTTGGGCAGGCACTCCTCGGCCCAGCGGCCCAGCTCGACCAGGGCCGGCCGCAGGGCGGCGCCGGTCTCGGTGAGGTCGTAGCTGACCCGCAGCGGCGGCCCGGGCTCGACCTCGCGGACGACCATGTCGGCGGCCACCAGTTCGGTGAGCCGCTCGGAGAGCATGCGTTCGCTGATGCCGGGGACCACGCGGCGGAAGTCCGCGAAGCGGATCGGGCCGCTCATCAGCGCGGTGACGATCAGGCCGGTCCAGCGCTTGCCGAGCAGCCCGAAGGCGCGGGCGAAGGCACTGCCGGTGCCCGTGCACATGGCCCCGTGCTCCTCGGCCTCCAGCGGCCCCGGTTCCGTCCCCATGGGAGCAGCGTACCCGCATTCCCGTAGTGGCTGCAGAAAAGTAAGTAGATATGCTATCAATAGGACCATACGAAATAGCGCCGATGCCTCGGCGAACCGACGATCTGGAAAGGCGTGACCACGATGGCGGAGAACACGACCGACCCTGCTGGCACCTCGACAACCGCCGCGGACCTGGCGACGGGTCATTGGGTGCTGGACCCGGCGACCTCCTCGGTGGGCTTCCGGCACAAGTCGATCTGGGGCCTGGTCACCGTCAAGGGCACCTTCACCACCGTCAGCGGCGAGGGCGAGATCGATGCCGACGGGCGTGGTCACGGAACCCTGGTGGTTGATGCCGCATCGGTCGACACCAAGAAGCAGAAGCTCGACACCCACCTGCGTTCCGCGGACTTCTTCGAGGTCGAGATATATCCGACGATCACCTTCAGTGCGGACAGCATCGTCGCCGACGGCAGCGGATGCGCGCAGGTCAGCGGCCAGTTGACGGTGCGTGGAAAGACCCGCCCGCTGACGTTCACCGCGCAGGTCGCCGCCGCGAGTCCGACCGATGTCACGCTCACCGGAGAGGTCGGCGTGGACCGCAACGACTTCGAGATGGCCTGGAAGAACCCGGGCGGCTCGATGCGGGGCATCGCCACGGTCACCCTGAAGACCCGCTTCACCCAGGTCTGAGTTCATCCGGGCCTGAGTTCACCCGGACTTGAGGGCCCGAGCCTCCCTCGGTGGGAGGATGGGCCCCATGGCTGAGGTGGAGGTAGTGGACACCCGCGCTCCCGACCTGCAGACGCTCAGGGCCGTGCGGAGGCTGCTGATCGGCGCGTTCGGCGACACATTCTCGGAGCACGACTGGGCGCACACCCTCGGTGGCCTCCATGTGCTGGTCCGCGAGGACGGCGAACTCGTGGGCCACGGCGCGGTGGTGGAGCGTCAGCTCCGTACCAAGGGGGTCACCGTGTGCACCGGCTACGTCGAGGCGGTCGCGGTACGGGCCGACCGGCGCGGCCGTGGCTACGGCAGGCTGCTGATGGACGCGCTGGAGCGGGAGTTGAACAGCGGCGAGTACGGGATGGCCGCGCTGTCCTCCTCGGCGCGAGCGGTCGGCTTCTACCTGGCGCGGGGCTGGCAGCAGTGGCTGGGCCCGACCGCGGTGGCGACACCGGACGGCCTGCTGCGGACCGCGGACGAGGACGGCAGCGTGTATGTGCTGGAGGTGGACCTCGGCTTCGACGTGTGGGCCGAGCTGATCTGCGACTGGCGCGAGGGCGACGTCTGGTAGGCGCGGGTGCCGCCCTCGGCGCCGGTGTGGCCGGTCGTGTGGAGGCGCCACCCGTGGCGGCTCGAGTGCGGGTTCGGACTCGGGTCTGGAAGCGGGTCCGGAAGCGGGCCGCGCCACGGGTCCAGGCCCGGCCCTGGACCCCGCTCGGCGGGTCCGGGCGGGGTCCGGGGTTCGGAGGTCCGGGGGCTGCTGCGACGACCGCCGGGCGGTGTGGCGGTGCGACGGTGTGGCGGTGCGGCGGCTGCCTCAGGCTTCGATGTTCTCCAGGTCGTCCAGCAGGCCCGGGTGCGTCGGCTCCCAGCCGAGGGCGGCGCGGGTGTGCGCACCGGATGCGGGCTGGTCGGTCGCGAAGATCGGACCGAGCGGGCCGAAGCTCTCCGTCGGCACCGACTTCACCGGCAGGTCGAGCCGACGCCCGATGACCGCGGCGATGTCCCGCACCGCGTCACCCTCGTCGGCGACGGCGTGCCACGAGCTTCCGGCCGGGGCCTGCTCCAGCGCGAGCCGGAACAGGACGGCGGCGTCGAGCGCGTGCACGGCCGGCCAGCGCTGCGCGCCGTCCCCGGGGTAGCCGGAGATACCGGTGCGGCGGGCGATGTCGGTGAGCAGCCCGGCGAACCCGCCCCGGCCCTGGTTGTGGACGGTGCGCGGCAGCCGTACGGCCGAGCTGCGCACGCCGCGCGAGGCGAGTTCGAGGACCCGGGTGACGGACTGACCGCGTCCGGCGACGGGTCCGACGGTCGGCAGCGGGTCCTCCTCGGTCGATGCGCGTCCCGGCGCGTGGGGCGTGCCGGACGCGGTGACCAGCGGACGGTTCGTGCCGACCAGGGCGTCCCCGAGCGTCGCAAGCGCGGCGGCCTCCTCGGCGATGCCCTGCGCGAGCGCCTCGGGCGAACTGAAGTCGTTGCTGAAGGCGAGGTGGATGACACCGTCCGCCTGTTCCGCGCCGGTCCGCAGCACGTCGAGGTCGGTGAGCCCGCCGCGGAGGACGTCGGCGCCGGCGGCCTGGCCGCCGGCCGCGGAGGCCTCGGAACGGGCGAGGGCGGTGACCGCATGGCCTGCGGCGAGCAGTTCGGCGACGACGGCCGAACCGATCAGGCCCGTTCCGCCGGTGATGAAGACGCGCATGATGGGCTCCAGGAAGTGATGCGACTGGTGTCCCATCACCGTACACCTGATGCGACACATGTCGCATCGCCTAGACTGTCCCCATGCCGAGATGGAAGCCCGATGCCCGCGAGCGCCTGGCCGTGGCCGCGCTCAGCCTGTTCGCCGAGCAGGGCTACGACGAGACGACGGTCGCGCAGATCTCCGAGCGGGCGGGGCTCACCCGGAGCACCTTCTTCCGCCACTTCGGCGACAAGCGGGAGATCCTCACGGCGGGGCAGACGGCCCTCAGCCGCCTGCTGGCCGAGGGCATCGAGGCCGCCCCCGCGGACGCGACACCGATGGCGGCCGTGGCGGCCGGCCTGGAACGCGCGGCCGGCCAGATGACCCAGTTCAACCGCGAGCTCAGCCCGCTGCTGCGCGCGGCGATCGAGGCGAACGAGGAGTTGCAGACACGCGACGCGCTGAAGAGCATCGGCATGGCCGCGGCGATGGCCGACGCGCTGAGGCGCCGCAATGTCGCGGAACCCACCGCGCAGGTGGCCGCGGAGCTCGGCGTGCTCGCCTTCAAGGTCGGATTCCGGCAGTGGGCCGACCCCACCCGCGACGACGACCCCGGCGAGCTGACCACCCACACCCGAGCCGCCCTCGCCGAACTCCGCGCCGCCGCCGCGGAGTTGCGCTGACCGCCGCTGCCCAGCTGTGACTGGCCGGCATCGTTCGAATCCGGGGGCAGACTCGTGATCCAACTTCCCGAGGGGTGCGGACGAGGTCCGGACCGTGTCCCGGCAGGTCGGTGAGACGCCCGCCGTGCTGGTCGCATTCGAGGCCGCGAGCGCCGGAGGCGTGATCAGCGGTCTCCGCTCCAGGTGTTCTGCCAGGCGATTGGGGCTTGGGCCTCCAGCGGCTCGCCGCGCGGTTGCACCTGGCGGTAGCGTCCTCGGCATGCTGGACGGTCCTGATGTGGCAGTGGCTCTACGAAGCGGAGTGCGTACGCCCTCCGATGCGTGGGAGTTCGTGTGCTGGTTCGCCGACGTCTGGATGGGCCGTCCGGTCGGTCCGGAAGACGGCTTCACCACAGAAAAGTTGACGGTCGTGGAGGCCGACCTGGGCTTCGAGCTGCCAGCTGCCTTGAGTGAGGGGTATGCCCTTTTCGGGCGTCGGGACGACATGACCCGGCAGCAGGACCCTCTGGTCAAGCCATCCGGCCTCTACGTCGATGACGCCCTGGGCGGCGTCCTTGTATACCGGCGTGAGAACCAGGACTGTGCCTCCTGGGGAATCCCGCTGGCTCAGATCGAGCAGGACGATCCTCCGGTGGTGGTGGAATCGCATCAGGGGTGGATTCCCTTTCTCGACCGGATGTCCCTGGCATGGGTGGAACTGGTGCTGGGCGAGTCCCTCTTCGCGCCGGACAGCCTCTATGACGCCTGCGAGCTGCCCGACACACTGATGCCGGATCTCCACGCCCGCTATGCCCGGGTCGGCCTGCCCGACCATCCGATGTGGGCGAGCGAGGACGACTCGCCGGTCCGCTGGTATGCAGCTCCCGGCCGGTTGGTGCGCCGGGACGGCCTTCAGGACCAGTCGTGGATCCATGCGCGTGGGCACACGATTTCCGATCTTGAGACCGTCCGTGAAGAGCTCCCAGGTCCCTGGGTCGGCTGAAGCCACGCCGCTACCGGCGCGGGCAGACGTTTGTGCGGCGAGCGCGTGTGAGTGCGCGAACGCCAGTGTGGGATCGTGACGGTGCGCGACCTCGTTCGTGCTCAGGTCCAGTGGTGGCGGACGTAGCGTACGGTCGCCACGGCTCCGGCGGCCGCACTGCAGACCCAACTGGAGAGGTGGAGGACGCTGCAGATCGCACCGGACAGGCCCCACAGTTCGGCTGCGAAGCCGCGCTTGCGGAGCTTGGGCGCTGATGTCGGTGTCCCTGGCAGCGGCATCTGCGTCGACCAGGGCTTGCACGCTCACATCGGCGAATGCTGGGTCGCTGACAAGGGTTGCGCCGGCGCCCTCCGATTTGAGGACTGCGGCCTGCACTGCCTCCCAGGCCGACTCGTCGCTGAAGTCGGTACGCAGGACGAGGGAGGTCAGGTCTCCGGGGTGGGGCAAGGTCATGCGTGCCATCTTGTGACCTGAGCGCGGGGCTGGTCGGGCCCGGTCGGAGGCCGGCTGTTGATGTTGCCGCCCGTGTGCGGGAAGGGCACGTGATCCTTGGCAGCGTGGGGAAGTACGGCAACGCACGCGGGTGAGCAGGCGTTGACCAGGAGGGGCAGGACGTCTGTAGCGACACGCATGGAGGTCCACACCTGGTGGAGTCCGCTCAGCTCGATCGGCTGGTCGCAGATGCTGCAACTACGGATTGTGGTGGTGCCCCAGCGGTGGGGGTCGAGCGCTGTCAGGGTCAGGTCGGCGACGGAGTCCCGTGAGGGCTGGAGCTGGGGAAAGAGGGCTCGGACCTTGTAGTTGCCGAACAGGGCACGTGTGCTCACCGTGCTGCGGGTGAGGCTGGGACACCTGGTGATCTCATAGGGGAACCAGTGCAGTCGGTAGGAGGTGTACGGGGTGAACTCCTCCAGGCTGGTCATGGCGCCGATCTCGGGTGGTATCCGGACCAGGTTGCTGCCGTAGAGGACGAAGCGCTTGACTGCCGTCAGCTTGGCGATGCTCGGGGGCAGGGTGATGATCTGCCGCCGTTCCTCAGGGCTCAGGCCGACCAGGGGGCGGAACTCCTCCCGCCCGTCCGCCGAAGCCTCATCCACCAGTTCCAGCAGGCGCCTCCACCCGGCAGTTGTGGTGTCCTGGTGCTCGGCATGGAAGCCGACGCGCGCTCGGGGGTGCCGTCTGGTCTGGTCGAAGCACCTGCAGGTATCCCGGTAGGACTGTCCTCCCGCGGCTGCCGGGTCTGACGTGTCACCCCACCGGTTCACAAAGAGCTGCGGCTCTCCCATATTCGCCATGGAGCCAAGGTACGGAACTTCAGCCGGCCAGCCCAGCGGACAACACCAAGGGGCAGCCACCGCGAGAGGTATCCGCCAGATCCCAGGCTACTGCTCGGCACCTTCGTGGTGGGCTCGGAGCCATTCGGCCTCGAACTCGTCTGGGCTGATCTCCATGCCGACAAGGTCGGGGTCGAAGAGATCCACGACGGGCGGGTTGAACGGCCAATCGTCCGGGCTGCTCTTGACGGCGGCCCCGTCTTCGCGCAGTTCCACCTGCCGAAGTCGGCGCCCGTTGCGCCCAACTTCCATCAGGTAGACCGCAGGATCAACGTCATCCTCGCCATCCCATCGGCGCCGCAGGTGCACCACACTCCGGTCGGCCAGGGCGCCGAAGCCGAGACGGTTGCGCTGAGCGTCGCGTTGAGCTCGCAGACTGTCCAGACCGGCTGGCATGGTCGGTGCGTCGATGTCGACCTCGTCCAGGTCCCATCTCTCGGCCCGTTCGACTGAGTCCGAATGGTCGATGACCTCGACCTCAGCGAACGTCTCAACCACTTCGCGGGCCGACCTCGCATGAACCCACCACCACGAGCCGCCCATGCCGTAGTCATGCAGGGTCAGGAAGCGTGTCTTGCCGACGGCATCAGTATCGGTCACGGAGGCCGAGCTTAGTACGGGTGTCGAACGAGATTCGACCAGGTCAGCAAATGTCCCGTCTCGATCGACCAGCCTCTGGCGAAGGCCTGGACCAGGGGTGATGCAAAGCCGGGTGGGGCGAATCGTCATCTCAGCCAGCATTGTTCTGGGGCGCATCCGTCGGCGGAACGCTGCTTGGGGGCATCGATGCGAGCGGTAGCGGGCGGGCGTCGTGGGGCGGTCGGTGCTGTTGGTCCAGGTGCCTCCGCAAACGGGGCACTCCCGCATCGGACGTAGCGTTCCTCCTCGGCCAACCGACTCAGCCAACCACGCTGGCGAGTACGAAGGATGATTCACGTTGCGGATCATCTCACTGACGGGCCGGCACTCCGTCTGGACCGGAGCGCCAGACGTTCTCTCGCCGATAGCACCAGCCGAGACCAGCCGTATATCCACCAGGATCACGTGAGACAGCGACGGGGCCGCGAGACAGAGGACACCGTTGCTCACAGGCGTCGGGCGCCGGTGCCGTCGTTGGCGAGGGTGTCGCCGGGGTTGAGCAGGGCGCAGGCTTTCATGGGAGAGGCATCCGCAGCCGATGCAGCCGGTGAGTTCGGCCTCCAGCCGTTCGATGGTCTGCCGGCGCTCCTCCAGTCGACGCCGCCAGCCGCGCGAGGCGCGCTGCCACTCCTGGTGACTCGGCGGACGGTCGAGCGGCACGTCGGCGAACGCCTCCCGGAGGTCCTGCAGCGGGATGCCGATACGCTTCGCCACCGAGATCAGCGCGACCCGGCGAAGCATGTGCCGCGGGTAGCGGCGCTGGTTGCGATCGTCGCGTTCGGAGGCGATCAGGCCGAACTCCTCGTAGAACCGCAGGGCGGAGACGGCCGCCCCGGTCCGCGCGCTCACTTCGCCGATGCTCAGCCAGTCGTCCGGGGTGGCCCGGGCGTCGCCGGAACGGTTGCTCGTCATCCACGGCCTCCTGTTGACCTCAAGCTTACTTGAGGTCCTACGGTCGGCTGCGTCGGAACGGCAAGCAGCAATGGCCCTGAGGGACGGTAGTTCGATGACGTTTGTGATCGCTTTGCCCTGTGTGGACGTCAAGGACAAGGCATGCCTCGACGAGTGCCCGCTCGACTGCATCTACGAGGGGGAGCGCATGCTCTACATCCAGCCGGACGAGTGCATCGACTGCGGGGCCTGCGAGCCGGTGTGCCCGGTCGAGGCGATCTTCTTCGAGGACGACACCCCGGCGGAATGGCAGCACTTCACCACCGTGAACGCCGAGTTCTTCGCCGACCTCGGCGCCCCCGGTGGCAGCGCGAAACTCGGTTCGATCGGACGCGACCACCCGATCGTGGCGGCGCTGCCGCCCCAGGGCGCCTGATACGACCGGTCGAGACGGTGATGTGGGCTGTGCCCGGGGGGGCCGCGCTGTGACAGATGACTTCGATCTTCCTGTGCCGACTGAATCGACGGGTGTCCGGCTGCCTCGGCTCCGTCGTTGTCAGTGGGGTGGGGCAGAATCGGTGGCAGACGTCCATGACTCAGGGGGAATCATGAGCACCACGGTCACCACCACGAACGACCCGGCCGCTTCGGGCGGTCCGGGCGGTCCGGCCGCTTCGGGCGGTCCGGTCACGCTGATCACCGGGGGCGCCACCGGCATTGGCGCTGCCACGGTCGGGCGGCTGCTCGCCGCCGGGCACCGGGTCGCCGTCACCGGGCGGGACCAGGGGCGGCTGGAGCGGTTCGCCGAAACCCTGGGCGCGGGCCCGGACGTACTGCTGCCGGTCGCGGCCGACACCACCGACTACGAGGCGGTCCGCGCGGCGGTCGACGCCACGGTCAAGGAGTTCGGGCGCCTCGACGGGGTCATCGCCAACGCCGGTTTCTCCACCCATGACAACCTCGCCGACGGCGACCCGGAGCAGTGGCGCGAGATGCTGCTGGTCAATGTGCTCGGACCGGCGGTGCTGGTGAAGGCGGCGCTTCCGGCGCTGACCGCGAGCGGCGGCCGGATCGTCCTGGTCGGCAGCACCGCGGGGATCAAGAACACCCCGGGCAATATGTACTCGGTCTCCAAATCGGCGCTGACCTCGCTCGCCGAGAACGCCCGGGTGCTGGTCACCGGCTCGGGGGTGGGGGTCACCCTGATAGCCCCTGGCCGGGTCGACACGCCCTTCTGGGGCAGCCACCCGAGCGGATCGGCCCCGGCGGGACCAGTGCTGACGCCGGATCACATCGCGGACGCCGTGGTCTGGGTGCTGGGCCAGCCCGCCGGGGTGGAGGTCAACTCCGTCGTGGTCCGCCCCAGCGGCCAGGTGCACTGACCCGATGCCGTCCGTTGCCTGGATCATCGTTCCCACGCCTCTGCCCAGTGGCCCGATCAGGATCGGGATCACCGGGGAGGGGGTGGTGGCGGCGAGCTCCGACGTGCCTCCCGGCAGCAGCGGCGAGGATCTGCTGCGGCCGGAGCAGGACTCCAGGGCCGCGCTGGTCGTCGAGCGGTTCGGCGAGTACTTCGCGGGCCGCCGCCGGGATCTGGAGCTGCCGATCGACTGGCGTTCCACGACCGGCCCGCAGCGGGTGGTGCTGCAGACCCTGCAGCGCACCGTGGGCTTCGGCGAGACCATCACCTACGGTGAACTCGCCACCCGCAGCGGCGTGTTCGAGGACGGCCCGGGTCAGCATGCGCTCGCCGCCCGGGCGGTCGGGTCGATCATGGGCTCCTGCCCGCTGTTCCCGCTGGTGCCGTGCCACCGGGTGGTGGCAGCGGACGGAATTGGCGGGTTCGGCGGGGGAGCGCTGGGGATGGAGGTCAAGCGCTGGCTGCTCACCCTGGAGGGGGTGCTGGCCCCGACGCTGGACTGGAACGGTCCCGGCTGAGCCGCCACGACGGGGGACGGGGCTGAGCCACGCCGGCGGAGGCCTTCGGTCAGCCGACGGAGGCGGTGGCCTCGGCCACCTCCGCGGGCTGCCCGGGCCCTGCGGCGTGCCGCGCGGCGGTGTCGCGCAGGGTGAACGCGTAGACGGCGGAGACCAGGCAGATCAGGGCCAGTACCAGGTAGGTGTGCTGGTAGGCGGCCAGCGACGGCCCGGCCCCGGTGCCGCCGGAGGAACTGCCGGAGGAACTGCCGGTGGAACTGACGGAGCCGGAGGCCTGCACACCACCGATCACCAGCAAGGTGGTGACCAGGGCCGGGGCCAGGGCGATCGAGGTCTGCCGGACGACGGTGTTGAGGGTGGACGCCTGGCCCATGTCGGTCCTGGCGATGGTGCTGAGCGCGGCCACGGTGGTGGGCATGAACACCCCGCCCATGGCGACGCCGAGCAGGAACATGTAGAGCCGGAAGGTCCACAGGCTGGTGTGCAGGTCGCAGGTGGAGAACAGGAACAGTACGGCGGTGACGCCGAGCAGCCCGGTGCCGATGATCACCCGCGGGCCGATCCTGGTGTAGAGGAAGCCGCCCACCTGCACGGTCAGCAGCACGCCGAACGCCTCGGTGAAGGTGCTGCTGCCGGAGTCCAGCGCGCTGCCGCCCAGCGCGTCCTGGATGAACAGCGGGCCGAGGAACATCGCGCCCATGAACGGCACCAGGCCGATCAGGGTGATCAGGTTGAAGTCGCGGAACAGCCGGTTCTGGAACAGCCGCAGCCGCAGCAGGGGTTCGGCGGTCCGCAGTTCCACCAGTACGGTCGCGGCGAGCAGCGCCGCGCCGGCGAACAGTGAGACCAGGATGCCGGGGGAGGTCCAGCCGCGGTTCGCGCCGGAGCAGATGCCGTAGGTCAGCAGGGCGAGTCCGGCGGCGGAGAGCACCAGGCCGGGAAAGTCGAACCGCGGCGCACTCGCGCCGGGTCGGAGGTCGTCCGGGCGGTGGTGGTCCAGGAAGTACAGTCCGAAGGCGACCGCGAGCAGGCCCAGCGGCAGGTTGACGTAGAACACCCAGCGCCAGGAGAGTCCGTCCACCAGGATGCCGCCGAGGATCGGGGCGAGGGCGGGGGCGATCTGCTGAGGGAAGATCATGATCCTTGAGGCGCGCACCCGTTCGCGGGCCGAGAAGGTGCGGAACAGCAGCGTGCCCGCGACCGGGGTGAGCAGGCCGCCGGCCAGGCCCTGCAGGGCGCGGAACAGCACCAGTTGGCCGGGGGTGGCGGCTGCGCCGCAGAGGGCGGAGAAGAGCGCGAACAGCGCCATGGAGCCGAGCAGCAGTTGCTTTCCGCCGAGGCGGTCGCCGAGCCAGGCCGAGGCGGGGACCGCCACCGCGACGGCGACGGGATAAACGACGACCACTCCGTCCAGTCCGGACGGGGCGAGTTGGAACTGTCGGCCGATGGCGGGCAGCGCGACGGTGGTGATGGCGCCGTCGACGATGACCATGAAGACGGTGGAGATGAACATGACGGGGACGACGACACGTTGGCTGAGTCGGCGGTGGGCCATGGGGGGACCAGTCCTGTGAGCGCGTGGGAGATGATCGTGACAGCACTGTCAGACCTGAAGATGAGGGAGTGCCGGCCCAGTGAGCCCGGTACTTCCCTACATACTGAGCTTACTCACTATGTGTGGGCTCACAAGATTGGAGGGGCCTCCGGATGAAGGCACCCGGCAGCAGCGACATCCTGGTGGACGAGCTCTTTCAGACGATCACCCGGATGCGCACCTTCGTGGACGCGCGACTTCGGGAGCACGGTGCGTCCGTCGCCCGGCTGCGCGCCCTGCGGATGCTCGCTGCCTCGCCCGAGCCGCTGCGGATGCGGGACCTCGGCGAGATGCTGGGCATCGCCGCCAGGACCACCACCAGCATGGTCGACAGCCTGGAGCGGGACGGCCTGGTGGAGCGGATCCGGCATCCCGTCGACCGCAGGGCCTTCCTGCTCACCCTCACCGAGACCGGACGGCTGCGCCACCTCGAGGCGGAGGAGGTCGACCGGGCCGCGCTGGCCGCCGCGACCGGCGGCCTCGACGCCGGTGAACGGGCCAAGCTGCGCGAGCTGCTGGCGACCCTCAGGCGCACCATCGCCGAACAGGACGTCTGAGCTTCTGAACGTCTGGGCTTCTGAGCGTCTGAACGTCTGAACGTCTGAGAGCAAAGTCATATGACCCGACGTCAGCTCTGCCGCGCCGCCGCCAGGATCTTGCCCGCGGTGTGGAAGAAGCGGGCCGTGGCCCGCACCTGGTAGGTCTTCTCAAGCACCGCGATCGGGTTTCCGCCGAGCTTGCCCTGCTCCAGCCGGATCACCACGAACGCCTCCCCGTCCGTCGCGCCCAGCAGCTCCCAGTCGCCCTTCGGCGAACGCACCGGGAAGGTCAGCCCCGGTTCCAGCGGGGCGGAGAGGAACACCACGCTCAGCCGCACCTCCGGGGTGACCTCGACCTGGTCGAAGGGTGCCGCCAGAAGCGCCGCCTCCAGCTCCGACACGGTCCGCAGCATCACCGGGACGTCGAAGCCCAGACCGGCGCGGAGCTTCTCCTCGATCGCCAGGGTCAGCGCGGGCCGGTCCATGGCCGCAGCGGGGGCGGGTGCCTCGGGCAGGGTGAAGAAGACATTGCCGCTGGCGATGTAGCTGCGGACCGCGCCGAGCCCCAGCTCCGCGAACAGCTCCCGGACCTGCGCCATCGGCGCTTTGCGCCCGCCGACGTTGACCGCCCGCAGAAACGCGATCCAGGTCTCGGCAGTCTGGGCGGCGGGCTCTGCTCCGCCCCGCTTCGTCGGCATGGGTGCTCAGTCCTCTCGTCCTGAGCACCCTACCGAGCGAGGTCAGGCCGTGCCCGTTACCAGGCGTAGTCCTCGGGCGCGGTGCGGTGGCCCGGGAAGATCTCGTCCAGCCGACCCAGTGCCTCGGCGTCGAGCTTGACCTCCAGGGCCTTGAGGGCGGTGTCCAGCTGGTCGGCGGTGCGCGGGCCGACGATCGGCGCGGTCACGGCCGGCTGGTGCAGCAGCCAGGCCAGGGCCAGGGTGCCCGGCTCGACGGCGAGCTTGTCGCTGAAGTCCTCGTACGCCTGCAGCTGCTCGCGCTCGGCGGTGGACAGCTTCTTGGCCCGGTCGGCGCTGCGACCGCCCTCCTGGCCGGCCTTGCGCAGCACACCGCCGAGCAGGCCGCCGGCCAGCGGCGACCAGGGGATGACGCCGAGTCCGTGGTACTGCGCGGAGGGCAGCACCTCCAGCTCCACGGTGCGCGACAGCAGGTTGTACAGGGACTGCTCGGCGACCAGGCCGAGGTAGTTGCGCTTGGCGGCGGCGGCCTGGGCGGTGGCGATGTGCCAGCCGGCGAAGTTGCTGCTGCCCACGTAGAGGATCTTGCCCTGGGTGGTCAGCACCTCCATCGCCTGCCAGATCTCCTCCCAGGGGGTGGCCCGGTCGACGTGGTGCATCTGGTAGACGTCGATGTAGTCCGTCTGCAGGCGCTTGAGGCTGGCGTCGACGGCGCGGCGGATGTTCAGCGCCGACAGCTTGTCGTCGTTGGGCCAGTTGTCCTTGCCCTCGCCGTTCATGTTGCCGTAGAGCTTGGTGGCGAGGACGGTGCGCTCGCGACGGCCGCCGCCCTGGGCGAACCAGGTCCCGATGATCTCCTCGGTGCGGCCCTTGTTCTCGCCCCAGCCGTAGACGTTCGCGGTGTCGAAGAAGTTGATGCCCTCCTGGTGGGCGGTGTCCATGATCTGGTGCGCGTCGGCCTCGTTGGTGAGCGGGCCGAAGTTCATGGTGCCCAGGCACAGGCGGGAAACGGACAGGCCGGTGCGGCCGAGTGAGGTGTACTCCATGGTCCCACCCTCACCCCTACCCGGCCGCGTTGTCGAGTGGGCCCGGAAATCGGGTCGGTGAACGGCTCAGGATCGGTCCGGACGGACCCTAGTGGATCAGCACGGTGGTGGCGGCCGAGACCCGGTCCAGCACCAGCGGTCCGCCGACGTAGCGGCGGACCAGCAGCCGGGCCCGGAACTGCTCGGTGCCCCGCCGGGTGGCGCGGACCGTGGCCGTGGCGGGCCGGTACGGCACGCTGTTGCAGCTGACGGTGTGCCAGCTGCCCGAACCGGTCCTGCTGTCGACGCACAGGTAGGTGTACCGGGCCGAGTCCTCGCCGCCGGTCCCGGTGACCCGGACCGACTGGCCCACCCGCAGCGAGTGCGTGGAGACGGTGACCATGACCTCCGACTTGGCGGAGGCCGTTCCGCCGGCCAGCAGCAGGGCGCCGAGGGCGAGCCCGCCCACGGTGACCGCGGCGGCGAGGCGGCGGCCGGTGCGCCGCCTGCTCACTCCGGCCGCGTTCGGTACGGGCGTACTGGGTCTTGTCAGCTGGTGCACGTTCGTTTCTCCCCCGTGAGTTCGGACGCGTTCGATTCTCGCTCACTTCTCGCCCTGGCTGTCCACCCTTCACCCGATGCTCACCAGCGGTCCGCTAGACTCGGACGTATCGAAGGGGAGTAGCCCCCACCGGACCGTCGACATACTGGCTGGCCCACGCCCTGCGTGGACCGCCCGGCGCCCGGGGCACCGTACTCAACGGTGCTGGTGAGACCTTCGGCCGCAGTACTCACAGGTTGTCTCCGCATCCCTGAGTCCTGCCGTGCCGAAGCGACCCGGGAAACGGATCATGAAGGTACGGCAGCACTTCCGACCTTCAAGGACGTCTCTGACGTGAGCATCACCGTCGCCGCGATCACCTTCGGCATCATCTTCCTGGCGGAACTGCCAGACAAGACCGCCCTCGCCAGCCTGGTGCTCGGCACCCGCTACCGGGCCAGTTATGTCTTCACCGGCATCGCCGCCGCCTTCGCCGTGCAGGCGGCCCTGGCCATTGCCGCGGGCAGCCTGCTCGCCCTGCTCCCGCACCGCTGGGTGGAGGCCGTGGTCGGCCTGCTGTTCCTCGGCGGGGCAGCCATGCTGCTGCTCCAGAAGGACGAGGAAGAGGAGGAGGGCGCGGTGAAGACGCCCAAGTCCACCGGTTTCTGGCGGGTGGCCGGCACCGGCTTCGTGATGGTGCTGATCGCCGAGTTCGGCGACCTGACCCAGATCGCCACGGCCAACCTGGCCGCCAAGTACTCGGACCCGCTGTCGGTGTTCCTCGGCTCCTGGCTGGCCCTGTGCGCGGTGGCCGGGATCGCGATCGTCGGCGGTCAGAAGCTGATGAAGCATGTGCCGCTGCGGGTGATCACCAAGGTCGCCGCCGCGGTGATGGCGGTGATGGCCGTGGTGAGCCTGTTCGGCGCGATCGCGGGCTGAGCGCCAGTACGCCTCAGCGGACCTCAAGGCGTCTCAGCAGACCTCAAGGCGTCTCAGTGGTGGAACAGCGAGTTCATCCTGGCCTGCGAGTTCGGGCCGAAGACGCCCTGCGGGTCGCCCTGCACCCCGTACCAGACCTGGAAGGTCGCCACGTCCAGCTCGGTGCGGGTGTCGAAGGTGCCGCTGGGTCTGAGCTTGTGGTCGATCCAGAGGCTGGCGAGCTGGCTCTGCAGGGTGGCCACGGCGGGCCCCTGGTCGCCGAGGCTGAGGCTCTGCTGGCCGACCGCCGCGCTGGACCGGGTCGGCGTCGGCGTGCTGCCGCCGGTCGCGGAAGCGGGCGGCGCTTGGTTCGGCGCGCTGGTGTGCGGGGCGGCGCTGCTCGGCTGCCCGCCGGCCGTGGCGCTCGGGGTGGCCCCTGCGCCGGCGGCGGTGGGCGAGACGGTCGGACGGGCCTGGCTCGCACTGCCGCTGGGCCGGGGCGCTGCGGCATGGGTGCCGGCCGTGGCGGTGGCGGGCGCTGCCGTGGGCATGGCCAGGGTTACCCCCGGCTGCGGCTGCGCCTGGTCGGCGTCACCACCGTTGATCATCCGCGGGGCCAGCGCCGCGGCGGTGCCGAGTACGGCGACGCCGAGCGCGCCCGCGGTGATCAGCAGTGCCCGCCGTCCCCGACGGGCACGTCGCCGTCCCCCCGGCGGCCGGCCACCGGTCGTCGCCACCTCGGTGGACGCACCCGCGCCCGCGGCGACCGCTGCACCGCGGCGGACCGCGACGCGTCCCCCCGCGGTGTACGGGACGACCTCGGCGCCGGGCTGGGCGGGCACGCTGACCAGCTGCCCGGCCAGCACCCGGGCCCGGGACGAGCGCACCATGTGCGGCGCGTCGATGCCCGGCACCACCGAATCCTCGTAGCCGGTACCTGCGCCCGGCCCGGCGCCCGCGCCGTACCCGGCCTCGCCGTCGAAGACCTCCGCCTCCTCCGCGCTGAGCAGCTCGGTCGGGTGGATGTACGGCCTGACCAGCTCGGGGGCGTCGATCAGCGGGATGATCGCGGTGGGCTCGTCAAGTCCCGGCCCTGACGCCTGCCCCGACCCCTGCCCCCGCTGCCGTCCGGTCGCGTCCGTCGCGCGGCAGCCGCAGCCGCCGAGCGCCGGTGACCCGCCCAAGGACCCGCCACACCTGCCGCAGAGCTGCCCCGCCATGTTCCCCTCCACGATCGGTCGAACGGTGACCGATTATGCAGGACATCAGTGCGGCTGGGTGGGCGGGTCCACCACCCGGGTCCACTTCCGGGGTCCACTACTGGGCCCCGGCCCCGGCTAGAGCACCTTGCCGGGTGCGTCCATCGAGTTGTCGGCCAGTTCCTTGAGCATGGCCACCAGATCGGCGTGCTGCTCCGGCGACCAGCCCTCCAACTTCTCGTTCAGCAGCTCCAGTCGGGCCGAGTTGAGTCGCTGGATCACCTCGTCGCCCTGCGGGGTCAGCCGGATGGTTCCGTCGGGGTCCCTGACGATCCGTCCGGCCGTGATCATCGCGTCCAGTTTGGGCCGGATCTCGGTCACCGAGATCTTGTTGCGGCGGCAGATCTCCTCCTCGGAGATCGGCCCGGCGTGGTGCAGCCGGAACAGCCCGTACGCCTGCGGGACGCTGATGTCCACGCCCGACCGGTCGATCGCCCTGCCGTAGCGCTCCCAGACGTTCTCCCGGCTGGAGAGCCGGGTGACCATGCCCTCGATCTCCTCGGCCGAGGTGCGGAAGGTCGGCAGCCCGGCCGCCTCGCCCTGCTGCGCGGTGCGGTTGGCGGTGCGCAGCGGCACCTCGCGCAGGAACAGCGAGAGCAGGAAGGCCACCACCGCGATCCCCGCCGCCACCAGGTAGACGGTCTGCAGCGACACCGCGTAGATGTGCAGGAACGGTTCCAGCAGCGGCCGTTGGGAGGCCGGCGACCTCTGCACGATGGTCGGGTTCTCCAGCACCCGCTGCACCGGGAACGCCCGCGAGAGCGTCCCGTCCCGCTGGGCCGAGGCGATGTTGGAGTTCAGCTTGTTGTTGAGCACCGTGCCGAAGATGGACGCGCCGAACGAGCCGCCGATGGAGCGGAAGTAGGTGACGCCCGAGGTGGCGGTGCCCAGGTCGGAGTAGTCGGCCGAGTTCTGCACCGCGATGATCAGCACCTGCATCACCAGGCCCAGGCCCGCGCCGAGCACCAGCATGTAGAGGCCCATCACGGTGTCGCTGGTGGTGTCGTCCACCTGGGCCAGCAGCACCAGGGCGACCACCGTCAGCGCGGTGCCGATGATCGGGTAGATCTTGTACTTGCCGGTCTTGCTGATCAGCTGCCCGGTGCCGATCGAGGTCACCAGCAGACCCGCCATCATCGGCAGCAGCCGCAGCCCGGAGATGGTCGGCGAGTTGCCGTTGACCACCTGCATGTAGAGCGGGATGTAGGACAGCGCGCCGAACATGCACAGGCCGATCACGAAGCCCATGCCCGAGCAGACCGTGAACACCCGGTTCCGGAACAGCCGCAGCGGCAGTACCGGCTCCTCCACCCGCTGCTCCACCAGGATGAAGGCGAAGATCAGCACGGCCGCGCCGATCGCGCAGCCCCAGACCTCGATCGAGTTCCAGGCCCAGGTGGTGCCGCCGAGGCTGGTGATCAGTACCAGGCAGGTGGACGCGGCGGCCAGCAGCAGGGTGCCCAGGTAGTCGATCTTCGGGCGGATGTCGGGGTTCTTCGCCTTGAGCGCGGTCGCGATCACGAACAGCGCGACGATCCCGACCGGCAGGTTGACGTAGAAGACCCAGCGCCAGTTCAGGTTGTCCACCAGGAAGCCGCCGAGCAGCGGGCCGACCACCGAGGAGACGCCGAAGACCGCCCCGATGACGCCCTGGTAGCGGCCCCGGTCCCGGGGCGGGACGACGTCCGCGATGACCGCCATCGCCAGCACCATAAGACCGCCGCCGCCCAGGCCCTGCAGCGCCCGGAACATGATCAGCTGAAGCATGTTCTGCGAGATCCCGCAGAGCGCCGAGCCGATCAGGAAGATGACGATGCAGACGACGAAGACGTACTTGCGGCCGAAGAGGTCGCCGAGCTTGCCCCAGAGCGGGGTGGTCGCGGTGGCGGCCAGCAGGTAGGAGGTGACCACCCAGGAGAGGTGGTTCGCACCGCCCAGGTCGCCGACGATGGTGGGGAGGGCGGTGGAGACGATGGTCTGGTCGAGCGCGGCCAGGAACATTCCCAGCATCACGCCGAGGAAGACCAGCCGGACCCGCCCCGAGTTCTCCTCGATCGGAGCCCCGTCCGCTGTGCCTGCCGTTGCCTGCTGCTGGGCCATCGACCCCTCCGCTACCTGGTGGACTGACCATCAGGTTTTCAGTGGAGCGGGGCGATTGCCTGCGCTGGAGGCCGAACGGGCGACGGGTCCGCCCGGCTGCTAGGCGTAACTGACGGGGAGTTCCTTGACGCCGTTGAGCCAGGCCGAGCGCAGCCGCCGGGGCTCGCCGGTGAGCCGGATGTCCGGGACGGTGTCGGCGATGGCGTTGAAGATCAGGTCCAGCTCCAGCCGGGCCAGGTTGGCGCCCAGGCAGAAGTGCGGACCCCCGCCGCCGAAGCCGAGGTGCGGATTGGGGTCGCGGAAGATGTCGAAGCGCTCCGGGCGGTCGAACACCTCGGCGTCGTTGTTGGCCGAGCTGTAGAAGATTCCGACGCGCTGACCTGCGGCGATCTTCACCCCGCCGAGCTCGGTGTCCCGGGTGGCGGTGCGCTGGAAGGCCATCACCGGGGTGGCCCAGCGGACGATCTCGTCGGCGGCGGTGCGCGGGCGCTGCTCCTTGTAGAGCGCCCACTGCTCCGGGTTGGTGAGCAGCGCGTGCATCCCGTGGCTGGTGGCGTTGCGGGTGGTCTCGTTGCCGGCCACGGCCAGCAGCAGCACGAAGAAGCCGAACTCGTCCGAGCTGAGATTGCCCTGGCCCTCGGCGTTGACCAGTTGGGTGACGATGTCGTGGGCCGGACAGCCCTTGCGCTCCTCGGCGATGCCCATCGCGTACATCATCAGCTCGATGGCCGACTCCATCCCGGTCTCCTGGCTGACGCCGAGCTCGGGGTCGTCGTAGGCGACCATCTTGTTGGTCCAGTCGAAGATCTTCGCCCGGTCCTGCTGCGGGACGCCGATCAGCTCGGCGATGGCCTGCAGCGGCAGCTCGCAGGCGATGTCGCGGACGAAGTCGCCCCGGCCCTCGGCGAGCGCGGACGCGACGATCCGCTCGGCCCGCCCGCGCAGGGCCTCCTGCATGGCGTTGATGGCGCGCGGGGTGAAGCCGCGCTGGACGATCTGCCGCAGCCGGGTGTGCTCCGGCGGGTCCATGTTGAGCATGATCAGCTTCTGGCTGTCGATGCCGTCCTGCTGGATCTGCGGGTTGAAGCGGATCACCGCGGTATTGAGGGTGGAGGAGAAGACCTCCGGGTGGACGGACACCTCCTTGACGTCCGCGTGCCGGGTGACGGCCCAGTAGCCCCCGTCGTCGAAGCCGGTCGTCCCGTGCGCCTGCGGGATCCAGCGCACCGGCTCGGTGGCGCGCAGCAGCGCGAACTCGGGGAGCGGCACCCGCTGCTGGTTCAGGTCGGGATCGGTGAAGTCGAAACCGTCGGGCAGGGCCGGGCAGGTCATCGGGGCCTCCATACTTACCGACGCGTCAGCTGACGAGGCGTCAGATCCATCCCCTGACCGTAGTAACAGGTTCTAGTACGCGCAAGAGCCTTGCGCGGCCCTGCTTGGGGCGAATACAAAGGGGGCCAGAACTAGAACGCGTATCAGTTCTCCTCGGCGGCCCCCACCGGCCCCGGGGCTTCCGGAGGGCGAGTCATGGCCGCTGAACCCGTCATCGTCGAAGCAGTGCGCACCCCCATCGGTAAGCGAGGCGGAGCCCTCGCCAACCTCCATCCCGGCTACCTGCTCGGGGAGACCTTCCGCGAGCTGCTCGCCCGCACCGGCGTGCAGCCCGACGTCGTCGAGCAGATCGTCAGCGGGACCGTCACCCACGCCGGCGAGCAGTCGATGAACCCGGCCCGCACGGCCTGGCTCGCGATGGGCCTGCCCTACGAGGTCGCCGCCACCACCGTGGACTGCCAGTGCGGATCCTCGCAGCAGGCCAACCACATGGTCGCCAACATGGTCGCGGCCGGCGTCATCGACGTCGGCATCGCCTGCGGCGTCGAGTCGATGTCCCGGGTCCCGCTCGGGGCCGCCTCCGCGCACGGGCCCGGACGGCCGTTCCCGGAGGAGTGGAACGTCGACCTCCCCAACCAGTTCGAGGCCGCCGAACGGATCGCCAGGCGGCGCGGACTCACCCGTACCGACCTGGACCGGCTCGGGGTGATGTCCCAGCAACGGGCCGCCAACGCCTGGGCCGAGGAGCGGTTCAAGCGCGAGACGTACGCCGTCCAGGTGCCCACCACTGAGGCGGAGCAGCTGGCCGGCCAGGGCATGTGGCGGCTCTTCGACCGCGACGAGGGGCTGCGGGACACCTCCATGGAGGGGCTGGCGGGGCTGCGCACGGTCATGCCCGCCGCGATCCACACGGCAGGCACCGCCTCGCAGATCTCCGACGGCTCGGCCGCGGTGATGTGGGCGTCCCGGCGTGCGGCGAAGGCGCTCGGACTGGTGCCGCGCGCCCGTATCGTCGCCCAGGCGGTGGTCGGCACCGACCCGCACTACCACCTGGACGGACCCATCGACGCGACCCGCGCTGTGCTGGGCAAGGCCGGGATGAAGCTCGCCGACATCGACCTGGTGGAGATCAACGAGGCGTTCGCGTCGGTCGTGCTCTCCTGGGCCCAGGTGATGGACGCCGACATGTCCAAGGTCAACGTCAACGGCGGCGCGATCGCCCTGGGCCACCCGGTGGGCTCCACCGGCGCCCGGCTGATCACCACGGCGCTGCACGAACTGGAGCGCGAGGACAAGGAGTTCGCCCTGGTCACCATGTGCGCGGGCGGCGCGCTGGCAACGGGGACGATCCTGCAGCGGCTCTGAGCGGGAGCGGAGAAGTGGTACGGGCGGGGGTGCGGGCGGCTGCGCCGGTGGCGGGGCGGGAGGG